>JAFGRD010000100.1 GCA_016935315.1 Pirellulales bacterium
ACAGTTGGCCTCGGTGGCCGCCGAGCTGGCCGAAGCCCAAGGCAAACTGGCGGAAGGTGGCACGGCGGATCCCGAGGCAGGCAGCCAAATCGAGGAGATTCTGGAAGAGATTCGGCGGGATCGCGACGAGCTGCGCCAAGCCCAGGAAGCAGCTCGCGGCCAGGCCGAACAGTTGGCCTCGGTGGCCGCCGAACTGGCCGAAGCCCGCACAAGGTTGGACGAAAACGGTGTCGCGTCGGTCGAAGGCGACGCACAGCTCCAGCAAGAGCTTCGTAATCTGGAACGGCAACACGCGATGTGGGACCAGGAGCGGACCGTTCTGGAGTCGGAATTGGAGGCGGTTCGCAGCCGGGCGGCGGAGATGTCCGACGCCTTGGCCGATCAGAAGCGCGTCGCGGCGCAACAGCAGGCCCAATGGGCCGAAGAACTCAAGCAGATGCGGCATCTCTTGGAGACCCTGTCGCGCTGCCTGTCCCAAGGAGGGCCGGCGGCGGTGGCCCAGCCCCAGTCGAGCCCGCCTCCGTCGGCGTCCACCGCCCCGCAGCCGGGGACGAACGGCGATCCGGTGCTCGACTCGGTGATGGCCCAGTTCGAGATGCTGCAGAAAGACCTTGCCAAACGACGGGGAACGAAATCCTAGGATTCACGGAAAAGGCGTCGGCACCGGCGAAAGACGGTACCTTTTCGTTGCACTATTGGAGACCACCGTGCTACTACTCAACCACTGCGTGATCCTCGCCACGACGATGCTGCTGAGTCTGACCAATCTGGGTCTTGGCTGGTGGACATACAACACGTTCCTGGCCTCCGGCGGGGCCATCGGACTGTGCTACGTTTTGGCGCGCGTGGTCCGCCGTCGTCGTGGAGCGCGGCGGCAAGCCACCGGAATCCAGGTCCCCGCGGCACCGCGCCCGCGGCTGAAGTCCGCCGCCGGGCCGGTCGATCCGAGCGACACGGCCGGGCTGGTGGAGCAGATGTTGGCCCAGGGACGTTTTGCGCTGCTGCTGCGCCCCCAAATCGCCGACAACCTAAGCGATGTCCACTACCGCCACACGTTGGAGACACTCCAGGAGGCGATGGCTCTGGTCCCCGACGGCGAGGTCGTTGTGGGCCGGATCGACCAGGCGCTGGACGACGGCAAGCTGAATGACGATGAGATCAACTCGGCTCAAGGCCGGGTCGTCCGCGTGCAACGCTTCTTTCTGGACCGCTACCCGGTGACCAACCGGCAATTCTACGAATTCGTTGCTGCGGGAGGCTATCAACAGGTGTCCTTGTGGGATCGCTCGATTTGGCCGGCCGTGCTGGACATGGTCGATCGCACCGGCTTGCCGGGGCCGCGTTTCTGGCAAGACGGCTGCTTTCTGTCCGGCGAGGACGATCACCCGGTGGTGGGCGTTAGCTGGTACGAGGCGAGTGCCTATGCCCGCTGGATCGGAACGCGGCTGCCCAGCGACGCGGAGTGGGCCAAGGCAGGCAGTTGGCCCGTGCCCTTGTCGGCCACGTCGCGGATTCAACGCAAGTACCCTTGGGGCGAGAACATGGATCGCACCCGGTGCAATCTATGGGGCTCGGGGCCGAATCGGGTCGTGTCGGTCCACGAGTTCGCCGAAGGCGTGAGCGTCGGGGGCGTGTACCAGTTGACCGGAAACGTCTGGGAGTGGACCAGTGCCAACTTCCGCGCTGGCGATCATCCCTCGGGCGATCTGGTGCTGCCAACGCCGATGAAGAGCATTCGCGGCGGTGCGTTCGACACGTACTTTGACAACCAGGCTACCTGCCAGTTCCAGAGCGGTGAGAGCCCGCTAGGGCGAAGACACAATATCGGATTCCGCTGTGCGGTCGGAGTGGGCGACCTCGCCCTGGCGCGTTCGGCAGCGGCTGGCGTGGGACCTGAGGCCGGCGCGCCGCCGGCGCCGCAGGCCGACGAGACAGAAGCTCCCCTTGCCGAGGAGGTGCACGCATGACCAAGGCCGCCATTCAGCCGCTGGAATCCTACCGGTTGGCCAAGTACGCGGTCCCGATCGCCTGCTACATTTGCGAGACGGACAATACGTTCGACTGCGAGTTCTGCAGCCATTGTGCGGCGCCCATGGCGTTGGCACATCAGACCAACGACCAGAAGGTTCAGCCGCAAATGGTCGGGGTCATCGGACCCAGCAGCGTCGGGAAGACGGTGTACCTGGGCATGTTGATGGACATGCTCTCGCGGCAGCCGGAACGGCTGCACCTGCTCGCCCGGGGCGCCTTCTCGATCACCCTGCAGCAGACCACGCTCTCCGCGCTGTCGCGGTGCGAGTTTCCCCACAAAACACCCAACGAGCCGGACCGCTGGAACTGGGTTCATTGCCAAATCCGGCGTCCGCGACAGCGGCGCCCCCTGGAACTGATCATGCCCGACATGGCCGGCGAGGCCGTGATCGAGGAAATCGACCATCCTCACACCTTCCGCGTCGTGCGCTCGTTCCTGGAGAAGTGTACGGCCGCGATGATCCTCATCGACGCGATCCAGGTCAAGGAGGGAGGACGGGACCAGGACTTCTTCACGATGAAGCTGCTGAGCTACCTGAGCGAGCTGGACAACGATCCAAAGCAGGGGTGGGCCAAGCGGCCGGTGGCCCTGATCTTCAGCAAGGCCGATCAGTGCGAGCAGTGCATGGAAGACCCCGATGCCTACGCCAAGATGCACGCCGCCGGATTGTGGCAGTATTGCCGGGAACGATTCGTTTGCCACAAGTTCTTCGCCTCCGGGGTGGCCGGAGCCTGCGCCGCGCGCGAATCGCTGTTGGACGGGCACGTCGAGGTGCCGCTGCGGGTCGAGCCTCACGGCATCGTGGAGCCGTTTGAATGGCTGCTGCAGAATCTCCTCGCCAGGCAGGGATGAGCATTTCACCAGGAACGTATTTCGAGCGTCAACACACGTTTCAAGCGGGCAGGCCGCCCAAGGCGGATCAGCCGAAACGAGAGTCGAACAAGGGGTGGAGCCGCGTTAGAGTTTCCGTTGTCGAACTTGTCCAAGAAGACTCGTAAGCACCTAAACGAATGGCATACCTCGAACAAGCCGTCTTCACTTCGGCCGAGACCAGCCGGTCGGCCGGTTATCAAGTGGTCGCCCGCAGTCCCGGAATCTGCGAAGCGGACGCCCGGGACCTGTCCATCTGGGGCCCGTCGCACGATTCGATGTTGGAGCTGGGCCCCGATGCGGCCAGCATCAACTTCTTCCCGCTTTCCAGCGGCAGTTTCTGCGTTTCCCGAACGACGCCCGCGGGATGGGAATACAGCGGCCGCGGCGGCTATCGCATCTACACCCACTGTCTGGTCGTGCCGCCGGAGGTTCTCGGCCGGTTTGCCAACAATCCCTTTGCCGTGGTCCGTGCGGCCCAGGCCAGCGGATGGCTCGAGGTCCCCGAGAGCATCCCTCATCGGCTCGAGCCGGTCCACATGGCGGGCGGGGCCGCCTCGGTCGACCAGACCTTGCTGGTCCGGCTGGCCGGCAACCCCGGCGCGTCCCAGGTCGCCGCGCTGGTGCAAGCGGCCCTCGATTCGCCCCGCGTGGCAGTGGCCGGCAAGCCGTCGGCCGGGGAACTGATCGCCGGCCTGTTCAGCTGTTTGCCGATCGAATGCCGTCGCGAGTTCTCTTTCTCGACCGGCTTGAAGTTCTCCTCCCGTCGGCCGTTTCGTATCATCTCGCTTTCCGGCGACCGCACCGAACAGCGCTGGATTGCAAATCAGGACAACATTACGGTGCTGCACCTTGGCGACGGCCCGCCCGATGAAGCCCTGCCCAGAGACGGCTGGGGCCGTCTGATTGAACGGGTGCTGGCGTCGGGGCGGACGTCGTTCCTGGCCACCCAGTTGTCCAAACGGCGTTTTCACCTCTCGCTCGATGATCTGTCCGCGTTGGGACTGCAATTCCTTGAAGAATTGGACGCGTCGTCCTTGCGCAAGGACCACGCGCAGCAAGGCGACTCCGACGCCGCCCATGCCGTCGGATCGGGCGGCGACGACTCGTGCGAAGAGCAGGACGTCGAAGACTCGGGAGTTGCCGGTCCGGATTCCGCCGAATTGCCGGACGTTCAACACGCCCACGCGGCCCACCATCGCTTCGAGTCGACCGGCGCAAACGCCTCCGTATCGAAGGTCAAGACGATCGGACCGGCCAGGACGCTTGACCCCAACTCGCCGAGCGTTCTGGAGAAACTGGAACTGCTCGACGATCTGGTCTACGAGGCGGTCGGCGGACAGACGGCCGCTCTGGTGCAACTGAAGCAGTTGTGGCCGGAGGTTCTTGCCGAACTGGGAGAGCAGTTGGTGGCCGAGTCGCGCGAGCAGTACTTGCGCTACGCACTGCTGATCTGGGAGGAGAGCGTCGACCACGGCAGCATCCGCGACCCGGCCCGCGCCGTGCAGGCCCTCGACGTGCTCTGCGTGCTGTTCGACGAGCCCCAGGCAGTGTCGGACGACTGAAAACCCCCCACGGCACACCACGTCCCGCCCACAATCCGGAGGGCCTTGGCCTGTACCGGTTTGCAGGTTACCATAGAGTACCTGTGGGTGGTGCCGTCCCGATCCGCGTTGGGTCGCGGGGGCCGGCGACAGCGGGCCCTCGGGCATCAGTCCGGCACGGCTGAGCATGGAAAGCAATCTCAAGACCAATCTCGCCAGGACCATTCTGGCGTTGCTCGCTCGGTTTCTCAGCGGGGCCAGTGTGCGCTGGATCGATTCCCAACCGGATACGTGCCAGAGGGTCTACTTCGCCAACCACACCAGCCATCTGGACGCGATTGTGATCTGGTCGGCCTTGCCGCAAGCCGTCCGACTGTTGGCCCGGCCGGTCGGCGCGAAGGACTATTGGAGCGCCGGGCGAATCCGCCGGTACATTGCCGACGAGCTGTTCAATGCGATCCTGATCGACCGGACGGAGATCAAGGTCCACCAGAGCCCGGTCGACCTGATGATCCGCGAGATCGGCGACCGCCACTCGCTGATTGTGTTTCCCGAAGGCGGCCGGAGTTCCACGGGAGAAATGGGCGAATTCAAAAGCGGCCTCTACTACTTGTGCAAGAAGCGACCCGATTTGGAGATGATCCCCGTCCATATCGACAACATGAACCGCATCCTGCCGCGTGGCGAGGTGTTGCCCGTGCCCCTGTTGACGTGTATCAGTTTCGGCCCGCCGATGTGGTTGGAGGCGGGCGAGCCGAAGATGGAATTCCTGCGACGGGCCCGCCAGGCCGTCCAACGACTCAAGGAAGTGTGACGACGATCCCCGCGTTCCCCGCTGGAATCGTCGCCCGCAACGTGTAAAGGAATCGAAGCCGATGGATCCGAAAACCCTGGGATTGGTCGGTGGGGTGTTGCTGCTGCTGGCCGGCGGCACGGCCGTGGTCCAAGTGTTGAGGGGCCGCGTCGACAGCGGGATCGATCCGGCCATCCTGGAGACCTTTCGGCTGCGGGTCCGTGCCTGGTGGGTGTTGTTCGCGGTCCTGGTGGCCGCATTGTTGCTGGGGCGGGCGGCCACCGTGGTCCTGTTTGGGCTGATCTCGTTCTGGGCGCTTCGCGAGTTCATCACGCTGACCCCCACGCGGCCCGGCGACCATCGTACGCTCTTCTGGGTCTTTTTCCTCTGGACCCCCCTGCAGTTCGTGTTGGTGGGCATGGAGAATTGCTGGCTGTTCGACGAGAACCACTGGGCCTATGTGGGAATGCAAAGCTACGATCTGTACAGCATTCTGGTTCCCGTCTACGCGTTCTTGTTCATCCTGGCCCGCGTGGCCATGGCGGGCGACTACAAGCGGTTTCTGGAACGCACGGCCAAGATTCAGGCGGGGCTTCTGGTTTGCGTCTATTGCCTCAGCTATGCCCCGGCGCTGCTGACTCTCGAGTTGCCGGACGCCGGCTGGGCCCCCAAGGCCCTGCTGTTGTTCTTCTTCGTGCTGATCGTCCAACTCAGCGACGCCCTGCAATACGCCTGGGCCCAGATTCCCAGCAAGCACGTGATCGTGCCGACGATCAACCCCAACAAGACCTGGGAAGGGCTGCTCGGCGGCACCGCCAGCGTGACGCTGCTCGGCGCCGCCCTGTGGTGGGCCACTCCCTTTTCCGTCCCGGTGGCCGCGTTGATGTCCTTGGTGATTGCGGTGATGGGCTTTGCCGGAGGACTGACCCTCTCGGCCATCAAGCGTGACCGCGGCGTGAAAGACTACGGCACGCTGGTCGAAGGCCACGGCGGCGTGCTCGATCGCATCGACTCGATGTGCTTCGCCGCTCCCATCTTCTTCCACTTCACGCGGATGTGGCTCAATACGTGACGCCGCCCGGCTCGTGCCCACAGGGCAGGACAGGACACAAGTCGTGCGCAGGCACGCCGCCCGATCCGCCGAGTGCCAGCCGAGAGTTTCGGAGAAGCGCGGGCGTATGCGGCCTCGGTGGACTTGGCAAACACGCCAAACGCGACTAGGATTGCCCTTGGGGACCCCGTTCAGGCGGCCTGCATGACGGGCGTCGGCCCGTCTGCCATTTGGGACACCGTGGCGTCTTGCGGGTCGTTTTGCCCCTGTAGCTCAATTGGATAGAGCATCGGCCTTCTAAGCCGAGGGTTGCAGGTTCGAGTCCTGCCGGGGGTACTTGTGTCGGCCCGTGCCCACTCGCGCCAAACCCTTCCAAATTAAAGACTTGCGCTGATTCCCCCGACACTTCCCAAAGACTGGCCGTTGTGTCAGCCTGCGCCCCAATTTGCCCACCTGGGCGCCGTTCTTGGCAAGCTGGTGGCAAGCTGGTGGCAAGGAACGGCCACCCGGCAACTGGCTTTTTCCTCTGGCGGGGGTTCGACGTGGGGGGCGTTTCCAGGGGGCAGTGCGTCATCGGTCCCCGTCGCCCGCAGCGCCGCAGAATCCCTCTCCGGCCGGTCGTCAGTGAAGCCGTTCTTCGCGTAGGCCGCTTCGATCTTGAATTCGCGGCTGAACACTCTCCGTTTCGACATCGCTCGTCCTCCTCAGGAAATCGTGGTATCGTACACCCCTTTCCGGGCGTCCACGATCCCTGGGGAAGGCCAAACCACTATCGCAGATGACGGTAGCTGGCCACAAGGGCAGTTGTAACACGGCGGTTTGTTGACGCAGCGCTTTCGACAAGTTGGAGATTAAGGTGATAAGACAATTCCATGACAATGATATGGAAGCTGTTCTGGAGATTTGGTTGGAAGCGTCCATCACATCGCACGATTTCGTCGAAGCAGAATTCTGGAAGTCCCAGGTAGAAAACATGCGTAACGTCTACATTCCGGCCTCAGAGGCATACGTCTATGAACACAACTCCGAAGTTGTCGGCTTCTATGCGCTAAACGGAAATAGTCTTGCTGCAATCTTCGTTTCTCCAGAGTGGCAAAGGCAAGGAATAGGTAGATCGTTACTCTCTCATGCAAAAGCTCAGAGAACTCAGCTAACGCTTTCAGTCTACAAACAAAATGAAGCAAGTTACCAGTTCTATTTATCTCAAGGTTTCACGGTAATAAGTGAACAGCCTGATGAGAATACGGGGCAACCGGAGTACACAATGAGTGCAGGCACATAACGACCGCTTCAAGTACGTTTGCAGCGCATGGCTCTTGGGGCTGCAAGATCCTGGTGGAACTTCCACGAAGTTCTTGCCGGTGCCGCATGGTGTCGGACCGCCTGTCGGCGAGTTGGCTGAACCGATGGACTTCGAGCACGTGAAGACGGAAGTGCTGCTCGACACAATCGTACAGGATCATCCCGTACCACGTTTACAAGATGTTCGTTCTCTGCGAACTCATTGGGGGTGAGGCTGCGAGCAGCGAGGAAACTGAAGAAGTTCGTTGCCTCGTGAAAATGCTGCACTGTCTTCCGATGTGCCATGCTCTGCTTCTACCCACGTAAGCACGGAACGTCAACCCACCCGCCGGGCACTGGCAGAGCCAGTGGCACCCTATCGGTCAGCCCTTCTCACCAGTGCCACCCTGCCGCATTGAGTGTGTAAGGGTCAATAAGTCGCCAACTGGCAGAGTTGGGCTAGTTGGTCTGATGATCGCTTGCCGCTGTCGGCCAGCAGAGAGTCCGCTCGCCGCTGCAAGGCGGTGGCGCCGGACACTTGTAGAAGTCTGGCCAGCGGCACGGCCAGGAAACGCACGGCCCGGGTTTTGGACGGTAGTCGTCGCCGCAACCACACACTGATGGGAGGCATAAGCAGGGCGCTCGCTTCGGACAGTAGTCGTCGCAGCAACCGCACATCGGCGGGAGACAGAAACGGGGGCTCGGTTTGGCGCGGTAGTCGTCCGGGCACCAGCACGAAAGACAGGAGCGGTTGTACAGATCCGCACAGACTGGGATGCCGCGCGAGGGAGCGTCGGTGGTGAAACGGCTGCACGTGTAGTCTCCGCCGGCTGCCGGGAGTTCAACTCCCCACGCCGTGGCAGCCGGGCTGGCGCCGAGCAGAACGGCCGCCAGCGTGAAATAGCGTTTCATGATGCTCAGTTCCGGAAGGTTGTGATTGACGCTTGCACACTCAATGCGCGAGGGCGACCAACGGGAACTCGAATGGTCCGGCCTCCCGTTGGTCGACCTCGATCATTCACCATGCATACATCAATAAGTTATGTTGTTGAGGTTGGCCGGCGGCGCCGGCATGGCGGGTTGGGGTCGTGGTTGGGGAATCGGCTGGGCTGGCAGGAGGGGCTCTTCCTGGAACGGTGTGCTATTCGGGGGCACTGCCGCCGCCGGACCGGGCCGAAAACGCATCTGCCATCCCCCTCCGAGGGCCTTGTACAGCGTGACCAGGCTCAAGGCCACTTTTCCGCGGCTTTCGGCCAGTGTGTCCTGCTGTAGAACCAGGGCCCGTTGGGAGTCGAGCACGCGCTGGAAATCGATCAGCCCCTGCTGATATTGGGCGTTGGCAAGTGCCACGGCGTCGGCCGTGGCGCTGGAGCTTATCTGGAGCGACTTCACGCGTTGCTGTTCACCCAAATAAGCCGCAATCGCGTTCTCCACTTCTTCGTTCGCGCGAAGGACTGTTTCCTGGTATTGGAGCACGAGCTGGCGAAATCGGGCGTCCTGCACGTCGATGCCGTTGCGGATGCGACCGTAGTTGAGGATGTTCCAGCGGAAGCCGGGGCCTACCATGCCGGCGATGCTCCCTCCCTTGAAGAGGTCGTCGAACCGCTCGGCTTCGAAGGCAATGGTGCCGGTGATCGCGATATGCGGATAGAGCTCGCTCTCGGCGACGCCGATCAGGGCGCACTGCGCCGCGGCCTGGCGTTCCGCGCGACGCACGTCCGGGCGGCGGCGCAGCAGGTCGGCCGGAATGCCCACGGCCACCTCCGGCGGCGGGCTGGGGATGCGGCCGGAATGTCCAAGCTCAGCGCCCACCTCCGCCGGCGGCATCCCCAGCAGGGTACAGAGTCGGTTCTGCGTTTGGCGATGCGCGGTCTGCAGCACGGGGATCAGCGACTCGGTGGCGCCCAGGATCGACAGCGCCTGCTTCACGTCCAATTCGCTCACCACGCCCTGGTTGAACCGATCCTGTGTGATGCGGAAGGTGTTCTTCTGGATCTCCACGTTCTTGCGGGCCAGCGCCAATCGGTCCTCCAGAGTCCGCAGTTGAATGTAAGTCGCCGCTACTTCGGCCTGGAGAATCACCAGCGCATCGTCGTAGTTCTCGATCTGGGCGTTCAGACTGGCGTCGGCCGACTCCACTGCACGGCGAAAGCGTCCCCAGAAATCGAGTTCCCAAGCGGCGTCAAAGCCCGCCGACCATGTGTCAAAGGCCATCTTCGGCAGCGGAAACTCCCCGAAAGGAAACGAATTCTCGCTGAGTTGGCTGCGCGAGAAGGCGCCGATGGCCCGCTGTTGCTGTGGCAAGAGACTCCCGCGGGCCACGCCCAATTGGGCCCTGGCCTCGAGCACGCGCATGCCGGCGATCTTCAGCGGCAAGTTCTGCCGGTAGGCCACTTCGACCAGCTCATTCAGAACGGGATCGTCAAACGTGGCCCACCAATAGCTGTAGTCGGCCGCCTGCGACCGGAGATTGCCGTCTTCGCCGTCGATCCACCCGTCGGCCACGGGGGCCGGCAGTCGGCAGTAGTCCGGCCCGACCTTGAAGCCGTTGCGGACCCACTGCACCGGACCGGTCGTGCACCCGGCGTTGGGAAGCACAATGGCCAGTAGCAGAGCCACGCCCGCGATCACCCGGACCGGCACGACGGCAAATCGCAAGGATTGACTCGGGCCAGGCCTTTTGCCCTCGGCTGCCCTGATATCCTCGGAAGGACTGACGTGGGCCTGATTGACCGTCCGCGTGACCATTATGTACCCCCCCAATCCTTAGGACTCGCCTTGTCGCCAAATCCGCTTTTCTCTGCATCGGCCTAATTTCTGGCACATTCGCGTTCAATCGGCAGAAGCAGGAGAAGTTCACCCCCCTAATGTGGCTGGGTCGCGTGGAAATACCGTCAGAAACGGCATTTATTATCGTTTTCGACCGATGGGTCTTGACGGATGACCGAAAGGTCACAATAATTGACCGTGTAGTTTTGGGCCTGGAAGAAGAGGAGTCTGCCAGGGCTTTTTGGCCACTGTCCGGGAGGGAATGATGGCTCGACTTGCCGAGCGACGTAAGAGGCTCGTGACGTCGATGATGAAGCAGGGCATTTACGAGGCGGCCGTGGCAGTGCTTACACGCTACGGGCTGGAAGGCACGACGATGGACCGGGTGGCCGAACAGGCGGAGGTCGCCAAGGGAAGCCTGTACAAGTACTTTCAGAACAAGGTCGAACTGCTGCAGTTCGTCCACGAGCGGCTTTTGGAGCCGCTGCGGGAGAGCTCGCAGGAGATTCTGGACGAGGATCTGTCGGCCTTGCCGAAGCTCGAAGCGCTTCTGCGGCACTGGTTCGAGTACCTTCAGGAACACCGAGGGCTGTTCAACTTCTTCTTCGTCGACCATGCCGTGCGCGCGTTGTTGAGAGACCACGACAGAACGGGGCGGACATCCGCTGTGCAAGACCTGGCCTTGATTATCCGGCAGGGCATCGAGGAGGGGGGCTTCCGAAGGGTCGACGTTTCGTTAACGGCAGAACTGTTGTTTGGCGCGGTGCGCGACGTGTGTGAGCAACGCATCGAGACGGACGCGGCACTGCCGATCGACCAGTTGATTGAGGGCGTGATGGACTTCTTTCAGCACGGGGTCGGCGCAGACGAATGAGGCACGACGCGACAGGTTCTTTTCGCGGCCTCCGTGCAACCTGCGTCAGTTGCACGGAGGCTAGATGGCATGTTTTCTCTTGAGGATCGTCGCGAGAAGTGGGAGGCAATTGCTGATGTGTGCACGAAGGCTCATGAGAGGAAGAGGCTTTGCGATCTTTGCCGGTCTGCTCGCCTGTGCCCTTGCTGTGGCCATGGCGGTGGGAGTCGGCGTTGTTTGGCAAACGCGGAGTGCCGCGGCGGATCCTCAAGAAGGCACGGGTTCCCGGACGGACCAGACCGGCGAGAAGCGGGTTCCGGTCGTGCTCACGCCGGCCAGGGCAATGACCTTCGAGAGTTGCGTCGTCGTGTCGGGAAGCGTGCACGCCAAGCAGTATGCCATGGTGTCGGCTCGCATCCCGGGTACGCTCGATGAAGTATTCGTCGACGAGGGCGACCGAGTCGAGGCCGGCACGACAAAGCTCTTCCAGACCGACTCGCTGAAGCTCAGCAAGGCAGTCGCTATCGCCAGGCAGGATCTCGCGGTGGCCGAGGCTTCGGTGCAGGAGAAGCTGGCGCTGGTCGATAAGGACGTTGCCGCGCATGAACAGGCCCTGAACGACCTGAACCGCTACCGAGAACTCCTGAAGACCAACGCCATCGCCGCCCAGGTCGTCGAGCAGCAGGAGTCGAAATTGCGGCAGTGCGACGCGGACGTGAAACACACGCAGGCGTTGACCGACTTGTCCAAAGCCCAACAGGAACAAGCCCGGCTGAACCTGACGATCGCGGAGAAGGATTTGGCCGATTCGCTGGTCTTGGCGCCCATCAGCGGGTGGATATCGGAGCGTTTTCGCGAGCCCGGCGAAATGGCCGGCGCCGGAACGCCGGTCCTGCGGATCGAGGATACCTCGGTCGTGGAGATCTCGGTCTTCTTGCCCGAGGAACACTACGCTCATGTTCTGCCCGGGAAAACGAAAATGCGGGTCCGCGTGGGAAGCATCGACCTGGGTGAGCACACCGTGAGCTACAAGAGCCCCACCGTCAACCAGAAGCTGCGGACCTTTGCCGTGAAGGGTCTGGTCGAGTCGCCGCCGGAGGGTGTGGTGCCCGGCTGTCTGGCCCAAACGGCGATTGTTACCGACAGCGGCCAGGGCATCGGGGTCCCATCCGAAGCCGTCCAAACCCGGGGTGGCAAGAGCATCGTGTTCACCCTTGCCGAAGGCAGGGCCAAGATGGTCCCGGTCGAGACGGGCCGTGACCTGGATGGTTGGCGCGAGATTCTCGACGGTCTGAACTCCGGCGTGCCGGTGGTATCCATGGGCCAATTCCTGGTGGAAGAGGGCACGCCGGTTGCAGTCGTCGGGGAGGACGCTCCATGATTCTGTCCGACGTTTCGGTACGCCGGCCGGTGGCGATGGGCTGCCTGATCATCGGGCTGGCATTATTGGGGCTCAGTGCCTTTCGCAAGATGGGCCTGGAGATGATGCCCAAGCTGGATGCCCCTTTTGTCACCGTCGTCACCATTTATCCCGGGGCCTCGCCCGAGGAGCTGGAAACCGACGTGGCCAAACGGATCGAGGACGCGGTGGTGGCGATCGACGGGCTGAAACACGTCAACTCGACCTGCATGGAGAACGCTTGCCAAACGCTGCTGGAATTCCAGATGGGCGTCGACGTGGACGTGGCGGCCACGGACGTCCGCGAGAAGATCGACCTGATCCGGGCCGAGATGCCGACCGACGTCGAGGATCCGATCATCCAGAAGTTCGACATCAACGCCACACCGATCGTCAATCTGGCGTTGACCGGCGACGTTCCGCTGGACGCGTTGTACGACTATGCCGACAACACCCTTTCCGATCGGATCACGGTCATCTCGGGCGTGGCCGAGGTGCGGCTGATCGGCGGCGCCGAACGCGAGGTCCACGTCACGCTGAATCGCGAGAGGCTGGCCGCTCGAAGCCTTTCCAGCATGCACGTGGTGGGGGCCATCCAGAACGCCGTGCGGACGATCCCCTCCGGCCGCGTGCGGGACGATCGGTCGGAATACGCGGTCAAGTTCGACGCCGACTACGACCGCGTTGCCGACCTGGCCGATCTGGAGGTGGCCAATGAGGATGGGCACCGTTGCCACATCCGCGACGTGGGCCAGGTGGGCATGGCCACCGAGGAAGTCCGCCAGATGGCCACCATCGACGGCCGTCCTTGCGTGGCCATCAAGGTCATCAAGAAGGCCGACGCGAACGCGGTCCGCGTGGCCGACGCCGTCCGCGACGCGATGAGCAAGCTCAATGAGGAGTTGCCCGGCGGCATGGAGCTGGTATGGGTCGACGACGACGGCCGGTTCATCGAGGCCAACAACGAGAGTGCCTGGATCAACGTGTTGCAGGGCATCCTGTTGACCGCGGCGATCCTGTTCCTGTTCCTCTACAACTTCCGCTCGCTGTTCGTGGTGGCCGTGACCATGCCGCTGACCATCGTCATCGGCCTGTTCTTCATGCAGATGGCCGGGTACACGCTGAATATGTCGACGTTGATTGCCATCGGCATGTCGGTGGGGATCCTAGTAACCAACTCGATCGTGGTGCTGGAGGCGATCGTCAAGCGACTGGACGAGAGCGGCGATCCCAAGGGGGCCTCGCGCTTGGGCGCCAAAGAGGCCTTCATCGCCGTGCTGGCCAGCGCCGGCACCAACGTCGTCGTGCTCTTCCCCCTGGCAACCATGAGCACGAAGCTCGGCATGTTCATCGGCCCCCTGGCAATGACCATGTTCATCATGACGGTCGTTTCACTGTTCATCTCCTTCACCCTCACGCCGCTGCTCTGCTCGTTGATCCTTCGGCCGCGCAAAGAGGGCTCGCGGTCGCCGCTGGCGGTAATGGAGCGGGGCTGGAACTGGGGATTCGATCGCGTGGTAACCGGTTACCGCCGCCTGCTGGAGTTCACCGAGCGCCACCGCTGGGCGGCCGTGTTGACGCTTGTCGTGGTTCTCGGCGTCTTCGTCCACTCGCTCCGTCTGGCGGGCACGCTCGGTTCCAGCGCCTTTGCCGAGAGCGACATGGGCCGGGTCTACCTCCGGTTGGAGTTTCCCCCGCGCTACAACCTCAAGGAGACCGTCCGCCGCGCCCGGCAGGCGGAAGCAAGAATCAAGGACTTGCCGGAGCTGAAACACGTGCTGACCACCGTCGGCAAGGTGGAGGCCATGCTGGGACAGTCGAGCGAGGGCGTCTATCTGGCCCAGATCCTGATGAAGTTCTCCGAGCGCGACCAGCGGAAGATGACCATCGACGAGTTGATGGACCTGGTCCGCTCGCGGATGGAAGGCTACCCCGATGCGATTATGGCCGTCAGCCTGCCGTCGATTATCGGCGGCCAGAGCAACCCGGTGGAGTTGGAGATCGCCGGCGACGACCTGACGACGCTCGACGGGCTGGCACTGAGGACACTTCGTCTGGCTCGGGAAACGCCCGGAATTCTCGACCCCGACACCACCGTCCGGCCGGCCAAGCCGGAGATCCGCATCCAGCCCCGCCGGGCCGTTCTTAGCGACCTGCGATCGCCCGCCATCGGCCTGGGCATGGCGTTGCGCGCCAATCTCGAAGGCATTGAGGCCGGGACCTACAAGGAGAACGCCCGAAACTACGACATCGTCGTCAAGTTGACCGAACAGCAGGGCAAGGACCAGATCGACGAGTTCCTCTTCCCGGGAGCCGACGGTCATCCGGTCCTGTTGGCGAATCTCGGCGAGGTAATCGCGGACGAAATGCCCATCCAGATCGTCCGCAAAGACAAACGCCGCATCTCCAAGCTGACCTCGCAGTTGGCCGACAGCCTCCCGCTGGGAATCGCGGTCAACCAGATCAGTCAAGCGATCGACGAGAAGGGCAATCTTCCTCCCGGCTACAGCTACTCGTTTGCCGGCATGTACGAGATGATGGAGGAAGGGCAGCAGGGCCTCGGCGAGGCCGGTATCACCGCAGTCGTGCTCATGGTGCTCACGCTGGCCGCCATTATGGAGTCGTTCCGGCAACCGGCTCTGATCCTGATCACGCTTCCCTTGGCGCTGATCGGCACCACCTGGGCCTTGGCCCTGGCCGGCGAGAGCTTCAGCCTCTTCGTGATCATGGGCATCGTGATGATGGTCGGCATCGTGGTCAACAACGCGATCCTGATCATCGACCAGTTCAACGTCCACGTCGCCGAAGGTATCCCTCGACACAGGGCCATGGTCACGGCAGCCTGCGAGCGTTTCCGCCCCATCGTGATGATCACGCTGGCTGCCGTGTTGGGCATGTTGCCGTTGGCCCTGGGCCGGGGGATTGGAGCCGAAATGCGTACCGGCGTGGGGGTCGCCTCGGCCGGCGGAATCCTTGTCTCCGGCGTGCTCACGATGCTAGTCGTGCCCGTTCTCTACAATCTCTTCACCCGCCGTCAGCGAGACGCCGATGTGGCCCAGGGAAGTCCCGGCCCGGCGGCTGGAACCACGTCCTGATCGACTGCCGGCGACCCGCCCAATTGTCGCTTGTCAGCAGCACCCGCGACGAGCGAAAGCCGCTGAGCGTCCTTGCATCTTCATGTATGCTCGACCAGTTCTTTTGCGAGTCCTTAGCGCCGCGGGCCGCCGAAGCGTTGTTCGCCCCGCATAGGGGAGGTTGCGGAATCTGGCCCTCCCGAGAATTGAATTCTGGGATCGTTCGTGTGATAATCGATTCCGGCCGCTACCGAAACGACCGGCGCGTCCACACTTCTCCGTTCGAACACCTGCCCATTGGGAGGATCGCATGATGAGGAGACCCCTTGCCATGGCTCTGGTTGTTGGCTGCGCCGCCGCGTTGACGGCACGGGGGCAAGACGTGCAAGCGCCGACGGGCATTTCGGCCCATGTCCCGGTGACGGCGCGGGTGGTTTCTCTCGATGGCGACGATTGGCTGCTGGCCACCGACGCGCACAACGTCGGGCGCGGGCAGCAGTGGTTCCTCGCCCCGCGCCCGGAAGCCAAACAGACCAAGGTGCCCTGGATCATTCAGGACGCCTTTCCAGGCTATCACGGCGTTGCCTGGTATTGGCGCACGTTCACGGCGCCGGAAAACCCACATCGCGGCGGACGCTATCTGCTCCGTTTCTGGGCCGTCGACTACCTGGCCGACGTATGGCTCAACGGCAAGCACGTGGGCGGGCACGAGAACGCGGAGACGCCGTTCGTTCTGGACGTCACCGACGCCATCCATCCCGGTGCTTCCAACCGTCTGGCCGTCCGCGTGCTGAACCCGACGCATGAGCCCATCGACGGCATCGTCTTGAGGCAGACGCCCCATCGCAACAAGGAGATCCCATATCGGGCAGGCGCGTCCTACAACCATGGCGGGATCGTCGATTCGGTCGAGCTTCTGATTGCCCCGGCCGTGCGGATCGAGGATCTCCACGTTTGCGCCGATGCCCGGACGGGAATCGTGCACATTCGGGCCAATGTGCGCAACGCGGGGGCTAGGACCGTTGAAGGCGGGATCGAACTGACCGTCGCGCCGGCTGCCAGCGGCGAGACCGTTGCCATCGCGCAGTTGCAGCAAAGGCTTCCCCCCGGCGATACGCTCGTCGAGACGGACGTCAAGGTCGAGGGTCCGCATCTGTGGAACCTGAACGACCCGTTTCTGTATCGCGTGACAGCGCGCGCCCAGGAAACCCCTTCCGAGGTTGACGGCTCGCGGGAGCAAGATGCGCCTCGACAGCCGGCGGGCATCGCCGCAGTGGACGAATACTCCGTTCGTTGCGGGTTCCGCGACTTCCGCTTCACCAACGGCTATTTCCGCCTCAACGGCCGGCGGATCTTCCTGAAGTGCTCGCACACGGGCAACCATTGCCCGATCGGGCAGCAATTGCCGCATGACCCCGATCTGCTTCGACGGGACCTGCACAACGTCAAGGTCATGGGTTTCAACGCCATCCGCTTCATCGCCGGTGTGGCGACGCGGTATCAGCTGGATCTGTGCGACGAGATCGGTTTGCTGGTCTACGAAGAGCCGTACGCCAACTGGTGCCTCGAGGACTCGCCCCGGATGGCCGAGCGGTTCGACCGGTCCGTCGGCGAAATGATCCTCCGCGACCGCAACCACCCGAGCATCGTGATTTGGGGGCTGCTCAACGAGACCCCGGAAGGGCCCGTCTTCCGCCATGCCGTGGAGACCCTCCGGCTCGTCCGTGGGTTCGATGATTCGCGCATGGTCATGCTCAATAGCGGGCGTTGGGACAAGTGGGCCAGCCGGTCCATCGCCGGTATCGACGCCTGGCGACCGGCCGACCGCACCGAGCCTTGTGTCAATCACAACGGAACCGGTGACACCGTGCGCGGGCTGGGAATCACGTGGGAGCCCGGGCAACTCGGTCTGCATCCCGGCCGCGAGGGCGAGCCGGCGGTGCTCCGCTGGACCGCGCCGGAGGCGGGAACGTTTGATGTCTCGGCCACGTTCAAAAGCATCGCGACCAGGGCCACCACGGACGTGCACATCTTGCACAACGGCAAATCGATCTTCCAGCGGAAGATCAACGTCGGCGGCAGCGGGCCCGAGGCGTCGTTCTCCAAGAGGCTGTCGGTCGGGCTGGGCGACCGTCTTGACTTCGCGGTCGGGTTCGGCAACGGCGACTACGGCGCTGACTCGACCGGCCTGGACCTGACCATCCGATCGGAGCAGGGGCAGGTGCACGACCCCGCGGTGTCGTTTCGCGTTGCGGCAAACCCCAACGACGTGTGGTCCTACGGGTACTTGCCGGCCGGGCCGGCGTCGGAGTCGCTGGACACTTCGAAGTTCGTGCCGTTTCCGACGCCGTTGGACGGAAGCAGCGCCGGCGGGATCGGCAGTCTGAGCAATCCCGGCTCGATGCAGTGGGAGGACGTGCTCGACGACCAGCACTGCTACCCTCGCGTGCCGCACACGGCCGCCATTATCCGCTCGCTGCGCGAGTATCGGCGCGGCGACAACCCCGTGGATCTGCCTGAGCATGGATTTCCACGACGGCCGCCAGTGACGAACCCCCGGCCCGTCTTCCTGTCTGAGTATGGCATCGGAAGCGCGGTCGATCTGATTCGCGTCGTCGGTCTCTACGAGCAACTCGGCAAGTCCCAGGCGGAGGACGCCCGCTTCTACCACAACCTGCGGGGTCGTTTTTTGGCCGATTGGCAGCGCCATCGGCTCAATGAAGTGTTCGACCGCCCGGAGGACTTCTTCGCGCAGAGCATCGTCAAGATGGCCGGACAGCGCACGCTCGGGCTCAACGCGATCCGATCCAACCCGAACGTGGTCGCCCACAGCATAACCGGCACGGTGGATCAGGGCATGACGGGCGAGGGGTTGTCTACGACGTTCCGAGAGCTTAAGCCGGGTACCGTCGACGCCGTCTTTGACGGGTGGGCGCCGTTGCGCTGGTGTGTGTTTGCCGAGCCGGGCAACGTCTATCGGAAAACGCCCGTTCGGCTCGAAGCCGTACTGGTCAACGAGGACGTGCTGGCACCGGGCGAGTATACCGTTGACTTGCAGGTCATCGGTCCCAAGAGGGCACGCGTCTTCGAGCGGACGATCACCGTCGAGGTTCCCCGACAAGAGGGCTCCCGAGAGCCGCCGTTTGCCCTGCCGGTCTTCGGCGAGGACGTGGTCATCGACGGGCCCTCGGGCAGGTATCGCTTCGTCGCGGCGTTCGAGAAGGGAGCGGCCGCCGCGGGCGGCGAGGCCGTGTTCCACGTGGCCGATCCGCGTGAGATGCCGCGACTCGACGGCAAGATCGTGCTGTGGGGACAGGACGACGAGCTGGCCCGGTGGCTCGCAGAACGCGGCGCCACGGTCGTGCCGTTCGACGCCCGGGTCGCCGCAGCCGCGGAGGTGATTCTGGTTTCCGGCGAACAGGCCGCTTCCGGCGACGCCTCCACATTTCCCGAACTGACAGAGCGGATCAAGCGCGGCGCCACGGCCGTGTTCCTCGCGCCCGACGTCTTTCGAAAGGGGGACGACGTCAACGGCTGGTTGCCGGTCGCCAAGAGGTGTTCGCTGGGCGAGATCCGCGGGTGGCTCTATCTCAAGGACGAGTGGGCCAAGGACCACCCGATCTTCGAGGGCCTTCCCGCCGGCGGGTTGATGGACTACACGTTCTACCGTGAGATTATCCCGAACCGTTTGTGGTTCACCCAGGCGTCGCCTGACGAGGCGGTGGCCGGCGCGATCAAGGCGTCGCAGGATTACGCTGCCGGCCTGACGGTCCTGGTCTACGGGCTGGGCGAAGGGCGCGTGATACTCAACACGCTTCGGATTCGCGGGAACCTCGGATCGCATCCGGCGGCGGAACGGTTGCTGTTGAACATGATTCGCTACGCCGCCGGCGACGCGAAGTCGCCGCCGACCTGACGAAGGGAGTGGTTTCGTGTGGAGAACCTCAACGGACTGCGGATGCGTGCGACTTGTTTTACTGTGCGTCGGATTGGGGATGGGCGCAGTCGGACGGACTCGTTTCGGTTATGAGCAGAACCCCGTCGGTGCGCTCAATGAGGACCCCGACGTGGGACTGCCCCCCGCGGAGGTCACGTTGGCGGAGCACGTCCGCAACTCGCAACGTGATTTCTCCCCTTGGGAACTGTATGATCTGGGCACCGATCTCGGCGAATCGGTTGACCTGGCAGAAACGCATCGGGAGACGCGTTGCCGACTGCTGGCGAGCTGGGAAAGACTCCGGCAAGAAATGGCTCCCGGGGATGGAAGCGGATCGCAGTAGGTCTGTCGCGTTTCATGATCGAGTTGCTTCCGATGCGTCACTATTGGCAGTTGATCCGGCCCGGCGTTCTGGCTGGCGTGCTGTTTTCGACGATGGTTGCCGCCCTGACGGCCGGTCCTCGCGTTCCGCCGTGGCCGCTGCTGGCGCATTTGCTTCTCGGCACGGGTGTTCTCATGGCGGGGGCTGCTGCCATGAACCAGTTGCTGGAACATCGGTCAGACGCCAAGATGGTACGAACGGCGGGTCGGCCGTTGCCTAGGCAGACATTGACCGCCCGGCAGGTCACGGCCTTCGCGGTGGTGAGCTCCGTGGCGGCAGCGGTCTATCTTGCGACCTTGACCACGATGCCGGTGGCCCTGATGGCCGTGCTGAGTTGGGCGGTGTACGTGCTGATCTATACTCCGTTGAAGCGCGTCACCTGCTGGCAGACGCCGGTCGGCGCCGTGGGCGGGGCGACCCCCGTGTTGTTGGGGGCCGCCGCGGCCGGGGCGGTCCTTTCTCCCATGTCGCTGGTGCTCTTCGGCCTCGTCTTGCTCTGGCAGTTTCCACACACGATGGCGATTGCCTGGATCTATCGGCGGCAGTACGCGGCCGGCGGCGTGAGGGTGGCAACGGTCGTGGATCCGACGGGCCGGCTGGCCGGCCGGTTGGCGCTGCTCGGCGCCGGATCTCTGCTGCCGGTCAGCCTGATTCCGCCGGTGCTGGGCTGGGTGGGCTGGACGTTCGGCGTGGTCGCCATGCTCTTGGGGCTGGCCCATTTGACCGCCGCTGCCAGGTTCTCGCGACACCCCGAGGAGGGAAGCGCTCTGGTCTTGCGGCGCGTGTCGGCAATGCACTTGCCGGTGTTGCTGACGGCCCTGCTGCTGGCCGTACGATGCTGAGGGCCCAACACAATGTCGATGGGCGATACGCCTTCGGAGTCCGGGCTATCGCGTGCTCTGTTGCCAGGTCTGCACGTCGGGATAGTACTCGACCGCATCGAGCATGGTGATCCCCAGGAACAACCCTAGGAAGCCGACGGCGATGACGAAGATCGTCGCATAGAAGGCGTTGTCGTAGCGCAGATGCATGAAATAGAGCGCCACCAACGTGGCCTTGATCGTGGCCACGCCCAGCGCTACAGAGAGGTTGAAGGCGCCGAAATCGAAATAGGACACAGCGACGGTGATCGCCGTAAGCATGATCAAGGCCGCGAAGACGGTCAGCAGTATCCTCAACTCGACGACATGGGCCAGGGGAACGTCGGCCTGGCTGGCGGAATTGGGCGCCGATGGTGTTTTCGTGTGGTCCACGATCGCGTCTCCCGCGAGGGCTTCAATGGATCAGGTACAAGAGCGGAAACAGGTAGATCCAAATCAGGTCGACCAGGTGCCAATAGAGACCGACCAGATCGACCGCCGTGAAGCGACGGGGGCCGAAGCGACCCCGGATCGCGCCGACGAGGATCCAAAAGATCACGCCCATCCCGATGATTACGTGCAGGGCGTGTAGCCCGGTTAAGGTGAAGTAGATTCCCATGAACGAGCGGAGATTGGCGATGCGCCCTTGAAGCTGCTCTTCGGTGAGGATCTCCTCGCCCGCATGCGCAAGATGCTGCCGGACGTACTGCCGGTATTGTGCCTGCCCTTCCCCCTCGGGCAGAAACTCCTTCGCCGGCGGGGCGGAAACGCCGTCGGTCCGCTTCGCGGAGAAGAAGTACTCGATCCTTGCCTGGCCGGGCACGAGACGATGGTGCCACTTCTGCCGGTACTCGGCGGTTTTCACGCCCAGGAAAACCAGGCCGCAGAGGAGTGTGACGCTCAACAGTCCGATCAGCGGCGCCCGCCTGCCGAGTTGCGCCGAGCGGACCGCCAGGGCCATGGTCAGACTGCTGAAGATCAGGACGGCCGTGTTGAAGGCGCCCAGCGGCGTTTCCAGGAAGTGATGGCCGTCGACGAACACGTCGGGGTGGTTCGCCCGAAAAACGGCGTACCAGCAGAAGAGCCCGCTGAAGAACAGGACCTCGGTGATCAGAAACACCCACATGCCCAGCTTGGCCGAATCGTACTGCTGCTTCAGCGAATCGAAGTGGTGGGCCAACGGGGCGGCGTCGTGGTTGCCGCCGTCGCGGGGCGCGGGCGGTGGTTCTTGGGACTGCGTCATGGGAGCTTCACGTATTCTTGCGCCTGCTCGTCGTACTCCAGGTCGTCGTAGTCGTAGCAGTCGCCGGCTTCAGGCGCCGAGGCGAAGTTCTCGCGCGGCGGCGGCGAGTCGCACTGCCATTCCAGCGTGGCGGCGCCCCAGGGATTCGCCGGGGCTTTGCGGCCGCCGAAGCACGAGCCGATCAGGTTGATCGCGACCAGCACCAGCCCGCCGACGAACAAGAACCCTCCCACCGTCGAGATGATCTGATAGTAGACGAACTCGGGATGCGGCTTGAGCATGGGGAAGTCGGGATCGGGCTGTACCAGTTGGGTGTAGTCGAAGAAACGTCGCGGCATGCCGCGCGCGCCGATGATGAATTGCGGGAAGTACGTGAGGTTGAAGCCGATCAGGACGACCAGCGCCGCGAGCTGCCCCCAGCCGACGCGGTACATCCGGCCGGTGATTTTCGGCCACCAGTAGAACAGCCCGGCCAGAAAGGCCATCAATACGCCGCCGGCCATGGTGTAGTGAAAATGGGCCACCACGAACGCCGTATCGTGAACGTGAAGGTCGGTCGCCAGGGCCCCGAGGAAAAGCCCCGTCAGCCCGCCGATGCCGAACAGAAAGATGAAGTTCAGGGCGAAGCACATCGCGGGAGTCAGCTCGATCGAGCCCTTGTACATGGTGGCCAGCCAGTTGAACACCTTGATCGCCGAGGGGATTGCCACGGTGAAGGTCAGCGCGCTGAAGATCATGGCCACCAGCGGCGATTGCCCGCTGACGAACATGTGGTGTCCCCAAACCAGGAACCCCAGCAGGGCGATGGCAATGCTGCTGTAGGCGATGAAGTCATAGCCGAAGATGTGCTTGCGCGAGAAGACGGAGATCACCTCGCTGATGATCCCCATCGCCGGCAGGATCATGATATAGACGGCCGGATGGGAATAGAACCAGAAGAAGTGCTGAAACAGGATCGGATCGCCGCCGAGCTTGTCGTCGAAAATGCCGATCCCCAGCACGCGTTCGACGGCCAGCAACAGCAGCGTGATGGCCAATACGGGTGTGGCCAGGACCTGAATGACCGCCGTGCCGTAGAGCGACCAGAGGAACAAGGGCATCCGGAACCACCCCATGCCCGGCGGACGCATGGTGTGGATGGTGACCAGGAAGTTGATGCCCGTGAAGATGGAGCTGAAGCCGAGGATGAACGCCCCGACCACGGCCAGCACGACCGGGGTTGCGGTGCTCGTGCTGTAGGGAGGATAGAACGTCCAGCCCGTGTCGATGCCTCCCAGCAGCAAGACCAAGAGGAAGAAGACCATCCCCACCACGTACAGGTAGAGGCTGGCCAGGTTCAGTCGCGGAAAGGCCACGTCCTTGGCGCCGAGCATGATCGGCAGCACGAAGTTGCCGAAAGACGACGGAATCGCCGGGATGACGAACAGAAAGATCATCACCGCGCCGTGCAGCGTGAACAACCGGTTGTAGGCCGCTCCCGTGGAAACGACTTGTCCTCCCGGCAAAGTCAACTCGGTCCGAATCAGCAGCGCGAATACGGCCCCTAAGGCCAGCGACGCGGAAATCAGAACCAGGAACATCAGGCCGATACGCTTGTGGTCCCGCGTGACCAGCCAGGACCGCAGGCCGCGCGGATCGGTTAGGTAGCTGTCGGGCACCGGTTCAACCTGTGTCGTCGCCATGGGAGACTGCCTACTTCAACGTCTTGATGAACTCGATCAGGGTGGTAATCTCGTCGTCCGTCACCAGCCCCTGATAGGTCGACATCACCGGCTGGTAGCCGGCGAGGATCTTCGCCTGCGGCTCCAAAATGGACTGCCGAATGTAGTTGTCGTCGACCACCACCGTGCCGCCGTCGGCCAGAGTGTGCGTCCGTCCATAGATGCCCAGGAGGCTCGGTCCCGTGCCGGCGGTCCCGTCGGTCGAGTGACATTGGAAACAGCCCCGGCGCTGGTAGAGGATCTTGCCGGCCTCGGCCGGGGGCAAGGTCGTCAAATAGTCGGCCGCGCCTTTGAGCCACTCCTGGAAGTCTTCGGCCGAGTGCACGACGACGGCGGCCAGCATGTTGGAATGCTCGTCGCCACAGTACTCCGTGCACAACAGGCGGTAGGTCCCCTCCTTGTCTGCCCGAAACCAGACGCTCGTGTAGCGCCCCGGCACGAGATCCATCTTCACCCGCAACGCGGGAATCCAAAGGCTGTGGATCACGTCCGTGGAGGTCATGGTCAGCTTGACCGGCAGATCGACCGGGACATGGAGATTATCGTCGCTGTAGCCGTTGGGGTAGGTGAACACCCATTGCCACTGACGCCCGGTGACGCGGATCTCGTAACAACCCGACGGGGCGTTCTGCATCTCCATGTACGCGGCAAACCCCTGGTAGAAGATCACGCCCACGATGATCAGGGGGATCACGGACCAGACGATCTCCAGCAGCGTGTGGTGCGTGGTCGTCTTCTGCGGTTTCACTCCCGGTCGCCGCGCGTAACGCACGACGAACAGCCCCATCAAGCCGACAACCAGGAAGAAGAACAGAGCACAGACCGCCAGGATCAGGTAGAAGACCGGGTCCATGGCCGGATCTTTGGTGGCGGCGTCGGGCAACCAGAACGAACCGCCCGTCTGTGCCAACAGCGGTAATTCGGCGAGCGAATACAAGCCGTCCAGGTCGATCATGGAGTTTCCTCACTCGCGCGGGCACGAGCCTTCGCCCTTTCGCGGCGCCGAAAGACCCAGACCGCGCCGGCGAGCACCATGACGGTCAGCCCGCCGCCAAGTTGCATCAGCCGGAACGCGGCGGGGCCGTAGCGGCCCTTTTCCGCATCGTAATGGAAGCAGAACAGCAGAATCTGGTCCACGGTGGATCCGATCTTGCCCTCGCCAGCCTCCAGAAGCGACAGCCGAAGCGTCTGGGGGTCGTACTGCACGCCGTAGAGATAGCGGGACACCCGCCCGTCGGGCGTGAGGATCATGGTCACGGCCGCATGGAGGTACTGCCGGTCTTCTGCCGAGTACTTGTAGTGAAAGCCCACTGCGTCGGCCAGCTTCCTGATGTCCTCTTCGCGTCCGGTCAGACAATGATATCCTCCGGCCGCACCGGCGCGCCGATAGGTTTTCAGGTACTTCAACTTGGTCATCTCGGCACGCTGAGGCGTTTCCAGCGGGTCGATGCTGACGGTAATCATCTCGAACTGGTTGCCGATGTCCCACGTCATCCGACCCAGCGCGTCGAACAGGCCGTTGAGCTGCAGACTGCAGAGCATGGGGCAATTCGAGTAGTTCAACGTCAGTACGACCGGCCGTTTGCCGTCGAAGAGCTGTCCCAGGTCGACCGGGCTGCCCTGGGAATCGATGAACTTCAGTTCGCCAGGAACCCGGGAGTCGAGATGTTCCGTCACGCCCACGTCGCGCAACTCTTCCGGCAAGGGCTCCTTGCGCTGTTCGGGGTCCGCGGCGGGGGCTGCCGAGGATGCAATCGCAGCTATGGTCACCGACACAACGAACATCCACGGAATCACAGGTTGTCTACGGTTCATCGTGTTCCTCCTCGGTCTTCGGCCCGTTCGCAGCGGCGGCCTGCGGCCGCGACCATTGGGCCACCACCAGTTCCATCGCCCGTTGAATCGGAATGGAGACGATTCCCTTCTCGTCGTCGACGGGCCGATAGTCCGCCAGTTGGCTCTCCTGCCTGGCCAACAGGGCTTCCAACTCGGCCGGCCGGCCGTCGAGACTCTTGGCGGCCTCCAGTCCTGCCTCGTAATGGCGGTAGACTACCTCCAACCCGATGATTGCAGCCACCGTGAGGATCGCGCTTAACAGGCCCGCGAAAACCACATTCTGCGTACTGACACCGTAGTCGGACATGCTCAGAAGTTCTCAAATGCCAACGATTCGTCAAGCCGGGGATCTTTGACCGGCACGAGTGCCCTGCTGCGGGCGGACCACAGCAGGCCGGCCAGGAACAGGCTTCCGACTCCGAGGATACAACACACGTCGATCAACCCGAACGGCAAGTGCTCCGGCGCAAAAGTAGGCATCACCAGCCAGTAGAGATCGATCCAGTGGACGACCAGCATCCAAACGGCCCAGGCTCCCAAAAGGAGCTTCCGCCGTTTGACTTCCCGCGGCAACAGGCCGAAGAAGGGGAACAACAGGTGGCCCAGTAGCAGGCCCAGGCTGACGAAAGTCCACGGTCCGGTCTGCCGGGCCAGATACCAGACGCTTTCCTCGGGGATATTCGCGTACCAGATCAACATATATTGCGAGAAGGCCATGTAACCCCAGAAGATGATGAATCCCAGCAGCAGTTTGCCCAACTCGTGGTAATGCTCGGTGGTGATCGTTTGCGTTACCAGGCCGACCTGCTGCAACGCCAGTGCGAAGAGAATCAACGTGGCAAAGAAGGCCACGACGGCCCCGGCGAAGTAATACAATCCGAAGATCGTGCTGAACCAGTCTGGCTCCAGAGACATCAGCCAGTCGAACGCCGCGAAGGTAACGGTCAGGCTGAACAGGATCAGGGCAACGGCCGAAAACTTCTCCATCCGTCGGGTCAGCCCCGGGTCTCCGGAGTCGTCCTGCCGGGTCGAGTTGGCTAGGAAGAACCGGGCCATCAGCCCCCAGATCAGGAAGTAGACGACCGCACGACCGGCGAAGAAAGGCACGTTCAGGTAGGGCTGCTTCCATTGCAGCAACTCGTCGGCGTCGACGGCCGCCGGATTCGACCACGCGTAGAGGCTCGAGTTCCCAGCCATCATGGGGCCGAGAATCGGCAGAAAAAGGATCGCCATGCAGAAGGTGTTGGCGGCCAGGATCTCCGCCAGCCGGCGCACCGTCACGCTCCAGCCCGCGTGAACCAGGTGCTGCAAGGCGACGAAAAACAACGCGCCCAGCGAAATGCTCAGGAAAAAACAGAAGCTGACCAAGTAGGAGGCCAAGAAGCCCTTCAACTCGTCGCCCCGGTTCCATCCGAGCACCAGCCCGGCCACCAGCATACCGATGCCCGCGATCGCCAACACGGCGCAGACCGCCGGCCGTGTGCCGGAAAGCGTGAGCCGGTCGTCGTCAACGTTCGGTATCCGGTGTTCGCGCATCGCCTTGTAGGGCCGTGTCCAAGTGTCTTCTCAATTCCGTCGGAACGTCTTCGAGCGTTGCGTGGCGACCCCGCTGCAGGGCCAGAACGTAGAGCACAACGGCCCAGCGGTCCTCCACGGAAATCTGTGAGCTGTAGCCCGGCATCGTGCGTATGCCGTCCGAGATCGTCTGGAACAGTTGCCCCACGGGTTGGTCGCGCACGACCTGGCTGTGGACCGACAGCGGCCGCACCCACTTGGGCTCTTCGCGCTCGAAGGCCAACTGCGAGGTGATCCCGTCGCCGTCGCCCGCCAGGCCGTGGCACGTCGCACAGTAGATGTCGTAGCGGCTCCGTCCCCGCTTCATTCTATCGGACGTGACGGCAACGGGGAATGTGGTCGCAGGCTGGCCCTCCACTTCGCCGCGAAGCAGATGAGGATCATCTCCGCGCTGGTCGACGGCCATGGTGCCCTCGACCGGCGGCCGCATAGCCCGGCCGTCGCCAAACAGCGGGCTCGACTGCTGCGGGAGATACTTCGGCTGGAAGTCCATGTCGGAGACCAGATGGAGCCGCGGCGACGCGCTTCGCGTGGCACGGACCCTGGCGATCCACAGCGGCGGCAACAGGGCCAGGCAGGCCGCAACCACAACCGCCATCACGAGCGGTCGCGGCACCTTCTGCTCGGTCCGCGGGCGGTCGTAGAGCTCGGTTTCGCCGGCGCCAAGCGACCGCAACAACGCGGCTGTCCGCGACTCGTCGAACTGCGGGTCGGATGCGTCGATGCCGAGGAAGAAACCGTCGGTCGTGGCCCGGCGGAACCTCGCACAACTCAGCAGCGGGTGGAACAGCTCCGGCAATCCGCTCAGTGCCAAGCCGCCGCCAAACGCCGCCAACGCGCTGAGCAGGATGATCGCCTCGAAGACGACCGGGATATTCGCCGGGAGACTGAACCAGGGCTTGCCGCTGATCAGGTAGGGGTAGTCGACCGCATTGGTCCACCATTGCAGAAGCAGCGCGCCAAGGCCCCCGGCGATTCCGCCACCGAGAACCAACCACGGCAGCAGCGTCCGGCGGCGGCCCATGGCGGCGTCGATGCCGTGGACGGGAAAGGGGCTGTACGCCTCGAACCGCGTGTAGCCCGCCTCACGCACACCCGAGGCAGCCGCCTTCAGCGCCTGCGGACCGTCGAACTCCGCCAGAAGGCCGGCGACCTGCTTCGAATCGGTTTCGCGGGCAGCTTGGTCCATGGGTTCCTGTCCACTTATTGATGTTTGCATTGTGAATGAACGGGAGGCCGGAAAAATCGGGCTCCCGTTGGTCGCCCTCGCGCATGGACTGTGCAAGCGTCAATAGGATTCGTTTTCAATCGACTTCGACCGCTGGCGCCGGGCCCCGGTCTGGCGGCAGAACAGCCTTCACTTCGGCCATGGCCACCATCGGCAAATAGCGGCAAAACAGCAGAAACAGCGTGAAAAACAACCCGAAACTCCCCACCAACATCATCACGTCGACGGCCGTCGGTTTGAACATTCCCCAACTCGACGGCAAAAAATCGCGCCCCAGCGAGCTCACGATGATCACGAAACGTTCCATCCACATGCCGACGTTGACCAGCACGGCGATGAGAAACATGATCCAGGGCGTCGTGCGGCACTTCCTGATCCAGAACAACTGGGGAACGATTACGTTGCAGGTAACCATCAGCCAATATGCCCAGGCGTATGGTCCCAAGGCCCGATTGGCGAAGGCGAACGCTTCGTACATATTGCCGCCGTACCACGCCATGAACACCTCGACCCCGTAGGCGTAACCCACCAGCAGGCTGGTGCCGAGAATCAGCTTGTTCATGTTGTCCAGATGCCGCATGGTGATCAGCGACTTCAATCCGAAGTAGGCCCGGGCAGGCACGGCCAGTGTGACCACCATGGCGCACCCGCTGAAGATGGCCCCCGCGACGAAATACGGCGGGAAGATCGTCGTGTGCCATCCGGGCACCTGGGCCACGGCAAAATCGAAGCTCACCACCGAATGAACGCTGAGCACTAGGGGCGTGGCCAACGCGGCCAAGAGCAGGTAGGCCCATTCGAATCGATGCCATTGCGTCGCCGAACCGCGCCAGCCCAACGCAAACAGACCGTACAGGAGCTGCCGCCATCGCGACGTCGCCCGATCACGCAAGGTGGCCAAATCCGGGATCATGCCCAGATACCAGAACAGCGCCGACACGGTCCCGTAGGTACTGATGGCAACCACGTCCCACAGCAACGGACTGCGGAAATTGGGCCACAGGTCCATCTGGTTCGGATAAGGCGCCAGCCAATAGACCAGCCAGATTCGCCCCACGTGGACCGCGGGAAAGACGCCGGCGCAAGCCACGGCGAAGAGGGTCATGGCCTCGGCGAAGCGATTGATACTGGTCCGCCACCGCTGGCGGAAAAGGAACAAGATGGCCGAAATCAGCGTGCCCGCGTGCCCGATGCCGATCCAGAACACGAAGTTGACGATCGGCCAGCCCCAATACACGGGGCTGTTGTTGCCCAGCACGCCGATGCCCGTGACGATCAAGTATCCGACGGCGGCGAAGAGGCCGCCGGTCAGCGCGACCGACACCGCGAACGCCACGTACCACGAAGTCGGCGGACGAGGACGTTCGGCGATCTCGCAGACGGTCTGGGTCACCGACGCCAAGTCCGCGTCGCCAAGAACCAGCGGCGCCCGACGCGTGGGATCCTGCACCGTGTTGTCGTCAACCGGGATGGCCGTCATGCTCTGGGTCGGTGGCTTCGAGTTGAGGGTTCGGGTTACGAATCCGTGCCAGGTAGATCGTGCGCGGCCGGATGTTCAGCTCACCCAACAGGGCGTAGGCGCGATCCGATCCGTGCAGCTTCAACACGTCGCTTTCCCGGCCGTCTTCGTCCTCGGCCAGGTCGCCGAAGACGATCGCGCCGGTGGGGCAGACCTGCTGGCAGGCGGTGCGAATCTCGCCGTCGCGGATCGCACGCCCGGCGTTTTTGGCCTCGATCTTCGCCGCCTGGATCCGTTGCACGCAGTACGTACACTTTTCCATCACCCCGCGGCTCCGCACGGTGACCTCGGGGTTGTACTTCATCTTGGCGACTTCGTTGTCCGGGTCCTCAAGATCCTTGTGGAAATCGAGGTAGTTGAACCGTCGGACTTTGTACGGACAGTTGTTTGCGCAATACCGCGTGCCGACACAGCGGTTGTAGACCATGTCGTTGAGCCCCTCGCGGCTGTGTACGGTTGCCGCCACCGGACAAACCTGCTCGCAGGGAGCCAACTCGCACTGCTGGCAGGGCAGCGGCTGGAAGGCGACCTCCGGAGCGTCCTCCCGGCCCCGGAAGTAGCGATCCACCCGCAGCCAATGCATCGCCCGGCCCCGCAGCACCTGCTGCTTGCCGACGATCGGGATGTTGTTTTCCGCCTGGCAGGCGACCACACACGCCCCGCAGCCGATGCACCTCGACAGGTCGATCGCCATGGCCCAGCGATGGCCTGCGAACGCGTGCTCTCTCCAGAGCGACTTGAGGTCCGGGTGGTGGACGGCGTGTTTCGCGAAATCGGGGTGTTGGCGGTAGTGCTCCAGCGTCGCCTGGCGAATCAGGCTCCCCAACCGCTGCTGCCGGCCACGGCGTCCCACCGTGTCGATGGCGTGGTGGTCCTGCGTGTTTCCCAGCCGATAGGGCTCCCCGGTGGGCTCGACCTTCACGCCGGTGACAACCGTCATGGCGCTCGTGCCACGCAAGGGATAGACGTCGACGCCGACCGCCGCGACGTTGTCCGCTGTGTCCCCGCCTATGTGTCCGGCGGCCGTGCGCCCGTAGCCCAGCGACACGGCAATCGAACCTCGTGCCTGGCCGGGCATCACCCAGGCAGGCATGCGAATCTGCCGATCGCCGACCTCGATCGTCATCAGCGTCTCGTTCTCAATTCCCAACTCCGCGGCCGTAGCCGGGCTCAACAGCGCCGCGTTGTCCCAGACGAGCCTGGTCAGCGGGTCGGGCAGCTCTTGGAGCCAGCCGTTGTTGGCGAAACGGCCGTCGTAGACCGATGCATCGCGGCAGAAAACGAGTTCCAGCCCACCGTCCTTCGATTCGCCCTCGGCCGGTGTGGCTTCGAGTTTCGGGCCGCCCGGGGCCGACACGGTCTCCCACGGCCAACGACTCTCGGCAAGCAGCCCGTCGCGAAGGGTCTGCCGCCATGCGGCGCCCTCGTCATGGGCAATCTCCTGGCAGAACGTGCGACGCACCAACTCTTCAGGTCCGGCGGCCGGCTGCTTCGCCTCGCGGGCGGCGTCGAGGACGACGGCCAGGACCTCGATCGGCGACCGACCGCCAAACAACGGTGCGATCATCGGCTGGACGACGCTGTAGGTTCCGTCGTAGGAGCAGACGTCGCCCCACGATTCGAGGAAGTGCGACCGGGGCAGGTGCCACGTACACTGCCGCGACGTCTCGTCGCGGTAGAGACTCAGATGGACCGAGGTCTCGACCGCCTGCAGGGCCTCGCCAAAGGCCAGATCGGCCGGTGCGTTGTAGACCGGGTTGCCGCCCAGAATCAGCAGCGTGCCCACGCGGCCGGCGCGGATCTCGTCGGCCAGCGCCTTGATGGCCTCGGTGTGCGAGGGACGGTTGGGATGCGGGACCCGCGTGTAGCCGACGGGCCTGTCCTCACCCACGTTTTCCAGCAGGGCGTTCAAGCGGTGAACCGCCGCGTGGGCTTCCGCCGCCTGCCCGGGACCGATGCAAACGGCACCCCGACCACGGTTATCGAGCAAGTCCTTGGCCACCGCGTCGACGAATCGCCGGACCGGCTCCGACGGCGCCTCGCCAAGGTCTCCGCTGCCGGCCACGACACTCTCCAAGATGGCCAGAAAGGCCGGGATCTCGGTCGATCGCAGCGCGAGCCGATGATCGGCCGCTGCGCCGGTCAGCGACAGGGAACTCTCCACGGCGTAGAGACGGTTCATTTGTCCCGCCGTCGCGTTCCGATGGGCCGCGAAATCGCGGGCGTAGCGGAGCGCTGCCGGATGAGCCCCCAGTGGATCCGCGTCCAGGCAGAGGACAACCTGTGATGCATCCAGCGCCAGGTGCGTACGAAGCGGTCGGCCGAAAGCCAGCACGGCCCCTGCCCGCTGGTGGTCGTCGCCGATCGGATCGAACTCGAACCAGCGTGCCTTGGGAAACGATCTCAGAAACTCCGCGTGCAGCGCGTCGAGCGTGGGCGAGCTGTGGGCCTCGGTCAGCACGCAGAAACCGGCCCCTTCGGCCTTGTGCAAACGGTCTGCCTGTTGGCGAAACGCTGCGAGGAACTCATCCCAACTCCGCGGGCCTTTCTCCTTGCCGGATCGCAGGCATACGTTCCGGCTGCGGTCGGGGTCGTAGAGTTCGAGGAGCGCGGCCTGAGCCAAGAGGTCGGTTGCCCCCAGGCTCTGAGGATGGCGCGGGTTCCCCTCGATCTTCACTGGTCGGCCGTCGACCGTGGTGACCTCCAGCCCGATAGCGGCGTCGCCCAACGGCATGGCCGTGGTGAAGCGTCGCGGCTTGCCGGGCACTCGTCCGTCGGGCCGTTTGGCGAACGGACGGATCTCTTGCTCTTGCCAGCGGCAGCCCGTCGCTCCGGCCAGCGCCAGCGAGGCCCCCATCAACTGCAACCATCGGCGGCGGCTGATCCCGCCAGGGTCGGCCTCGGCCGGGAACTCGGCATCGAGGAGCGCGCGGAACCGGGGCGTGTCAGCCAATTGTTCCAGGCTGCGCCACCAACTCTCCGTGCTCCGCTGTTCGTCTACCGATGACATGTCGAGCAATCCGTGGAGGGAGAAATCCCGTGGTCCTTCATCAGCCGCCGGCCCAATGCGCGCGGGTCCTCGTTGGCGATCCAGGTCAGATCCGTGACGAACTCGGACGACCGCAGGCGGGGCGCCGGATCGCGGTGGCACTCCAGACACCAGGCCATGCTCAGCCGCTCGGCCTGATAGACCTGCTCCATGTGGTCGATTCGCCCGTGGCAGGAGACACAGCTTACGCCGCGGCTGACGTGGGCACTGTGGTCGAAGTACACGTAGTCGGGCAAGTCGTGTACGCGGACCCACCGAATCGGGTCACCGCTTTCGTCGCTTTGCAGAAGCGGCTGCAACTCGTTGACGCCCTCGCCGATGGTCCGATGGCAGTTCATGCAGACCGACGTCGGCGGGACCGCCGCAAACGCGGCCGTCTCTACCGTGGTATGGCAGTAGCGGCAATCGAGGCCCATCTGGCCGGCGTGTTGTTCGTGTGAAAAGGGTATCGGCTGCTTGGGGGAATAGCCGACGTCGGTGGTCGTCGGGGAGCCGCCGAAATAGAGGAGAAAGACCAGGTAAGCGGGAATGCCCGCCAAGCCGGCTCCCGCCAGCGGCTTCACCCGATTCACCCACTCTGGAAACAGAAGTCTGCCGGTCGTCAAGCGAAACCCGCCGAACCAAGGAATCCGTCTGCTGCCAATAGTTATTGTCTGGCCCGCAACTACTTCCGCCATACGCAACGACGAATTGCAGGCTCCACCGATTCTAGCAGTCGACGAGCAACTGCCAAGTCGGCAGACGAGGTACACGCTCGTTATCGACAATTCTAGACACATGGGCGACCCCCTATTGGCGCTATATGTATGCCCCCGCAGTGCCGTCGGCCAACATACATCACACCCCCGATAGACAATAGGGGCACGCCAATGGCACCTGCCGCGATTCTACTTGCTCGACGAACTGAAGCGGATCGGTGCCGCGACGGTTGATTTGGCGCCCAAAGCAAAAGCTGTTGCTGGCAAAAGAAGAGGCAACGGAAGAAGCGGCGTGGGAAGCAGTCGAGAGGCCGGAACCACGCTCGCCCATGCCCGGTTCCGGGCGGCGCTCTGTTTCGTTTCAGCACCATGGCCGAAGGCCCAAGGTCAACTGCCAGCTCAACACTGTGCCCTCTGTTCCGAAAAAGCCGTGAATTGTGCGCCGGCGGCAACGGGAAAGCTCAATCACACCGATCTGGTTGCAGCCGCGACGCGCCACTGACTATACTTGAGTCTACGGGAGGAGTATGCCGATGGCTGCCGCGAGTCCGTTCCGGTTTCCTTGCCTTGGACTTGCCAGGTTTCAGAAGGCCGGTGTCGAGTGAGATGAGCAGTGTCAAGCAGAGACAAACCGTATTGGTCGGCTCCGTCGGCCTCAGCGCACTGCTAGTGGGCAGTCTCGTCGGTGGGCTGGCCATGTGGCGCAGTGCCCGCGAGCAGATGCGAGACCCCGCGTTTCTGCGAATGCAACTCGAAAGCGTCAGCCCGGAGAGCGACAGTCCCGACGCCGGTTCTCCGCCGGCGCTGGTGAGAGTGGGTGTGGCCCGTCGGAAGGCGATTCAACCGCAACGGCCGATCATCGGTCGTCTGGTGGAAGTTCGCAAGGCGACTCTGGCCAGCGAGGTTACGGGAAAGATCGTCGACCTTCCCGTGGAAGAGGGAACGCCCGTGGTCGCCGACAAGACCGTGCTGGCCCGGATCGACGACGTTTGGTGCAGTCTGGCCTTGGAACGCTGCCAGACCCAGGAGGCATCCATTGCGGCGCGGCTGGATTTCGAGCGACTGGAATTGCAGCGGCAGCAGCAGCTCAGCGACCGGGGGGCCATCTCCCAGAGCGAACTGCAATCGAAGCAGGCCACCGTGGACGAATTGGAAGCGAGCCTGGCCGGATGCCGGATCGCGCAGAAGGAGGAAGGCGAACGGGTCCAGCGGTCCGAGATTCTCGCCCCCTTCGACGGCACGGTGATCGCCAAGCACGCGGAGTTGGGAGGGCACGTTTTGCCGGGCACGCCGATCGTTGACATCGTTTCTCGGGGGCAAGTGGACGCCCGGCTCATGGTTCCCGAGTCGGTGGTCAATCTGGTCAGCCTCGGCCAGGTGCTCCCGATCCGCGTCGATCCCTTAGGCGACGAGGTGCAGGGAAAGGTCGTCTCGGTGACCCCTTACGGCCCGACGGCCTCGCGCACGTTCCCGGTTCGCGTGCGGTTCGACGACCAACAGGGACGGCTGAAAGTCGGAATGAGCGTGACCGCTCTGATTGCCATGGGGCCGGAACGGGAGGCGCTGGTCGTCTCCAAGGACGCCGTGCTCGTCCGCCCCGACGGCTCGACGGTTTGGGTCGCCGTGGCCGGAGAGGCCGAACAGGCCGCCGAAGTCCAGCCGGTTCCCGTGCAGATCAGCGCCCGAATGCAGCAGGAGTACGCCGTCGAGCCCGAGACGGAGCGGGGCCGTCAACTGCTCGCTCCCGGGGCCCAAGTTGTGGTGGAAGGCGCCGAGCGGCTGATGCCGGGCCAACAGGTCCGCATCGTCACCCTGGACGGCGGCCCCGACGAGGTGGCCGGACCGAGTCGATCCCGGCGGCAGCCCCGCCCGATCACGCCGCAAGACTCGGCAGGTGGCCGGACGGGCGACGAGGAGAGCTGACCGTGGACCCGATCCGCTTTTCGATCGAGAATCCGGTGAAGGTCGCCGTCGGCGTGATCCTGGTCCTGCTGTTCGGACTGATCGCCCTGAGGGCGGTTCCCATCCAGCTTACGCCCGACGTGGACCGGCCGGTGGTCACCGTCCGAACGGAGTGGCCGGGCAGAAGTCCGGAAGAGGTTGAGGAGTCGATCCTCGTCGAACAAGAGGAGAAGCTCAAGACGCTCCAAGGGCTGTACAAGATGACCTCCACGGCCGAGTTGGGGCGGGCCCACGTCACGTTGGAGTTTCACGTCGGTTTCGACATGTCACGGGCGCTGCAGGAAGTGGCCAACCGGCTGGACGAGGTGCGGGCCTATCCCGAGGACGTGGATCGCCCGGTCATCCGGGCGTCGGACACCGCCAGCGACGACGCCATCGGCTATTGTCTGCTCCAGGCCGAGGACCCGAGTTTCGAGGCCGCCGAATTCTACGATTATGCCGACCGCTATCTGAAACCGGAGTTGGAGCGGATTCCGGGGGTCGCCGAGATCGGCATCTACGGCGGACGCGAGCACCAGGTGCAAGTGCAATTCGACCCGGTGGCCTTGGCCCAACGGGGAATCAGCGTGATGGAGTTGCGCAACGCCTTGCAGTCGGACAACGTCAACGAATCGGCGGGCGACATGGCCAACGGCCGCCAGGACGTCCGGTTTCGCGTGCTCGGGCAGTTCGACTCGCTCGATCCGCTCCGACGGACCATCGTGCAATACGATTCCCACGGCGTTCCCATCCGCCTCGAAGACGTCGCCGACGTTCAACTCGTGCTGGAGAAGAAGGTCCACTTCGACCAGTGCAAGGGCAGGACGTCGATGACGATCTTCATCAAGCGGGAGACCGGAACCAACGTGGTGGACATCATGCGGGACGTCCGCCTGGCGATCGACAATCTCAACGCCCCCGGCGGCCTGCTCTCGTTGTTCAAGAACGACCGGTACGGGATCCGCCTGCGCTTGGTCGTCGACGATACGTATTACATCCACCGGGCGGTCGGGCTGGTGCAGGAGAATCTGCTGCTGGGGGGAAGTCTGGCCGTGCTCGTGCTGTTGCTGTTTCTGCGCAGCCCCCGCGCCACGCTGATCATTGCCGTGGCCATCCCCATTTCGGTCATCGGCACGTTCGTGGTCATGGCCTTGACGGGTCGCAACCTCAACGTGATCTCCCTGGCAGGGCTGGCCTTTGCCGTGGGCATGGTCGTCGACAACGCGATCGTGGTGCTGGAGAACATCGACCGCCACATGGCCATGGGCGAGAAGCCTTCGGTCGCCGCCTACCGCGGCACGAAAGAGGTTTGGGGTGCCATCCTCTCTTCCACCTTGACCACGGTCGCCGTCTTTGCACCCGTGCTGACGATCAAGGAGGAAAGCGGCCAGCTCTTCTACGACATTGCCCTGGCCATCTGTGCCGCGGTAACCCTTTCCCTGCTGGTGTCGATCAGCGTGATTCCCACGGCCGGGGCGAAGTTCTTGCGGAGCCACCGCTCGGCAAATGGGCCGATCGCCGGGGCCGTCGGCTCGTTGTTCGGCTTGACCTGGCTGCTCCAGCGGGGCGTCGACGCCTATTCACGGCTGATCTATCTGATGACCTTTCCCAGCCTGGCCGGGGCCTGGCTCCGCGTGGTCGTGATCGCGGTTGTGACCGTGGTGGCCGTGGGGGCGAGTTGGATGCTGATGCTGCCGGCCAGCTATCTTCCGGACGGGAACAAGAACTTCACCTTCGGGTTGATGTTCAACCCGCCCGGCTATTCCCTCGAACAGAACACCCTGGTTGCCGAACGGCTGGAAGCGTCCGTCCGCCCCTACTGGGAGGCGAACGACTCGCGCGAGGCGACCGCCATTGCCCCGCTGGTCGACATGCAGACGGGAAAGCCGATCGCCGAGGTCCCCGCGCTGGACGAGTTCTTCTTCGTCGTTTCGCGGGGCCGCGTGTTCATGATCACCACCAGCAAGAATCCGGGGAACGTCCGTCCGGTCAAGTCGATCCTGACCCGGGCCATGAACGAAATCCCCGGCAGCTACGGCTACGCCTCGCAGCGGTCCATCTTCGGCCGGAACGCGGGCGGCTCCAACTCGGTGGAGGTGGAAGTCGTGGGCAGCGACATGCAGCGACTGAAGGCCAGTGCCGCCCACCTGCAGGGAAAGCTCATGGGCGAGTTCTCCAAGTTTGCCGTGCGCAGCGATCCGATGACCTTCAACGAGGCCGGCCCGGAGCGACAAATCGTCATCGACCAGGTCCGCGCGAAAGAGCTGGGGCTAAACGTTCAATCGCTCGCCCTGGCCGCCCGGGCGATCGTCGACGGGGCGATCGTCGGCGACTTCGATTTTGAGGGGGACAACATCGATCTGGTCATCATCCGCGACCCCGACGTCGAGCTCACTCCCGATACTCTGGCAAGCGTCCCCCTGGCCATCACCGAGGAGAGCGGTCGGAAGACGATCCTGCCGTTGGGTGAATTGGTGCGCTTTGTCGATGCGGACGCTTCGCAGTCCATCCGCCGCGTGGAACAGCGGCGGGCCGTGACGTTCACCGTCAATCCCCCGCCCGAGATGGCCCTGGAAGAGGCCCAGGCGAGAATCGAGGAGCTGGTCGCCGACTCGCGCCGGGAAGGCGGCATGACCTCCGACGTGCGGGTGAACATGTCGGGCAACGCCGACAAGCTCACGCAGACGCGCACGGCGCTTTTGGGCCGCTGGAGCGGATGGAACCTCGAATCGCTCAGCAGCGTCGGCTTCAGCCGCTTCTTCCTCGCCCTGGTGATCACCTACCTGCTGATGGCCGCCCTGTTCGAGAGCTTCCTTCATCCGCTGGTCATCTTGTTCAGCGTGCCGCTGGCCACGGTGGGCGGCTTCGTCGGGCTCCGCCTGGTGCGAGTCTTGGATCCCACCCAGCAGTTGGACACGCTGACCATGCTCGGCTTCATCATCTTGATCGGGGTGGTGGTCAACAACGCGATCCTGCTGGTGCACCAGGCGCTGAACTTCATGCGGGGGATCGGAGAGAGCGAGTCGGCCGTCTGCCAACCGTTGCCGCCGCGAGAAGCCATTCGCCGGTCGGTCAAGACGCGAATCCGCCCGATCTTCATGACCACCGCCACCAGCGTCTTTGGCATGCTGCCCTTGGTGCTGGCTCCCGGAGCGGGCAGTGAGCTTTACCGCGGGTTGGGCACCGTCGTGGTCGGCGGGCTGGTCTGCTCGACGCTGTTTACGCTGGTTGTGGTGCCGCTGCTGTTGAGCCTCGTAATGGATGCGAAAACCCTTGTCGTCCGTACACTGTTCGGGAGACAGGAAGTAGCCACGGAAACCGAGCCCGGCCGGGACGCGGCCGCGCCGCCGGCCGAGGTGACGAAACCGCTGCCCGCCGGGCAGATTCTGGGCTGCGGCGACGCGCCGGAACCGGTTTGCGACCGATCCGCTTCGGCCGGAGAGACTGCATGACGCGAAGATGATCTGTGCTCCACGCGAATGCCCAAGCTCAGAGACTCCTTTCCATGAGATGTCTCAGTGGTCTTGGCTTCGGGCTGCTCCTCGCAGCGGCTGTCGTTCTCGCCGGACTCGTTCCCGCCGCAGCCGCGGCCAGTGCTCGACGTTGTCCAAGGAAAGTGATGCCGGCTTAGGACCGGACGTCATAGCAGGAAAGGGCGTCGTGATAGCGCAGGTAGAGCTTGCCGTCACAGATTACCGGATGGGCCCAGACGTCTTTCTTCCCCTCGACGAACGGAAAACTGCCGACAGTCCTCAGACTCTCGTTCGTCAACTCCTGCAGCAGCATGGTGCCACGCTCCGTGAGGAAGTAGTATCGCCCGTCGGCATGGATGAGCGAACCGGGGAGCGATTCGCCGACGCCCGTCGGCCTGCCGGTGGCGGCATCGATTGCGACCCAGCCTTTGACGGCGCCGAGGCTGCTAACGCCGCAAACACGGCCATCGACGCACACCATTCCGCCCTGACTCGCCTTCAGCTCCACGGACCACACCCGATCGCCTGGCACATCTGCCAGCCGCACACCGTAGATTCCGCCGAAGTTGCGGCTGGAGTTCGTGAAAACCACACGGCCGTCCGAGAGAATCGGCGTCGTAGCGATCGTGTTCTGCGGGTCCAAGTGCCTCATCGTCCAGCAGAGATCGCCGCTCTCGGCGTCCACGGCAAAGGCGTGTCGCGATCCGCTGTTGAGAAGCAATCGACGCGGACCCACGGCGATGAGAATGGGCGACGCATACGACGGGTCCTCCCCGTCCAGCGGCGGGCTGGCCCAGACCGTCGCCCCCGTCCGTTTGTCGAGCGCCGCCATGAGCCCCTTGGTGCCGGCCGGCGTCACAAACACCCGGTCGCCGTCGACCAACGGCGATTCGCTGATCCCCCAAGTGATGTTCTTCCCCTCGAAGCGATCGAGCATGTTGACCGCCCACAGTTCGGTTCCTCCGGCCGCATCCAGGCAAGCCACCCGGCCGTGCGCGTTCATGTGGTACAGCTTGCCGTCATCGTAGGTGCAGGAGGACCGGGCGCCGGGGTAAGAGCGCTGCCAGGCAGCCCCGTTTCTCGACCGCCACCGTGGCGAGCCGTCCAGCGAGAATGCGCGGATGACCAGGTCGTCCCCGTCATCGCCGGTAACGTAAAGCGTGTCGTTGACGACGATCGGCGATGAATAGCCCCCGCCGATCCCCGAGACGGTCCAGAGGCGCTTTGGTCCCTCGGCCGGCCATGAGCTCAAGAGGCCCGTCTCGTCGCAGACGCCGTCGCGGCGAGGACCGCGCCACTGCGACCAGCCGGGCGTGGTCGAGCGGACCAGGGTTGGCGACTGCTCCTCCCCTGCCATGGCCAGGTGTGTGCCGAGAAGAAAAGCGGCGATCCACGCGATGCGTGCTGGACGGCTTGAGTGTCTGTTCACAGCGTCGGTTCCTCTTGAGTGTCTGGGGAATGATCACCGGGGAGCGAGAAGGCGCGACTCACCGGCATCCGGTGTTCTCGCAAGAGGTTGTGTCTGCCTCTCAGCGAAGATTGTACGAGACGGACACGGTTGCTGCAACTGGCCGGTTCGCGACGGGGGCGGCGCGAGAGACGAACCGCGTCAAGCCATGATCCGTGAGCCAACGCTCCTTGAACAGAGGGGGCCACGTGCCCGGTCAGTCGAAGCAGAAGCACTCGGTCTCCACGCACCGGTGCAATTCACACCAGCCGGCGCCGGGGACCTTGCTCGCCACCGTTTCCGGCTCAACGGGCTCCCGGCGGTCCAGTTTGAGCCCCTCGACGATCGGCGGCACGAAGTGCGCATCGAGTTGGGCCGTATCGCCCCGATTGGCCGAGACGTAGAAGTTGATGGCCTCGTGCAACGCGGCTCGCCGCGCCGCGGGTGACCATTCCGGCGGCGTTCGATGTCGGTGGAGAATGGCCAAGGCTTGCCAGCGGTAAGCGTGCATGCAATGCTGCTTCACGGCAATGCGCAACGATTCCTGCTCCAGGGTGCACGTCGCATCGCCGTGATTGCGGCCGAGCCCCAGGACGTCCGACGGCACGAGTCGGAGTTCCGGCGCCGCGGTGGCACAAAACGCGCTTTTCAAAACCGCAGGCAGCCGCCCGTAGCTGGTCGTCTCCCGCGGCAATGCGAGCGTCACGCGGGGGACTCCCATCGCGGCAAGCCGTTGCCAGCGTCGGGCGCTCATGTTCCTGGAAGCGCCGCCGATGGCCGCCACGTTGTCCAGACCGCGGGATTGCAGCGCCAAGGCGTCCAGGACGTCTTCGACCAGGACAAGCTCGCCACCGGCCCCGGCCCGAAACGCCTCGTGTAGTCCGATCACCGCTACTTGCACTCGCCAATCCCTGTTCAGGAACAGATCCTTGCCCGCCGTATCGCTCACATCACGGGCCCAGAAACCGACAATACGGCCGCCCCGATCGCGAATCGGTCCGACCAGCCGCCCGGGCAAACGCTGATCGGCCAGGAGCTTCGAGGCACGGATTTCGGCTGCGCCGAACCCAGCCTGCCGCAGCTTTGCCCGGATCGCTGCCGCCTCGACGAACAGCCCGACCGGCAACTGGTGCAGGCAATCGAGTCGAACGCCGCGAGCCCCGAGACGGCGGCAGGCGGCTTCCCGCATGGTGCCGCCGGTTGTGGGATCTGCGAGCATGCGGCGTGCCAGCGCAAGAAAGGCCTCCATCAAACGGGCAGGCCGGGCAGGGTATCGCAGGCCCGGCGCCGGTGCCGACTGTCGGACGCGGTGATAGAGGAGAAAACAGTCTCTCGTCGGCATCGCCCCCGCGGTGTGGGCCCGAGACCATTTGTGCCAGTTCGTGTTTTGACCGCAGTACACGGCATCCCTCGTCGAAGTCACGAGGAATTCGTCACAGCCACCCCCCGGGGCGAAGAACTCCCCAAAGACGGAAGGATAGCCAAAAGGGATTGCCGAACGCAATCCCAATCGACCCGGCGAGCCATGCGGCCGGACCAGACTACACGCCGGCGATTTCGGCCGTGTTTGAGGGGCAAGCACGTCGGCGTCGGCGTGAGGACCGGCGTCTGGCAAGCACCCAGAGACCGCAAAGGCCGGTCGCGGCCAGCAGTGCGCTGGACGGCTCAGGGACGACCATTACGGCCGCGCGATAAACGCCGCTTGCTCCCTGAATCGTGTAAGTCATCGTCAAGTCGTGCACCAGGTCGAACGGCTCACCCGACACGCCCGTCCACTGAATTCCCATCACGTCGCCCAGAAAATGCTTGCCCCCCAGTTCGAAGGCAAAACCGCCGGCGATTCGGCCGTTCGTGTCCTCCTGAAAAAGTCCCAGGTTGCGGGCCGGCTCGCCGGTGAAAACGCCTGCGGTCGACGTGAGCACGTAGCTGTTGAGAATCCCATCGCCGAGTTCGATATAGACGCCTTCACCAGGAACGACCATGACCTGCGCTGCGGCCGTGGCGGTGGCGGGAGGCGACTGCGCGGCGTAGAGGCCGTGGCCGAAGAGGTTCGCCGCCAGGATTGCCTGGATGTCGTTGCCGTTGACGTAGCCGTCGCCGGTGAAGTCGCCCTCAGGCCAGTCGGGCGGCCAGAGGCCCGTGCCGGGGTCTTCCTCGATGGCGAACAGGTTGGCGGCCAGAATCGCCTGGATGTCATTGCCGTCGACGTGCCCGTTACCGTCGCAGTCGCCGTCGGCGGCCTGGAACAACTTCACGTCCACCTGTTGCGCGTCGTAGGTGATTTCCCGGCAGAAGAGGCCATACCCCAGATGCGCGTTCTCGCCGGGCGCCTCGGCAAACGTTCCCAGGACCTGGCCAGCGCTGAGGACGGTTCGCGACGCGTTGCCCCTGGCCGGCAGCCGCTGGGTGGCTTTGACCGTCAGCGCTGCCTGCCCTAAAGCGGCGTTTCCCGCGACGTCCACGCGATCGCCGGTCAAGGCGCCCAAGTGGCAGTAGTATTCGAAACCTTCTTCTGCGTCCAGATTGCCGTCGATGATCAGCGTCCCGTAAGGTTCGCCCGGTGCGAGCAGACCGCGCACCCGGAGGTCGCCGCGAACCGTCCCCAGCCCGCCACTGTGCAGGTCAGCGACGGAGAGCGCCGCTCCGGCGATCGTCAGCTCCACGCTCTCCTGTAGCGACAAGTTGCCCAAAGCGGCCGAATCCGGTGTGTTGAGGTGGAGCATGGAATCGGCGGCGACGGCCAGATTCACCCCGGGCATGTCCACCGCCGCCTTGGCACCCACCGACATGTCGGCCAGCACGTTGGCCAAGAGCGTCTGGAAGTCTTCGGTGACGAAGTCGGCGAAGTCGTAGTCGTCCACCGCGTAGTTCCAGTGGCTGAGGAATGCCCGCCGTTGGCCGGTGGTGCCGCAAACCAGCGGGCCTCCCTGGTCGAGATCGAAGCCCGCGGGAATATCGATCAGGAAGGGGCTGCCGTCAAACGTGCCGACCAGATGGGACGGGTCGCGCAAGGTGCCGGGGGCAGGCAACCGAACGCTGTCCGGGGCCTGGCCGTCCGGGGCCTCGCTCCAATCGAACACGGTAAGCGGGCCGGTCAGGCCGGCAACGAATGGATGCATCTGGCAGCCGGACGCGATCAGCATCTGATCCTCGGCCAGGTCCGTGGCGACACAATCGCCCGTTGTCCAACCCCAGCGGATATTCCCTCCTCCGCGCGTGAGATAACCGGTCATCAGCACCAGGGGCGTCATCAGCTCGTTCCATTGGAGGCGATCGGCGTCATACATCGGGCTGTAGGCGTTGCGACTGACCAGCACCAGGTCGGCATTGTGCAGGCTCTCGGCCAGCAGAGGTTCCGCAAACGGATCGTGCGTCTCCTGCATTGCCCCGGCCATGCCCGCGGTATCCACCACGTAACCGAGCGACTCGATCAGGGCCACCAGGGCATCGTCTCGACCGCCGGGGGCTTCGTCGCTGACCAGCAGCACCGTGGTGGGCCCCGTGTGGATCGGGGCGACGGAGAGGGTTCCTCCGGCCAGCGTCAGGTCCGCCGCGTTGCGTAGAATCGAGCCGGTGGCAGTCAACGTATTGCCGGGGCTGATGCTCATCCGCACGCCGTCGAGTTGAAGACGCTGGTGGACCATGACCTGGTTCGGTCCGGCGCTGACCATGCCGCTGATTACCGACAGAGAGTCGACGCTTAGATGAGCCGCGTCCAGTTGAACGGCGCCTCCGGCGACGTTCAGATCGGGGATACTGGCCGTAGGCGTCTCTCCGCTGTCGCGCAGCGCGACCAATTCAGGCAAAATCAACAGGTCGCTGCTTTCGGTGTCCGAATTGATGCCGTGCAGTGCCAACAGGTTGGTTCCGGCGTGGAGACGGCCGAGATGGGCAGACAGGTCGAAGTCCTCGAAGACTCTGGCCTGGGAATCGGGATGTCCGTCGGCCTCCGAATCGAACGAGGGCGTTCGGCAGTCGGAGAAGTAGGCACGCCGCACTTCCACGCCGTTTAGATAGGCCACGAACCCATCGTCGTATTTCATTCGCAAGGTGAGCCCCGCCAAGGCGTCCAGATCCGCCGGGTCGTCGATGGTAAACGGGATGCGCAGGAACACGGAGGTGCAGTCGGGCCCGTGGTCCTGGGGCCGCACGTTGGTTCGGATCAGGCTGGCGTAATCGCTGCCGGAGTCTTCGTAGCCCATGCCTGTCTTTCCCACGTCCCACGCATCATCAAGAAACCCCGAGCCGGCCCATCCGGTCCCCAATGAACCGTCGGTAGGGACGTGATAACTGGCATCGGTGACGCCCGGTTCACCGGAGATTAGCGTGGCGGACTCGAGCAACGGATCGGCCTCGATGGTGAGCGTTCCGCGATCGTGCGTGATGCTCGCGTCTTGAAGCAGATCGAAGCCGTCCACCTGGAACGTGTCGCCGGGACTGATGGAAACGTGGGTATTGCCCATGTTCAGAAGCTTGCCGACGTGCAAATGGTTCGCGCCCGCCTCGAGCATGCCACCGGCCACGGTCATCGTGGCGACGGCCAGGTCGGCGGCCTGGAGATGGACCGTCCCGTCGGTGAGGTTCAGGCCGGGCAACTGATTGCTGTGCTGTCGGGCAACCAGCTCAGGCAGGATCAACATATCGCTGCTGCCGGAGCTGCCGTTGAGCCCATGAATCGCCAGCAAGTTGGCCCCGCTTTGCAGTGCGTCCAGATGATCGGATACGTCAAAATCCTCGAACCGGACGGCCTGCCAATCGGGATGGTCGGACGCCCTGGTGTTGTACGAGGGCGTGCCCGAGACGTTGGCGCGGCACACTTCGACCCCGTTCAGGTAGGCGACGAACCCGTCGTCGTATTTCATCCGCAAGGTCAAGTCGATCACCTCGGCGGCGTCGTAGACGTTGAAGGGAATCCGCAACAACGTCGAGGTGGCGCCCGCGGCGAAGTCTTGCGGGCGCACCGTCGTGCGGATCAGGCCGGCATAGTCCCGGCCTGAGTCTTCGTAGCCCAGGGCCATGGCGCCGGTCGACCAGGCATCGTCGTCGAACTCCAACGCGGTCCACGTCGTCCCCAGAGCGTTGTTGGCGGGCAGATGGTAGCGCCCCTCGGTGGCGCCGGGCGCGCCGGAGAGCAGCGCGCTGTTGTCGATGAACTGGCCGGGGGCAATGCTGAGCGTTCCGCCGGCAACCTCGATCAAGGAGACCTCGAGCGTCGAGGTGTCTTCGACCACGCAGGAGGCTCCCGGCATCAACGTGAGCTTCTTCTCCGGCGAGATCTCGAGCCGGCCTTGCACGTGCAGGGTGCCGCCATTCTGCACGTCGACCGTCCCCGTGGCCAGCCCGTAGTCGGGAGCGACCACGACGGCACCGCCACTGAGCGTCAGGCTCTTGGCCAGGGCATCGTCGTCGCAGATCTCCACGGTGCCCTGGCTGACGGTCACGTGCGTGTCTTCGCGTGGCGTCGGTCGCTGATAAAGGGCCGTCTGGAAGCGGTTCGTCCACCGATCGGCGCCCGAATGCCAGGTGTCGGTCGGGCTGCCGGCCCAAGTGGCGACAATGCTGTTCTGGTCGACGGCGTCGCCGTCGATGGCGTAGACGCCGCTGCGCTGCGTCAACTCGCCGTAGGGAATCGTACCGTAGCCGTCCCCGTTCCAGCCGGCGCCCCAACTGTTCTTGAAGATCCAGTGGCCTTCGGTGCCTTCCGGGTTGGTGTCGACGTAGCCGACCAGAGTGACGACGTGCGACCATTCATGGTGGACCGACGCGAGCGGCCCATGCTCGATCAGGGCCTGCTTCAGGATCCACTCTTCGCCGACGTCGGCCAGTTGGATAAAGTGGGAAAGCGTGGCCGAACGCTCCTGCCAGCCGTCGGCCAGCGGCCACAACGGCGACGTGTCGGCGGCGCGATAGGGCAACTCCGTCTCGAAGACGATCCCGCCCTGATCGCGGATGTACTCCAGGGCCACGTCGTGCCAACCGCCGTCGCAGGAACCGCCGCCGTCGCAATCGCTGACGAGCTGCTGCTCGGAGAGATCGGGATTGAAGCTCGGATCGCCGGCACACAGCTTCATGCGGGCTTCCAGGGCTCCCACGGCGCCGAAGGCCCAGCAACTACCACAACCGCCCTGATCCCGTACCGGTGTGACCCAATCGCCGGTCACCCATTGCGGCTCCGCTTCGGTGCCGGTATTGACCGTGGCGTTTCGCCAGTCAAAGCTACTGGGCAGCTCGGTTTGGGCAAGTGCCGGCGCGGCCGACGAGAGCAACACCGCGACCAGCAGGGCCGCTACCGGTTGTGTCCGGCACATGGCTTTCATGTATGACATTTGCTGCAATGCCTCCGGTCTTGAGTCGAATGGCGGCCACAGCGGATCGCCGTGGAAGCGGGGTAGAAAGGTACACCGTCCGGGGACGTATCTTCCGGATAGCATAGTCAAAACGCTTCGCGGGTCAAGGTTTCTGAGCTGGATTTCGCCGCCGTCCCCCGTGGAATTCCGGCCTCGACCCGATCTCGTGCCTGCAAAGCAACAGGGCGGGCACTCCCTTGGGAAGAGAGTGCGATGTGCCGGGGGAGGAGAGGTTTGGATCACCTTGTCTGGCGCCGGATGTAATCCACTTCGGCCTGGCGGTATGGCGAGCCATCGCCGCGGAAGATATCGTGGAACCAGATGTCGGGCTCGGCCGAATAGCGCTTGGTCCACGTTTCCCAAGGATAGATTGTCTGGGTCTTCCCGTTGACCAGTCCCCAGTTGTAAGCGCCGACGTGCTGGCGCTTCAAATAGCCCAGCAAGGGGTCGAAGGTACTGCCGCTGCCGCGAGACATGTACTCGGTGCAGAGGATTGGGCGGCCGTATCGGCGCAGGTTTTTGACGCACGCCTGCATTTGGGGCGGTCCGCCATAGCAGTGGAAGCTGATCACGTCCGACTGTTCGAGCATCAGTCGATTGCAGGGCGAGAGCCGGTCGTGGCTCGACCAGTCGTCGCGCCACACGCCAGCCGTGAGAGGTTGCGTCGGAGCCACTTCCCTGGCCCAAACAAACAGCTTCGCCAGCAGTCGGGTGGCCATCTCGGCCTTGACGTCTTCGGGAAGTTCCGTGCGAGTGCCCTCCGCGCCGTACGAGTTGCGGTTGGGATTGTCCGGCTCGTTGAACAGGTCCCAAACCTGGATGCGGCAATCGTCGCGGAAACGGCGGATCACTCCTTGCACGTAGGGTTTCAACTCGTCGTGCCGTTTCGGATCGCGCAGCAGGGCCGCACCCGGCGCCTGCAGCCAGCCCGAATTATGGACGTGTGGCTTCGGGTCGCGCTGCTTGCCCAAGGCCGGATTGGGGTCCCACACGCCGTCGAGCGGGACCATCATTACGCCGATCTTGTGTTTCTCGGCGATGTCGAGGAACTGCTCGATTCGTTTCAAGAAGCCCTCGCGATCTTGTTGCCAGAGCAGGTCGTGCAGAAAGACGCGCACACTGGTGAAGCCCAGGCCGGCAGCCCAGCCCAGCTCCCGATCGATCGTGTCGGGATCGAAGGTGTCTGGCTGCCACATCTCCAGTTGGTTGATGGCCGTGCTGGGGATGAAGTTGGACCCGACCAGCCACGGTTGCGTGGCAGACCACGCTTGGGCCTGCTCGGACGTCCAACGGTCGCGAGAGTACGCCGCGATCGGCGAAAGGCCCAGCACGAGCAAGGCAAGCAGCAATGCCCGTCGAACAAGAATCGGCCGGTTGCGGTGGGAGCGGGTCGCGTCGTGGGGGGAACGGATTGCGTGAGGGCTCATGGCAGCACCTTTCTCATCTCATGGTTACACGGGTTCTGTTGACGTTTCTTTCGGCCAGGCGCGCGTTGCGCCTGCCGGTTGAGGCAACCGGTCACTCGTCGTCGCGGTCCACCTGTCGGACGTCCTTCAGCACCAGTGGCGCCACGCCCTCAGGCGGAGAAGTGTATTGAAGGCTGTGCAGCCGCAGCCGCCCGACGCCGTCGGCGATCAAAACGGGGCGCTGGTCCGGCTCCTGCGTGGTCAGACGTACCCGATCCAGCGTGAGTCCTTGCACACCGCGGAGGTAGAAGCCCCACGCGGGCAGCTTGCGCGCATCCACGCCGGGCCGGCGAACCGGGGGTTGAGCATCCGCGGCGGCTCCACCTCCCTGATACTGAAGTTCCACCTCGCGGAAGACGACGTCGTCGAAGGTCGGTTCGCCCCAGCTTTCGACCGAGGCGGCGGCGCGATAGACGCCCGTGGCCCGCACCCGTTCAAAAGTCAGCCGCCTGGCCGTGTTGCCCGGTCTAGTCACCACGTGAAACGCGCAACTGACGTTGCGCATCGTCAAGTCGCTGGCACGGACGTCTTCCAACGGTCCCGGCTGCTTATCCCATGCCGACGGCTGGAGACACAGTGCGGCCAGCATGTTGGTGCGTCCGCCGGTGCGGTGCTCGAACTTGCCCGGCCCGTAAAACTCGCACCGCGAGAAGCTCAGCCGCCGCGCCGGGCCGATCAGACGTACGCCGTTGCACGACGAGTTGATGGTGCAGTTTTCCACGGCCGCGTCTTCGAGGTAGTGGCCCGCGATGCTGTCGTCGCCGGTGAAGAACCGGCAATCGGTAATCCGCACGTCGCGGTTCCAGGCGTCGGGCGAGCCGCGGAAATGCACGCCGTCCCAGCCCCCCTCGAACGTGGCGTTCTCCACCCGCACCTCCTGACTGTGCAGGAAGAAGAAAGCATAGTTGGCCGAATCTCGCAACGTGAGGTCGCGCAGGCTGACTCCGCGACAATGGCCGAGGAGGATCGTGTGCGGGCCGCGCATCTTCTCCTCGCCCCGGGGGTCGAAGACCTTGTTGCCGTCAATCACTCCGGCGCCGGTGAAGGCGATGTCGTGCAGATGCTCGCCCACGATCAGCCCGCGGTGCCAGCGGCTTTGCGGCAGCGGCGGAGTGCCTTCCTCTGTCTCGAAGCCGCCGTAGGCGTCCAGCTCGGTGGTTCCCACCAGTCGTGCCCCTTCGGCCAGGTGCAACTCAACGCCGCTCTGCAATCGCAACGTACCGGACAGATACTCGCCGGCCGGAAGCAGGACGCGGCCGCCGCCGGCTTCGCCGCAGGCCACGATCGCTTGCTGGATGGCGGCCGTGTCGAGCGTCTGCCCGTCGCCGCGGGCGCCGTGCGCGCGGACGTCAAACGTGCGCTGAGGTGAATTTTCCGCCGGCGCGCCCCGAGCGGGCAAGGCAAAGCCGAGCAGCAGCAGACAGGCGATTCGAGTTGCCGTGGCGGGCAGCGCGGAGGTTCGGGCGGGTGCAAGATCCAACGGGCCGGCCGCGAGGTAGTACGACATGGGTTGCCTCCGTAAACGGCATCTCTGGCTCATGGTAGCCCCGGTGCATGGTAGCCCCTGGTGCATTGTAGCGACTGTTGCGCCGCTTTGCAGCCACCGACGCAGCGTCGGCTACTGCCCGATGGCAGCACGGTAGTAGCTGTCGTCGTGTTTCTGCTTCCAGCCATCGGTGGGCACCTGGAGGGTCGGCCGGTGCCTGGCCCACATCTCGTTGACGAACGCATCCCAGGCCTGACCCTGTCGCGCCCAGTCCTTGTCATGGTCGTTGCCGGTTTCTTCTTTGATGGTTTTCACGAACGCGCCGTCGTCCTCGTGCATCCAACGGTCGACGTAATCGAGGAAGGCGTCGTGTCCCCAGGCCTTTTCGGCGTGTATTAGCCGCAGGGCCAGCGCTTGGGCCACCCAACCGACGCTGGTGCAGCAGCGGCGATAGGACTCGCTGGTGTTTTGGCCCTGCTTCCACTGCGAGGGGTGCATGTGCTCGTAAGGCCCCCAGCCCGATCCGCGAACGCGGCCGATGCCGGTAGCCGCGTCGATCCCCGAATGTCCGGCGAAGACCACTTTGGCCCCCGTCCAAGCGTCGCCGTACGCGGTCTGCTCATCCTCGCCGAAGCTCGCCTTGGGAAACGACCGGTTGACGTTGGCCAGCTCATCGTCGCCGAGCAGCAGTCCGGCAAGGACGATGGGCAGCTTGCGCCCGCTGCCGTGCCCGCCCCAGGCCGTCCACCCGGGATGGCCCGCGCGGACCATGCCCCCCAGGTCGATACCCACCTGGACGAAGTTGACCAACAGCGGCTCCTTCTGCTGCGGCGCCAGGTCGGTGCACAGAAGCAGCGCGGAGATGCCGGCAACGCGGCCGTACTCCAGACCGTACTGCGGCATGTTTTCCACGGGCTCTTCGAACCCGAAGAAGCACGTCCCCACCCAAGGCCGCCGAGTGAAGCGGACATACCGCGAGATCGCAGGCATGTTCTCGGTCGCGGCGGCCGTGGGCAGAAGCTCACGTTGGAGGTTGCGGGCCAGGTAGATCTTCTGGTGGCGGTCGCAGAAGGCCGGCCGGAAGGCGTCGGCCGGCTGCGGCCGGTCCACACAGGTGAGGATCGCGGCGGTGCGGATCGGGCTGCTGTCGTCCACCCCCCGCTCAATCTTGTTCCGCAATTGGGCGGCCAGCACCAGGTTTTTGGGCATGCTGATCGTGGAGACCAGGGAATCGCCGGGACGCATCGCCACGGGCAGCTTCTGAATCAGCGACGGATCGAACCAGTTGCGAACTCCGCTGTCGTAGGCCACTTTCATCTCGGGCGGCGGATTGAGCATGAAGCCGTTGCGGACGCGGTGTTCCGGCTTGCGCTCCTTGTCCATAGCGTCCAGCTCGCGCCGGGGGATCTGGGCGTCGTAAAGCGGCTCGGGATCGATCGCCTTGACCGTCGCCGGCCCGACAACGTACCAGTCGCCGCCGACGAACTGCCCCACACGAGCCGCCTCCTGGAACGTCCAGGTAATGCCGTACTGCGAGACACTCTCCTTCAGCGGCAACTCGTCAAGCTTGGGCGTGGCGGGGGCATTCTCCTTCGTGTAAACGGCGGTAGGACGGCTGGTGCTCGTCTCCGCGGCGATGGCTTCCGCATCGTACGGATCCGCTTCGACTACGGCGGCGACCATCACCGGACCGCCCAGGCTTACGGACATGTCGTCCACCCAGATGGTCTGCCCCTGGCCTTCTCCGCTGTCGCCCCAGATCGCAACCGCGTTGAATCCCTTCAAGCCCACCTTGCGGGAGTCGACCGCAGTGACCTCCTTGTCGTTATGGAAGACCAGGAGTCCCGCCTCCGCGTCGAAATCGAAGGTCCACTTGTGCCACCCGGCCGGCGCGCGACGCACGCCGAGCCAGAACAACTGGTCGAACCAGCTCTTGCCGTCGTTGGCGCTGGCCGTATACCCTTCGTCCCCGCCGAGGTAGCCGGCGTAGAGGATGCCGGTGGCCAACACGTGCCCGTCGCCCTGCACCAGCCCCCATCGCGGGCCGATTCGATGGGCCTTGGCGTTTTCGGGCGTAGCGCCGTCGTCGTAAACCCACATCTCGACCTTGCCCGACTCGTCTCGATCGCGGAGGTTCAGCAAGGCCTTGCCACCGGGACCGATTTTCAGCGTCCCGCCCGTACCCTGGCGGTTCTTGGTCGCGTCGACCGTCACGTCGCCGGTGGTCGTCCAGCCGGACAAGGCATCACGTTCCTCAAAGGTGAACACCGTGGGCCGCCCCTTGGCAGGCTGCCCACCGGTGCTTTCCTGCTGACTCCAGATCGGGCCGGCCGAAACGGCAATGACCACTGCACACAACGCAAATGCCGGTAGTTGTCTCGTCATGGGATTCTCCTTTCGGGAGGGCTTTCGAAGTCCAGCGGACACCGGATTCTCTGCGGGCATAAAGCACCAACCAGTCTACGCGTGCCTACCTCGAAAGCAAGACAAACCCGGAGAAAACCGCAAATGGCCTTCTCGGCAGTGCGGCTTGCCTGACCTGGCCATACGCCGCAAGATCTCCGGGGCCGCGTGTCCTCACGCGGTGTCCGGCTCCGGGCCGAGGCCGTACTGCTCCCAGCGCTCGCTGACCAAATGAGCGATCTGCCGGCTCATCGCGGCCAGACGGGGCGGCACGCCTTGATGCTCTCCGGGCAGCTTGGCCGTGGCGTCGATTGCCAGCTTCTGTCCCAGGGCACCTTGCGGCGTGGTCAGGTCGGTTGGATCCGGCGGGCCCTGCTGTGTGAATACGTCGCGGTCGGGATGGACGTGGTTGGCGATCGCCGCGAGCACCTGCCGGTGATCGTGAACGTCGACGTCCTCGTCGACCACCACCAACCACTTGGCAAGCACCAACTGGCGCAGACCCCAAGCGGCATGAACGACGCGACGGGCCTGGCCGGCATACGTCTTTCGGATCGAAACACTCGCCCAGTGTCGGCCGGCACCGAACATGGGCAACTCGTAGTCGATCAGCTCCGGGATCGCCAGCTTGACCAGCGGCAGGAAGACCCGCGACAGAGCCCGCTCGATCTGGTAACTCTCGTGGGGCGGCCTGCCCGGGATCACGGCCGGATAGACCGGATTGGCCCGATGGGTGATCGCCGTGACGTGCATTACCGGGGCCGGCCGCCGCGAGCGGTAGTATCCCGAGGACGCACAGAGCGGGCCCGCTTCGGCTGCCGGCTCGGCCGGATCAACGTAGCCTTCGATCACGATCTCCGCGTCGGCCGGCACCTCCAGGTCGACACTTCGGCAAGAGACCACATCCAGAGGCTTCTCTCGCAACAGACCGGCCAACGCACACCGGTCGACATGCTCCGACACGGCCGAGCACGCCGCCAGCAAGACGGCCGGGTCGCCGCCGAGGACGGCCGCCAAGGGCATCTTCTCACCCCGCCGACGATATTCGGCCAGCAAACGGGCCGGCTCGTCGTGGTCGGCCCAACAGCCGACCAGCCGATCGGGCGCCTGGAGTTGAAGATCATAGCGGCCGGCCGACTGCCCGTGCGTGTCGGGATCGGCCGCGAATAGGGCGGCGGCCGTGATCGTACGGCCGGCTTCGTCGGGCGCAGACTGCACGATCGGGAGTGCCCCCAAATCCACGTCTCCGCCCAGCCGCACCACTTGTTGACATGCCGCAGTCTTCACCCGGCGCGGCGGCAGCTCGCTCAGCGCGGCCACATGGGGAGCCGTCTTGAGCTTTTCGAACCAGCCTTCCGGCTGCGTGGGATTGGCCAAGGCCGCGATTCGACCCGCCATTTCGTCGAGCGAGGCGACGCCCAAGGCACGGCAGATGCGAGTCTCGCTGCCCAGCAGGTTGGTCAACAGGGGCATCTCGTGCCCGGCAACCGCTCCGAACAGCAACGCAGGCCCCCCATTATGAGCCATTCGCCCCGTGATCTCAGCGACCTCGAGCTCTGCTTGGACTTCGGTCTCAACGCGGGCCAGTTCCCCGGCGTGCCCCAGTTCTTCCAGAAAATCGGCCAGACAGCGATGCGACATGGCGATATTGTAGACTGGTACGGCAGAGGGCGGAAGGAGCGGGATGTGTCGATGGCCAATGTGCTGAATGTGCACGCGAAACCGAGCCTGGTCGATCCGCAAGAACTGGTCGGAGCGACGGTGGTGGTGGTCGACGTCTTGCGGGCTTCGACGACGATCGTCTACGCACTGGAGGCGGGGGCCGAATGCGTGGTTCCCTGTGTGGAGGTGGACGAGGCTCGGGAAATCGCCCAGCGTCATTCGGGCGGCCAGGTCCTTTTGGGGGGCGAGCGGAACGGCCTGCCCATCGACGGTTTCGATCTGGGTAATTCGCCCGCCGAGTATTCAGCCGAGCGGGTCGGCGGCAAGACAATCGTCTTCACCACGACCAACGGCACCGGCGCATTGCAGCGGGCCCTGCCGGCCGATCGGATCCTGATCGGGGCTTTCGTCAACGCGTCGGCGATTGTCGAGCAACTGCTGAATCAGAAGCGGATTCACGTGCTCTGCGCGAGCACCCGCGGACAGTTCAGCACGGACGATATTCTGCTGGCAGGCATGCTGGTCGAGCGGGTGCAACGACAAGGAAGCCTGTTGTACGAGCAGAATGCCCAGGCGATAACGGCCCGCGAGAACTGGTTGCACAGCTTCGCGCTGCCGTGTGCCTTGGGCGCCGAGCCGCTTCAGCCACAGCGGCTGGCCAAGGAGTTGCGGAAGAGTGCGGGCGGGAAGAACCTGGTGGCAATCGGCATGGAAGACGACATCCTGGCGGCCTCCCAGATCGATCGCTTCAGCGGGGTGCCCGAGTTGGACGGCAAGAGGCTGCGGATCGAGTTGGCATAACCGCTGGCGGCCTCGTCGACCGGTGTCCGGCGCCCGCTTCGGACGGCTTGCGCGGGGACAAACCCCGCGGCTCGCTGGTTTGTCGGTTTCCTGGCTCGCCGCGGCGGCGACCGTCGACTTGTCCCCTTCGTGTTTCTGGGAGAGCGCCCCCTGGCTGAGTCGTGTTTACGAAGCTATACTATTGGCGTTTGCACAGTCAATGCGCGAGGGCGACCCACGGGAGCCCGATTTTTCCGGCCTCCCGTGGGTCGACCTTGATCATCTGCAATGCAAGCATCAATAGTCGGTTTGGCTGTCTTCCTGTCTGTAGCGATCCTCAGCCGCTGGAGTGTGCTGTCGCCATGCAAATGGACCAATTGGTTGCCCTGTGCAAACGTCGCGGATTCCTTTTTCAGTCGAGCGAGATTTATGGTGGTCTCCAGGGCTTCTGGGACTACGGCCCGCTGGGGGTCGAATTGAAGCGGAACGTTCGCGAGGCCTGGTGGCGCGATATGGTCACGTCGCAGGACGAATTGGAGGTTCCGCCCGGCGCCCCTTCGACCTACGAAATGACAGGGCTGGATTGCACCATCATCATGCACCCGCAGGTCTGGAAGTGCTCGGGCCACTACGACCTGTTCCACGACTACATGGTCGATTGTCGCGAGTCGAAGCGGCGCTATCGCTACGACCAGATCCAGGGACGCTGGGCGGAATCGGACGGCAAGCGGGTTTTTGTGGCGACCAACGTCTCGGGCGACGAGGGGCTGGAGGAGACCCAGCGCAAGGCGCTGAAGTTCTTCAATCTCCGCGCCAAGAATGCCGACCGGTTGCAGTGGGGCGGCCCGCTGGTCTGCCTGACCACGGTGGAGAACCTCGCCGAGGTGCTGGGGCCCGACGCCAAAGAGCCGGGCACGCTGACCGAGCCGCGTGAATTCAACCTGATGTTCAAGACGATCGTGGGCGCCTTGGGCGGCGAGGAAGACACCGCTTTCCTGCGCCCGGAGACGGCCCAGGGCATTTTTGTCAACTTCAAGAACGTGCTCGACAGCACGCGCGTGAGAGTCCCTTTCGGCATCGCCCAGATCGGCAAGAGCTTTCGCAACGAGATCACGCCGCGGAACTTCACCTTCCGCTCGCGGGAGTTCGAGCAGATGGAGATCGAGTTTTTCTGCCGGCCGGAGACGTCGCCCGACTGGTACAAGTATTGGCGCGATCGCCGGTTCCAGTGGTACATCGATCTGGGGCTGGCCGGCGACCGGTTGCGATTGCGGGATCACGATCCGGACGAGTTGAGCCACTACTCGTGCGGCACGGCCGACATCGAATACGCCTTTCCGTTTCTGGCCGACGGCGAATTCGGCGAACTGGAGGGCGTGGCCCATCGGGGCGACTTCGATCTGCGCAGCCACATGGAGGGCAAGCTGGTCCGTCAGGGCGATCAGTTGGTCGTGGAAGAAAACGAGCACGGCCAGCCGCGTCACCGCGGCAGCGGCAAGGACCTCTCCTACTACGACGACCAGACCAAGGAGCGGTTCGTGCCGCACGTGATCGAGCCGTCGGCCGGGGCCGACCGGGCCACGCTGGCGTTTCTGTGCGAGGCCTACAACGAGGACGAAGTGCCCGACGAGAAGGGCAAGCTGACCAAGCGGGTGTTCATGAAATTCCATCCCCGGCTGGCCCCGATCAAGGCGGCCGTCTTTCCGCTGGTCAAGAAAGACGGCATGCCCGAGGTGGCCAAGGAAATCTACAGAACGCTCAAACCGCATCTGACCGCCTTCTATGACGAGAAAGGCGCGGTGGGCCGTCGCTATCGCCGACAGGACGAAGTGGGCACGCCGTTTTGCATCACGGTCGACGGCCAGACGATGCAGGACGGCACGGTCACCATTCGCGACCGAGACACGCTGGAACAGTGGCGCGTGAGCAAGGAAGACTGCCTGAGCGAGTTGCAGCAGCGGCTGAAGGCGTAGGGCCTGTCAGCCAATAACGTCCATCCGGCATTCTCGATGGTGCGTTCTCTTTCTCAATGCTGCATCTTGCCAATCTTCATCGCCAGCAGATCGAGCTGGCTCTTCAGATCCGACAGCAGCAGGTCCGGTCCGGCGCCATCGGCCAGATGGGAGTAGAACGCGCTGGAAGGCGAGCTGTGGCTGGTGCTGAGCCGGGTAGTGGCCGCTTTCAATTCGTGGAGCTGCTGGTCGACGTCGTCGAGCTTGCTCGACGCACGGCGGCTGTCGTGCCACAGGCGATCCATCTGCAGGACTAGGCCCAGCAGCAAAGCGATCTGGCCGCAAAGCGTCACCGGCATGCCGATGGCCCACAGCTCCTCGCGGCTGCTGACGACGGACCATCCCAGGAGAATTCCACCACAGACGAAGGCCGTGGTGCCCAACGATAATGTGGCCCACGAGAAGAACGCCAAAACGGGACGGGCTGTCGAGCAGCTTGACCTCGAGGCGTGGCCCGGCTCACCCTGGACAGAGGGATGCCAACTGGCCGGCTGCATATGTGCCGAGTCGAGCCGGGCCTTTTCCTCCTCGCAGACCGCTTCGGCCCGTTGGCGGTGGCCCTTTCCTACGTCCAGCACGCGCTCGATGTGCTGCAACTGCTGGTCCAGCTCCCAGCGGTCGTAAGTGGTTGGGCTCGAGCCGGATTCCACGTCGGTCGCTGCGTCGCTGGCCAATGGCCCGTCTACCAGCGGAATTCCAGTGGGCTTTCGGAGCCTGCCGGCACAGCGGGGACAACAGTATTCCCCCTTGTCTGCCGAGGCGATTCCGGGCACATCCTGTTGACACTGCTTGCACCACATGGTGTTCTTACCATCGGCCGCCGCCTTGTGAAACTGGACGGAATTCGTAGATTTTGCGGGCGCACCGGAGGGCCGGATGAGAAACTGCGTAGCCGAATGGTAGGCTGAGTAGCCCAGCGAATCCGCGCAAGACGAGAGGCTGGCGTCGAGGCCACGGGGAGTTCGGGATGATGGCAGGCGTGGAGTCTATTGGTCTTTGCAGGGTAAATATCAATAGACACGCCCGCCGGCGCGTTCACTCGTCGTACCACTCGCCGCGAAGCCAGTCGACCAACAGCCCCAACTGCTGCTCGGTGAGTTGGTTTTTCGCCGGCTCGTCGGGGAACTCGGCATAGGCCGGCATGCGGTCGTTTTCGTCGCCGTAGAATCGCTTGTGGGCCGGGTTGCCGATAATTCCCATCAGCCACTCGCCAGAGGCGTAGCCGGTCAGATCCGGCGCCGAGCCCAGTTGGCCCTTGTCGTGAAACCTGTGACAGCCGGTGCAGCCGAAGAAGTCGTCTAACATATCCCGGCCCTCGGCAATCTGGGAAGACTGTTTGGCATCCACCTCCTGCTGTGATCTCAGCCGGGCCTCGGCCGAGAGGGCAGCGATCGCCTTTTGCAGATCGGTCTTCTCCTCGTCATCCAGATCGTTCAGCGAATCGCGAACGAAGGCCGCCATGTCGCCCTTGCGGAACTTGGTGTTGCCGAAGTATTGCGGCGAAGTGATCCGTTTCGGATCGAGCAGCCCGCTCAGCCACTGGCGGCTGCCGTACGCATGGAGGTTCGGTGCGGAGGACTCTTCGGCCGCAATACCCTGGCCTTCGGCGTCGAGGTAGTCGTGGCAACTGGCACAATGGGTCTTGAAGAGGATCGGCCCCTGCGTTTTCGGGTCGTTGCGCAGCAGGGTCAGGGCACCGGTCGCCGGAATGCCGCTGGGGGCGCGGGCGAGCTGGCGAACTCGCTCCGCCTGTTGGTGCCCTTCGGCCAAGGCGGCCTGATGCTCTTTGTTGGCCCGATCGTGAGCCAACGAGCGGAAGGAGAGTGCCACAATGCCGATGAGAATCACCGCGGTGAAGCCAACATTGAACCAGTGGCCTGCCGGACTGCGGCCGATAAAGGGCATCAGAAAGACGACGCAAACCAGCAGTCCGGGCACGAGGAAGATGGGCACGATCTTCAGTTCGCCCGGGAAGAGGTTGGAGAACTCGTACAGTCCAAGGAAGGCCCATTCCGGTCGTGCGGCGGCGTAGAAACTGGACGGATCGGGATCGGCCGGAGCCCCGAGTGCCACGCCGGCATGATCGCCGGACATGCCGTGCTGCAAGGCCAGCAACAGGACGACCACGAGGACTGCCAGATTGGCCACGGCGTTGCGCAACGCTTGCTGGGGCCAGAACGGGGCGGCCTTTCCGCCAGCAGCGGCTTCGGCCGCGTCCGTACGACGCAACAGCAGACCGTGCAGCACCAGCAACACGGCGAAGATGGCCGAGAACAACCCGATGTGCAACGCGAGAAACCTGGTGAGTGTGAGATGCCCGAACGCCGGACCGCCGGCCGCCAGCTTGAACAGGCCTCCGCCGATGCCCGGGATGAGCGTCAGGAAGCTCACGCGCACTTGCGTGGCGGCGTAGCTGTTCTGATCCCAAGCCAGCAGATCGCCGGTGAGCATGAGTCCCAGAGTGAAAAGCCCCATGAGCACGGCGACCCAGAACACGAGCTCGCGGGGCGCCCGATACCGCCACGTGACGATCAGTTGAATCAGGTAGACGCCGATCAGCACCAGCAGCACCTGGGCGGAATAGTGGTGCACCGCCCGCAGCAGCCAGCCACCGACGACCTCGTGCTGGACGAAGTAGACGCTTTCCCAGGCGGTTTGGGCGCTGGGGCTATAGAACGTCCAGAGGAAGAAGCCGGTGACCGCCTGCACGCAAAAGCTGAAGAGGATGGCACACGGCCAGACCCGGCTCCAGCGGGCACCGCCGGGAACAGGGCTCTCGAGGCATCCGCGCAACACGGCGCTGCAACCGCTGCGGTCTTCGATCCAACGGAATAGGGCTTTCATGCTTTGACCACCTTCTTGGCAGTGCCGGTTTCAAAACTCTGGAACTTCACCAGGACCTCCCCGTCGCTTTCGACCTTGACGTCGAGCGTATCCAGGTCGCGCGGGCTGGGCGACGTTTCGTCCAGGCGCTTGCCCGACAGGTCGAAGCTCGCGCTGTGGCAGGGACAGAAGAACTTCCCGCCGTCGTCGGTCGCCTCGTATTGAATCGAGCAGCCTGCGTGAGGACAAACGACTTGCAGCGCCTCGACCTTGTCCGGCTTCACCCGACGCAGGAAAACGGCCCCGATCGGCTCGTTTGGGAAGCGGTTCCAGGCGTCGGTCCGATCGGCGATCACGGGGAACTTCCGCGGCGTGCCGTCCTCGGGCAGCACGTCCAGGGACGTCAGCCGCATGAACCGGCCTGCCTGGCCGTGCTGTCGCAACGGATTCAGAAAAGAGACGATGCCGACGACTGCCGGCACCAGCAAGGTCACGGTTCCGAGCACCAGCGAGATCGCCTGGGCCAAGAAGCCGCGACGCTGTTCGGCCGCAGCCGGCCCGGCAGAGTTGTCCTGGGGTGGAGTTGGGGAGGGCGTTTCCATATCGTTACCTTTGGGAGGCAGTGAGTCGTGCACGGTGTTTTGCGGCGGCCAGGCCTCGCATTATTGCATCGCCGCACGAACCGCGTCAAGCACCCTGGCTTGCGCCGAGCGGAGCGGCTCGTCGAGGAACGCTCCCGCCGCTTTCTTGTGTCCTCCTCCGCCGAACTGCCTGGCCAGAAGGCTGCAGTCCAGCTCGTTGCGGCTGCGGAAGCTGATCTTGAAGCCGCCGGTGACTTGTTCCACGAAGATCACGGCCGCCTCGGTCCCGCCTACCGCAAGGGTCATGTTGATCATGTCTTCGCTGTCAGAGGGGTGGGCCGCGGCAGCCTCGAAGTCTGCCCGTTCGATGTAGGTGTGGATCAGTCGACCGTCCAACTCCGTCTGTGTTCGAGCCATGGCGCGGCCCAGCAAGTGGAGCCGTGCGAGCGTGTCTTCTTCGTACAATTGACGGTACAGGTCGGCCGGCAACGCGCCGGCATCGACCAGCCGGGCGGCCAGGCGCAGCGTCTCGCTGGTTGTCGAGGAGAAGCGGAACCAGCCGGTATCGGTGGCCAGCGCGGCAAAAGCGTATTGTGCGATCTCCGGCGTCAACGCCACGCCCAGCTCGTCGGCCGCTTCGACCACCAGCCGGCCGGTCGCCTCGGCCCCGGTGTTCTTGAACAACTCGGCGCCCAAATCGTCGCCGCTGACGTGATGGTCCAATACGACCTTCACCGCCTTGGTCGAGCGAATCACGTCACCCATCGTCCCCAGTTGCGCCCAGGCCGTCGTATCGAGCACGATCAAGACCTCGTAGTCGTCGAGTTGCTCCGAAGTGACGTCGACACCCAACTGCTTGATCCTCCGCTGCGGGTCCAGGAACTCGGCGTCGGGCGGCGTGGCAAAGGCGTTGACCACCAACACCTCTTTGCCGAGGCTTTCGAGAATGGCCGCCATGGCCAGCTCGCTGCCCAACGCGTCACAATCCGGCCGGACGTGGCTGGTCAGCAAGAACCGCTGGTGGGATCGGACAACATCGACAAATCGGGACCAGTCAGGCATTTTCCGTTTCCGATTCGGGATCGCACAAATGTGGTGTTCAGGGCTTGCGGGCAGCGCGGTCGCGCTGGAAGATCTCACACGCCGAAGCGACATCGCGATCCATCTGCGCGGTCAGTTGCCCCACCGAGCCAAACGTCTTAATATCTCTGAGCCAGGCCAGGAAGTCAAGCTCGACCGTTTGCCCGTAGAGATCCCCGTCGAAGCCGATCAGGTAAGCCTCGATCTTCAGTTCGGCCTCCGCAAAGGTCGGATTGGGGCCGACGCTGACGGCTGCCGGCCAAAACGTGGCCCCGGCCTGGAATTGACCGGCGTAGATCCCTTGCGCGGGAAGCAGCGTGTCGACGCGACCGAGATTCGCCGTCGGAAATCCCAGGCTCCGGCCCCGCCCCGCACCGCGAATCACCTCGCCGCGGATCCGATACGGCCGCCCGAGCATCACCTGCGCCTGCTCGACGTCGCCGGCGGCAATCAGCGATCGGATCCGGGAGCTGGAGACGTTCAGGTGACCGATCTGCACCGGCTTGACCACCTCGACGGCAATCGACGCCTCTGCGCAGAATCGCTGCAACACGTCGATGTTGCCCGAACGGTCGTGGCCGAAGAAGAAATTCTCGCCCTCGACCATAGCCCGAGCGTCGAGCTGCTGACGAATCATCCGGTCGAAGAACTGCCGGGCTTCGAGTTGCAGGAACGCACGATCAGTCGGACAGGCCAGGACGGCGTCGGCGCCGAGCTCCGTGAGCAACTGCGCTTTTCGCTCGGTCCAGGTCAGCGGTGTCGGCGCGCGCTCCGGGTGGAGGATCGTCGCCGGGTGCGGGTCAAAGGTGAAGACAACCGCCGGTCCGCCGACTTGCCGGGCCAACTGGGCCAAGAGCCGAATAATCCGGGCATGGCCCAAGTGGACGCCGTCGAAGTTGCCGATTGACACTGCACCGTGGCAAAACGAATCGGGAAGCTGGTTCAGATCGCGGAAGAGATTCACGGGGGGGGCGCCAGGTGTTCGGATTCTGATCTGCTACTGACTCTCGTTGGCGGAGGGCCCGGTCCATTACACGCTCTCGTCCGAGAGCTGCCGAATCTCGTCGCGCAGCCGGGCAGCTTCCTCGAACTCCTCGGCCGCTACGGCCGCCTCTAGCTTGTTGCGGAGGATCTGGACCGCCGTTTGGGGACGCGATGCCCTGGCACGCTGCTCCTTCAGGACGATCTCATCCCGCCAGTGCTCCAAGCTCATCAACTCGGCGCACTCCTCCACACGGTGCGACTGCTGGTACTCGTCCAGAAAGTCCCGGATCGCGTCGATTCCCGATTCGATCACCTGCAAGGCCTCCTCGTAATGTTTCTTCTCGATCAACGGCGTGGCGACGGACCGCGTGTACATCATCCTCACGTAGGGGCGCCACTGGTCGAACTGCAGTTTGTGACGGTCGTCTTTGGCGTACTCACAGACGAAACCGAACAGTTGCAGGTTCCGCTGCGTGTCGCGGGCACAAAGCTCGTAGAGCTTCAGATGCCAGAAGCTCAAGTAGCGGTGGTAGTACTGAACCCCCTCGCCCCACAGCCGAACGCAGTCGTCCTCGTCGAGTTGGAAGGCGGCCGAGTCGGGATGGGCCTCGTCGTGGGCCCCTTGGCGCTGGAGGTAGTATTCCAGCCACGATTCGCACCCTTCGGGGCGCGACCCGTCGGGCCGCCCGTCTCGTTCCATTTGCAGCACGCCCAAGTCCATGCGCAACTGGATCTTCTCACGACCATCGTCCCCACGGATCGTCCGGACGGTCACCTCGTTGGGGTCGTAGTCCCAGCCCTTCAGAATCTTCGACAAGTCTTTCGACATCAATTCGCCTGATCGGGCTTATTGACGTTTGCAGCGTCCATGCGCGAAAACGACCGCCGGGATCCCGACTCTCAGGCCTCCCGTTGGTCGGCCCTGGTCATTCGCACCCCTCGCAAGCTGCCAGTTGGATACTGCATTGTAGCAGCCGTGTCATTGTAGCAGCAGTGTACATCGACAATGGAGAGAGGGCGAGGGCGGGCCAGAGAGGGGGAGGTTCGGAATGGTACGATTGGCGGGGTATCATCCGGCATTCCGGAAGGATCTCGACGACCGCTCGCCGAGACCTGTTCCTGCACCGTGCCAATCATCCGTGCCAATCATTCGCCGAGATCGCGGATGACCGGTTCCATCACCTTCGTATTACGGTCCACCGCCAGAACGATCGTGCGCTGTTCGACCCCGTCGCTGCTGCTGGCCACGACGGGGAGAACGTGGCGTCGATCGGGAAGGTTGAAGCGGACCGCAAAGGTTCCGTCGGGACGCAGATGGATCGGCTCCCCCCGCAAGGTGACGTGGGCGCCGGGATCGGTGACCCCGTGGACGATCAACTCCGTGTCAATCTCGACGTTCAACTCCTCGCGTTTGTCGCCGGTGGTCGCCCCTAATCCGAACTGGGTTGCCATCGGATCGCCCATCGGCCGGCGGAGCCGCTCCTCGAAGATCTCCTTCAACTCGTGGTTGCTCTCGCGTTCTTCGTAGCCGCCGCTCATGGCGTAAATCCGGTCGAAATCCTTGGCCACTTCAGACCAATTGTGGTCGAAGGAATCGCCGGAGGAGGCCTGCGGTGTGCTGACCAAGTTGCTGCGGGCGACCGAGTAAAACTTCCCGCAGGCGGCCAAGTAGCCGATCTCGAGTTGGTAGCTGTTCGGCGGATCTTGAACGTCAACGTACCAGTTGTTCACTCCGCCATGGATATCGATATCTCGGACGATCCGGGTCGCGGTGCTGGTCGTGCCGTTTCGAGTCACTTCGTTGAGGCGCAGGACGGGGCGGGCACCGTGCCAATGTTGGCCCATCGCAGCCCGGGCGCGATCGATGCTCGATCGAGTCAGTTCCCAATAGGCGTGCAGCCAGTAGGGGTCGCGGACCATCACTACCAGCCTATCCTTGGTGCAGCCGTTACCTTGCGCCACCGACTTGATTGCGAGATCCTTCGACGTAGCCATCTTGCTCTTGATTTCTCGGAGCCGGCGCTCCGCATGGGGGCTCAGCGACCTCTTTCGGGGGCGATCCCTGCGTCGCCTCTTCGTGTCGGACTTGCCGTTCGGGGATCTGGCCGCGGCTTCCGGCCCCGTCGCCTTGCCGCGTTTGGCGCCCCGGGCGGCCTGGTTCTTGGCGTGCTTGACTAGGGCCTTGATCAGTTCGTCTTTCCGCATCGCGTGCCACCCGGGCACCCTCTTCTTCTTGGCCATTGCGGCCAGATCCTTGACGGTGCGGGTTTTCAGCCTTGCAGCGGTGATCACGGGACTTCCCTCCAAGTTACCGATCCCGCCTTCCTGGCGGGACGATCGGTCGGTGGTTCACCGTCATCCGTGACCCGGGAATACAACGTGCCCAATCTCGTCCGGCAGTCCATAGCCGCGGGAGTTCAACTGCGTAACCTTCGGGCGAGCGAAGTTCCGGGCGTCACGGCTGGACGGATTGCCCGTCTCCTTGAGCTTTCAGCCACACTTCCGATTCGAGGCCGGCCATCATTTGGCGGGGGCCGTAACCCCTAAACCGGTCCATTGTGCCGCAGAACTCAGTTCGTCCGCGAGGCGTCTTCCGCCAAGGGTAGGTACCCGACAAGGTCGAGCAAAGCAGAAGACTCCGATACGTTTGATTATAATCGGTGGACCGCTTGAACGCAACGATTTGCCGGTAGGGATTGCACGGGCAGGGTCGCGCCGTTTCAGCGCATCTCTTTTATTAGAATACGCTTACGCCGAATCCGATGTTTCAAGAATCCGACAAGCTTCGAAAAAAACGCACATCCATTGGGGGGCATGCCTCTTCTTGGGGCCCGGCCGACGCGTTCTGGGAGAGCCGTCAGCGCCAATCCAAGGGTTGCTCCCTTGCCCCTCGAATCAACCAGAGCAGCAGGGCCTCTCGGCCAATTCGCGGAGAGAAGCGACAACAGAGATCGTCGCGACTCCGCAGCGGCGACATACGGGCATCGGCGACTGCTGGCGTCCTGTCAGCGGGGACGTGCTCGAACCGACACAGTTTGCTTCTCGTCGACCGCGACCTATAGAACAATGGCGTCGGGCCCGCGGCTTCCCGGCACTCGGTTGACATCCTACGGGGCGTCCGGTAGCTTAACAGGTTTTGTCGGTTTGATCGGATGATCGTCCTATCTGCCCGTGAAAGATCCTCCTGACGACCGTTCGGCGTTGGCGTTGGGCATGGAGTGGACCTCCCGCCTGACCACGGTCTCGCTGGAGATGGTGTTGCCGGGCGTCCTGGGCCATTGGGTGGACCGGCAACTGGGTACCGGGATGGTATTCCTCGTGTTGGGCGTCGTGCTCGGCCTGACTACGGGAATGTGGCACCTGATCCGCATGACCCACCCGACGACCGTGGATTACCGGCAGCAGAACGGAAATGCGGACAAGGAACAGAGATTGTGAACGCTCACGGCGCCGATCGATTTGCCCGGTGGCGGAGACTCGGCTTGGCGGCCCGGGTGGGCGTTCTTCTGTCGGTCGCCGCGGTGACCTATGCCATTGCGGCGTCGGTAGGCTGGCACGTTTCAGGTCCGGTCGGACTAGGGGCTTCGGCCGTGGCCGCGGGGGTCTGTCTGCTGGGAGCGACACTGGCCCTGGTGATCAGCTATTGGCTGCGCGATCCGGCGTCCGCGCTCTATGGTATGTTGTTCGGGATGCTCTTTCGGATGGGCATCCCCTTGGCCTTTGCCGTAGCGATTCATCTTTGGGGCGGGGTCCTGGCAGAAGCGGGCGTGTTGTATTATCTTGTAGCGTTTTATCCGGTGACTCTGGCGGTCGAGACGGCGCTGTCGTTGCCGCCGACCGGTTTTCCGGCCGGTTGCCCCAATCCTTCGCAGGACGCTTGCTGAGCGATGGCTGCTGACACGACGGAACTGTTCGGGCACGTCAAGGACGCCCAGTACTTCCACCTGCCCAACGGCACGGAGGAAGGCCTGATCGTGGGCATTCCGCAGCCTGCGGAATTCGCGCCCTGGCTGCCCCAGCCGGTCGAGATTGTGCATGGGCTGGGGGTCGAAAGTCCACCTCAGTGGTTTGCCGATTCGCTTCCGGTGCCGTGGGCGGCGTCGCTGACGCAGAAGTGGCAATCGGCCGCGGCCTGGCTTAGCGAGCCGTGGCAACTGACCAAGTTCATGGTCCTGGAACTGGTCGCGGCGGCGTTGATGATCGTGATCTTCGTTTGGCTGGCCCGCAAGATGGCCTCCGGCGAGCGTCCCCGCGGCGTCCTCTGGAATATGTTCGAGGCGGTCGTCGTGTTCCTGCGCGACGAGGTGGCCCGACCGGCCATCGGCCGCAAGGACGCGGACCGCTTTCTCCCCTACATCTGGACCGTCTTCTTTTTCATCCTGTTCTGCAACCTGTTGGGGTTGGTCCCCTGGGCCGGATCTCCGACGGGAGCCTGGGGTTGCACCCTGGTGCTGGCACTGATCACGTTCCTGACCGTGATCGGAACGGGCATGAAGAAGTTCGGCCTGATCGGCTTCTGGACGGGCCAGGTGCCCCACATGGAATTGCCGCTGGTGATGGCCATCCTCATCAAACCGATGGTCCTGCTGATCGAGGTCTTCGGTCTGGCGATCAAGCACTTCGTGCTTTCCGTGCGTCTGTTGGCCAACATGTTTGCCGGCCATCTGGTGCTGGCGGTGATCCTCGGATTCATCGCCGCCACGGCCGAGCGGCACGTGGCCGTGTGGACCGGCGTGATGCTCAGCAGCGTGTTCGGGGCGATCGCATTGAGTTTGCTCGAGTTGTTCGTTGCCTTTTTGCAGGCTTACATATTCGCGTTTCTTTCAGCACTGTTTATCGGCATGGCGGTACACCAGCACTAAGCGGTGTGGGCGCGGTGCCGGAGAAAGCACATTTCTCGAGAAGGAGAAGGATCCAGTGAAGACGTTCACCACGATCGGTATGTTGGGTCTGGCACTGTTCTGGCTTGCGGTGCCCGCCCTGGCGCTAGATGAGCCGGTGACCCCGGCAGCCCCCGCCGCTGGACCGGCTACGGAGGAAGATGCACCGGCCTCCGAGGTGGCTGAAAAGGCCAAGGCGGCAGTCGTGGAGGCCCAGGGCATTCTGGGCCGCGAGGGATTCTCGATCTATATGGGTGCCGCCTTCGGTGCCGGCATGATTATCATCGGCGCCGGTCTGGGCATCAGCAAGATCGGTTCCTGTGCGGTCGAGAGCATGGCGCGCCAACCGGAGGTGGCCGGAAACATCCAAACTGCGATGATCATTTCGGCCGCGCTGATCGAAGGAGCCACCTTCTTCGCCCTGATCGTTTGCATGATGGCTTGATAGCCCTAACGCACAAGGCTGCAACATGATCCTCACTCGATTCGTACCGGGCCTGGTAGCGGGTCTGGCTCTGGTAGCGTGGACGGCCGGCGTGGCTTGCGCCCGACCCGAGCCTGCGGCTCCCGGTGGGCAAGTTCACCGCGAGTTGGAGGAAGCCGCCAGGGAATCGATCTCCGCAATGGAAGGCAAGCACGAAGGCGGCCACGGCGCGCACGGCCCGGTGAACACCAACCCGTTGGAGTTCAAGAGGGATTTGGCCCTCTGGACGTTCGTGGTCTTCCTGTTGCTGCTGTTGATCCTTCGCAAGTTCGCCTGGGGGCCGATCGCCCGAGGACTCCAACGGCGGGAAGACGGGATCGCCGATCAGATCGCCCAGGCCGAACGGGCCAACCAGCAGGCCAAGGAGTTGCTCGGCCAGTACGAGCAGAGACTGGCCGGGGCGCAAGAGGAAGTCCACCAGTTCTTGGAGAAAGCCCAGCGCGACGCCGAGCACACCGGTCACGAGTTGATCGAAAAGGCTCAGGCAGAGGCCAAGCACGAGCAGCAGCGCGCCCTGCAACAGATCGACGCCGCCACGGCGGACGCCCTGAAAGAGCTGGCCGACCTGAGTGCCACGCTGGCGGTCGACCTGGCCGGCAAGATCGTGCGCGCCGAATTGAAGCCGGACGATCACGCCCGGCTGATCCAACAGGCCGTCTCCGGCTTCGCCCGACGTCCCCCCAGCACGAATTGACCAATGTCCGAATTCGACGACATCTCGGCCGAGCATGCACGAACGGCGGCGCAAATCGACGCGGACGTCGGCGTCGAGCACGTTGCCAACGTCTACGCGAAGGCCTTGCTGGGCGCCGCGGAGAACGCCGGTTTCACCCAAACCGTGCTCGACGAGTTCCAGTCGCTGGTGGCCGACGTGCTCGACCGCTCTCCCAAGCTGGAGGCCGTGTTGGCCTCGGGGCTGGTCTCCCTCGACGACAAGACCGGTATCCTCGATCGCATGTTCCAGGGCCGGGCGTCGCCCACGTTCGTCCATTTTCTGAAAGTCGTCGCCCGCCATGGCCGCCTCGATTGCCTGCGCGTGATCCACCGCCGTTTCGAGTTGCTCTACGACGAGATGCGGGGTCGCATCCAGGTGCGCGTGGCGACCGCCGCCCCGGTCGGCGACGCTCTGGGAACCCGCATCGCCGACGCGTTGCGCGTGGCCCTGGGGGCCGAGCCGGTGGTCGAGCAAGTGGTCGATTCGGGGCTGATCGGCGGGGCCCTGGTCCGCGTGGGCGACACGGTCTACGACGGGTCGGTGGCCAACCAGTTGAAGAACATTCGTCAACAGATGATTGACAGGAGCGTCCATGAAATTCAAAGCCGACGAGATCGCTTCCGTTATCCAGCAGGAAATTGAGCAGTTCGAGTCCCGGATCGACGTCCGCGAGGTCGGCCGGGTCATCGAAGTGGGTGACGGCATTGCCCGTGTCTACGGGCTGTCCGGCGTGATGTCCGGCGAAATGGTCGAATTCCCCAGCGGAGTCAACGGTCTGGCCTTCAACCTCGAAGAGAACTCGGTCGGGGTGATCATCCTCGGCAACTTCCTCTCGATCAACGAGGGCGACGAAGTCCGCAGCACCGGCCAATTGTTGAGTGTGCCGGTGGGCGAGGCCGTGCTGGGCCGCGTGATCGATCCGTTGGGCAACCCGCTCGACGGCGGCGGACCGATCGCCTCCTCCCAGCGGCGGCCGGTCGAGGTGATCGCCTCGGGCGTGGCCGAGCGGCAGCCGGTCAAGGAGCCGCTGCAAACGGGCATCAAGGCGATCGACTCGATGACGCCCATCGGCCGCGGGCAGCGCGAGCTGATCATCGGCGACCGCAAGACCGGCAAGACGGCGATCTGCATCGACACGATCATCAACCAGAAGGACACCGGCGTCAAATGCTTCTACGTGGCCATCGGTCAGAAGGAATCGACCGTGGCGGGCTTGATCGAGGCGCTGCGCGCCAACGGGGCCATGGACTACACGACGGTGATCGTGGCCGGGGCCAGCGATCCGGCGCCGCTACAATACGTGGCCCCCTATGCCGGCTGCGCCATGGCCGAGTATTTCATGTTCAAAGGCGAACACGCCCTGATCATCTACGACGACCTCTCGCGGCAGGCCCAGGCGTACCGGCAGCTTTCGTTGCTGATGCGGCGTCCCCCGGGACGCGAAGCCTATCCCGGCGACGTCTTCTATTGCCACAGCCGGCTGTTGGAGCGCGCGGCAAAGCTCAACGACGAGCTGGGCGGCGGGTCGTTGACCGCGCTGCCGATCGTGGAAACGCTCGAAGGCGAAGTCTCGGCCTACATTCCCACCAACGTGATTTCGATCACCGACGGACAGATCTACCTGCAACCGGACCTGTTTTTCTCGGGGCAGCGCCCGGCGATGAACGTGGGCATCTCGGTGTCGCGGGTGGGCGGAGCGGCCCAAGTCCCGGCCATGAAGAAGGTGGCCGGCGGACTGCGGTTGGACCTGGCCTCGTTCCGCGAGCTGGAGGCCTTCGCCCAACTGGGAACCGACCTGGACGCGGCTACCCAGGCCCGGCTCGACCGCGGGTATCGCATGACCGAACTGTTGAAGCAGGGGCTCTACAAGCCGATGCACGTGACCGACCAGGTTCTGAGCATCTACGCCGGCGCGCACGGCCATCTCGACAAGATCCCGCTGGAAAAGGTCCACGACTGGGAGGACGCGTTTTTGAAGTTCGTCCGCGAACAGAAGAGCCAGATCTGGCAGAAGATTACCGACACCAGGCAGCTCGACGACGAGGCGGCCCGGGAATTGGAGGCCGCCGTGACGGAGTTCCAGGGCGTTTACGCCGCGGCGCACAAGCAGGCAGAAACGGCAATGGTGTAGCGGATCCGATGGCAACGGAAACAACAAGCAGACTCCGAGTGCGGAGCGGCTCCCTCGCACGCGGAACCGGCCGGCTCGTGCAAAACCGAATGCAGTCCCCCAACTCCAACCTGATGACCTTATAACTCCAGCCCGTTGTTTGTGACCCCCGACCATGGCCAAAGCCCGAGCCCTCGATAAACGCCGCAAATCGATCCGCAGCATTCGCAAGATCACGCGGACGATGGAATTGATTTCCACGGCGCGGTTCAAGCGCGCCATGGATCGGGCGTCGGCGGCCACGGCGTACACTGAGCGGATTACGGCCCTGGTCCGCGATCTGGTCCGAAGCGGACTGGAGGTCCGCCACCCGCTGCTGCAGCCCCGCGCCGAGGTTCAAAAGGCAGTTCTTTTGGTGCTCTCGGCCAACCGGGGGCTTTGTGCGGGCTACAACTCCAGCGTGCTGCGACTGGCGAACATCCGCCGGAAGGAATTGACGGCCACCGTGCCCGAAGTGCAGTTGGAAGTCTCGGGCAAACGCGGCATCTCGGCCTTCCGGTTTCGCAAGATCATGCCGGACGAGACTTTTACGCATTTCGAGGACCGGCCCAGTTTTGAGGAAGTCGACGTTCTGGCAAGCCGCTACCTGAGCGCCTTCGAGGCCGGTGATCTCGACCGGCTCGACGTGGCTTACACCAAGTTCGAGAGCCTCAGCCGCCAGCATGCCGTGGTGGAGACGCTCCTGCCGCTGGGCGGTCTGGAGAGTGGGGGCGAGGAGCATGCAGAAGAGGCCGGACGGACGCAATACGATTTTCTCCCGTCGGCCGAGAGCATCCTCGACGAAGTCGTGCCCACCAGCTTCAAGGTCAAGCTGTTCAAGTGCTTCCTCGATGGGGCCGTCAGCGAGCAGATCGCCCGCATGATGGCCATGAAGGCCGCCACCGAAAACGCCGACTCGATGGTCAGCCACCTGAGCATGATCTACAACCGGGCGCGGCAGGGCCAGATTACTTCCGAGTTGCTGGAAGTCATCAGCGGCGCCGAGGCGCTCAACGAATAGGATTCCAGTTCACACAAACGCCCATAAGAAACCATGTCTGTATCTGAAACCACCGTCCGTCCTTCCAGTTCCACGCACAACCTCGGTCACGTCACGCAGGTGATCGGCTCGACCTTCGACGCCGCCTTTGCGGAGGGCCAGCTGCCGTCGATCTACAACGCCGTGAAGATCACCTCGGAACACAAAGGCATCAAGCTGAATCTCACCGGCGAGGTCCAACAGCACCTCGGCGGCGGGCGCGTGCGATGCGTCGCCCTGGGGAACACCGACGGCATGGTCCGCGGCATGGAGTGCCTCGACACCGGTTCCCCGGTCAAAGTGCCCGTCGGCCAGGCGACCCTCGGCCGTGTGTTCAACCTGATCGGTGACCCGGTCGACGGCCGCGGCCCCGTCGAGGCCGACGAGTATTGGCCCATCCATCGCGAGGCCCCCGAGGTGACCGACCTCTCGACCAAGACCGAGATTTTCGAGACCGGCATCAAGGTGATCGACCTGCTGACGCCGTTCGTGCGCGGCGGCAAGGCCGGGCTGTTCGGCGGGGCCGGGCTGGGAAAAACAGTCATCCTCACCGAGTTGATCGCGCGGATCGCCTCGGCCCACGGGGGATACTCGGTCTTTGCCGGCGTGGGGGAACGCACCCGCGAAGGCAACGACCTCTGGCTCGAAATGCAGGAGGCCCAAATCGGCGACACCGGGCGCAACGTGATCGAGCAAACGTGCATGGTCTTCGGCCAGATGAACGAGCCGCCGGGGGCCAGGTTGCGGGTGGCGCTGTCGGCGTTGACCATGGCCGAGTACTTCCGCGACACGACCGGGACCGACGTGCTGCTGTTTATCGACAACATCTTCCGTTTCTCGCAGGCCGGCAGCGAGGTCTCCGCCTTGCTGGGCCGCATGCCTTCGGCCGTGGGCTACCAGCCCACGCTGGCCACCGAGATGGGCCAGTTGCAGGAGCGGATCGCCTCGACCAGCAAGGGGGCGATTACGTCGGTTCAGGCGGTCTACGTGCCGGCCGACGACCCGACCGATCCCGCCCCGGCGACCGCCTTCGGCCAGCTCGACGCGTTCATCTACCTGGAACGGGCGATTTCCGAGAAGGGGATCTACCCGGCCGTCGATCCGCTGGCCTCGTCCAGCCGCGTGCTCGACCCGCAATACGTCGGCGACCGCCATTACGCCATCGCCCGGCGGGTGCAGATGACCCTGCAACGCTACCGCGAACTGCAAGACATCATCGCCATCCTCGGCGTGGACGAGCTCAGCGAGGAAGACAAGCTGGTGGTGCATCGGGCGCGGCGGATGGAGCGGTTCCTTTCGCAGCCGTTTCTGGTGGCCGAGGTGTTTACCGGCAAGCCGGGCGAGATCACGCCGCTGGAAGACACGATCCGCAGCTTCGAGGAGCTGGCCGACGGCAAGTGGGACCACCTGCCCGAGCAGGCCTTCATGTACGTCGGATCGATCGAACAGGCGGAAGCGCAAGCGAAGAAAATGGAAGCCGAGGCGTAGCCATGGCGGAGTTGAAGTGCATCGTGGTCACCCCCGAACGCACCGTCTGCGAGGAGCCGGCGGACTTCGTGGCGCTGACGCTCTTCGACGGCGAGATCGGCATCGCCCGGGCCCACACCCCGCTGATCGGCCGGCTCGGCTGCGGCGAGATGCGGATCCAGTGCGGCGGGCGGACCACCCGCTACTACGTCGAAGGCGGATTCGCCGAGGTGCTGGGCAACGTGGTCACGGTGCTCACGAATCGGGCCGTCTCCGCCGAGAAGCTCGACGAGGCGGCCGCCCGCGAACAACTCGCCACCGCCCGAACTCAGATGGCCAACACACCGGAGTTGATGGCCGCGCGGGACCGAGCGATCGAGCTCAGCCGTGCCCAGTTGCGCGTCGCGAAGCGAATCTCGTGATGATCTCGGCTGGAATCCTCCATGACCGACAACCCGTATGCATCGCCGTCCCAGAATGTTCCGTCGTCGCCGAGCCGACCGGCATCACCAACGGGAGGGGAGCGGTCATCACGTCACGCTGCTGACCTTGCGGCTACGGTTCCGTTCCTTATCCTCGTAGGGAACCTACTGGCTCGTCCGGTCGCCCACGGAAGATATATTGCGGCCTGGGTCCCCCTGGCATTGGATGGGGTAACGGTACTTCCCACCCTTGCTATGTTGGTTCTCGCATCCGTGGCCTTCGTTGGCGGGCTCCAGAATCGCCGGGTCGGCACCATCATTATGGCACTTCTGGGTGTGCTCCTGAATACCGGCCTACTCATCCTCTGGACATTCTTCATACGCACAGGTCTGCCACATTCATAGCTGACTATGCCCCAGCATGCTCGACGGCATCGAGATGTCGGGACCGGGGCTTGTTCAACAGAGCACCCTCGGAGTGTTGCCCTACCGCTCTATCTGCCTCGACGGCCATTCAGTTCGCACGGCATGTGCCTCGATTGCGAAGAGAATCGTGAACATAATCGCTCGTTTCTTCGTGGCGGCGGCAATCGTCAGCCTCTTCCTTTGGCTCTTCGCCGACGCCCTGTTCCGCTCGGGCATGTTCGCCTTCCGCGACGCGGCACACTTCTACTACCCGCTGTTTCAGTTGGTCCGCGATGAATGGGCCGCCGGCCGGGTGCCGCTGTGGAATCCGTACGAAAACCTGGGGCAGCCGTTGGCCGGCAATCCGACTGCCAGCGTGTTCTACCCGGGCAAGCTGATCTTCGCGTTGCCGTTGGACTACGGCTGGGCGTACAAGATCTACATCATGACCCACGTGCTGCTGGCCGCCTGGGCCGCGTATCGGCTGGCGCGGCACTTCGGCGCCGGTGCGACCGCGGCCGGCGTCTGTGCGATCTCCTACGCCTTCTCGGGCAACGTGCTGTTTCAGTACTGCAACGTGGTCTTTCTGGTCGGCGCCGCCTGGCTGCCGCTGGCGATGCTCGCGGCCGATCGGATGCTTCTGGAAAGGAGCCCGCCTGCGGCGGTCGGGCTCGGGGCCGTGCTGGCGCTGATGGTCCTGGGCGGCGATCCGCAGATGGCCTACAACGCCGGACTGCTGGCCGCCATGTACGGCCTGTGGCTGTGGTGGTGCGGGAGTTCCCTTGCCCTTTGGCCGAGGATCAGGGGCAGCGTGAACGGGGGGGAAGCCCCGGTGCCGAAAGCCTCTCAACCCGAGCCGCGCCGAACAGGAGGGGGCGTTCCGCTGGCGCGGTCGCGCCCGGCGCTGTTGGCTATCGCCGCCGCCGTCGGGCTGATCCTCTCGGCCGTTCAGGTGTTGCCGTCGTTGGAGTTCGCCCGCTGCTCGGGCCGGCATGCCGATCGCGCGGCCGACCGGCTGCTGGCCAAGGGGCTCGATCCGGGCACCCACGGCGAGCACATTTACCACTTCAGCGTTGGGCCGTGGCGACTGGCCGAGTACGTTTGGCCAAACGTCGGCGGCCGGCAATTCCCCGTCCATCGCCGTTGGCTCGACGTCCTGCCTGCCGAAGGCCGCATCTGGACCCCGTCGCTGTACATGGGCCTGTTGCCGCTGCTGCTGGCGCTTTCCGCCATGCGTTTTCGCCGGTGCCGGCGAGCCGCAAGCGAGCTGCGAGGTCTATCGCCGTGCGAAGATGTTTGCCCCACTGCCCGCTTGCCACAACACGACGCACGAACGCTTTGGCTCACCTGGTCGATCGTTCTGGCGGTGACGGCCAGCTTCGGCTGGTACGGTCTGGGCTGGCTGCTTCGGGAGCTGCGGGTGGCCACCGGCGGCGATCCGGGCGCGGCATCGATCGGCGCCCCCTTCGGCGGCCTCTATTGGCTGATGACCCTGCTGCTGCCCGGCTACGGCTATTTCCGCTACCCGGCCAAGCTGCTGGTAGTCGCCGCGTTGGGCTTCAGTGTGCTGGCCGCTGGTGGCTTCGACCGCGTGCTGGGGCAGCCCTCCGGCCGGTTTCGCCGCGGGCTGCTGTGGCTTGGCGGGGTGAGTCTCGCTGGTGCGATCGCGGCGTTGGCGATCCGGCCGTTCTGGCACGGCTGGCTCGCCGGCGCGGCACCCAACGTCTTGTTCGGCCCGCTCGATACGGCGGGAGCGGCCAACGACGTGCTGGGGGCGTTTACCCAAACGGCCGTCCTGTGTGGCGTGTTTTGGTGGCTGCTGGGAAGGCACGGCCCCACCGCGAGAACGACCGTTCCGATCTTGCTGCTGCTTCTGGTGGCGCTCGACCTTGCCGTGGCCAACCGGTGGCTGATCGCGTGTGCCCCGGCAAGCCAGTGGGAACGGCCGCCGAAGCTGGCCGCATTGGTCGAGGCTCCGCCGCCGCGCGTCTATCGCCACCCGATCTGGATGCGGCCCCATTGGAAGTCGAGCCGCTCGACCGCGCGGCTGGCCGAGGCGGTGCAATGGGATCGCGACACCCTTTGGCCGAAATACAACCTTGCGGCCCGCGCCGCGATTGCCGAGGTCCACGGCACGATGATGCCGTACGACTATGCCACGTTTCTGCGGGCAGGGAAGCAGCGCGGAGAATCGCACCCGGAGGCGGTTCCCTTTTCCCTGGCGAAGTACCTGATCTATCCCGGCGACAAGGTCCTTTCGGGGGCGGAGGCGATCGCCGTGGATGTGGGCGACGTGTCGCTGTGGCGAAACCCGTGCCGCCTTCCCCGCGCGTGGATCGTGCATCAAGTGGACGTGCTCTCACCGCTGGGGTCGAACGCGCCGGACACGGTGCGGCAACGGACCGAGGCGGTTCTGTTCCCCGACGGCCGGCCGCGTGATCTGCATCACTCGGCGGTCGTGGAATTCGGTGGAGATCTCCGCCCCACGTTGCCAACGGAGACGGAATCGCCCCATGCCGGCGAGGCCGATCGACCGCCGTTGCCGCCGGCCGAGCCGCGACGCGAGACCTGCCACGTGGTCCGCAACGATCCCCACCACGTGGAAATCGAAGCCGAGCTGCAGCGGCCGGGGCTGGTAGTGCTGTGCGACCAGTTCTATCCTGGCTGGCGGCTGGACGTGGAAACCGCGGGAGCATCCGTTCGCACGGCGGAGGTCCTGCGGACCAATCGCGTGATGCGGGGCGTGTGGCTGCCGGCGGGACGACATCGCTTGGTCTATCGCTATCGCCCCACAGGCATCCTCTGCGGTGCGATCCTCAGCAGCCTCGGCTGGATGGCGGTGGGCTTGGGCCTTCTGCGCCGGCGCAGGACGTGCCCGACCGGTGCAAGTCAGATGTAGGCGCCCCAAAATGCCTCGGCCTGTTCGGGGCGGGTCTGGAGCCTGGGCTTTTCCAGGACCACGGTCGTGTGGGGCTCGACCGATCGCGTGATCCATGCGCTGGAGCCGATCACGGCGTCGTGCCCGATCACCGTATTGCCGCCGAGGATCGTGGCGTTGGCGTAGATCACCACGCGATCCTCGATCGTCGGGTGCCGCTTGGTTCCGCGGACCAGCTTGCCATCTTCGTCGGTGGTGAAGCTGAGCGCGCCAAGGGTTACGCCCTGATAGATCTTGACCCACTCGCCGATGATGCACGTCTCGCCGATGACCACGCCGGTGCCGTGGTCGATGAAGAAATGACTCCCGATCTCCGCCCCGGGATGGATGTCGATGCCCGTCTTGCCGTGGGCCCATTCGGTCATCATCCGCGGGATCAGCGGTACGCCCAACTCGTGCAACCGGTGGGCCAGCCGGTAGACGGTCACTGCCTCCAGTCCCGGGTAGCAGAAAATCACCTCATCGAGCGACTTGCAGGCCGGATCGCCGTCGTAGGCGGCCTGGACGTCCATCGCCAGGATTCTGCGCAGCTCGGGTAGCTGCTCCAGCAAGGCCACCGCCTTGGCCTGCCCGAGCCCCTCGAAGTGCTCTCGCTGCTGCGGGTCGCAAGAGATGTTCTTGCCCGCCCCGTGACAACAGGCCCGCGCAATCTGGGTGGTCAATCGATCGTGCAGCCGATCGATCAGATCGCCCACGTGATACGCCACGTTGGCCAGGTGCAAACGGTCGCGGCGGCGGTAGCCGGGGTAGAGAATCTCCTTGAGGTCCTCGGTGGCCGCGATCACCGCCTCGTAGTTCGGCAGCGGGCAATGGCCCAAATGGTGGGTGGTGCCGACCTCGTGGTAGGTCGCTACGATCCGGTCGGTCAGCTCCGGCAGGCTTTCCTTCAGTCGAATGTCGGTTGCCATTCTCGCGATACTCCGGCTGCGCCGGCAACGGCGCAACGCCAGCGGACAAAGGAACAAACAGGCACACAGAAGCGGGTTGTCGCAGCGGGCAGAGGGCGGTCCGGTCTCTAAACCGGACCGCTACAGCGACAACAGAAGGCGCAGCAGGATTGACGATTCAGACGCATTGCTAATGCTCCTCTTCTGTCAATCCTACGTGTGGCAAACGTGAGAGTCAACCCATACGCCGTATTCTTCGGCCGAGTGCCAGGGGGAAGTTTAGCCAAGATATCCCCATCGACACCCCGGGAGGCGCGAAGCGGCCCCCTTGACCACTTCGAACGGCACGTTCGGACGCCGGCTCTGTCAGGTGTCGTCCGGGGGTCCGGGTGCCGGCGTTTCCGCATTGAGTATCGCCGGAGCCGCAACGACCCACTTCGTCAGACAACGGCATCCCCAGAGGATGAGGAATGAAGCCACCGCGATGGTTAAGAGAATCCCCGGGGTCCAGGCCGACGCGCGGCCCGCGACGAAAGCCATATGGGCTGCGACGACCGGGGACACCGAAGATGCGACAGCGGCCAGCGAAGCAAACACGGTCAGCGGAACGATACACGCCAGAAAGACCGCGCGGCGCCAGGCATTGCGAACGCCGGCCCGGGAAAGCGTCTGAACGCTCAGCCACCACATCACGCCGAACGCGAACCACGCGGCGCCGTAGGCAAAAAGTCGTCCTGCCACCTCAGTGAATTGGCCCGAAGGAAACGCGTGGACCAACGCCAGGGCCAACTGAAACAGGACGAACAGACAGAGATAATCGACGAGCATGAACTGGAGCGGGGCGTGCCGCTGTCTTCCGGCGCGATTGATGGGCTCCAATACCCATGCCGCGATTCCGGCCGCAATCGCAAAACCAAACAAGACCGCCAGCGGGATAGCCACGCGTGCCTCCCCGAGTCAACTCGCCGGAACAGGGTCCTCCGCGTGCGTAAATCGCAAGCCCGGCCGGACTATAACGCACGACGGCATGGAAAGAAACCGGGCACGCGGGGGTCAGGTTTCCCCGTCGGCAACACTTCGGCTGCCATTTCGCTCAAATGCTACCCCCGGCGGTGTGCCTGGGCCTGGCTGCGCCCGCGCCGGTTGCATCCGCATGGAAATATGGTTAAATTGTGGTGGCTGGACGGCCTGGCGGCGAGTCCGCGGGCCCTGGCGCTACCGACAGAAAGAGGTTGCTAAGAGTGTATGCAACCGACAAAACCTGGTAAAAGGAGCTGGATATGTGGCATCGAGACGGCACACGCACAGGGAGCCGTAGCCCGGCTGCGAATCGACGGGAGTTTCTCAAGGCCGCCGCGGGGGCGGTGGCGGTCCCGTACGTCATTACCTCGGCCGCGCTGGGCGCCGGCGACCGCCCGGCGGCGAGCGAGCGGATCGTGATGGGCGGCATCGGCATCGGCAACATGGGCAGCGGCGACATGGGGGCCTTTCTGGGGCGCGGCGACGTGCAGTACGTGGCCGTGTGCGACGTACGCAAAGGCGTCCGCGAAGGCGCCCGGGGCCGTGCGAACCAACGCTACGGCAACAGCGACTGCAAAGCCTACAACGATTTTCAAGAGCTCCTTGCCCGCGATGATATCGATGCGGTGCACGTGGCCACGCCCGACCATTGGCACGCGCTGATCGTTGTGGCGGCCTGCCGCACCGGCAAAGACGCCTATTGCCAGAAGCCCGAGACGCGGACGCTCCGCGAGGGCCGGCTGATGGTCGACGCCGCCCGGCGCTATGGGTGTGTCGTTTCCGGCGGCAGCCAGCGCGTGCTGGAAGACTACCGGGGCGTGGTCAACCAATGCTGGGGCGGCGAGCTGGGCACGATCAAGTCGATCAACGTCAACGTGGGTCCGCTTCCGAAGCCCTGCAACCTGGCCGGCGAGCCGGTTCCCGACGGGTTCGACTGGGACCGGTGGCTCGGCCCGGCTCCCTGGGCGCCCTACCATCCGTACCGGTGCAGCGGCAGCTACGCCATCAACGGCACGAGCTGGCGTTCCTTCAGCGACTATTCGGGCGGTGGCATGACCGACTGGGGCGCGCACCACTTCGGCGGCGCAACCTTCGCCGTGGACGTTCGCGAACTGGAGCCCGAGGAAGTCGTCTATCACAATGACCACGGCCGCGAGCACTTGACCTACCGCTATCCGAACGGGCTGCTGCTGTACCACAACCATCCCGGGGCGGGCAATCTCCAGGTGGAGGGCACGCCCGGCGAGAAGCGCGAGGCGAAGCCCGTGCCCACCTACAAGGGCCAAGGCGGCATCTACGGCGACTTCATCGAATGCTGCAAGACGCGGGAGAAGCCGTTCCGGGACATCGAACTCGCGGTCCACACGGCCACCGTGAGCCATCTGGGGCTGATCGCCTACGAGCTGAAGCGGTCGCTGAAGTGGGACCAGGCCGCGCAGGAGTTCCCCGGCGACGACGAAGCCAACCGTTTGGTGGATCGCGCCCGCCGCGAGCCGTGGGTGCTGTAGAAACGCCGGGGCGAGCATGCCCCTTGGCTCTGGACAGTTCCAATCATTACCGAATACCCCGAAAGCGATAAGGAATCGAATATGCAACCTCACAAGATGACACGATTGGCGGCGGCCCCGGCGGTTCTGGCCGGCGCCGCGGCCATGGCCGCGGACAAGCCCGCGGTGGACCAGGATGCGGTGGATCAGGCCTTCGAGACGCTGAAGACCTATGACTGGGGCACGGACCGCGACAAGCTCAATGCGATTGACGACGCGGTGATCGCCACCAAGGGCGACGCGGCGGCGCGCAAGCAGTTGGAAACGCGGCTGGCCGCCGTGCTGAAGAGCGACGCGTCGCGCTCCGCAAAGGACTATGTGTGCCGCAAGCTGAGGACCATCGGGACGGCCGAGTCCGTGCCGGCGCTGGCCGCCTTGCTGCCCGACAAGGAGCTTTCCCACATGTCCCGCTACGCCCTGGAGCGGATTTCCGCCCCGGAGGCGGCCGCGGCCATGCGCGACGCCTTGCCGAAGCTCAGCGGCGCGTTGAAGGTGGGGACGATTGGCTCGCTCGGTGTGCGTCGCGACGCCGACGCGGTCGCCGCCCTGGCAGGCTTGCTGGGCGATGGCGACAAGGCGGTCGCCTCGACGGCGGCCGCCGCGCTGGGAATGATCGGCAGCCCGGAGGCCGGCCAGCTCCTGAGCCAATCGGCGAAGAAGGCGCCCGAGGGCTTGAAGCCGGCCGTCGCCGACGCTTGTCTGGCCTGCGCCGAGCAATTGCTGGCCGACGGCAAGAAGGCGGAAGCGATGGGCCTGTACCAGGCGTTCGGCGGCGAAGACCAGCCGAGACACATTCGGCTGGCGGTAACACGCGGTCTGTTGAAGGCCGCCGGCAAGAAGGACTAGGGCGATCCTTGTCAGGTCGTCGTGACGCCGAACGTGAACTGGAACACACGGGAAGAGCCCGGCTTCTCCCACGGGGCCGGGCTCCTTTTCTTGGAGTGAGTCATGTATGGTGCTTTGCTGCTGACGTTGGCCGGCGCGCTCTGTAGCCAGCCTGCCGCCGAGAGATCGTCTCACCCCTTCTCCGTTCACGACATGCTGGCAATGGAGCAGATTTCCGAGGCGCAAGTTTCGCCGGACGGCACGTGGATCGCCTTCACGCTGCGAACCGTAAGCCTGGAGGAGAACGCCGGCAGAAGCGATCTGTGGCTGGTGCGCGCGGACGGAAGCGGGCTGCGGCGTCTGACCACCGACCCCGCCAGCGACGACAACCCGCGTTGGATGCCCGACGGCGAGACAATTCTCTTTCTGTCCAGTCGCGGCGGTTCCTCGCAGGTGTGGCGGATTCGACTCGACGGGGGCGAAGCGGAGCAAGTGACGGATCTGGCGCTGGCGGCGGAAAACCTGATTCTCTCGCGCGACGGCAAGCAAATGGCCTTCACGATGGACGTCTTCCTCGACGCTCCCGCGGCCGAAGCCACCAAGGAGCGGCTCGACGAGCAGGCGCAACGCAAGAGCTCGGGGCGGATCTACGACCGGGTTTTCGTTCGCCACTGGGATACGTGGAAGGACGGCCGGCGGAGCCATCTGTTCGTAATGCCTGCGACGGGCCGGGGCCGCCCGGTCGACGTGATGGCCGGCATCGACGCCGACACGCCCTCGAAGCCGTTCGGCGGCCCGGAGGAATTCACTTTCACGCCGGACGGCAAGGAAATCGTCTTGACGGCGCGTATGGCGGGGCGCGAGGAACCCTGGTCGACCAATTTCGATCTGTACCGCGTGCCGATCGACGGCTCCACGCCGCCGCTGTCCTTGACCCAGCACAACGCGGCCTGGGACTGCTGTCCGGTGTTTTCGCCCGACGGCAAGACGCTGGCCTACCTGGCCATGGCCCGGCCGGGCTACGAGTCGGATCGTTTCCGGATCGTGCTGCGTCGATGGGCCGACGGAGCGCAGCGAATCCTGGCGGAAGACTGGGCCCGATCACCGTCCGACGTCTGCTGGTCGCCCGACGGAAGCACGCTTTATGCAACTGCCGCGAACCTCGGGCAGCGCTCGCTGTTTGCCATCGACGCGGCCACGGGCCGGGTTCGCACGGTCGTCCAGAGCGGATACGTGCAATCGCCGCTGGTGGCGGGCGCGCGGATCGTCTTCCGCTTCAATCACCTGAAAGCGCCGGCCGAGCTGCATTCGATTCGCCCCGACGGCGACGACCGGCGTCCGCTCACGCGGATCAACGCGGAGAGAATCGCCCGGACACGGATGGGTGACTACGAGCAGTTCACCTTTCCAGGACACAACGAGGAGACCGTCCATGCCTACGTGGTCAAGCCGGCGGACTTCGATCCGACGAAGAAGTATCCGGTGGCGTTTCTCATTCACGGCGGCCCCCAAGGTTCTTTCGGAAATCGATTCCATTATCGCTGGAACCCGCAGGCCTATGCGGCGGCCGGCTACGCGGTGGTGATGGTCGATTTTCACGGATCGGTCGGCTACGGTCAGGCATTCACCGATTCGATCCGGGGCGACTGGGGCGGCAAGCCGCTGGAGGATCTGAAACGAGGGCTGAAGGCGGCCTTGGATCGCTACGGCTGGATGGACGGCAGCCGGGTCGGTGCGCTGGGGGCTTCCTACGGCGGCTACATGATCAACTGGATCGCCGGCAACTGGCCCGACCGCTTCCGGTGCCTGGTCAACCATGACGGGAACCTCGACGAACGGACGGCCTATTTCGATACCGACGAACTTTGGTTTCCCGAATGGGACCACATGGGCACGCCTTGGGACAACCCTCGAGGCTACGAGAAGCACAATCCGATCCACTACGTGGGCAACTGGAAGACGCCGATGCTGGTCATCCACGGGGCACACGATTATCGGGTCGTCGACACCCAGGGGCTGGCGGCCTTCAACGCCTTGCAGCGGCGGGGCATTCCCAGCCGGCTGCTGTACTTTCCCGACGAAGGCCATTGGGTCCTCAAACCACACAATTCGATCCTCTGGCACGAAACGGTCATCGGCTGGCTCGACCAGTGGCTGAAGGCGGAGAGCCGCAGCGCGAAACCGGCGACTCCCCGGTGAATTGAAAGGGCATCGCCGCACCTGGTTCTTCTGCGCGTTCTCGGCGACTCAGTGACCGAGCGCGTCACGACACTTCTGTCGATACTCGTTCTGCCGGCCGGCAACATCGGCCCCTTCGGTGCCGAGTTTCCAGGCGGCGCGAGCTTCCTCGACGCGGCCGAGGGCTTCCAGCGCCCTGCCTCGCCAATACTGGGCCGGCGCCTCTTGCGGCTTGTTCGAACGGCCCACGTTGAGATTTGCCGGGTAGGTCAACGCGGCCTCGAAGTCGGCCAGGGCGCCCTGGTAGTCCTTCTGTTCCAGCCGCCGTGTTCCGCGGGTGATGTGGGCCGTGTTGAACAGCCGCCAGGTCACGTCCTGCCCCTCCCAGTTGACGAAGTACGGAGTGCTTTCCAGCAGGCGGATGCAATCGTCATCTCGTTTTTCGTCCAGGTACGCCTGGGCCAGCGCGACGATGATCTCCGCGCGACGCACGCCGGAGGTCGGCATCTGCTCGAGCAGGACAATCGCTTCGGGCCGGCGGTCTGCGCGCAGGAGGATCTCGGCCAGATCGCGGTAGAGCGTCTGATCGTCGGGCCGGGCCGCGATCGCCTTGCGGAAATGGTCTTCCGCCTCGGCCGGGTCATCCTTTTGGGCCGCGGCGTAGAGCCCGAGGTTGCGCCAGGCAATGCTCAGGCTCGCGTCCGTCGCGGCGGCCTTCTCCCAGTGAACCGCCGCCTCTTCCACCCGGCCCAGATTGGCCAGCAGATTGCCGAGGTGCAACCGGGCGCGGGCGTCCGCCGGATCGACGCCCAGGGCGTACGAGAGCACCTCGAACGCGGCTGCCCGGGACGGAAACTCCCATGGCTTCACCGTCTTGGCCGCCTGGCGGAGCCAACCGCGAGCGGCTTCGTCCTCGCTACGCCGCGCAGCGTACCAGGCCAGATAGTACAGCGGCAACGCGCCGCGCTGGGCCGGCGGCACCGCATCGACGCAGCCGGCGCGGAGGACGCGGCCGGCCTCCTCGACCAGTCCCAATTCCGCGAACCGCAGGCTCGTCTCGATCAGCTCGAAATCGTCTTCCCCGACAAACGCCCGCGCCTCGCGGGCAAAGGCCTCCAGCGCCGCTTCGCTTTCCAGCCCCAGCAGGGCGCGAGGAATCAGGTCGGTGGGGTTCTCGGCAATCCGGCGACTGGCCAGGCGCGTCGCGGCCCGCCTTCTCCCCGAGGCGTGCTGGGCCAGCATCAGGTGGGCCATGGCCATCGGGTCGTTGCGGCTGGCTCGGACGGCCGACTCGAACGCCGCCACGGCCCGGGACGGTTCGCCCAGTCGCATGTGCGCCCGGCCCGCCAGGTCGTAGCCGAGGGAAACCGTGCCCGTACATCGAGCCGCTCGATATCCGCTCGCCAGCGCCGCCGGCCAGTCGCCCAGCCGAAACTGGCAAGCGCCCAGGTAGAAGCGGGCCAGCCCGTCGTCATCGTCTCGCTCGAGCGCCGCTTTCAGGCGCTCGATTGCCCGGTGGTAGAGACCGGCCTCGAAGTCGAGCACGGCCAGCGCCCGCAAGGAGACCACGTGTCGGGCGTCTTTTTCGAGGGCCTTTCGATAGTATTCGCGGGCCGCCGTGCGGTTGGTCGCCCGGTCGAACTTGCGGCCCTTCAGGTAGAGTTCTTCGGTCGATAGCCGCCCATCGGGCCTTTGCAGCAGGTCGGACGGCTTGGGCGGATCGGTCCGAGGAATCGGCAGCGGTGTGGTGAACGCGGCCAGCACGCTGCCGTCCTCCGTGACGACTTGGACGTCAAGCGGCTGCTCGGCTTGCTGCTGAAGGCTCAAGATCTGCGGGCTTTCGGGTGACAGATCGATCTGCTTGTTGAGCAACTCGCGGCCGTCGCGCGAGAGCACACAGCGGGCCCGTGGAAAACGGCCGGTGGCCAGCAGCCGCAGACTCAACCGATCATTCTCTCGCGTCGTCTGCGCCGCCAGATCCTTCGAGGCGTACTCGAAACCGTCGCCCAGCCCGTGGACCGGATACCACCATTCCCGCCAGGCGACCCGATCGCGGGGCGCCAGCATGCCGTAGTCGGATTGCGTGGGCAGCGGCCCGCTTTGGACTTCGATGTAGGGGCCGTCTTCGTCCGTGAGGTTGCTCTGCGCCACCTGGCCGAAATCCCACTGTCCCCAGGTCCAGGCCTTCTTGCCGCTCAACTCATGGTGGTTGGCCACCTGGACGATGCCGCGGTCGGCATCCACGTCGTAGGCCCCGAAGAAATCGTACCCGCAATCCACCGCGAAAATCGACGAGTAGATCTCGTAGTTCTTCAGCCACGACAGGTCGCGACCCTCGTGCACGGGCCAGCGAAAGAACTCCCGCGCGTTGTGGTCCGTGCCAAGGCTCATCGGGTAAAGGAAGCGAGTCCCGGGGCGATTGGGAAACGCCGTGCAGTTCCAGAAGTAGTAGGGGTGCATGCCGTCGGTCGGATTCTCCAGCCGGATGCGCTCGTCGAGATACGCCTTTTCGGGGCGCAAGGTCACACGTACGGTCCAGCGCGTACGGAAGATCTTCTCCTGGTTGGCGATCTCCAGGTAGGCGGAGCCGTCCGGGTTGCGACCGACCAGGGCATCGACCGGCGCCAGGATGGTGACCGTGTGGCCGTGCGGGCCGGAGTTCCATTCCACCCCGCCGCCGATCCATGCCCCGCGCATGGCGATCATCCCCGGCTTGATCACTTGGTTGAGGTGAAATACTTCCGCGTTTTGCGTCTTGTCGAGCACCGAGTGCAGTCGTCCTCCCAGCTCCGGAAGACAGGTAATCTTCAAGTACTCGTTTTCGAGAAAGAGGGCCCGATAAGTGCGATCCGTCTTGGTCCGCGACAGATGGTCTTGCATCGTGTAGGGATAGACGATGGCCCCCTGGACCGTCGTGGACAGCTTGGAACCGGTTTCCAGGGCCCAGAACTTGGGGTTGACGTCCTCCTGCCAGGGATAGGTGGGAATGGAAATTGTGCCTTCCCATGCGCGGACGTCAGCGTGGACGGCGGCGCCCACGTTGGCGGCAACAAAAAGCGTGGACGCCACCACGCACGATCCCAGAACAACGATTGCCGGTGGGCGCTTCATGATGGTCACCTCGAAAAGTCCTTTGCTGCTGCGAGCGATCCTCGACACGAACTACCGTGCCACCATTGTGCCCGAAGCCCTTTGGCATGGCAAGCACGGGCCCGACGACATCGGCACGGCAGGGGCGTGTTGTCAGAATTCGCGGCGTCCGGTACATTGCCGTTGAACCTGTCCTGTCCAGGGACTTCGGGGAGCACGAAGTGACCACAACCAGGCCCGGGCGGTCCGGCGATCGCGTTTGGTCCGATCCGCCGCCCAAAGCAAAGCGCCGCTGGAAGCGTCTCCGTCTGACGGCCCTGGGGGTCGTCGGCCTGGCGGTGTTCGGCTACGGGGCATTTCGGGCGTGGCAGTGGGCGTCCGTCCCGCGCGATGCCCCGCTGATCGGTGTCTCGCTGGACACGGCCTGGCACGCCCGGGCCGGGATCACCACGGTCAACTACGAGGTTGCCTTGACGCGCGCCGGCGGCAGGATGCTCGAGCTCCGTCCGGGCGAAGAGAATACCGAGCACATCCTCAATCGCATCGACGCACTGTTGCTGACCGGCGGCGGAGACATCGATCCGGACATCTTCGGAGGCACGCCCGGCGACGCGAAGCTCATTGACCGCCGACGCGATGAGATGGAGTTGGCGCTGATTCGCGGCGCCTTGCAGCGCGACATGCCGATCCTCGGCATCTGCCGCGGCATCCAGATCCTCAACGTCTCGCAAGGCGGTACGGTCAGAGACTTGAGCGGCGACGTGGAACTGGCCAAGACGCACGGCGTGGGGCTTGGCAGCATGGACGCCCATCCGGTCGAGATCGCTGCGGGGTCGAAGCTGGCGGCCCTGCTAGGTGCCGGTCCGCGGCGGGCGAATTCCTTTCACCGACAGGCAGTCGGCCGCGTGGGCGAAGGCGTGCGTGTCGCGGCGACCGCACCGGGCGGCGTCGTCGAAGCGATCGAGCTGCCCGACCAGACGTTCGCCATCGCCACCCAATGGCATCCCGAAATCCCCCCGCCGCAGACGGCCGTCTTCGAGGCCTTTTTGAAAGAGGCCCGGGCGTATCGACAGCGGGCCGGCAGGTGAGACCACACGGCTCCGGACAGGCGCTACTGCCGGCCAGTCTCTTTTCGCAAGGGGCGGCTACCCGCCCGGCGCCCCCTTGCCACCACCGCGGGGCCGCTGTCGCAAAAGCAGGGCGGCGACGATGTACAGGAACAACAGGTTCAGCGCATGGTAGCCGGTGTAGCGGAGGGCCCCGGTGATCGTGGCCGGGTCGATCTGGTCGAGGCTGCCGAAGATCCGCTCGGCCACCCGCAATGGCCAGCCCAGCACCCAGCCGAGGTTGTTTCGCGTGGCGTCGGCGCTGACGGCAAACAGGCTGATCGCGAACAGGGCGGCCGTCAGCAGCAGGGCAGGCCAACGGGGGCGGCAGAGCGTGTCGCGGAAGCGTCGCCGCGGCTTCGCGGCGGTCAGCTCCGTTTCCGAGGTGAGCACGCCCATCGACAGCTTGCCGTGCTTGAGCATCAGCGCCATCGGGAACAGGACTCCCAGCGCCGGCCGCGGGTCGTCGGCCTGCATCACGTCGTTGACCGTGTCGCGATGCTTCTCGAACATCTCCTTGAAGTAGGTTCTGAGGTCCTTGGGGTTGGTCGCCTGTTTCAGCGCCTCCCAGAAAGGGCGGAGACGGACGTCGTCGAGATGCGAACGCCCCAGAGCGCCCAGCTCCTCGCGAACCTTGCGGAATCGCGACCAGAGGCGATCGTCGTGCGCCATTTCGTCCAACGTGGCCAGCAGTCCGACCAGCGGGGCCTCGGTTCGGGCGGCGTAGTCGATCTGCGGCGCGCTTGCGATGGTCTCGCCCGCCGCAATGCGGAACAGCATGTGCGGATAATCGACGTTGGCCGCAATGGCCTGTGATAGGCCGCCAAAGAACCGCGGGTTGACCTCGATCAGGTAGGCCGTCTTGTCGGGGGCGACGCGGAAGTCGAGCTCCGCCATGCCGTGCCAGCCGAGCTCTCCCAGCAGCCTTTCCGCGGCCTCTTCCGCTTCAGGCAATCGGACCGTCTCCCGCAGCGCGCCGGCCCCCGTGTCGCGAGGAAACGCCCGCACGTTGCGGTACGTCATCGACGCCACGGGCCGCCCATGGTCGAACAACGCGGTCACGCAGTAGTCGTCGCCCGGCACAAACTGCTGCACGAGCGGGTACTGGTCCGGTTTCAGATCGTATCCCTGGACGAACTGTTTGAAGGTGGCCGTCAGCTCCTCGGGCGTGCCGCACTTCTTCAGCCCCACGCCGGAGGCCCCCTCGCGGATCTTCAGGAACACGGGGAAGTCGAGACTCGGGATCGCCCGATAGAGGTCGTCGAGGCTGGTGAACTGCCGCGTGGCGGGGATGGTGATTCCCATCTGCTCGGCCAGGGTCGCCAACTGCCCCTTGTCGTGGGTGCGAACCATGTTGGCATGAGACGTCAGCGGCACGGCGATGTGTGGCTCGAATCGCTCGCGGTGCCGCGCAATCAGCCAGGTCTCCTTGTGGACCGGCATCAGCACGTAGGGCTCGCCTTCGGGCGGCTTCAACTCCCGCACTTTTTCGACCATGAAGTCGAGGAAGCCCTCGGGGTCCTTCGAGACCGAGGGATACTGGAAGCTGCCCGTGCAGTAGCGCGAGAAGAAGCACGGGGCGAAAGGGGCCTCCTCGCCACAGAAGACTTCGATCCCCTGGCGTCCCAGGCTTCGGGTGACCGCCAGGGCGTGCCACCCGCGGGCAAACGTCACGATGGCGCGAGCCATGTCCACTCCCTCCCCATCCTGCCGAGCAAGCGGAGACTGCCAATCGGCCCCGCCTCAGCAGACCGAAGTCGGCCGGGAAAGTCAAGCACCCCCGGCGACTTGCAGGCGGCAACCGCGTGGGGTATCCTTGATGGCCGCCATGCCCGGCGGCGGTGTTGGGCGGGCCGACTTGGGAGATTTCGGGATAACGCCACGATACCGAATCGTTGTGCACAGCAAAGGAAGGGACGAGACCATGCGAAAGACAAGACGTGCAATGAAGCTCCTGGCACTGACGGTCGTGGGTGTTGCCTGGCTGGCGAGCAGTCGGGCAGTTGCCGACGATCGCTGGCTGGTGATCGAGGGGAAGGACGGCCCGGGCAAGGGCAAGCACATCGTGTTTGTCACCGGCGACGAGGAGTATCGCTCGGAAGAATCGATGCCCCAATTGGCCAAGATCTTGGCCCTGCAGCACGGTTTCAAGTGCACAGTGCTGTTTGCGATCAACAAGGAAACGGGCGAAATCGATCCGCAGACGGTCGACAACATCCCCGGGCTGGAGGCCCTGGAAACGGCCGACTTGATGGTGATGTTCACCCGCTTTCGGGAATTGCCCGACGAGCAGATGAAGTACATCATCGACTACACGAATTCCGGCAAGCCGATCATCGGCCTACGCACGGCGACACACGCCTTCAACTACCAAACGCACCGGGACAGCCCCTATGCCAAGTACAGCTTCCGTGACAACGAGTTCAAGGGCGGCTGGGGGCGCCAGGTGCTGGGCGAGACCTGGATCAACCACTACGGACGACACCAGAGCGAGAGCACGCGCGGCGTGATTGCCAAGGGCAGGGAGAACCACCCCATCGTCAAGGGCGCCGAAGACATTTGGGGACCGTCCGACGTCTACGGCATCACCACGCTGCACGGCGACTGCCAGCCGCTCGTCATGGGCCAGGTGCTCGTGGGCATGGATCCCCAGGACGAGCCGAACCAGAACAAGGCCCCCGTGCCGGTCGCCTGGACCAAGACGTACACCGGCGAGCAGGGAAAGACCGCCCGCGTCTTTTGCACGACCATGGGCCACGGCGGCGATCTCAAGAGCGAAGGCTTCCGCCGCCTGCTGGTCAACGCGGCCTACTGGTGCCTGGGCATGGAAGACCAGATCCCGGCCCGGGCCAAAGTCGACCTGGTCGGCCCGTACGATCCCAATCACATCGGCATGGGCGGACATAAGAAGGGCCTGAAACCGGCCGACCACAAACCCTGAGCCGCCCGGCGGCAGGCTGCCGTGGAAGAGCACGATTCCCAACGCCCGACGTTGACCATTTTCGTCGTTTCCGACGCCACGGGCACGACGGCCGAGCGAGTCGTGCAGTCGTCGCTGATCCAGTTCGAGGACGCCCCCGTTCGCGTGCTGCGTCGTCCGCGGGTCCGCACGGCGGAGCAGGTTCGTGCCGTGGTCGGCGAGGCCGCCGGCCACAACTCGATCATCGTCCACACGCTGGTTTCCGACGAGCTGCGCCGGCTGATGCTGGCCGAGTCACGGCTGCACGGCGTCGATTCCTCCGACATGATCGGCCCCCTGTTGGACCGGCTGGCCACGCACCTGATGCTCACGCCGCAAGAGAAGCCGGGACTGATGAGGCAACTGGCCGAAGCCCGCAGCCGGGAAATCGAGGCGGTCGATTTCGCCTTTCACCATGACGACGGGCAGAACGTCCACGAGCTGGATCGTGCGGAGGTCGTGCTGGTCGGCGTGTCGCGTTCGATGAAGACGCCCACCATGCTCTACCTGGCCTATCGCGGCTGGTTCGCCGCCAACGTGCCGCTGGTGCCCGGGCTGGAGCTGCCCAAGGAGTTGCTGGCCGTCGCGCCGGGGCGGGTCTTCTGTCTGCTGATGAGCCCCGCCAGGCTCCAGGAGCTGCGCCTGGTGCGGGCCGACAGCCAGGCAATCCCTGCCGAGCCGTACGCCTCGATGGCAGCCATCCGCCAGGAGATGCACTACGCCCGGCAGTTGTGCCTGAAACATCGCTGGCGGAGCGTGGCCGTTACGGGCAAGTCGGTGGAGGAAGTCAGCCGGGAGATCATCGCTCTGCTCCCGGAGCAAGACGTATAGGCGGCGGAATTCAAGGATTCGGAAAGCAACAAATGGGAGGCCGTGGCCGGTTTCCCGATTCCCGTTATGTAGGGGTCCCCGTTATGCAGGGGGCCCTGTTATGCAGGGGCTTTTTTGCCTTCGCTCTCGAACGTTGGCAGGGCCGCGGGAACCGCCAGATTCGCCAGCCGCAAGAACGACCCGAGCAACGAGTAGCCGGTGTCGGTGAGGATCGATTCGGGGTGAAACTGCAGCCCCACCACCGGCAACTCGCGGTGTCGCAGGGCCATGACCGTGCCGTCGTCGGCTCGAGCAGAGACCTCCAGGCAGTCGGGCAGCGAGGGCTCGTCGACCACCAGCGAATGGTAACGCCCGCCGACGATCTCCGGCGGCAGGCCGGCGAACACACCGCGGCCGTCGTGCCGGATGATCGTGCTGCGCCCATGCACCGGCTCCCGGGCCGGCACCACGTGTCCCCCCAGGGCCTCGGCGATGATCTGATGGCCCAGGCAAACCCCCAGCATCGGCAGTTCGGCATGCAGCGTTCGCACGACCGCCAGCGAGCAGCCGGCCCGCCGCGGCGTGCAAGGGCCCGGCGAAAGCACGATCGCCTCGGGCTGCAGCGCCCGAACGGCGGGCGGATCGATCGCCGTGTTCCGCACCACGTGCGTCGCGCGACCCAACCGCTGGAAGTAGCGGGCCAGATTGTGCACGAAGCTGTCGTAATTGTCGATCAACAAGATCATCGTGCCTACTCAGCGACCTCCTGGATCGGGGCGTAATGCCCGCATCAACCCTTCCGCCTTGTGCCACGTTTCCTCGTATTCCTGTTCGGGCACGGACTGGGCCACGATGCCGCCGCCGACCGGCACCTGCCACCAGCCGCGACCGGCCGTGATCGTGCGAATCAGAATGCTCAGGTCCAGCGTGCCGTCGAACCCCAGGAATCCGAGCGATCCGCAGTACGCGCCTCGGGCGACCGGCTCGAGCTCGGCGATGATCTCCATGGCGCGAACTTTCGGGGCCCCGGTGATCGAGCCGCCGGGAAACGCCGCCCGCAGCAGATCGATCGGCCCGGCCCCGCCGCCCAGCCGCCCGCAAACGGCCGAGACAAGGTGAAACACGTATTGATAGGTCTCCATCTCGCAGAGTTGGCTCACGCGCACGCTCTCGGGCGAGCAGACTCGCGAGAGGTCGTTACGCAACAGATCGACGATCATCACGTTTTCGGCACGGTCTTTCTCGCTGTTGCGAAGCTCGCGTCGGGCCGCCTCGTCGAGCCGCCGATCGTGGCACCGCCGGCGAGTCCCCTTAATCGGACGCGTTTCCACCAGGCTGTCATGGACGTGCAGGAATCGTTCGGGCGAAGCGCTGACGATCTGCCAGTCGCCCAGGTCGAAGTAGCCGGCAAACGGCGCTGGGTTGCACCGGCGCAGCCGCCGGTAGAGCGACACGGAATCGTCGCAGGCAGGATACAGCAGACGCTGGGCCAGGTTCACCTGAAAGACGTCGCCGGCATGGATGTAGTCGATCACCCGCTCGACCGTCTGCAAGTAGCCCGGTTTCGAAAAGTCGCTCGTCAGGCCCTCCGGACCACTCGCCGGGTATTGGGCGGCCAGTTGCACGGGACGAAGTGGGGCCGCTCGGGCCTTGCGACGGGTCGCCGCCGGGCGACCGGCAATCCACCGGCGGAACTGCGCCAGCCGCTCGGCGGCCCGGCGGCGGCGCCGTCCCGGCTCGGCGACCGGCAACCCGTGCGAGAAGATCCACGCGCGGCTTTCGGCGTGGTCGATCGCCACGACCACGTCGTACAGCCCGACCGCCAAGGAAGGCACCTCGAACTCATCGGCCCGCGGACGGGGCAACGCCTCCAGACTTCGGGACAGATCATAGCCGAACAAGCCGGCGGCGCCGCCCTGGAACGGCGGCAGGCCGCCAAGCGTGGCCATCGAGAAGCCGGCCATTCGCCCTGCCAGCGCCGCCAGGCCGTCGGTGCCGTCGGCGGGCAACTGCAGGTAGTCGAACGGATCGGCCGCCACGAAAGAATAGCGTCCCAACGTGGGGTGTGCCAGCGCGCTGTCGAGGAACAGGCAGTGCGGCAGATGGCACAATCGCCGGAAGACCTCTTCCGCCTCCGGGGCCGGCACGAGCTCTGCGACCAGCGGAGACAACTCGACCAACTCACCGGCGTGGTCGGCTTCGCATTGGTTGGGTGAGAGGTAGCCGAGGGTCTGGTGAAGTCGCACGGGATTGTCGAACGTCTCAATGTACTTGAACACCCTCAGTCGAGCTTTTTCCAGGTTAGCAGACGTCTCGTGGTTAGTCCACTCGTGTTTCAGCCACAAGAAGAACCGGGCCGGGAGGCAGAGGCGGTGAGCCGGTTTCCGGTAATAGTCAGGGTGGTGATCGAAGCGATGATCGTGACAGCGGGCTGAGCGTAAACGTCCACGGCAAGCCGATGGTTGAGCGCGACCGAGGAGGGCCGCGTCAGGGCATCCGTTGGAGTCTCTCCCAGCGGACCGTCCAGCGGCCGTTGGCCGGAAAGCCGGGGGCGTGGCGATCGGGTGCCCCGTCCCAGCCGGCCGCCATCATGGCGACCGCCGCCAGCAGCCCGCCGTTGCCCGGCAGATAAACCGGCAGGCGGTCGGATTGCCAGTTGTGTCCGTTTTTCAGGTATCGATTCTTGGCTACCGGCATCATCAACAGGTCGACCGCCGCTTCCGCCTCGCCAACGCGTGCCGCCGTCATCGCAGCCATAGGGTAATCCCATCCCCAGGTGCGATCCCACTGCCAGTCCCTTCTGACTCTGTCCAGGGTGCGACGCATTGTGGGCCGGTCGACGCGCCCGCCCGGCAAGACGCCGCAGGCCGCCAGGTGCGACGGGTGGTCGGTATTGGCCCAAATGCCTTCGGCCGTCTGATAGACGCCGTCGGCACCCGGCAGCGGCGACAGACGTCGGATGACGTCGTCCCACGGCCCGCATCGCGGCTGCCCCAGGCGTTCGCGCCATAGCTGGGCGGTCTGCAGTCCCCAACGCCAGTACTCCAATTCAAAGGTGGGATTGGTCGTCGTCTCGGGATTGTAGCATTCCTGGGCGGGAATCAACGGCGGCCCCAACACGTAGCGCCGCGTCTGCTCGTCCCAACGCGCGTAGGAAGCCATGAACTCGGCCGTCTCGAAGACGACGTCGCGATACGCCGTAAGCGTGGCCCGGCTCGGCCGGTTGCGGTAGCACAGCTCGGCGTAGTAGATCGGGTGCGGCTGCTGCCAGATGAGAAACACGCCCACGCCGGAAGGGCCCTCGCGCCCGTCCGGGCCGACCATCTTCGGCCAGCGGGCGCCCCGGTAGCCTTGTCGCCGCGCCGTCTGCCGGGCGATCGGCAGGATCGAGGCATACCAGGGCAGGCTCTTTTCGAGCAGCGCGGTGCGGTCCCAAAGCGCGAAGTGCGCGGCGTGCCACCAGTGCATCTCCAGATGGAACTTCCCGTACCAACTATTCAACGTCAGCCCCGTCTCTTGCGGTGGCAACGATCCCGCACACTGGATCGCCGTGAGATACTGCGACAGGACAATGCGACGCTCCAGTTCCGCCGCCCGCGGATCCGTGCTGCCGGCCAAATCGATCGCTCCGCCGGTGCTCCAGAACCGCGCCCAGTGGGCCTCGCAGGCGGAGCGTGTCGCGCTCACATCCGGTAGATCTTCGGCCAGCGGCTGCGGCGAAAAGGCGACGACGAATTCGAGACACTCGCCGGCGTCGACCGGCACCAGCTCGTAGCCGTGTCGATCGGCCGGGACGAATCGACCGGCGGGCCGGTACGCGACGCCGACCCGATAGCAGCAGTCGTCGAGCGTGTGCACCAGGTCCACGCGCCGCGTCGTCTGCCGAACGAGCGTCGTTTCGTGCGCGTCCGGCCGGCTCCAGTCTTCGGGCTCCTTGCCAAAACGCCCGGCCCCGTAGGCGAAGCGAAATGCCACTCTGAGCCGCTTCAGGCGAATCAGCGGAGACTCGACGCGGACGGCCAGCAGGTCCAGCCGGGGATGGCAGCGCGTGCTGACGCGGACCGTCTCGCCTTCCATCTCAAAGCGGCTCAGAAGTGCCCCGGTCCACAAGTCCAGCGTCTGCTCGACGGCTCGCAGATCGTCGACTTCCGCCTTCGTGCCGTCTTCTCGCAAGAGCTCGAAACCGATGCGGCCGAGGCCCAGACGATGCGGATTCGCGCGAAGCCACCGGCCGGCCTCGCTTCGGGTCTCCGATGCGTAGACCACGGTTCGACCGTGCGTATCGTACGCGACCAGGGCATCCTCCAGGCGATACCGCTTGGGGTTGGGAAAGCTGTGCCATCCCCAGTGCGCTTGGGTGCCCAACGGAATGCCTCGGGCGTACGACGCGGGAAAGGTCTGCAAACCGGTGACGTCCGCGGTGAACGCGAACTCGCCGTTACCGACCGAGAGCGGCGCCAAGGGATCGAGCGCACCGAGCACCGGGCGGTGCCGCTGCACGAGATCGCGCCGATCGATGGGCTCCGCGGCCATGGCGGTCGAGCCCATCCACACCAGGCAGGCGAGCCGCAGAAGTCGGGGCATCCTCTCGAACACGCCTGGTCGTATTGATGTTTGCATTGTGGATGATCCAGGCCGACCCATGGGAGGCCGGAAAAATCGGGCTCCCGCTGGTCGCCCTCGCGCATTGACCGGGCAAGCGTCAATAAAGGAGCTGTTGCTGGCGCCAGTCCTTGTCCTTGTCGTAGCCGAAGGCCTTTACGCGCGGACGACGCTCTCGCAGCCGGACGGAATTGACGCCGATGCTGTCGCCCGCCGAATCCTGGTTCTTGCCCACGCACTCCAGCCGGAGGCGATACTCGCCCGGCTCGGGCCAGAAATCCATCAGGTGGAATTCCCACAGGTCCGGCTGGGGACGATACAGGTCCAGCGGCTCGCCCAGCTTCACGCCGTTGAGAATCGGCTGCCAAACACCGAAATCGTAAGAGCGGGTGAGCTCCAGCAGCAACCGCAGGGGTTCCTTCTCCTTGACTTCAAAGTCGAACTCGACCCAGCCTTCCCCTTGGGTCTGTGGTTTGAAGAGCAACTGTCCGCCGGATTCGAGGTAGCGGGCGCCCTGCTGGACGCTGGCGGTTCCCCGCCCGTGATGCGACTCGCCGAGCGCCTCCTTGCCCCACACCAGGATCCGCTCGAGGCTGGGGAGCTTTCGCTGCTCGGCCGAAGGAACTTCCGTGAACTTCTTCGTGGGGCCCATCTGGTACCAGAAAGCCACGCTGCTGAAGTCGTCCTCGCGCTCGTTCCAGCTATGGGCCCGGTGCTCCTTGTTTTCGTCGGGCGACATCCAGCCAAAGGTCTCGAAGGTCACGCGGATTCCCGTGTTGAAGACCAGCGGATCGTGCACGTGCCAGCGGTAGCTGCAGGTCATCTGGCCGACGATCCGATCGGGCTGGTTCAGGTAGGGGACGCCGAAATACGGCGTGCTGTTGCGTTTCAACCCCCAGGCCGAGAGGAAGTAGTCCTCGGTGCCCGTGCCGCGAATGGACGGCTTGGCCTCGCCGTCGATGTAGATCTTCTCGTCGCCCTCGCCGAACCAGGCGGGGCTGCGCGTCCGCACCGCGTAGACCGTCCCGACGTAGTAGCCCTTGCCCTCGGCGTCGAGCACCAGGTAGTCCTTGCCGTGGTGGCCCGGATACTCCTGACGGTATTGGGCGCAGAAGTACATCGTGTTTTCCGGCAGCGATTTCTTCTTCACCCAATCGACGTTGTTGTAGAGCTTGCGGATCGGCTTCTTGCTCTGGTTGACGATCTCGATGCGGGCGGACTTGCGAAACGGCATATGCCAGAAGCAGTTGTACGAGTCGCCGTCCTCGACGATCACGGGCACGCTGATCACTTCCATGCGTTTGCCGAAGCAACTGGCAAAGAAATCGCCCACCGGCACCTCGACGTCGGGCTTCTCGCGGTCGTCCCAGTAGATGCGGAGCAGCATTTCCTGGTGGTTCGCAGCCCCGTCGGTGACCCAGAAGTGCGGCTCATGCAGAAAGGTCATCCAGATGTGGGTGATGACGCCGGGGCCCTTCAGATCGGCCATCACATAGGTCTCTCCCGCCTCGATGCGGTCGGGGCGATCCAGGTTGTTCTGGCCGTCGTACGGATCGTCCTCGATCCACACATTGGAGCCGACGCGCATGCTGCGGCCTTCCTGCCAACGGGTCAACCCGGCCAGGCCCTGCCCGACGGCGACCGACCCCGCCCCCACGACAACCAGCCAGACCACCACGCCGGCAGCGAACGTTTTCGATTCATCACGGGACATCAACACGAGCGTTGTCTCCAGTTGGTTGGGGACGGGACACGCGCCGTGGACTTCGCCCACGGTTGCGATCTGTCCGGTTGCCGAGAATTCATGGATCGGAGAGCACGGCGGTTCTGCCGGCTGCGACGGAACCGAAAGGGGCCCACGAGCAGCGCCCGACGTTCTTCCGGGCAGCGGCTTCTGCGCTGGCGCCGCCGCCAGTCTAGCCGTTGCCGCGACACGAGGCAAGCAGTCGGGCCTGATCGTCAGGAGAGCCGATGGTCAGGAGAACTGCCAAGTCATCGCAACGGAGTGAATCCGAGCCTGGGGAGGATTGACGCGGGCCGCGAGTCGCCTTTCGTTGGGGCCGAGCGGAAGGGACTCCAACTCGGCAAGTCCTTTCTCTCCAATCACTTTCAGCAATCGCCAAGACGCCTCACCCGGAGTACCTCGCCGGCACACAATATAACAACATGGTTGTGCAGGGCGGTTCGTCGTTGCGCTGAGGAAAGGCGACCGGACTGCCTACACCCGATGCTGGGCGCCGAGCCCCGTTCTGCACGATGTGTTGGTGAACGTCGGCGTGCCGGCTCAGCGGGGGCGCTCGGGCACCTCGAATTCCGCCAGGATCGGCAAGTGGTCGGAGGCCTGTTTGGCCAGCGTGCTCCGCGCGGCGAAGCTGCGGACCAACTCGAGGGCACCGCGAAAGCAGATGCGGTCCAGCGGTCGCAACGGCAGGATGGCGGGGAACGTTCGCAGCCGCCCGTGGGCCGGCTGGAATCCGGCCGGCTCCAACAGTCGCCGGCCCAGGTTGCCGTACACGTCGTTGAAATCGCCCCCGACGATCACCGGCGTGTCCTGGTGCGTGTGCACCAGGACCTCGTCGCGCAGAAGCCGCCGGAGCTGAACGGTCCGCTCGAAGCCGGCCAGCCCCAGGTGCAGACTGCACAGCAGCAACGTCCGCGTGTGGTCGTGGAAGCGAAGCCGGCCGTGGGCCACCAGCGCCCGCCGCCTCTTCTTCAACGGCACGGTCAGCTCGATGTCGCGGACGTCGGCCAGCGGGAAGCGGCTGAGGATGGCGTTGCCGTAGCTGCCCTCGCGAAGCCTCACGTTCGCCTGGAACGCCCGGTGGCGCAGCCCCAAAGCGTCGCCCAGCAGGTCGACCTGACGGTCGCGGTGCGATCGCGGCACGCCGTCGTCGACCTCTTGCAGCAGCACGACGTCGGGGTCGTAGCGGGCGAGCGTGTCGGCGATGCGTTGGAGCGCATAGCGACGGTCGACGCCGCCGATGCCCTTGTGGATGTTGTAGGTCATCAACCGAACACGCACGGTTCTCTGCTCCGGAGTCCTTGCCGGGACCTTGCTCAGTCGCTCGGCTTGAGAACGACTTTCATCAGGCCGCTGCCGGCCTGGCGAAGTCGCGCAAACCACGAGGCCCCTTCTTTCAGCGGCGCCACGGCGCTGATCAGTGGGCCCACGTCGATCGTACCGCGCGAGATCATCTCCAGACAGGCAGGCCATTCGCCACGCGAAGCGCAGGAGCCGTAGAGCGTGATTTCGCGCGTCACGATGGTCTGCAAGGGAAGGTCGACCTGGGGGCTGAGATTGCCGACCAGTGCCACGGCGCCGCCCTTGCGGACCGATCGCATGGCGGCGGCCACCGTGGGCGCGATTCCCACCGCCTCGACGGCAGAATCGGCTCCGCGGCCCGCGGTCCGACGAAGCACTTCGGCCGCCACGTCGCCGTCTTCCGCAGAGATGACCTCGTCGGCCCCCAGCCGCGAGGCCAGCTCCAGCCGCTGGCGGTCGAGGTCCACCGCGAGAATCCGCCCACACCCGGCCGCCCGCAGGGCTTGGAGGGCCAACAGCCCGATCATCCCGCTGCCGACGACCACGGCCGTATCGCCCAACGCGACCGGCAGCCGGCCGACGGCGTGCACGGCGATCGACACGGGCTCGACGGTTGCGGCATGCTCGAACGAGAGGGCCTCCGGCAGCCGGTAGACGATGTGCTGCGGCACGACCACGTACTGGGCAAAAGCCCCGTCGCGGCGGAACTCTTCGCAAGAGACCCCCAGCACGCGGCGGGCGTCGCAGAGGTTGACCGCCCCTTGGCGGCAGAAACGGCACCGGCCGCAGTAGACGGTCGAGTCGAAGGTAACGCGATCCCCCACCTGCCAATCGGTTGCCTGATTGCCGAGTTGCGACACGACGCCGGCGGCCTCGTGGCCCATGATAATCGGCGGCCGGCGGCGTCCGCTGCTGCCGTCCATGCCGTGGACGTCGCTTCCGCAAATGCCGCAGGCCTTCACCTCGACCAGCACATCTTCCGGCCCAACCGAGGGCTGCGGCACTTCCTGATACTGAAAATGGTCGTACTCGGTCAATACGAGGGCTTTCACTCGGCAACCTCCGGGCGTACGCGGAATCGGGGAAGCCCTCAGTGTAGACGGGAATCCCCGACTGAGAAAGCCGGATGGCCAATTCCTCGGACCAGCTTTCCCCCGAGAAGCTACACTCTTCAGGGGGGCACTGAATATCAGCGACCTCGGACACGGCGACGCGAACGTGTGTCCCGAAGACTCGACCGTCGGAAGACTCAACGGACCGGGCTTGACCATCATCCTCGTTCATGGGCATCCGCTTGAACATTAGTGATGCTTATGATAAGGTTCTGTGATGAACATTGAGACGCTTCGCATTTTCTGCGACGTGGTCCAGCACCAGAGCTTCTCGCGCGGCGCGGCGGTCAACGACGTGAGCCAGTCTGCGGCCACCCAGTCGGTGCACCGCCTGGAGCGCCACTTCGGCGTTTCTCTGGTCGATCGAAGCAAACGTCCCTTCGTGCTGACGCCCGAGGGCCAGGTGTGCTTCGAGGGCTTTCGGGAAGTGCTCGACCAGTACGACGCGGTGGACGCGAAGGTCCGTTCCTTGCGGGGAGAGATTGGCGGGATCGTCCGCGTGGCAGCCATCTATTCGGTGGGGCTGCACGACATGAGCCGCTGCATGCAGGACTTCATGCGACGCTATCCGAAGGCCAAGGTGCAACTGGAGTACTTGCGCCCGAACAAGGTGCTGGACGCGATACTCAATGCCGAGGTCGACCTGGGCATTCTCTCTTATCCAACGCCGTCGCCCGATCTGAGCGTCGTCCCCTTGCGTTCCGAGAGAATGGTGCTGGCCTGTCATCCCGATCACAGGCTGGCGCGGGAGGAGGCGGTCACGGCCGAACACCTCCAGGGCGAGAACTTCATCGGCTTCGATCGCGATTTGAGCATCCGCAAGGAGATTGACCGGTATTTGCGACAGCGCTCCGTCCGTGTTCAAATGATGATGGAGTTCGACAACATCCAGACGATCAAACAGGCCGTCGAAATCGGCGCCGGAATCAGCGTTCTGCCGGAACCGACAATTCGCGAAGAGACCGCCAGCGGCCGGCTAGCGGCCATTCGGCTGATCGCGCCCGAACTGCGGCGGCCGATCGGCATCGTCTACCGTCAGCGTCGCGTGCTGCCGCCCACGGCCGCCAAGTTCGCCGAGATGCTGCAAGAGGTTCAGGGAGAACGGGTCGAAGAAGAGAGTGGTCATTGATGTCCGCACAGCGAATAATCCCGGGTGACCCGTGATGCGTGAAGCAGAGATTTCCGTCACGTTTCGGCCGTCGGGCAAGACCGTTTACGTCTTGAAGGGCACCAGACTGCTGGAAGCGGCCGCGGGCGCTGATCTCGTGCTCGACCTGCCGTGTGGCGGCGAGGGCATTTGCGGGAAGTGCCGGGTGGTCGTTTCCGGCGGGGCCTGCGAGCCGACCCCGGCCGAACGCCGCGCCTTTTCCGACGAGCAGCTTCGCCGGGGATTCCGCTTGGCGTGCCAGTCGTCGGTATGCGGGCCGATGACGGTCGAGGTGCCCCAGACTTCCCTGCTGCCCGCCAGGCACAAGATCCTGGAGCAGACGGCACAGACCTCGCCGGTTCCGGTCGATCCGCCGATTCGGAAACAATACGTCGAGCTGACGACTCCCCGCCGCGGCGACGACCAGGCCGACCTGACTCGCCTCGAACAGGCCGTCGGACCATTCGACGCCGATCTGGAATCGGTGCGTTACCTTCCCGGGCAATTGCGAAGGGCCGGCTTCCGCGGCACCGCCGTGTTGGCCGAAGAGCGGATCCTGGACTTTGAGCCCCAGAACACGGAGGCGGTGAATCTCGCCGTCGCGGTCGACGTCGGCACGACCACGCTGGCTGCGGCGCTGCTGGACGCGAACACGGGTCGTGAGTTGGGCGTCACCTCACGGCTGAATCCGCAGACCCGTTTCGGCGACGACGTGCTCTCCCGGATTCTCTTCGCGCGGCAGGAGGAACATGCCTTGGGGTTGCTCCATGCGACGATCGTGACGGCCGTCAACGAGATGATTCGCGAGTTGGCCGATCGGACGGGGATCGATCGCCTGCGGATCTACCAAATCACGCTTTCCGGCAACACTACGATGCAGCAACTGCTCTGCCGAGTCGATCCCAGTTCCTTGGGAGAAGTGCCGTTTGTGCCGGCGGTCGGGCGCGGGCTGGCATTGCAGGCGTCCGAGTTGGGGCTGGAGATCCATCCGCGCGCCCTGGTGCGCGTGATGCCGGTGATTGGCGGATTCGTCGGCGGCGACACGGTGTCGGGAATCCTGGCTACCGGGCTGGCGGAAAACGAGGGACCGACGCTGCTGGTCGACATCGGCACCAACGGCGAGATCGTGTTGTCTGCCGACGGCAAGCTGTCGGCCGCGTCGACCGCCGCGGGCCCGGCGTTCGAAGGGGCGCGGATTTCCCACGGGATGCGGGGCGCCAACGGGGCGATCGAGAAAATCGTGGTCGACGGCCGGTTGCGGATCAACGTGATCGGCGACGTTCCGCCGGTCGGCTTGTGCGGCTCGGGTTTGATCGACGTCGCCGCCGAATTGCTGCGCCATGGACTGCTCAGCCCCGAGGGTCGCCTGCAAACTCCGGAGCGACTGTCGTCCGACGTGCTGCCGGACCTCGCCCAACGCCTGATCGTGCACGACGGCCACCCGGCCTTTCTCTTGGCTTCGGCGGCGGAGACCGGCAACGCGAGGCCGGTCCTCTTGACCCAGCGCGATCTGCGTGAGCTGCAACTGGCCACGGGGGCCATTCGGGCGGGAGTCGAGATCCTTCTGCGACGTGCCGGCGTGGACCCCGCCGATCTGAAGGCCGTGCTGATCGCCGGCGGATTCGGCAACTTCATTCGGCGCAACAACGCACAGCGAATCGGTCTGATTCCCCCGCGGGTTGCCCATCGCCATATCCGCTACCAGGGAAACACGTCGCTGGCCGGTGCCCGCCTGGTCGCTCTGTCCCGCAAGGCCTTCGTCGCCGCCGAAGAGTTGGCACGCCGTACCGAACACGTGGATCTTTCGTGTGATCCCGAGTTCCAGACAGCGTTTTCCGAAGCGATGATCTTTCCCAGCGATGTCGACTGAAGCGTACGGCCTCGCTAGTGTCCGCCGCAGCCGGGGCACCCCCCTCCGCGGGGTTGGTTGGGGTTCTCGATCGAGAAGCCGCGGCCCGTGGGGCCGTCCTGGAAATCGATCGTCGTCCCGTCCAGATGCAAGGCCATTTTCTTGCGGGTGACCAGCGAGACACCGTGGTGTTGGTATCGGGCGTCGAGCTTGGGATCGAAGTCGGTCTGGAAGCCCAGGCTGTACTGCAAGCCGGAACATCCGCCGCCGGTAACGCTCATCCGCAACACCGCATCGGCTTCGACCTTCTGAGTTTCCATATACCGCTTGACTTCCTCAGCCGCGGCTTCGGTCAGTGTGATCGCCATGGTTGAAATCCACTCCCCTATTTGAGGTCTCGATCTCGATTAATCAACTTGTGAATGATACCCCGGCGACCCCCGCAAGCCAAGCGCGCTGACAGCGGCAAGCAGCCGGCACCAGCCATTGGAATACGGTATCTGGGCAGTTTGTACCACCCAGGCATCTCCAAGGCCCCCCCGCGACTGCTTGTCGGGTGTTGGCAGGGGAAGTAGACTTGATATATTCGGTCGGCGGTCGACAAGGGCCTGCTACCCGACACAACGAGTGGAGAAAGACGCTGTGAAGGACAAGTTCATTACTGAGGACTTTTTGCTGCAAAGTGACCAGGCGGTAACGCTGTACCACCAATACGCGCGCGGCATGCCGATCCTCGATTACCATTGTCATCTGCCACCGCAGCAGATCGCCGAGAATCACCGCTTCGAGAACCTTACCCAGGCTTGGCTATCCGGGGACCACTACAAGTGGCGGGCGATGCGCGCCGCCGGCGTCGGCGAGCCATACTGCACCGGCGATGCCTCGGATTGGGACAAGTTCCAGAAATGGGCGGAGACGGTGCCCCAGACCGTCCGCAATCCCCTCCATCACTGGACCCATCTGGAGTTGAAGCGGCCGTTTGGGATCAGCGATCGGTTGCTGGGGCCGGAGACGGCCAAGGGCATCTGGGACGAGACGTGCGAGATGCTGGCGCAAGATGACTTCTCCGCTCGTGGGATCATGCAGCAGATGAACGTGGTTCTGGTTTGCACGACGGACGACCCGGTGGACAGCTTGGAATACCACGCGATGATCCTGGCGGACCCGTCGTTCGCGATCAAGGTGCTGCCGGCGTTCCGGCCCGACAAGGCCATGGACGTCACGGCACCCGAGGATTTCAACGCCTGGGTCGACCGGCTGGCGGAGATCAGCAACGTTGACGTGAAGGACGACTTCCATACGTACATGGAAGCCATTTGCCAGCGACACGATTTCTTCCACAGCATGGGGTGCCGGCTCTCCGATCACGGTGTGGAGACGATGTACTGCGAGGAGTACACGGACTCGGAAATCAGCACCATTTTCCGCCGGATCCGCCGGGGTAATGACCTGCGGCCCAAGGAGATTGTGAAGTTCAAGTCGGCGATGCTCTACGAGTTGGCCCTGCTGGACCACGAGAAGCGCTGGACGCAACAGTACCATCTCGGGGCGCTGCGGAACAACAACACGCGGTTTTTCCATACAGTCGGCCCCGACGCGGGCTTCGATTCGATGGGTGATTTCCTGATCGCCGAGCAGATGTCCAGGTTCTTTGACCGGCTCGATCGTGATGACCGGTTGGCCAAAACAATCGTCTACAACGTCAATCCGGCCCACAACGACGTGGTGGCGACGATGGTTGGCAACTTCCAGGACGGGAGCCTGCCCGGCAAAATGCAGTTCGGCAGCGGCTGGTGGTTCCTCGACCAGATGGACGGGATGCGGAAGCAACTCGATTCGCTCTCGAACCAGGGGCTGTTGAGTCGTTTCGTCGGTATGCTGACCGACAGCCGCTCGTTCCTTTCTTACCCCCGGCACGAGTACTTTCGCCGAGTCCTCTGCAATCTGCTGGGCAATGAGATGCGGCAGGGTCTGCTGCCGAACGATCTGGAGATGATCGGTTCGCTGGTGCAAGACATCTGTTACCACAACGCAGCAGGCTACTTCGGGTTCGAGTTGGACGACTCCTGAACCACCTCTTTCCCCTGCCGCTGGCACCTGGTTTCCCCTGCCGCTGGCGCCTGGTTTTCCCTGCCGCTGGCACCTGGTTTCCCGTGCCGCTGGCACCTGGCGCGAGGTCCCGCCCTGTTAAGTTGGGTGGACTGCGCCCGCTTTTCCCAACTTAGCGGTTCTCCGGGCTTTGGCGCCTTATCTGGATGTGCCCGTTGAGCCGTTCCGATTAGTTATGCTGATTGAAGGAATGGTATGAGAAGCCGGTGCCGCTTCCACGGACGTTGCGGTTCTCGCGACGCGTCGCCGCGCCGGTCATGTTCCACGGAAGGAGACCGAAAAATGCAGAGATGGCAATGGACATTGCCAATCGTTGCCGCCGTGCTCAGCCTGGCGTGCAGCGGCTGGGCCCTGGCGGAGGGGAGATCTCGCGGGCCGACCCACGACGCGGCAAGACCGGCGGCCTACCGGTCCATTGCCGACGATGCCTCCTACGTTTCGACGGCGATGTTCCAGCAGGAGGGTGAGGGATCCCCGTTCATGGACGAGCCGACCGTGGCCCCGGCTCCGCTGCCGGAAGGCGATCCGGGCGAAGCCATCGTGACCGATGAGCCGCCGCCGGACGCCGCCGAGGAAGGACAGCCGACGGACGATTACGGCGGGCCCGACGGGCGTGGCGAAGGGGGGGACCATGGGGCCGGCTTGGGCGCAACCGCGGGTTCCTGGGCGGGCACGTCGGACTACTGCACGGGCACGTGCGGTCCGCGCTGCAATGCGTGCGGCGCATCCGCGCGGGGTGACCGCGGCTTCACCTTCGGCGGATGGGTCGACCAGGGGGTAACCGCCAACTGTTACCATCCGGCGGATCGCTTCAACGGCCCGGTGACGTTCAACGACCGCGACGGGGAGTACCAACTCAATCAACTCTGGGTCTACGCGGAAAAAATCGTCGACACCGGAGGCTGCGGCTGGGACGTCGGAGGCCGGGTAGACTTCATGTACGGAACCGACCATCGCTTCACCATGGCACGCGGTTTGGAGACGAACCGCGACGGGAGCGACAAGTGGAACTCGGAACGGTTCTACGGAACTGCCATGCCGCAGGCGTACGTCGACGTCGCCTACAACGATCTGACCGTGCGCATGGGACACTTCTTCACGATCATCGGCTATGAGGGCGTGAGCGCGCCGAACAACTTCTTCTACTCCCACGCCTACACGATGCAGTACGGCGAGCCGTTTACCCATACCGGCTTGCTGGCGACCTACGCGCTGACCGACCGGATCTCCATCAGCGGCGGGTTCGATCGCGGGTGGGACAACTGGGAAGACAACAACCAGAGCCTGTCCTTCCTGGGTGGAGCCGGCTGGACCAGCTACGACCAGGCATCGTCGCTGACGTTCGCCGTCTCGACGGGACCGTATGACGACGCCGGCCAGTTGAACCGGTTCATGTACAGCGTCGTCTTCTCCCATCAGATGACTCCTCGTCTGCTGTGGGTCATCCAGCACGACCTGGGAGTCGACAACAACGGCGGCAGGACGCTTGGCAATGGAGTGGTCGAAGACGCTCAGTGGTACGGCATCAACCAGTACTTCATCTACCGCATCGATCGAGCCTGGGACCTCGGCGCGCGGGTCGAATGGTTCGCCGACGACGACGGCACGCGCGTCGGCGGGATCGGAGCGCCCCACGGCTGGGACCTGGGTCCCGACGTCGGTCCGAACACGCAAGGCAACCAGATCGGCTGGGCGGGTGATTTCTTTGCAGTCTCGGTCGGGCTGAACTGGAAGCCTTGCGACAACGTCAAGGTGCGGCCCGAGTGCCGTTGGGACTGGTACCGCGGTCCCAGGGACGCCGCCAACCGACTGCCCTACGACGCCGGAAGCCGCGCTTACCAGTTCACGTTCGCCACCGATTTGGTGGTCACATTCTAAACAGATCTGCGCGATTCCTGCCCGCCACCCCAAGCACTCCAACCGCGGAATCCTCCGCCCTTCAAGTGGCCGCCGATGCCATCCCCTGGCATCGGCGGCCGTTTTGCGGCGATGGCGGACGAATCGGACCTCTGCGGAGGCCCATTGACGCTTGCACAGTCAATGCGCGAGGGCGACCAACGGGAGCCCCATTTTTTCCGGCCTCCCGTTGGCCGGCCTGGATCATTCACAATGCAGACATCAATAGAGACAATTCCCGGCGGGAAGCTTGCCGACACCGAGGTTTTCGGATATATTGATGTTGCCTGTTCGGGGCAGAAGGGTGAAGTGTTCTGCTGCACCGCCGGACGAGGGGAGGCAACCGCAATGCGGGAGTCGATCTCCGATCGCCTGGATGCGGAGCTGGCCAAGCTCGATCCGGCCGATCCCCATTTCGCTACCGATGCCGTCGATTGCATGCTGGCCGCCGGACGCGCGGCCGGTGCGAGCGATCTCCACCTGCAGCCCGGTGCCGACGGGCTCCAATTGAAGGCTCGCACCGACGGTGTCTTGCGGCAGATCGCCGTGTTTCCTGCCGAGGTCGCCGGGAATATCGTTTCGCGTCTGAAGGTCCGGGCGGAGCTGCTGACCTACCACACCGATCGGCCCCAAGAAGGCCGCATCCGCACGCCGGACGGCCAGACCGAGATCCGGGTGAGCACCTTCCCGACGCTGCACGGCGAGAAGGCCGTCGTGCGGCTGTTCGGCGTCTCGGGGCGATACGAACGGCTCGACGACCTGGGATTGCACGATGAAGTGTTCGCCCGATTGCGGCAACTGCTGGCGGAAACCTCGGGGGCCGTGCTGGTGTCCGGACCGGCCGGCAGCGGCAAGACGACGACGGCCTACGCGTGCCTAAGGGAGCTTGCGCGAGAGACCGAGGAAGCACGAAGCCTCGTTTCGATCGAGGACCCGATCGAAGTGGCTGTGGCCGGCGTGGCCCAATCCCAGGTGAACCCGGCCGTCGGGCTCGACCTGGCCACCGGGCTGCGCTTCCTGATGCGTCAGGATCCCGAGGTGATCCTGGTGGGCGAAATCCGCGATCGTCCGACGGCGGAGGCCGCCATGCGGGCCTCGTTGACCGGGCATCTGCTGCTGAGCACGTTTCACGCCGGCAGCGCCGCCGAAACGGTCAGCCGGCTGCTGGACATGGGCATCGAGCCGTACGTCCTGCGCAGCGGCCTGCTGGGAATCCTTTGCCAGCGCCTGGTCCGCAGACTCTGCCGGTGTGCCACGCTCTCCGAGGAGCCCGACGCCGCGCTGGGGCTGCCGGTCGAGCGGGTCATGGTGCCGGTGGGCTGCGATGCCTGTGGCGGCACCGGCTACCAGGGGCGTCTGCTGCTGGCCGAAATGCTCACGCCCAAGCGCACGGAGCTCGGCCGGGCCATCCTCTCGCGTTCCGACACGGCCACCCTGGAGCATTTGGCGGTAGGGGCCGGAATGATCACCCGCTGGCAGCGGGCCTGTTGGGCGGTCGAGTCCGGTTTGACCAGTCCGGCGGAAGTCCGCCGGGTGCTGGGTTTCTCGGACACCACCGACGGCATATCCGGCGACCCCGCACGGCAATCGGTGCTGCGCCGGCCGACGGGAACACCTTCCAAGGACCGACACGGATAGGATCTGCACATTGGCACAAGCCGGCTCCAATTCGGGTGCGATTACCTTAGACGAGCTGATCGCACTGAACGATGAAATTGCGGCCTTGGTCCGCGCCGGGGTCCCGCTGGAACCGGCGCTGGCCGAGTTGGGCGGCGATCTGCCCGGCAGGCTGGGGCGAATCGTCGCCGGTCTGGCCGAACGCACGAACCGAGGGGAATCGCTGTTGCAGGCGCTCGGGGATGCGTCGCTTCGCATGCCGCCGGTGTATCGGGCGGTCGTCGAGGCGGGCCTGAAGTCGGGGCGTTTGCCCACGGCCCTGGAGGCCCTGGCCGGCTCGATTCGCCGTTTGGCCGAGACGCGACGCGGCCTGGCCACCGCAGCGATTTATCCCCTGATCGTGTTCTTGCTGGCCTGGTGGTTCTTCGGCTTGTTCTGCGCGAAGATCGCTCCCTCGTTGCTGTTCTGCTTCGAGCGGCTGGATATTCCCGGCGGCGGCGTCCTCGGCCGCCTTGCCGCCTGGGGTCCGTCGGCCGTCTACTGGGAGCCGCTGATTCCGCTGGCGGTGTTGGCGGCGGCCGGAACATGGTGGTTTCACACTGGACGAGCCTCAAGCGTCCAGCCCGGCCCGGCCAGCCGGCTGATCGGCTGGATGCCCTGGATGGGGCCCAGCCTGAAATGGAGCCGGGCGGCCACGTTCGTCGAGGTCCTGGCCCTGCTGGTCGAAAACGGGGTGCCGATGCACGACGGCATCCTGCTGGCCGCCGAGGCTTCCGGCGATGCGCGGGTCCTGCTGGCCGCCAGGAGTTTGGCCGCCGCGGTGCAAAACGGCGAGACCGTCGACCTGGATCGGCTCCGGGCGGCCGGACTCCCCCCGCTGCTGTCCTGGCTGATGGGCGCCGGGCAGCGGCAGGGAGCGCTGCTGCCGGCATTAAAGCACGCCGCCGAAACGTACCACCGTCGTGCCCAACACCAGGCCGACAAGGCCCGACTCCTGCTGCCGGTCGTGTTGACGGTTGTGATCGGCGGAGGCATTACGCTGTTGTACACGTTGATCCTGTTTGTCCCTTACGCCACGATGCTGAAAACGCTTTCGGCACCCTAACGACCGATGCCCCAATTCCGCAACGATTCCGACGATTCGCAGGGCCGCCTGGCCTCGGAGGAGGCGCTTGAGCTGGCCGCCCAAGTGGCCGAGCTGGCCAAGGCCGGTCTGCCGCTGGAGGCTGGGTTGCGGGCGTTGGCGGACGAGTTGCCAGGCGGGCACCTGCGGCACGCGCTGCGCGCGATGGCAACCCGGCTGCAGGCCGGTGTTTCGCTGGAAGAGGCCCTCAACGCCCGGGATCGGCAACTGCCCGCCCATGTTCGCGCTCTGGTGCTGGCCGGCGTGCGCAGTGGCCGGCTGGCGGAAGTGATGGGGGAATTCGTCGATCTCCAGCGGAGCCAAGTCGAGTTGCAGCGGCGCGTGTCGCTGGCAATGGCCTATCCGATCCTGCTGATGTTTTTGCTCTCGGGGCTGCTGGTCTTCCTCAATACCGTGGTCGTTCGAGGGATGGTTGAGATTTACGAGGATTTCGAGGCGGAATTGCCGATGCTGACGCAGTTCGTCGTGTCGACCTCGGGCCCCGGCACGTGGCTCGTGGTGGGATTGACGTGGTTGCTGGTCGTCACCGGCATCCTGTTTGCGATCGCGCCGGCGACGGCCTGGGTATCGCGACTGTTCTGCATCGTGCCTTTCATCGGCCCGTTGTGGCGATTCAATCGGCTGGCGCAATTCGCCCGGCTGATGGGAGTGTTTCTGGAGCAGGAGGTGCCCTTGCCCAGCGCGTTGCGGTTGACGGCCGAAGGGCTCCGCGACGCCGACCTGGGTCGCGCGTGCTACCGGGTGGCCGCGGAAGTGGAGGCAGGCCGCCCGTTGGCCGAGAGTCTGGCCTCGCGGCGGCAGTTTCCCCACAGCCTGATCCCGCTGATGCAGTGGGGCCAGCGCACTGCGGCACTGCCCGAAGGCTTCCGCGCGGCGGCCGAGATGTTCGAGGGCCGTGTGGAGAACCAAGGGACGCTGCTGGAAGCCGTCCTGCTGCCGCTGACGTTCCTGCTGATCATCGTGTTCATCGGTTTCTTCGTGGTGGCAATGCTCGTGCCCATGGTTTCCTTGATTCAAGCGTTAACGTAGCACGGACCATGCCTTCCCTTGGCGTCATGCTCCTGGTTGCCTTCCTCGGCCCGATCCTCTTCGGGATGGCCGTGCTGGTTGGATTGCGCCTCGTTTCCGATTTTTCGGGGTCGGCAGGCGATGATCTGTCGCATCTGGTTCTTACCGTGGTGGGTTGGGTCTTGCTGATCGTCGGGGGTGTCGCGGGATTCCTGGTCCTGTTGGTCAGTCCCTTGGGGCTCGTGCTCTGGTCGATCATCCTGCTGGTGATCGTCGAGATCGTGGTCAGGAATCGGATATCGCAACAATACGCGTTCTTGTGGGTCCTGACGGTAGCGGCCCAGCGGCTGGTGCCGCTGGCGCCCGCCATCGAGGCCTTCGCCCGGGAACGCTGGGGGAGTTTCGCCTTTCGGGCGCGACGCCTGGCCGGGATGCTCTCGGCGGGCGTGCCCCTGCCCGACGGGCTGCAACGCTCGCCCGGGTTGGTTCCCGGAGAGGTGCTGCCGCTGATCCGTGTTGGCTACGAGTCGGGCGCCCTGGCGACCGGTCTGCGCCAAGCGGTGGCCGCGCGCGACTTCCGCCGCCAGTTGTGGCTTTCGCTGGTGGGAAGAATTCTGTACGTTTGTGGGGTAGCCGTTTTCGGCACGGCGATCCTGATCTTTGTGATGATGAAAATCGTCCCTTCCTACGAGAGGATCTTCTGGGACTTTGAAGTCGAGCTGCCTGCGATGACCAGGGCGCTGATCGAACTGTGCGGACTGTTTGCCGAGTATTGGTTCTTCTTCTCGCCGCTTTTCATGGCCATCGGGTTCGTTCTCCTGCACGGAGTGCTGCGATACATGGGCATCGTCGAATGGGAGCTGCCGGGGATAAGTCGGCTGACGCGGCGCCTGGACACGGCCACGATCCTCGAAGCGTTGGCCCTGGCGGCCGAACGCCGGCGCCCCCTGCCCGACGTGGTGAAGTCGTTGGCCTGGTCCTATCCGAACCCGGCAATCCGCCGGCGGCTGGCACGGGTGCTGGAGGATCTGCAGGCAGGTGCTCCCTGGTGCGAGAGCCTGCACGCGCGGGACTTGATCCAGTGCGCCGACCTGGGGATCCTGCAAGCGGCCGAGCGGGCGGGCAACCTGCCTTGGGCGCTGAGGGAGATGGCCGACAGCAACCGCCGCCGGCTGGGCTATCGGCTGCAGGCGCTGGTGCAAGTGCTGTTTCCGCCGTTGGTGATTGCCATGGGAATGATGGTAATGTTTATTGTGGTGTCGTTGTTTCTCCCGATCATCACGCTGATCAACCAATTGACATGACGATGAAACCGCGCGGAACAACGCTGCTGGAAGTAGTCACCGCCGGTGCGCTGCTGGCAGCCGTGATGCTTCTTTGCCTGCAACTGACCGCGGCCACGGCCACGGGCAACCGGGCATTGGACCATCGTCTGGCAGCGATCCGCGAGGCGGCCAACCTGATGGAACGCCTGGCGACAATCCCCTGGGACGACCTGACGCCCCAGACGGTTCAGGACGCCCAACTGGGAGAAGCGGCCCGCGATGCCTTGCCGGGGGCTACCGTGCAAGTCGACCTGACAACCGGTGAAGACCAGCCGGCGGCCAAGCGGATTGCCGTGGTGATCGGCTGGCACGAGCGTGCGGGCCAGCCGGTCGCGCCCGTCCGACTGGTGGCTTGGAGATATCGGGAAATCACCTTGCAGGACTGAGCAGTGAACATGAGACACCGCCACGGATACATGTTGGTCGAGCTGTTGACCGCGATGACGATCGGCTCGGTGCTGCTGGCCGTTGCGACGGGGCTGTTGTTGACCGTGCTGCGAATCGACCGCGCCGCCCGCGAGCGGGCCGGTCAGCGCATCGCGCTGGGCCGGCTGAGCGAGCAGTTTCGCCGCGACGTCCGCGCCGCGACCGCCATGGCCCGACCGGATGCCCCCGAGGGCGCTGAATTCCTGCGGGAACCGGATCACACGGTGACCTATCAAGCGGAAGATGGGTATCTGGTCCGTACCGAGCGGAGAGACGGGGCCGTACGACAGCAGGAGGCGTTTCGGCTGCCGTCGGGAACGACCGCCTTGATGGAAACCCGAGACGACGTGGAGCCGGCAATCGTCAGCCTGCGCATTGTGGACCACCCGGCAACGGAGTCGGCGAACGCGCAGTCGGCGAAGCCGTTGGCGCGGCCGACCGTGCGCGTTGACGCCGCGCTGGCCAGGGATCACCGTTTTCTCACCAGCCGGGAGGGGCCGCTGCCATGAACGTGGCCGGGAAGAACCGCCCGACTCTTCTTGGGAACGCCAGACGCCCCCGAGGTGCCGTCCTGGTGGTCGCCATCGCTTGCCTGGTGATCGTGTCGGCCCTGTTGGTGTCGGCCGTGAAGCTGGTCGCGCTGGGGCGAAAGGCGACGGACGTCCATTCGTGGCGGATCCAGGCCGGTTGGCTGGCCGAGTCGGGCCTGGAGCGAGCCGCCGCCCGGCTGGCCGCCGATGCCGCCTACGCGGGCGAGACCTGGACCCTTTCCGCCGAGCAGCTTGGCGGCCGCAGCGGCGCGACCGTCGAGATCACCCTGGAAAGCGTTGCCGACCGGCCCGATCAGCGCCTGGTTCGCGTTCAGGCCAATTACCCCGACCACCCGCACCATCGCGTTCAAGAAAACAGACAAGCCGTGGTGCCGCTTTTGGAATAGGAGAACAGACGATGAAGTCCCGCCAGGCGTTCACTCTCGTCGAGCTGTTGGTCGTGATTGCGATCATCGGCATCCTGATTGCCTTGATGTTGCCGGGCATTCAGGCGGCCCGGGAAGCGGCCCGCCGGGCGAGCTGCCTGAACAACCTCACCAACCTTGGCATCGCACTGCAGAACTTCGAGGCCGCGCAAAACTCGTTGCCCTCCGGCGTGATCGACACCAAGGGCCCGATCGCCAGCGTTCCGCGCGGGCAGCACCAGGGATGGCTGATCTTCCTGTTGCCCTACCTCGACGAGCAGGCGGCGTTCCAGCACGTCGACCTCTCGGTCAGCGTCTACGACAAGAAGAACGAGCCGGTCCGCAATCTCCGCATCGGCTCGCTGTTGTGTCCCAGCGATGCCGGGGGTTATTACAACGAAGGTTCCGCCCCGAGCAACTATGCCGGCTGCCACCACGACGTGGAGGCCCCGATCGACGCCGACAACCACGGTGTGCTGTTCCTCAACAGCCGCATTCGCAGCACCGAGATTCCCGACGGCGCGTCGCACACGATCGTGGTGGGCGAAAAGAGACTCGATCCCGACGATCTCGGTTGGATGTCGGGTACCAGAGCGACGTTGCGCAACACGGGCACGCCCTTGAGCCGAACGCCCCTGCGTACGGAGGACTTGCCGCCGGAAGACGAGGACGGCACGCAAGTCGAGGCGCCGGCCGAAGCTCCGGTCCTTCCGGCGGATCTGGAAGTCGGCGGGTTCGGCTCCGATCACAGCGGCGTGACGAACCTCTTGTTCGGCGACGGCACCGTCCACGCCATGGCCGACGCCACGGACCCGATCGTGCTCCAGCAGCTTGGCCACCGGGAAGACGGCAAGCTGCTCACCGACGGCCCCACCCGGAGCCAACCGTAGGCCTGCTCGATAGACAGAAAGAGTCCAGCCGGGGCATGATCCTCCTCGAAGTCGAAGCCGTTAGCAAGCATTTCGGTCCCGAGCCGGTTCTGGACGGGGTCTCGGTGACAGTGCGTGCCGGCGAGCGGATCGCCCTGGCGGGGCCCAACGGCAGCGGCAAGACCACGCTGCTGCGGATTCTCGCCGGCGAGGAGGAGCCGGACGGAGGCTCCTGCCGGCTCCATGCGTCGGTCCATTTGGGCTTCCTGCAGCAGCAACCCGATTTCCCGCCGCGACGCACCCTCTGGGACGAGGCCGCCGGTGCCCTGGCCGATCTCGTCTGGCTGCAGGAAGAGGCGCTCGAAGTGGCAGAGGCCGTCGGCGAGGCTTCCGACGACGCCGAACGCGACCGGCTGGCTGCCCGATACGATCATCTCCAGCTGGAACTCCAACGGCGCGACGCCTACAACGTCGACCATCGGATCAAGCGAGTGCTGCACGGTCTGGGGTTTGAGGAGGCGGCCTTCGCGCAGCCGGCCGCGTCGCTCAGCGGCGGTGAGCAGAACCGCCTGATGTTGGCCAAGCTGCTGCTGGCCGAGCCCAACCTGATGTTGCTGGACGAGCCGTCGAACCATCTCGACATCGAGGCCACCGAGTGGCTCGAGGATTTCCTGTTGGAGAGCTCCGCGGCGATGGTCGTGGTCAGCCACGACCGCTGCTTCCTCGACAAGGTGACCAACCGCACGCTGGAGCTGTTTCGCGGCACGGTCGACGACTATGCCGGGAACTTCTCGGCCTACTGGCGTCAGAAGGCCGAACGGCTGTTGGTCCAGCGAAGAACCTACGAGAAGCGGCAGACGGAGATTGCCAAAGCGAAGGAGTTTATCCGCCGCAACGCCTACGGTCAGAAGCACGCCCAGGCGGAGGATCGCCGCAAGAAGCTCGCGCGCCTCGAGCCGGTCGAGCCGCCGCGCGAGATCGACGCCCCGGCGATGCGCTTTCCACAGCCGGCGCGATCCGGCGACATCGTGCTGCGTGCCGAGCACCTGGCCAAGGCGTATGGCCGGCCGCTGTTCGCCGGAGTCGACCTCGAGATCACGCGTGGCCAGCGATGGGCCCTGCTCGGGCCCAACGGCTGCGGCAAGACGACGCTGCTGCGGTGTCTGCTGGGGCTGACCGCGCCGGACACCGGGCGAGTCCACTTCGGAGCCGGCGTGGAAGTGGGCTACTTCGACCAGCAGCTTGCCGAGCTGGACGACGGTGTCCAGGCCGTCGAAGGTGTTCGGCCCGCGCGCAAGGACTTCAACGAACAACAACGCCGGGACCTTCTGGCCCGTTTCGGCTTGACCGGAGACACGGCATTGCAGGAGGTGGGCCGCCTCAGCGGTGGCGAGCGGTGCCGGGCGGGATTGGCCCGGCTGGCCGCCGCCGAAGCCAATTTCCTCGTGCTCGACGAGCCGACCAACCATCTCGATCTTTGGGCCCGCGACGCCCTCGAGCGTGCCCTGCTGGCGTTTGAGGGAACTGCGCTGTTCGTTAGTCACGACCGCTACTTTGTCAATCGCGTGGCCGATCATCTGCTGGTGGTCGAGGCAAATCGCGTGCGTGTCGTGGAGGGAAACTACCAGACGTACCGGCATCTGATCCATCGCCGCCCGGATGCCGCCGAGCCGGGGCGCTCCGAAGCCCGGGTCGCCACGGCGGAGAGGAAGTCTGATGCCACCAGGACGCCGGCGCCACGCCGCACGAAGCGTCGCTTTCCCTATCGGAAGGTGGCGGACCTGGAGGCCGAGATCTTTGAGCGAGAAGCGAGTGTGGAGGAACTCCACCGGCGGCTGGCCGATGGGGAAACCCATCGCGATGGCGACCGGGTACGTCAAATCAAGGCGGAAATCGCTCAGCAGAAGGAGATGCTGGAGACCTTGTACGCGCATTGGGAAGAGGCCACCGAACTGAACTGGTAGGCATTCGCAGCCGACTCTCCCAGTCAGACCCTCCGCATCCTCCCACTCCTCATTCTTGTTACGACCGGCCTTGGCGGCACAACGGCCTACCCCGTCCGGCTCCGGCGTTACCTCCTTTTCTGAAGTAGGGTTAAAGGTGATACGCTACCGGTTGTTCTGGGTTTGGCCGGCCGAGTCGGCCGCGGGGTGAAATGTCCTACATTTTCTTCATCTCGATCTTGAATCTCGCCCTGGGGTTCGGTGTGGCCGTATACGTCGGAAGGCAATTCGCCTCAGCGGCCGGCGGGCCTCAGCCCGCACCGCCGCGCACGCCACGCCAGACGCCGGCGCCGCCCGACGTGCAAGACAAGGCAGCCGACAGCAGTGGCGCGACTCCCCACAGTAGCGAGGACGAGGCGGCCGCCGCCGAGGCGGCCGAAGCCGTGGCGGCGATGCTCTCGGAGCAACTGGCCGGAAACCGGCTCTCCGCGGAGCCGGAACGGGAAAAAAGCGCCAGCGAACAGTCGGTCGAGCGGCTCGTCGAGGGCGTGGAACAATACCATCAGCGACTGGCTCGGGCCGACGACGAGTTGCGGGATTATCTGGAGACCCCGGACGCGGAGGCCATCGAGACCTGCCTGAGCGAGGTTCTCAAGGCCACCGAGGAATACTTGGAAGGACGCGGAGAGGCATACGGGCAGTTTGAGGAAATCCACGCAGAAAAGCCGGAGTTCGACGCGGTCAAGAGCGACATGCAGGCGGCCATCGAGCGGCAGGACGATCAAATCAAGAGCGCGACAGCCACGATCGAAGAGTTCGACTACGGAGGGGACCTGGAAGAAGGTTGCCTCCAGGTAGTCACCGAGACCAGCAAGCTGCTGGACGGGAACAACGCCCTGCGCGGCACGCTTCACGAAGCCACCGTCCGCGTGGCGCGCCATGAAAAGCGTCTCGAGGAAGTCGATCCGGCAGCCCGAATCGACGAACTCACGGGACTTTGCAGCCGGGCCGGCTTGGAAGCGGAACTGTCCGAATGGTGGGCCAAAGACCCGCATCGGACGCGGCGGCTGAGCGCGGCGTTTCTCGACATCGATCGATTTGCCCATGTCAACGAGCAACACGGACACAAGGTGGGTGATCAGGTCCTCCGCACCGTGGGGCAGTTCCTGGCATCGCTGAGCCGCGACGAGACGATTGCGGGGCGATTCGCCGGGCAACGGTTTCTGTTTCTGTTTCCGGATGGCGATTCCCGGCTGGCCACCAGCGTTGCCGAGCGGGCACGGCAGTCGATCGAGCTCATTCGCTTCTCGTACAAGGAGTCGGAGTTCCAAATCTCCGTCAGTTGTGCGGTCATCGACGCAGACGGGGCAGACACCACGGAGACTCTTTTTGCCCGCGGCGCAACCACCTTGCAGGAGGCGAAGCGCTACGGCCGCAATCGCACGTTCCTGCACGACGGCAAGTACCCCACGCCGGTCGTGCCACCGAACTTCCCGCTGGAAGAGAAGCGAGTGGTCCTGTAGCCCGCAATCGCTTAAGAACAACAACGTTTTCCGGGTGTTCCGCTGAAAGACATGACCGGCACCAGCGACAAACCTGACACGTCGCCGAATACAGCCGCCGTGGCGCGCGCCGAGCCGCTTGCGGTGGATGCCCACCGGGGAAACGCAGCGCTGCAGCGGCAACAGGCGGTCGTGGCAATCGGCCGCAAGTCGGTCGCTCCCCCCGTCCCCTCCATCCTCATGCAGGACGCGGCGGCCCTGCTGGCCGAGACACTCGAGACTGAATACAGCGCCGTCGCCCAATTGTCCCCGGACGGCCAATCCCTGATCATGACCTTTTCACCGCGCCCGACGGCAGACAAGGAACCCGCCGCGCTGGTTCATCGGGTATCGGCCGGTGGGAAGCACTCCTTGGCGGGATACGTGTTGGAGGTGGCGTATCCGATGGTCGTCACCGACCTGTTGAAGGAGGATCGATTCCACGACGTGTTCCTGCGCAAGCAAGGCATTCGCAGCGCCGTCGCCGTCCCCTTGAAACTGCCGAACAAGTCATTCGGCTCATTGGTTGTCTGTGACACGAACCCTCGCGATTTCGACGAGGGCGACATCCTGTTTGCCGAGACAATCGCCCACCTCGTCGCCACCGCCGTCGGCCGAGAGCAGGCCGAGGAGGCCCTTGCCGAAGAACGCCGGTTTGCGGCCAAAGTGCTGCAGACCGTCGACGCCATGGTGTTGGTGCTGGATGCACAATGGCAAATCGTCCGCATCAACGCGGCCTGCGAGAGGATCACCGGGTTCAGGGAAGCCGAAGTCAAAGACCGACCGATTGGAAACGTCCTGCCCGTCGCCGAAGAAATGGACCTGTTTGAGACACTCAAGGAGAAGCTTCAAGCGGGTACCGGACCCGTCGAGTACGAGAGCTATCTGCTGACCAAACACGCCCAGCGACGACTGATCTCCTGGTCTTACAGCGCCATATCCGACAGCGACGGCAACGTGGAATCGATCATTGCCACCGGGGTCGACATCACCGACCAGCGCGAGGCCACCGAAAGGGCGACGCGGGCCGAGGAGGCCGTCGAGGAGGGCCAGCGGGCACTCGCCAAGCTGATGGGTTACAACCTGGACGACGACGATGTGGATCCGGAGTTGGTGGACGCCTTCTCGCGTCTGCCCAAACCGCTCAACGCCGAGCGCCGTGGCCGCGCACGGCGCTCGTACCCTTACAGGCAGAAGGTCGCCGCGATCATCGAAGGCAAGCTCCCCCAACGCGACATGTTCGTCGAGGTCCAGTGCCACGACATCTCGTCGGGCGGCTTCTCGTTCCTCTGCGACTCGCCGCCGGCCACCGACACGCTGGTGATTGCCTTGGGCGCACCCCCGAAAACCAGCTATCTCATCGCGCAAATCGCCCACATCACCCGAACCGAGGCAAAAGGAGAAGGGAAGTTCCTGGTGGGCTGCAATTACGTGGGGCGAGCCGCCTACTAAGCCAATATCCCTCAGCAGTAAGGACTCGTTATTCTGCGAGTCTCGGGTTGCCTGCCTCGGTACAATATCGTGATATCACCCTGCATGCCCGAGGGGTCCCTCATAGTCCAAAGTAAGTCGAAGTGCGAAGAAAGATTGTCCAGATCGACGAGACGAAATGCGACGGCTGTGGACTCTGTGTTCCGGCCTGTGCCGAAGGAGCCATTCAAATTGTCGACGGCAAGGCGCGACTGGTGGCCGACGTCTATTGTGACGGCCTGGGAGCCTGCCTGGGAAAGTGCCCTCACGACGCGATCACGATCATCGAGCGCGAGGCGGAACGCTTCGACGAACCGGCCGCACGGCAGCAGGCCCAGCGCGTTAAGGCGGCCGACCACAGCGCCCGCGGTGCGGGGACTCAGGCAGCGCGCGGTTGCCCGGGCATGTTGCCCGTGACCCTGCAACCGACCGTGTGGACCACACCAGCGGCCTCGGCGGAGGTATCCTCCGGCGGTTCAGAATCGCCGGACGGGCAAGTCCCGGCTCTGCGCAATTGGCCTGTGCAGCTACACCTCGTCGCCGCCAACGCGCCGTTTCTTCGCAACGCCGACCTGCTATTGGTGGCCGACTGCGTGCCGTTCGCGCTGGCCGACTTCCATCGACGGCACCTGCGAGATCGCCCCGTGGTAATCGGCTGCCCCAAGCTGGACGACGCGGGCGCCTACGTCGAGAAGCTGGCCGGTATTCTGGTCGCCTCGAATATCCGTAGGCTGACGGTCATGCATATGGAAGTGCCGTGTTGCAGCGGCTTGGTCCGCGTGGCACAAGAAGCCTTGCGAGCCGCAGGAAGCAACACCCCTCTGGAGGACGTGACCGTCTCAATCCGCGGCCAATGTGTCCAGGGGTAGCCGCCCAACGGAAGGACCCGACGGAAGGAATCGATTTGGGCCAGTCGATGGGCTGCCGAACCCCCACCACCGCCTTTCGGGGGATTTCCGTGGAAGATCGCTGCTTGGCTAATTATAATCGGGGTTAAGGGCGTCAGATTCCCTGAATCGCGCAAGTCGATCTGGAATTCGCCGACACCGGAATCCGGTCCAGGCGAATGCTCTTGTGGAGGAGAACGCGTGGCCAACGTCGAAGGCGACAACCCCGAATTCGAACAACTCGACGACCTCTTCGGCGAGGATCCGACTGAAGACGAACCGCTCGGGGACCTGGAACCGGCAGGGGAGTTGGATCTTGGTGTGGCCGGGGCCGCGGGGGCTTTGTCGGCAGGCGCCTTAGATCTCGATGCGCAGGCCGAAGACGAAGAAAGCCAACTCGAGGAGCAGCCCTCCAAGAAAGGAAAGAAGAAGCGGAAGAAGAAAAAACGAGGCAAGGACCAGAAGGAGCTGAAGAAGAAGGACGATTCGGGCAAAGACAGCAAACCCTCGAAGAAGCAGCCGGGACAGGGCGGCGGTTTGTTGGCCGCGGTCACCAAGGCCGACCTGTTCACCGTCATGTTAGCAGTGGCCTTGCTGGCAATCGCGATCGCCGTCCTCTGCCTCTTCAAGGAGCTTTGGAAGTATGATTTCGAGATCAAGGCCAAGCCGCCGGTCGTAACGGCGCCGGAGATTCACCCGGGACCGGCCAGCACGGCGCTTGCCGCCTGGCCGATCGTCGTCCAGTTGACCAGCAGGGCCGGTGCCGGAGAAGACGACAGCGGCTCGTCGCAAATCACCTGAAGCGGGCAGTTGGGGTCGGGATGCTCGTAGTTCAGCGTCGCCGGCACGATTTCGGCCCCCAGCGAAAGGACGCTGGCGGCCATCTCCATGGCTCCGCCGGCGGCCCCGAGGTTGCCGAAATAGCTTTTGGGGGCCACGACGGGGACTTCCGGCACCATCTCGTGCAGTGCGCGGGCCTCGAGTTGGTCGTCGTGGATGGTGCTTAGGCCATGGGCGTTGACGTGGCCCAGGTCCTTGGCCTCGGATTTGGCCTGGCGCAGCGCCAGTTCCACGGCCCGGCGCAACCCGGCACCGCGAGGCCCATTTCCGTGGCGGCGCGGCTCACAGGTCGTGGCCCAGCCGAGAATCCGTGCGAGAACGCGGGCACCGCGCGCTTCGGCATGGCGCGCGTCCTCGAGAATGAACACCGCGGCCCCTTCGCCCCAGACCTGGCCATCGCGATCGGCATCGAAGGGACGCATGGCCGCTGCCGGTTCGTCTTGCCGTCGCGTGAGAATTCCCATCGCACTACGCCGGACATAGTCGAAGGGATTCAACTGGGAGCTGGCACCGCCGACGATCATCACGTCGGCCGCGCCGCGCTGGATCACCCGGGCGGCCTCGCCCACGGCCAACAGGCTGGAAACCTCCGTCTGATGGATGGTGTTGTTCGGTCCGCGCGCGTCGTGGGCGATGGAGATGTGCGAGGCAATCGTGTTCGGCAGCACTTTGAGGAAGCTCAGCGGAAAGCTGCCGGCCATGCCATCGGTGCCCCAGCGGCCGAAGTCGAACCGATGGCCGTCGAGACAATTGCGATAGGTCGGCTCGCTGTCCTCCATCGCACTGCAGATCCGATCGGCCCCCATCACCACGCCCAACCTCTCCGGATCGACCGTGCCGGCGGCAATACCTGCATCCTGACAGGCCAGCGTCGACGCCGCCACTCCCATCTGGGAATCACGACACATGACTTTCAGGCTCTTGCGGGGGCGAACGTAGCACTTCGGGTCGAAATCGGTGACCTCGGCAGCGATCTGACAGGGCAGTCCGGAGGCTTCGAACTGTCGAATCCGTCCGATGCCACTCTTGCCTTGCCGCAGCGCGGCCCAGAAAGGCTCCCAACCGATGCCGATCGGGCTGACGATCCCTACACCCGTAATAACTACATCTGTGGAGTACATCAACCCACCAACCGTAACCGGGCAGCGATGACTGCGAACGAAAAAGACGTCTTAGGTTGACTATCGGCCTACTGCAAGGGCGAATTTGAGCCGCCCCGGCGGCACGGCCCTCAGTTTGGCCAACCTAACCCCTTACGATCGTTTGTAACGGCGCTGATGAGGGCGTGCCCGGCGGACAAGGCGTGCCCGGCGGACAAGGGAGCAACGAGCCCTGGCCAGCAACGGGCCCACGCAAGAGCGCGGATCGCCGCGGAGCGCCCAAATGGGAAGCCTCCGTTGCCCAACCCCCTCTTCAGTGCTGTCTTCCGTGCCGCTGGCTTGCTTTTCTTTCACCTTTCTGGTAAACGACTGTCATGGGGTCTGTGGAGGGTCCAGGCAGGGCCCTTTGCGGTGCTGCTGCCGGCTTGTCACCAAAAGGAGGATGCCATGTTGCATTCATTCGATCGATTGCGCGTTCGCGCTGCCGGCTTCAGAGCGAGCTGCCCTTCACGGCCGCGCCCTTTAACCGTCGAGCCGTTGGAGAATCGCCTGTTGTTGAGCCTGACTGCCGGGAGCCCGGAAACGGGTGTCCTGGCCGGCGAAGCCCTCTGCCCGCCGGAAATCACGTCGTTAGTGGTCGAGCCGCGATCCATCGACGAGAACGGTGTGGTGACGCTGAGCGGGGAATTCTGCGATCCTGCCGCCTCGGGCGACGCCCACACATTGGCGGTCGAGTGGGGCGACGGCAACAGCGACACAATGCGTCTGCCCCCCGGGGCCCAGAGCTTCGCTCTCAGGCACCGCTATCTGGACGATCCCTGGGAGCCACTGCTGTCCGATCCCAGCACCTTGCCGGAGGACCTCTACTGGATCCGGGCCACGGTAACCGACACCGACGGGGGCAGCGACACGGAGACGACGCCGGCCCACGTTGCCAACGTGGCCCCCGACATCGGGTCCTTGACGCTCAGGTCGTTGCCGATCGATACGAATGCCTATGTGTTGGTCGGGCGGTTCACCGATCCCGGTCTGCTCGACGAACACACGGTGACGATCGACTGGGGCGATGGGACGGCCGACCAGTACAATCTCCGCGTCGGCGGCCGGACGTTTTTCGGCCGGCACGAGTATTCCAGCGACCCGACGCTGACGGACGACACTTTCGCGCCGGTCGTCTACCGGATCCGAGCGACGGTGGCGGACGACGATGGCGGCCGCGACTCCGAGACAACGCACACCGGACCCCAGAACGTGGCGCCGGACATCGGTTCCCTGGTCGTCACGCGCGAGATCGACGAACACGGCACGGCGGTGCTGCGGGCGCGCTTCAGCGATCCCAACCGGCAAGACACCCATTCGGTAACGATCGACTGGGGCGACGGGACGGTCGATCAATGGGACCTGCGCGTGGGCTGCCGGACATTCACGGGGACACATCAATACCTTGACGATCCGCCGTCCGACAGGCCCGATGCCGACGTCGAATCGCACGATGCCTACCGGATCCACGTGGCCGTGGCCGACGACGCCGGCGGCAGCGACTCCGCCGCCACGCGGACCATCGTCCACAACGTGGCGCCCGACATCGAGACCTTGACGGTCGCTCCCTCGGCAGACCAGCCGGGCGTGTTCTTGCTGCACGGGGAATTCGTCGATCCCGGTACGATCGACGCACACACGGTGACGATCGACTGGGGCGACGGCACGGTCGACCAGTACAATCTTCGCATCGGCGGCCGCACCATCTCGGGCCGGCACGAGTATGCGAATGACCCGACGCTGACCGGCGACAGTTTCGCTCCGGTCGTCCATCGGATTGAAGCCACCGTGTCGGACGACGACGGAGGGAGCGATTCCGAGACGGTCTATACGGGCGATCTGAACGTGCCGCCGGAGATCGGCTTGTTGGCCGTCACGCCGGAAGTGCAGGAAAACGGCGTCGTGACGCTGCGGGGCGAATTCAAAGACCCCGATCGTCTCGACACGCACGCGGTGATGATTGCCTGGGGGGACGGCGCCGTCGACGAGTGGACCCTTCGGCCTGGCGATCGCACCCTGATGGCCCACCACCGCTACCTGGACGACCCGCCGGACAATCCGCTCGCCATGAGCGTTCTGCCGTCCGACATCTATCAGATCAACGTGAGCGTCAGTGACGACGCCGGGGGAAGCGATGCGGCAGTCACTCGGACGATCGTGACCAATGCGGACCCGAGGATCACGCACTTCAACGCCAGTTCGCCGTACACTTCGGCAACGGCCAATCCGCGGGAGTTGAGAGTCTTCGGGCGATTTGTCGATCCGGGAACGCTGGATACGCACGTGGCGATCGTCAACTGGGGCGACGGCACCGATCCCGAGCGGGTGACGGTGACGGAATTCGGGGGCACCGGCGTGGTGTTCGGCAGCCACGTCTATCGCCAGGGAGGCGTGTACACCATCGGACTCACCGTGATCGACGACGATCGCGGGCAGGACGACGCGACCGCGACCGCCTTGGTCACCGGAATCCGCCTGGATAACGACGGCGTGCTCCACGTGATCGGAACGCAACGTGACGACCGCGTCAACGTCAGTCGTCTGAACAACACGCAGATCGAAGTGACGGCCAGCTTTCTCGCCGCGGCCGACGCCGTCGGACGCCGGGAAGGTTCGCAGGTCTTCGAGATCGCCGACGTGCGGCGCATCGACGTGATCCTGCGCGAGGGCGACGATACGGCCGTCGTGGCCGACGATCTGCGGATCGGTTCGATCTTGGACGGCGGGTACGGAAGAGATTACCTGGTCGGCGGCGCCGGCGCGGACATTGTGCTGGGAGGCATGGGCAACGACTGCATCGCCGGCGGTGCCGGCCGCGATGTGCTGGTGGGTGGCCGCGGGGCCGATCACCTCGAAGGCGACTCGCAAGACGATGTCCTCATCGACGGCATCACACACTTCGGGCCGCTGCTGGCCGACCGCTTCGACCTGTTGCGCATGCGGAGTTGTGACCGCAGCGGGCCGCAATTGGGAGCGGTCAATCGAGAGGCCTTGTTGGCCATTCTCGCCGAGTGGAATTCCCTGCGCGACTTCGACACCCGGGTGGCCAACCTCCGCGACGGGTCGGGAAGTGAAGACCGCCTCAACGGCGATTACTTCCTGCAGATCGGTCGCACCGTCTTTCACGATCGCAGCTCGGACATCTTAGTCGGTGGCGAAGGGGACGACTGGTTTCTGGCCGAGAATATCGATCGCGTCATCGACGAGCTGACCGACGAGGCCGTGGTGGGTGACTGAGAGCCTATCCCGGGACTTCTCCCCCGCGCCCCTATTTCCGCAGGCGGGGCGCGGGGAGAACGTCGTGAGATCGGCCGCGACGCGCCGGTGAGGCTCGCCTGAGGCAAGTGGCCCGGGGCCGTGGAAAACCGCGGCCGGCCGTGATATCCTGAGGGCCGTTTGCATCGCGAAGCGGCCAGCCGCCAGCGGCGTTGCGGCGTCGCGTTTGCCGAGACGATCCACACAGAACCTGTTTTCGCGGGAGCGATCTCCATGTTTTCAGCGCGTGATCGAAAGTGCCGTTACCTCATCGGTTGTCTCTGGTTCGTTGCGATTGCCTGCCCGGGGCGAAGCATCGCGGCCGACGCACCATCGGCGCCGGCGCCAAACGAGACGCCGCAGATCGCGCCTTGGCGCGCGGCCTTCGGCGGCATCGACCTGGCCGATCTGCGGGCGACTTCGCCGCGGCCGATGCGGGGATATGCCGTGCGGATCGAGCTGGGGCACCCAGGCATCGAGTTCCTGGCCACTCCAGCCAACGGAACCGAACCCGGAGAAACCGACGGCACGAGAACCGGCACGTTCCTCTCGCAGCACGGGTGCCAGGTAGCCGTCAACGCGAGCCCCTTCGCCCCGATCCATGCCGAGGAAGGCAAGCCCCAGGACGTCCACGGGCTGATGATCTCGCAAGGCAGCGTCGTGTCGGAGGCGAACGGCCGGCCGGCGCTGCTGATCACCAAGGACAATCGAGCCTCCATCGCCAAGCCGCCGTTCAAGCTGGAGAACGTGTACAACGCGGTGGCCGGATTCAGCATTGTCTTGGCCGACGACCAGGTCGTGGAGGACACGGATGCCGTACACCCGCGCACGGCGGCGGGCACTTCGGCGGACGGAAGATACCTTTATCTCCTGGTCATCGACGGCCGGCAGCCCGGCTACAGCGAAGGGGCCACAACGGCCGAGGTAGGCGCCTGGCTGAAGCGGCTCGGGGCCTCCGAGGGGATCAACCTCGACGGCGGCGGCACCACGACGTTGATCATCGACTCCGGCAACGGCACGCCGAAGCCCCTCAACCGGCCCATCCACGCCGGAGTTCCCGGACAGCAACGGGTGGCGGCCAGCCATCTGGGCGTCCGGGCGCGGCCGCTTGGCGACGTGCCGCAGGGACACTACTTCGCCAAGAAGCAGTACCGTCGTACGGCCTTGCCGGTGTTTGAGGAAGCGAGAAGCAAGCTGCCGCAGCCGATCTTCGACGAAGACCCCGCGTACGTCCAATGCTATTGGAAGGCTTGGGAGCTGGCGTTTCGCAACTTCCACGAACCGGCGGCAGAGAGCGGATTCGTCTCGCAGTTTATCGACGCGGCCTTCAACCAAAACATCTTCCTCTGGGACACGTGCTTCCTGACGATGTTCTGCAACTACGGCCACCCCCACGTGCCGGGCATCCGGTCGTTGGACAACTTCTACGCCAAGCAGCACGGCGACGGCGAGATCTGCCGCGAGATCAACCGCCAGACCGGGCGGGATTTCGAGCCCTGGGTCAACGTGGAGGGCGCGCCGCTGCTCAGCCGCTGGGGCTACGAGTGGGAACGCGGCACGCAGAAGACGCCGGTTCCCTACATCGGCCGCGAGCCGCCGCCGAAGCCCCCGAGGTTGACGCTCGATGCCCTGAACCATCCGATCCTTGCCTGGGCCGAGATGGAGAGCTACCGGCTGACGGGCGACCGCCGCCGGCTGCGCTTGGTGTGGCCGCCGCTGGTCGAATACTACCGGGCGCTGAAGGAGCACTTGCGGCAAGGCAACGGGCTCTACATGACCGATTCGGCCAGCATGGACAACTCACCCCGCAACCGGTGGCTGCGCGGCGGCGGCACGGCGGTCGATACCTCCTGCGAGATGGTGCTCTTCGCCCGAAACCTGGCCGAGATGGCCGAGCTTCTCGACCTGCCCGACGACGCGGCACGATATGGCCGAGAAGCCGACGAGCTGGCCCGGCTGATTCGCGCCAAGATGTGGAACGGCCAGAGGCGGTTCTTCTTCGACCTGACTGCCGAGCAGAAGCACGTTCCCGTACGAACCGTGGCGGCGTATTGGACCCTGGTGGCGGGCGTGGCCGACGAGCCGCAAGTCGCCGCCCTGATCGCCGCCCTGAAAGACCCACACGCGTTCGGAACCCGCCACCGGGTTCCCACCCTGGCCGCCGACGAAGAGGCCTTCCAGGGCGCCACGGGCGGCTACTGGCGGGGCGCCGTCTGGGCGCCGACCACGATGATGGTGGTTCGGGGCCTGCAACGTTGCGGGCGCGACGCCCTGGCGCACGAGATCGCCGTGAGCCACCTGGAGTCGGTAGTAGCCGTTTTTCGGGATACGGGGACGATCTGGGAAAACTACGCCCCGCAGCAGATCGCGCCCGGCAAGCCGGCCAAGCGGGACTTCGTCGGCTGGAGCGGCATCGCGCCGATCGCCCTGCTGATCGAACATGCCCTGGGCGTCCGTGCCGACGCGACGACGAACACGATCGTCTGGACCATCCGTTCGCCCAAACGGGTGGGCATCGAGCGATTCTGGTTCGCCGGCCGCACGGTCTCGCTGCTTTGCGAGCCGCCGGACGATTCCGACGCTCGGCGAGTCCAGATCTCGTCGGACGGTCCGCTGCACTTGGTGCTGCGGCGCGCGGAGAAGGAACTTTCCTTGGACATTGCGGCCCACGAGCCGGTAACGGTCCGGCTCTGATCCAACTGGCCGGCATGGAGGACGTTGGGGCCGCCCTTCGACCCATACGAATGCCTGTTTGAATCTTCGAATAACCGTTTCCCGGCAAGCCCTCGACGCTCCTTGAGCCTCAAGGCCGCGCACAGGGCTCGCCCATCGCGTCGCGGGGGTCTTCGATCGTCAGCTTCTCGCCGACGACCCGCGCCAGGTCGGGCAAATCGTACACGCATAGCGCGCCGTGGACCGTGTCGACCAGCCGGTTCTTGCTGTAGCCGAGTTCCACGACGTTGGCCCAACTGACCAGCGGACGCACCAGCTTCACCGAAGCGAACAGCTCCGGCTCCAGCGCCGCCGCGTGCAGGGCCGAGCTGCCCAGATAACCGACCGACACCAACTCGACCCCGCCGTCGCCGCCCGGCTTCTTCGCCAGCCACCGGGCACAGACCAGCAGGTCCTCCACCCGCATGCCGACGTACGATCGGCCCAGGTGGTAGGCAATGTAGTAGTCTTGCCCGTCCGGCCCGTGCAGCCCCGGGTTGAAGTACTTCTGTCCGAGGCGCTGGGTCTCGCCGGTGCCGCGAAGGTCCACGGCCAGCACGGCCTTGCCGGCACGAACCAGCGCGTCGATGGCCCCACCGGGCGCCGCGTCGGCCGCTTTGCCGTCTTCGTGAACGTAGACCACTCCGGCGGTCACGGCCCGGTCCTTGGGCAGAAAGAGCAATGCCGGCAGGAAGATACCGTCTTCCGGACGGATCACGATCCGTTCGATTCGGCAGTCGGGGCGCTCGACCGTGCCAAGGTTCTCCACCCGGGGTTGCGGCAGATCGCCTGGCCGTCGAACGCCGGCCATCTCGGCCACGCGGCGGAGCATCTGCGGCGGCGGTGTCTCGCTCCAGAGCCGCTTGCGGGTCTCGGCCAGCTCGCGCCCGCAGTCGCGGTTCAGATCGTAGACCGACCGTGCCCCCGGAAGCAGCATGACCTCGCCGCCGGGCGTGCATTGCAGGTCCTCCTTCGCGGGAACGTCGAGGTCTTCCGGCTCGAAGATCGCCTGGTCGCGGCCGTCGAGCCAACGGCACATCCAGCGAACCGAGGCCTCGCGCAACCGGAGCGAAAAGCCGTGCGGCTGGTCCGTCTCGACCAGGCACATCCGCTCGCCGTAACCCAGCCGGCTGTAAAGGCGTTTGGCCGCGCGGAACGAATTCCAGGCGTCCTCGATGTTGAAGTAATCGTTTGTGGCCGTGCACAGCAACGTGGGTCGCGGGGCCCGCATCATGCAGTAGTCGGCGTGGTCCATGCCCAAGGCAAGTTGTCCGAAGATGTTCTGTTCGGCGTCTTGGGCCCCGTTGTGCTCCAACAGGCGTCCGAACAGGCCGCAGATGTAGCAGGACGGCGCGGCCGCGACGATCCGTTCGTCCAGGGCCATCAGGTAGGCCGTCTGCGTCCCGCCGCCGCTGTTGCCGCTGCAGCCGATCCGCTCGGTGGCCACGTCGTCGCGCGACTGGAGATAGTCGATTACCCGCATGCCGTCGTAGATCTCGAACCGGGCCGTGTTGCGCCCCAGCAGGATGCTGCCCACTCCCACCATGTTGTGGCCGGGGCAGCAGGCCAACGAGGCTTTGCCGTCGGCGTCGATCCACTGGTGTCGCTCGCCCTGATCGATCGGATCGAAAATCATGGCCGCCAGCCCGTTGCTGGCCGCCAGGGCACAATAGGTCGCATAGCCGGCGTAGGCCTTGCCGTCGTCGGAATGGCCGCAGGGCACGGCCACCGCGGGAAACGGCGGCCGAAAGCGCTCGGCGTCGGGCAGGTACAGCGACGCGCTGACATAGTGCTTCGGCTGGCTCTCGAAGAGGATCTTCTCCACCCGATAGCCCTTGCGCTGCAAGACACCGACGGTCCGGGCATGCAACGGCGCGCGCTCCGGGAAGCCGCCGATCCGCCGGGCAAACTCCTCCTTGAGCCGCTTCTGATAGTCCGCGATCTGCTCGGGCGTTTTCCGGGCTTCGTACTCCTCCCGCCAGCGGGACGCCGCCTCGGCAACCTGTCGAAGCAGATAGGCCTTCATCATTTCTTCAGGCTCGGCCAGCGCCGCGTAGCCCGTCAGTACTCTCAGCGTCTCGGCCCGCGCCGGCGCCACCCGACCGGGCGCCGCCGTGGCCAGAGCCGCCAGACTGATCAGAAGCAGATTCCCTGCCGCCGTGCGTGTGTTCATAATGACCTCCCCGGCCGCCTTTCCACCCATAAGAATGCCCAACTCGCTCTTTTGCGAGCCCTGAGAACGCTTTATACTCGATAGGGCCTCGCAAGTCCAATTGCCCGGTGAGGCAAAGAACCCGACCGCGTCACGAAAGAAAGGGCCGTCATGAATTCGCGCATCACGCGTCGTCGCTTTCTGGCCGACAGCGCTACCGGCTTCGCCGGCCTGGTCATCCTGCCACAGAGTGCTTCGGCCCGCACCTATGCGGCCAACGAGAGACTTCGCCTGGCACACGTGGGCGTCGGCGGGCGCGGCGGTCAGTTGCTGACCACCTTCTTCCAGCAAGAGAGCTCCGTGGCCCTCTGCGACGTCAACGAGAAGCGAGCCGCCAAGGCGTATGGCCGCTTTCCCAAGTTGCCGAAGTTCCAGGATTTCCGCGAGATGCTCGACAAGATGGACGGCCAGATCGACGCCGTGGTCGTCGCCACGCCCGACCATACGCACGCGGTCGCGTCGGCCGCCGCGATCCGCGCCGGAAAGCACGTCTACACGGAGAAGCCGCTGACGCGCACGGTTCGCGAGTCGCGCGTCCTGCGGGAGCTGGCCAAGGAGCACCAGGTGGCCACGTCGATGGGCAACCAGGGCACGGCCAGCCACCCGTTTCGCCGGGCGCTGGAGTTGATTCGCCAGGGCGCCATCGGGCGCGTCGAGCAGGTGCACGCATGGAACGACCAGGGCGGCCCGGACCATCAGACGGCGCCGGCCGGCGAGTCGGAAATCCCGGCCGGGCTGCAGTGGGATCTCTGGCTGGGGCCGGCCCGCCAACGCCCGTTCCATCCGCAATGGCTCTTGTGGCACGGCTGGCGCGACTTCGGCGCGGGCAACCTCGGCAACTGGTCCTCGCACACGTTGAACCTGCCGTTCATGGCGCTTGACGTCGCGTCGCTGTGGCGTGCCGAGGCGGCGGCCAGGCCCGTCATTCGCGTGCAGGCTGAAGTGAATCGGATCAACCGCATCTCGGTGCCGCGGTGGGAGATGGTGCATTGGGAGATCCCGGCGCGCGGCGACCTCCCGCCGGTTTCCTTCCGCTGGCACAACGGGGGCGGCCGGCCGGGCATGCGCGCGCAGCTCGAAACGCTGCTGGGCCGCGGTCTCGACTGGGGCGACAAGGGCGAAAAGAAATGGGCCGATTGGGCCGGCTGCCTGATTATCGGCAGTGAGGGCAAGATCTGCGCCAATGCCCACAACACGGCGTTTTCGATGATGCCTGAAGCAAAGTTCCGCAATCTCCGACAAGACGCGCCGGAACAGGTGGACCGTTCGCGGGGCCACGAGCGCGACTGGCTGCTGGCCTGCCGCGGCGGCAAGCCGGCTTGGGCCCATTTCGACTATGCCGGCCCGCTGACCGAGTTGAACATGCTCGGCAACGTGGCCACGCAGTTCGACGTGCCGCTGCAGTACGATCCGGTGGCGGGCAAGATCCTCGGCAACGACGAGGCTGACGCCGCTCTCGGGGGCGAGTATCGACAGGGCTGGAGTCTGTGAGCCCGGCAGGCTGGCCGTGTAATGACCGTGAGACCTTTGCCCTCTTGCGGCAATCCGTCTCCATCGGGCCGTGGGCGACGGCGTCTATGGCCTGACTGCGAAATCGCGGAGGCTGCGAACGGTCTGCCCACGGCTGTTTTGCAGCTCGGCCACCAGGGTGTAACCCCCGGCCGCCCCGGGCAGCTTGACGTCGAACGACAGAATCTCCCGACCCCATGCCGCGACCTTGGTCGCCTGCGAGCCGAGCAGCTTGCCGCCGTCGTCGCCGAGCAGTTTCAGCCGCACGTCGCCCTGCCACGGCTCGCCCAGGTCGTTGACGACGTAGACTTTCACCGGCTGCGACGCGCCGGCCGGAACCTCCTCGGCCCAGAAGTCGAGCATCAGCCCCACCGGGCTGAACGCCTCGCCCACGTACTGGGCAAACAGCGGCTCGAACTCCAGCCGCTTCACGTCCAGCCAGTGATCGCTGGTGGCGCCTCCCTCGGGCCGCGGTTTGTCGCCGGGCCGCGAGTAGCCCAGCCCGCAGAAGTGGAGCACACCGGCACACTCGCGATGTGCGCGCCAGAACTCCGTCAGCGCCGCCAGGCCGCGGGCGTAGGCCATGCGCCGCTGGTCGACCGTCGAGTTGGGGCCGAGCAGGCTCGCGTAGACCTTGTCGGTCAGACAAGTCGGGTTGCCGTCGCGAGTGAGCCAGAGCCAGGCGTACTCGTTGATCACAATCGGCACGTCCAGCTTCCGCTGCGCGTCCTGGAGGCCCGGCTTGCCCGAGGTCGTGGCCAACTCGCTCAGACGAAAAGGTTTCCCGCCGAACCAGTCGCGAATGAACAAGTAGGGATGGGCCTCGACGCAGTCGGTCGGGGCCTGCGGCTCGGCCCAACCGTTTTCCCACGGCCGATGCGAAAGATCCAGCTCGCGCACCGCCCGCAACGCCTTGCCGGTCTCCGGCGTCTGGCTCTCGTTCTGTGCGTCCCAGATGACCACGCAGGCATGGTTCCATCGCTCGCGCATCCAGGCCGTGTACTGCGGGACGATCTTCTCGGCCACGGGCCACTCGGGACAATCGCTGTTCGGCCCGCCCAGCAGCCAGATGGGAAACTCGTCCTGGATCAAGAAGCCTTCCTCATCGGCGATGTCGTACCAGAACTCCGGCGGAAACCCGATGCAATATCGCAGCGAATTCCAGTGCATCGTCTTGAACTGCCCGTGCAGCCGCCGCACCCACTCCGGCCGCCAGGGCAGGTCGCCGCGCTCGGCGTCCTCGAAGAACCGGTAGAGTGTCACGTTGCTGCCGCGGAGATAGTACGGTTTGCCGTTGAGCATCGCGCGACGGCTTTGCGGATCGAAGCGGAACGATCGCATGCCGAACCGCACGCGCACCGCATCCGTCCCGCTGCTGAGCCTCAACTCGTAGAGGAACGGATCTTCCGGCGACCAGAGCCGGCAATCGGGCACGGGGATGACGAAATCCACTTTCTGCGGCCCGGTGCCTTGCGGCTTGAGCGTCGCCTGGGCCTCTCCGACGGGCTGGGAACTGCCGGCCGCGGTCACCTTGCCCGAGATGATCACCTCGGCGGCCTTTGGGCCGCAGTCGATCTCGGCGACGATGCGGGCCTGGTCGGCCTCGATGTCCGGCACGACTTGCACGTTGCGGATGCTCGGCGCGCCGGTGAGAATCAGCTCCACCGCGTCGTAGATGCCGGGCAGGTAGAGGTACTTCTCGAAATCCCAGCCGGTGGGCAGGTCCTGGGGCAGCAGATCGCGATGGGCGCCGACGCGAACGACCAGCTCGTTCTCCTGCCCGTTGCCCTTCAGGGCGTCGCGGACGTCGAAGTAGCCCGGCGTGAAACAGGGCACGTGCTGGCCGACGACCCGGCCGTTGAGCCAGACCTTTGTGCCGTACTTCGCCTTGTGGATCTTCAAAACGCCCACGTCCGCGATGGGGCCGTCGAGCCGGAACGTGCGGCGATACCAGAAGGCCTGGCGCCGCGGGCTCGGCTTGCCGACCTCGGCAAAGGCCGGCTTGGCCAGATCGACCAGCCCCGGCACCACCACCGTATGCCCATAGCGGGCCGGCGGCGTCTCCCCGCCGCCCTCTTCAATGTCCCAGGAGCCACCCAGGTCGACGACCTTCCGCGGCGCCAGCGGCTTCAACGAGCCCTCTGCCGCCGGGTAACAGCAGAGCACCATGCCGCAGCAGACGACTCCCAACACTCCGGCTCTTTTCACGCTCATGATCGGTCTCCCTTCGGGGATGTCAAACAACAAGCTGGGCCCTGCCATGGATCGAAAGGCGACGGTTGTCTCTGCAACCGGCGGGCTGACCGTCAATCTACTCGACCGGCGGCCACATGTCCACGTTTGCAGGGGGGCCGTTCCTCGACCCACCTTGCACGCCTGACGACGCTCCGAAGGCAGCGAACCGGCGAAACCTTCCTTTCTGCGGGCAGGCTGCTAGAATCGTATGGGCAGGACCTTGGCTCTGGAGGGCTGTCGAGGGCCAGTTGTTGCGGAGGCGCACAGATGGGCTGTCAGTACTGCAAGGGGAAGAAATGCACCGGGGAGTGCAAGAAGGACAAGAAACGCGGCAAGAAGGACAAGAAGCGAAGGAAAAAGGAGAAGTAGCCGTGTCAGTCTTGTTGAAGAGGCCCCTTTCGATGAAACACTGCCTGCGACTTGCGCTGGCGGCGGCCTGCGCGTGCGGAAGCCTGGCGACCGCATGTGCGGACGACGCGATTCCGCCGTCGGGCCGAGATCTCCGCGAGATCCTCGGCGTGACGCACGTAGCCGGCAAGTATCATCTGACCCGGAAGGAGTTCCTGGTAGAAGGGGCCGAGCAGATCGCCGCCCTGGGAGCCCGGGTCATCAAGCTGTATCTGAAGGTGCCGCCGCGGGAATACCCCTTCAATACGCAGTGGCCGCCGACCGAGTCGCTGGTGGACGTCGCCCGCACGGCGCCGTATCGGGCCGTGTTGGCGATGCCGTTTTCGACGTATATTCTCACTACCTATTCGGCCGGCCGCGGGGATCACTACTGGCTGCGCGGCATCGGTGCCGCCGAGGCTCAAGACGAGACGGAGCAGTTCTACCGCCTGGCCCGCCATCTGCTGACCGAGTATCGGGGAAGCGGCAAAACGTTTGTGCTCCAGCCGTGGGAAGGCGACTGGGCCATTCGCGGATCGTTCGACCGGAAGGCCGATCCGACCGCGCAAGCGATCGAGGGCATGATCGGCTGGCTCAACGCCCGGCAGGCGGGCGTGGATCGAGCCCGCAGCGAGGTCGGCCAGAACGGCGTGCGGGTGTTCCACGCCGCCGAAGTGAATCTGGTGCGAATCGCGATGCTGGAGCACCGTCCCACGGTCACCACGGACGTCCTGCCGCACACGCGGGTCGACCTGGTATCGTATTCGGCATGGGATACGCAAGAGAATCCGCAGGAGTTCCGCCGCGCGCTGGACTACATCGCCCGGTACGCCCCCGATCGAGACCCTTTTGGCGGGCGGAACGTCTACGTCGGTGAGTTCGGGCTGCCGGAGAACGAACGATCGGCCGAGCAGATGCGCCGGGTAGTGCCGGACGTGATCGATACGGCCGTGGCGTGGGGCTGCCCGTTCGTCGTGTATTGGCAGCTCTACTGTAACGAGGCCCGGCGGCAACCCGTGCGGCAGAACGACGACGTCCGCGGCTTCTGGCTGATTCGGCCCGACGGCAGCAAGTCGTGGGTATGGCACGAGCTGCAACGGCGTCTGGAAGCAGTCGGGCAGCCCGCGGCAGAGGACGGCGGCCGGCCGCCGCGATGAGCTCGGCTTGCGTTTGGGGCGGGCAAAGCCTAAACTCTGACCATGCTCAGCCTGTTCTTTTGACAGGCCGTCGGCACCGTGGCAGGCCGGAACGACGGCAAGGAGGTACCGAGTATGGCAAATCCGCCGGGCGATAGGCCAAGACCCGACGACGAATCGTTCGAGCTTTGGCCGGACGAGGGCTCCCAGGCCGATTCTCCCACGGGCGAGGCTGGGTATGGCGTTTCGGAGCCCGACTCGCAGCCGACCGGGCAGAAAACCGCAACCACGGAGTCGCCGTGGTACGCGGCTACCGGATCGAATCAACAAGTAGGACCGTTGACCCTCGGCGAGGTGAAGCGGCAGATTGCCGCGGGGCAGTTGACCGACGACGACCTGGTCTGGCGGGCCGGCATGGCGTCGTGGGCGCCGGCCAAGACCGTGCCTGAGCTGTCCGTGTCGGAAGGCATGCCGCCCGCACCGCCTCCGGTGCCGAAGGAGCCGGCCGCCGCCGCGCCTGCCGATTCGACCGCCGGAGTCACCGAGTTTTTGCAGCAGATCGACGCCGTCTTCTCAAACCCCTTGGTCTTTCGCGTGACCGGCCGCGTGTGTGCCGCCTTGTCGCTTCTGGTCTTCATGATGTCGTTGATCTTGTGGCGATGGGGGGGAACTTGGTTCACCGGGGCGGTTTTTTTCGGCTTGATTTTCTTCATCGGTGAAGCCGCCGGCGCAATCCTTGCCGCGCTCGGTCGAGTGGAACCACACTCGAAGCACGCGTCGACCAGACGAATGCGCGATCCTTGAACTCGAGAATGATGGAGGCCTCCATGTCGAAATGTCCGTTTTGCGGTCGCGAGAACGCCGTCGGCGTCGAACTCTGCAAAGGATGTGGCGCCAAGCTCGTGGATCACGGTGGCCCGCTCGCGTCGGCGGAACCGTTCTCCGACCAGGATGCCGGGCAATCGGCTCCCGAGCCGGACTCGCTCGAGGAGCAGGTGTTGGCGGAGTTGCAGGCGGGAAAGAAGATCTCGGCCATCAAGTTCTACCGGGAACAAACCGGCGTCGGTCTGAAGGAGGCCAAAGACGCCGTGGAGGCACTGGCCAGAACGCGCGGCATCGCGTCAGAGCGTAGCGGATGTGCCGGTGCGTTGCTGCTGCTGGTGCTGGTCTCCGGCGGGATCGTATTGGCCGCGTTGTGAATCGGTTCGAAGGACCCCCCGGGGATGCTACATCTCTCCGGGACGAGTTCCCTTCGCTTCGTGATAAGCGCGCGCAAATTCTCGCTCCAGCATGCCGCGAAGCTCGTGGCCGGCATGTCCCGGCGCCAGGAGGTCTATCCATATGCGGAAGGCGTCCCGCTCGGCATTGGCCAGCGCAGCATTCCCTTCGCGAGCCGCCATACCGGAACGCGTCCCAAACCGGCGTGCAAAATCGATTTCGTTCATGGGCAAGACCTTGGGACAACCCATCGCATTGTGACATGGCTACCTGGTCGTCCTCTGCCAGGTTTCGGCACTCTCCGGCTAATTGCCGATGTACTGGGCATAGACTGCCCGGGCTGCGGCGACGTCGTCGGTGCCGCCGATGATCGCCCGCCCGTCGGGGAACACCGTGATCTCGTAGTCTTCGACCGTCAACCGCAGCAGGAATGGATTGCAGTGGACCTCACCCACGCCCGCCAACTGCCGGGCCAACTCGTCGAGCGAGACGGTGGAACCGGGATGCGTCAACTGGACCGCATTGCGGCCGCAGAGCACGGCCGTATGGCCGCCCGCCTTGCCGGCCAGCCACGGAAACTCGTTCCGCTTGCACGTCGGGCAGTCGACCTGCTCTCGCAGCGTCGAGACGTCGACCTGCCGAACGCGGTTGTCCCAAAGCTCGAAGACGCTCAGTTGGCGTGAGACGGCGTCGCGATTGCCACTGAGGATCTTGATCGCCTCGATCGCTTCGACCGACGCGATGACATTGACGATGGGAGCCAGGATTCCGGCCGTCTCGCAGGTGGGCGTCGTGCCCGGCGGAGGACACTCTTGCATCAGACACCGCAGGCAAGGCGTCTCGCCCGGCAGAATCGTCATGGTCTGGCCTTCCGCGCCCAGGCACCCGCCGTAGACCCATGGCAGGCCGTGCTTGACTGCTACGTCGTTGATGAGGAAACGGGTCTCGAAGTTGTCGGTCCCATCGACGATCACGTGAACGCCCTCGCAGAGCGATTCGATATTGGCGTGGTCGACGTCGATCACGACCGGTTCGATGCTCACTTCCGAATTGACGCGGCGAAGCCTTTCAGCCGCCGCGATCGCCTTGGGCAGTTGGGCGGCCACGTCGTCCTCGTCGAAGAGCATTTGGCGCTGGAGATTGCTCGTTTCCACGAAATCTCGGTCGGCGATGCGGACCATGCCTACGCCGGAGCGGACCAGCGTGTTGGCCAAGACGCTGCCCAAGGCCCCACAGCCACAAATCAACGCGCGGCTCGCGGCCAGCCGCCGCTGACCCTCCTCGCCCAGCGGCGGATAACGCATCTGTCGAACGTACCGCTGCAAGTCACCGGGGCGGTCGGCATCCGAGGGCATTGCCGAATCCTTGCAGATTGTGCAGGAGTGAGGTATTCACGCCGATTCATCGACGGTGGCCACCTTATTGGCGCCGTTCTCAGAACGTGAAGAGGTGCGAATCGGCCCGATGCCCGATTGTACACGACCGGGCGATCACTTTCCAGCCCAGACGTGGCTGTTCCGGGCAAGTCGGCGGTACGCGGCAATCCGCAACACGCACGCACGCCCGATGGCAGCCAGCCGGTGTTGCGGTGGCAAATCCGAAGAAAATTGGGTATCCTGGAACCAGAAACGTGGCCTGTACGCGAGTTTCCGTCGCCACCAAGGAGTCCGCAATGAGCTACAGATTCACGGCCGTTTCCGCCGTGTTGGCCCTCTCCACGCTGCTGTGCGGCCAGGCTTTCGGTGCGCCGGAGACGGTCCAGGTTCGGGTCCGTGTGGACAGCGAGGCCCCCGGCTACGAAGGCTACAAGGCCCTGGACGGCGATCCGGCAACCATGTGGCATACCCGGTGGGAGTTCGGTGAGACGCTTCACCCGCACGAGATCGTGGTCGACTTGGGAGCCGTCCGCGAACTCACCGGTTTTGCGTACCTGCCGCGGCCGGGCGGAGGTAATGGGACCATCAAGGACTACGAAGCTTACGTCAGCGCCGATGACAAGGATTTCGGCAAACCGGTCGTTAAGGGTGTTTTTGCCCAACGCAGCGCCGAGAATGTCGTGCTGTTTCCGTCCAAGACGCAAGGGCGCTACCTGCGTTTGCGAGCCCTGTCCGAGGTGGCCGGCAGACCGTGGACCTCGATCGCCGGTCTGCGGATCCTCTGCGAAGGAGTCACCTTTCGGGCGACCAGTTCCGACGAGATGTTGGTTGGGCGGGAGCCCGTCAGCGAACTCGAGCAACAGTTCGTCTCGCTGAAGCTGGATCTGCGCAATCGGGCGCATTTCCAGCGCGTGGCCCCCCAGGTTCATCATCAGCAAGCGTTGATCCTGCCGTCGGACCGCGATCCGGTTGACGTGGTCCTGCGTCGCACGGCGGCGCTGCTGGCCAACTTGAAACAGATGGCCTCGGCGCCCGATTTGTCGTCGCTGGAGGCACAGTTTCAGCAGCTCCAGGCGGACAACTCCGGGGTCTCTATCGAGAACGAAGAGCAGCGGCTGGCCCTGTTCGAGAAGGTGTGCGAAGTGCGACGGAAGATCGCCTTGAGCAATCCCCTGCTGAGGTTCGACGAGATTCTATTCATCAAGCGTCACCGGCCGGGATTCAATCACATGTGCGACCAGTACTACGGCATCCATGCCAGGCCGGGCGGCGGGCTTTACGTCTTGCACGACCCGTTCGGCCCCGAGCCGCGATTGGAAGACGTGCTGGCCGACGCGACCGTGCGAACCGGGCGGCTGGAAGGACAGAAACTGCAGGGCGGCTCGTTCGTCTCGCCCGACCTCTCGTACGATGCTGGCCAGATCGCGTTTGGCTACGTGGAGTGCGACGGCGACCGAAGCCACCGGTTCCACACCGACCCCGCGAAGGGACACTGGTCCGAAGGGTGGTCGTACCACGTTTTCAGGGTCAACACGGACGGGACGGGCCTGGAGCAACTGACCGACGGCACGTGGAACGATTTCGACCCCTGCTGGCTTCCCAACGGGCGGCTGGCGTTTATTACCGAACGTCGCGGCGGGTACTTGCGGTGCGGGCGGGTTTGTCCGACCTATACGCTCTTCGACATGCGCCCCGATGGAAGCGATATCCGCTGCCTCAGTTTCCATGAAACCAACGAGTGGCACCCGAGCGTATCTCACGACGGTCGGATCATCTACACACGTTGGGATTACGTCGACCGGCACGGCTGCACCGCTCACCTCCCGTGGATCACGACGCTCGACGGGCGCGATTCGCGGGCCGTGCACGGGAACTTCGCCCCCCGCCAGCTCCGCCCGGACATGGAACTGGACATTCGCGCGATTCCCGGTTCGCACAAGTACGTGTCGACGGCCGCTCCCCATCACGGGCAGGCATTCGGATCGCTGGTCGTGGTGGACCCGCGAATCGAAGACGACGACGCCATGGCCCCGGTTCGGCGAATCACCCCGGAAGTCGCGTTCCCGGAAACCCAGGGCGGCGCTGAGGTCTACGGCACACCATGGCCGCTGAGCGAAGACTACTTTCTCTGCGTCTACGACGCGTCGATGCAACGCGGCGCGGGCGCGCGGCGTAAGGGCCATTTGCCGGGCAACTACGGCATTTATCTGGTCGACGCGTTTGGCAACAAGGAGCTGATCTACCGGGACCCGGCGATTGCCTGCCAGAGTCCGATCCCGCTGCGCCCCCGCCCCGTACCGCCGACCATGCCAGAGCTCGCGACGAAACCGCCCCAGGTCGATCCCGACCTGGGGCGGCCCGCTCCCGGGGCGGAAGAACCGCTGGAGGGGACCGTCGTGGTGATCAACTGTTACGACAGTCTGAAGCCTTGGCCCGAGAAAACGAAGGTCTCCGCGCTGCGCGTCCTTCAGGTGTTGCCGATGACCGTGCCCTCGGGAAGCCCTCCCCACGAAACGGGACTCCGACTGCCTTCGGCGGGCGATTCAGTTGTCCCGTGTCGCTATGTGCTCGGCACGGTCCCGGTCGAAGAAGACGGGAGCGCCCACTTCACCGTTCCGGCTCACAAGGAGATCTTCTTCCAAGCGTTGGGTGAGGACGGGCTGGCGGTGCAGTCGATGCGCTCGGCGACGTACGTGCAGGCCGGCGAGCGGCTGGTATGCCAGGGGTGTCACGAGCGCAAACACCGCGCCCCGCCCCCCCCGCCGGACGTGCCGTTGGCGTTGCGGCGGGGACCCTCACGGCTTCAGCCCGACGTCGATGGCTCCAATCCCTTCAGCTATCCGCGGCTGGTCCAGCCGGTGTTGGACAAGCACTGCGTGACGTGCCACGCCGAGCATCCCGACCAGCCGCCCAATCTGGCTCGTGAGCCGATCCAGCGGCGTTGGTACGCGTCGTATCTCAGCCTTGCCCCCCAGTACGGCTTCTACGACTACGGCAACGGTCACCGCACTTCTCCGGGCCGGTTCGGGGCCAGGGCCTCGAAGCTCTACGAAATCCTTCAGCAAGGCCACTATGACGTGAAGCTCTCCGAGGAAGAGCTTCATCGCCTCGGGCTGTGGCTGGATTGCTGCTCGATGTTCTACGGCGTTTACGAGGCGGAAGGCGGCCAGGCGCAGCTTCAAGGGAAGACGGCCCGGCCGACCCTGCAATAGCGGCGCCTGTCGTTACGCCCGACCCCTGGAGAACGGAACTCCTGCGAACACGTCACACCGGCGTCAGTGTTTCCCGTAGTCCATCGCGACGCCTTTGCGCTGCGCCATAATGTAGGCCTCCAGGGCCCGCATCTTGGGACCGTCGAGATCCATATGCGCCCCACGGACCGGGTTCTCCACACACCAGTCGATCATGTCGCGAAGCAACGCCACGCGGCCCAGTTGGGTCTGGAACTTGGGATACGTTTCCGGGTGCGTGTTGGACGCGTGCGGGTGGCACATATCGCAGGAGACGCCGACGGTGCTTCCCAGCTCGTCGCCGCTGTGGAAGATCCGGGAGCCTTCGGCCACGAGCTTTTCGGTTTCTCGGGCCCAGATCAGAATGTCCTGCTTCGTGTAGTTGCCGTAGGCCTGTCCCTCGCCCTGATCCCCCTCGAGCAGACCGGAGTTGTCCGCCGGCGGCTTGAAGGCGTGGGCCTGCTTCTCCTCGGCAACCCAATCGCGGCCCGGATGGTCGCGCTGCCATTGATCCATCAGGGCGTCGGCCAGATGCTTTCCCGTCAGGCTCTGGTCGACCGTGACCGTTTGCTCACCGTCACACGAGGTGAGATCCACGGTTTCCGTCTCCGAGACCAACTCCGGGGAGGCGGGCGTAGTCGGCTGCTGGTCGTCCTCCGTCGCGATGGCGGGGGCCGATTCACGCGAACCGGTCTCCGGTCCACAGCCGGCCAGCCCCGCGATCAGGAACAGACAAAGGATGCCCACGAGGGCACAGGGGGTATGGTAACGGGTCAACGTTTGGTTCATGGTTCGTCTCCCTGATAGTTGTTAGTAGCTTGGCCGGTTGGGTATCGGCGGCACGTCCTGTTTGCCCATGCTGGCCATGTAGGTTCTGCTAACGGTAATCGGATTCCGATTCCACAGGCTGTAGACCTTGTCTACCAGACCGTCCGGATGCACCTGGACCTCGCCGTCGCCGCAACCGTCGGTGGCACTGAATGGATCGGGACGGCTCATCTCGATCGTCAGCTCCGGCATTCCTTCCGGGGCATACGGCCAGGGCCAGGCCGTGGACAGCAGTCCGTGGAAGTGGATGTTACCGATCCGATTGGTCAACAACTGGTGCGTATGACCGTGGATCACCGTCACCTGCTTGAACCGCTGCAGGATCGCCTGGACTTCTTCGGCGTCATCGGTCCAGAAGTTCCACGGCTTGTAGAGCTTGTACAGCGGCGAATGGGAGAAGACAATCACGCGCGCATCGTCGGGCAAGTCCGCCAGATCCTCTTCCAGCCATTTCCGTTGGGGTTCGCCTACCGTGAACGAGCTCTGCAAACCGTTATCCAGGCCGGCAACCGTCCTCATTCGCTGCATGGGCGTGAGGTTCCGGTCCGTCCAGAAGTCTTTCTCCACGACGCTGTTGAGCACCACGAAGTGAACTCCCTTGTGGTCGAAGGAATAGGTCGGCTCGCCGAACAACTCCTGCCACTTCTGGCCCATGTCGAGGTACCAGTCGTGTTCTCCAACCATAATTTTCAACGGCGCCTTCAGGTTCTTGAGGATTTCCGCGCCGAGTTCCAACTCCTTGACCTGGCCAAGTTGTGCCAGGTCGCCGCCGTAGACGACGAAGTCGGGCTGCGGGTCGAGACGGTTCACGTCGTCCACTCCGCGGAGAAGCCCCCGGACGAACCGGTCGTTGACGTGGCGCTCGTAGAGGTGCGAGTCGGAGATGTAGGCGAATCGGAAGCTCTCGCCACCGGGACCCTCGGAAGCGGGACCCTCGGAAGCGGCGTCTTCCTCTTGCGCCACCGTGACCGGGGTGAAGGAGTGGGGCGCAGCCAATCCGGCCGCGGCTCCCACCGCCGCCGCCGACACCTTCAAGAAGGAGCGGCGGTCGAGATTCCTTAGACCGCGGAACAGCTCTTCGCGCTCTTCCAGATACCTGGTTTCGACGCTCTTGTAAGTAGCCATATCGATTCGCTCCTTTCTACTGGTCGGTGCTCGGTGTCGCTTGGACCCGTTTCTCAAAGCCCAAGGTGCGACGAAAAGCCATCTCTTCATCTCGGAAGGGGCGTTGCTGCTCGGCGGCTGCCCGCTGCAGCTCGAATTGTCGCTGGTTTTCCTCCGCGAACCGATCGTCGGTGAGCGTGAAGAGGAACGCCACCAGTTGGTTGATTTCCTCTTCCGTGAGTGCCAACGGTTCCATGCCGCCGTCGAGGAACGGGTTGGGCTCGCCGCCCTTGTTGTAGTGATCGATCACATCCCAGAGCGTTGCCAACGACCCGTCGTGCATATAGGGCGGCGTGATCCCGATGTTCAGAATCAGCAGGGTACGAAACGAGCCAATTTCCGCGCGGTTGCGCGTGACCATGAACCGTCCCAATTCGCTCAGATCGGTCCCCACGGCCAACTCGTCCAACTTCTGTTCCGACGTGTCCTCTTCCATCGCCCGCAACGCCTGCGTGGCCAGCGCCTCGAAGTCCTGGTGCCGGGCCGAGACGCCGACGTTGTGGAAGCGGTTGTCCGTTCCCAGGGGGTTGGACGGGTTCATGGGGTGGCAGGTCATGCAACGGGCCTTGGCGTTGAACAGCTCCCATCCCGCTTTGGCCTGGGCCGAAATGGCCTCTGCGTCGCCGGCAAGGAACCGCCGGAAAGGAGAGTCCATGAAAACCAACGTGCGCTCGAAGGCCGCGATGGCCCGGCCGAGATCCTCGTAGTTCACCTCGCGGCCGTAGGCCTTGCGGAAGGCCGCCTGGTATTCGGGATCACCGCTAATCGCCTTCAGGGCCGTGTCCTCGTCGGGCATTCCCATCTCGACGGGATTCAAGATCGGCATTTTCGCCTGGTGCTCCAGGCTGGGCGACCGCCCGTCCAGGAACAAGCTTTGCAGCAACGCCACGTTCAACGTCGTCGGGGCGTTGCGCTTTCCGAACTGACCGCGGATCCCTTCGGAGACCGGGAGCTGGTCCGTGAACCCGCGCGTCACGTCGTGACAGGTCGCGCAGGAAACCGAGCCGTCCTGCGATAGACGCGTGTCGAAATAGAGTTTCCGTCCCAACGCCACGCGATCGGCACTCAATGCGTTGTCTTCGGGAACGAACGCCGTCCAGACGACCGGGTCGATCGCCGCCGGCGGTTGGGTGACGTCCTCTGCCGGTAGGAGGCCGGTGAGCACCTGCGACTGATATTCGATGCTCGCGGCCCCATGCTCATCGCGAGGTACGTCTTGGCCCGGCTCTTCCGATGCACCGGTCAACACGCAAGCGGCGCCGAGAAGGAAGAACACGGAGACGGCGAACCCGGGCCCGCCACGGAGAAACCTCGTACGATACATCACAACACCTCCAGTCAGTGCGTATGACAGGAAAGCCGCGCCCGACAGCCTGGCGACGGCTCGGAAACGAACTCCTACTCGGGGTGCCCTCGAATGTCCACGCTGTGATTGTTTCTACTGCGCGGGCTGTGCCGCGCCACGGCTCTTGCTTCTCTCGATCGACTGGAGAGCAAGATACCGGTCTCCGAACTTGTTCAAGTTGTCCAACTCCGTGTCGTACTGGTCGTAGTGGCGTTCCTCGTCGGCCACCAGATCCTCGAAGAGCTTCTTGGATACGGAATCCGCGTTGGTCCCGCACTCGTTAGCCCACCGGTTGTACTTTTTGATGCTGTCCTCCTCCAACTTCAGGGAGAACTCAAGCATCTTTCCCACTTCGTGGATCTTCTCGACCTCGCCCGAGGCAACCATTTCCACGTCGCCTTTGAGGAACAGAATCCGTTCCGCCAGCCGTTCGATGTGGAGCATCTCCTCGATGGCCGTGGCTTTGAACAGTCCGGCAAGCAAGTCGTAGCCCTGATCGTCGCAGTGGAAGTGGAAGAACATGTACTGGTGAACGGCCGTCAACTCATCGGCCACGGCTCGATTCAGCAACTCAACGCTCTCTTCGTGCATCCTGAGTCCTCCTGCTGGGTAACTCTGCTATTGTGCCGCCTCCCGGTCACACTCGGCACACACGCCGAGGAAATGGACGGAATAGTCCTCGATCCGGAAATCGTGCCGCTGGTTTGGAGGCAACTCCAAATCATCCAGGTTTCGGCTTTCTACGTCAACTACCCGCTGGCATTTCTTGCAGATCAGATGGTGGTGACGAGAGATTCTCCCGTCGAATCTCGCGTTCGCGCCAGGATGGTGCAACCGTCGAATCACACCGAGTCCGACCAGCACGTCCAGCACGCGATAAACGGTCGTGCGGGAAAGCCCTGGAACGCGATCTTTGGCGGATTCGTAGACTTGATCGGCCGTGGGGTGGTCGGCCCGTGTCAGAACGGCTTCCAGGATGTATCGACGCTGCACCGTCACCGGCTGCCCCCGTTGTCGACAGAGGGACTCGAACTGCCGCAATCGGTCCTGAATCGGATCTTGCTTCACCGGGCGCCAAATAGCAAATAGTACTAATCGGCAAATCTTACCGCTATACCCTAGGCCAATAACAGCGGCCTGTCAAGGCCCCTTGTGGCGTTTGCACACTCAATGCGCGAGAGCGACCAACGGGAGCCCGACTTGTCCGACCTCTCGTTGGTTGGCCTGGATCAGTCACAATGAAAACACCAATCGTCGCCTCTTCAGGGTCGGAATCAATGCCGGCCACGTGCCTTCTCCCTGTTCGTGGTACCCAGCTAGACGCACTCGCCATTGCAGTAGGGGGTATGCCTCGTGCGGGGGGGCGCAGCGCGAAGCACGTCGTGTGATAGAGTGTGGCAGTTTTCCTTGACGCCCAGAGAAGCTCGGACACCCGAGGCGCGTCTGGCGTTCCATCAGGCCCAGAGCGGCCCGACGATGGAGAAGTTGAAGACCTGGCTTGCGCGGCAGTTCGATGAGCGGTTGGTCGAGCCCAATTCGGGACTCGT
>JAFGRD010000101.1 GCA_016935315.1 Pirellulales bacterium
GCCGCCGGCGACGATCCGGCGGCGTGCGGATCCCATGGGGAGACTGATTTCGTTCAAACCTCTTGTGGCAAAGCCACACCGGTTCAAAGAACCGCTGCCAGCCGCCGTGAAGTTGGCTTCTTGCCGTAACAGCCGGGCGTCATGTCACCGCAACAAGACCTCCCCAGAATCGACCGCTGGCAGCTCCGCACGCGAACGCTGGTGGTCGGCCGAATCCCGCTGCTGATGGGCGTCGTCAACGTCACGCCCGACAGCTTCTCCGACGGCGGACGCTTCCTCGAGCCGGTGGCCGCCGTGGCGCAGGGGCTGCGGCTGGCGGCCGAGGGGGCCGATCTGCTGGACGTCGGCGGCCAGAGCACCCGGCCCGGCTCGCGGCCGATCCCGGCCGAGGAAGAGCTCCGCCGCGTGATGCCTGTCGTCGCCGCCTTGTGCGCGCAGACCTCGGTGCCCGTGTCGATCGATACCTGCCGGGCGGCGGTCGCCCGCGAGGCCCTGGCGGCAGGCGCCGAGGTGCTCAACGACGTGACGGCCCTGGGCGGCGACCCGGAGATGGTCCCGCTGGCCGCCGAGGGCGGCTGCGGCGTGTGCGCCATGCACATGCAGGGCACGCCGCAGACGATGCAGCAGGCGCCCCGCTACGACGACGTGGTCGAGGACGTGCTGCGGTATCTGGGCGAGCGTCGCGACGCGCTGATCGCCGCCGGCATTGCCCGGCCGCGGATCGCACTGGACCCGGGCATCGGCTTCGGCAAGACGCTCCAGCACAACCTGGCCCTGCTGTCGCACGCCTGGCGGCTGCACGACCTGGGCTGTGCGGTGCTGGTGGGCCACTCGCGGAAGCGCTTCATCGGCGAGGTGCTCGGCGATCCGGCGGCCGACCGCACGGCCGGCACGATCGGGGTGGCCGTCTCGCTGGTCCGGCAGGGCGTACAAGTGCTCCGCGTGCACGACGTCGCCGCGGTTCGCCAGGCGTTGCTGCTGCACGAGGCAAGTCGCTAAGGGCCGATCACCCTTCGTCCAAACTGCCCTGCACTCCAACCCCTTGCGGCACAATGTGTTAGCTCGACGCCTCGTTCCGGCCGGCCGCACGAATCTCCGTTGACTCAGACGCCCATCTAAGCGATACTTGTGGGGTGGCCCGCGGCGCTATCGGTCTCGTCTAGCCGCAATCACCCCATTTTGACGCAACCAGGAGAGCGAGAGATCCCTGCCATGGCAGCCGGTGACGCAAGCGATGTGCGCGAATACTGTCTGGACGTAGCCCGGCGCGCGGCCCGGGCGGCCCGAGAGCTGGCCGGTGTGTCCGGGGCCCAGAAGCAGCAGTGGCTCCGCGAGAGTGCCCGGCAATTGCGCCGGCAGTCGCAGGGGCTCGCCGAGGCCAACCAGCGCGACATCGCGGCCGCGCCCGACTTCCGGCTGACCGACGCCCAGGTGGATCGGCTGCGGCTGACCCCGGAGCGGATCGAGTCGATGGCCGCGGCGTTGGAGGAGGTGGCCTTGCTGCCGGAGCCGATCGGCGAGGTGATTTCTTCGTCGATTCGCCCCAACGGGCTGGAGGTCCAGAAGGTGCGGGTGCCCTTGGGGGTGATTTTCTTCATCTACGAGTCGCGGCCGAACGTGACGGCCGACGCGGCGGCCCTGTGTGTGAAAAGCGGCAACGCGGTGATTCTCCGCGGCGGCAAGGAAGCGGCCCACAGCAACGCGGCGATTGCCGAGATCCTGGCCGAAGCGGCCGCCGGGGCCGGCCTGCCGCGCGACGCCGTCCAGTTGGTCGCCACCACCGACCGCAAGGCCGTGGGCCATTTCCTGCGGATGCCCGAGTACATCGACGTCACGATCCCCCGCGGCGGCGAAGGGCTGATCCGCCGCGTCAGCGAGGAAGCCCGCATGCCGGTCATCAAGCACTACGCCGGCAACTGCCACGTCTACATCGACCGGGCGGCCGAGGCCGAGACGGCGGTGCGGCTGGTGGTCAACGCGAAGTGTCAGCGGCTGGGCGTGTGCAATGCCGCCGAGTCGCTGGTGATCCATGCCGCGGTGGCCGCCGAGTTGCTGCCGCCGATTGGCGAGGCGCTTTTGCAGCAGGGAATCGAGATCCGCGGCGACGAAACCACCCAAAAGCTGTTGCCGGCGGCCGGCCCGGCGACCGAAGAAGACTATGGGACCGAGTACCTCGCGCCGGTGATTTCGGTGAAGGTGGTCGCTTCGCTCGACGAGGCGATCGAGCACATCAACCGCTACAGCTCCCGGCATACCGAAGCGATCGTGACCCGGGACCTGGACGCCGCCCGGCGGTTCGCCACGCGGATCGATTCCTCGGCGGTGATGATCAACGCCAGCACGCGATTCAACGACGGGGGCGAGTTCGGCCTGGGGGCGGAGATCGGCATCAGCACCGACAAATTCCACGCTCGGGGGCCTTGCGGCATCCACGAGTTGACCAGTTACAAGTACGTAGTCTACGGAAGCGGGCAAATCCGAGAATAGCCCTTCGCGGGGCCGGCGGCGGTCGCGGCGTGCCGCGACCCGGTGGCCGGGCGACGGGCAGCTTCGCCCACAGAGGACGGATCGATGGCCGGAGACGTGCTCAGCCAAACGGAAGTCGAGAGTCTGCTCAACGCCATGGCGTCCGGCGGCGGGGAGCAGGCCACCACGGCGGCGGCCCCGCCACCCAAACGGGAGCTGCCCGGCGGCGGTGGCGGTTTCATCGGCGCCAGGGCCCGCGACAAGATCGCGCCCTACGACTTCAAGCGTCCGGAACGCGTGGGCAAGGAGCAGATGCGGGCGTTGCAGACGCTGCACGAAGGGTTCGGGCGGAACTTCGGGGCCGCGTTGTCGGCCATGTTGCGGGCGATCGTCGAGGTGAAGCTCACCAGCGTCGATCAGCTCACCTACAGCGAGTTTGTTTTCAGCCTGGAGAACCCCACCTGCTTCAACCTGCTGAAGGCCGAGCCGCTGGAAGGCAACCTGATCCTCGACATCAACCCGTCGATCCTCTATCCGATCATCGATCGCCTCCTGGGCGGCGGGCGCGAAGGCGGCCCGCTGGCCCGTCGGCCGCTGACGGAAATCGAGCTGCGGCTGGTCTCGCGGATCACCGGGCTGTTTCTGGTCGAGCTGCACCACGCCTGGGAGAACGTGCTCGACTTGCAGCTCGAAGTGGTCCAGGTCGAGAGCAACCCGCAGTTGGTCCAGATCGTGCCGCCGAACGAAGTGGTCGTGCTGATCAGCTTCGAGCTGACGCTGGGCGACATCCGCGGCATGATGAACCTTTGCGTGCCGTACAACTCGATCGAGCGGATCGGCGGGCAGCTGACGTCCAACACCTGGTCGGCATACGGCCGCCGCCAGGCCACGCCGGAGAGCATCAAGCAGATCAGCGAGACGCTGTGCACCTCGCTGGTCGAAATGAACGTGCGGTTGGCCCAAACGCGGATCAACACGGGCGAGCTGATCGGTCTGAGGGTGGGCGACATCATCACCACGGAGAAGGACACCCACAGCCCGCTGGTCGTTCTGGTCGAAGGCCTGCCCAAGTTTCGCGCCCGGCCCGGTGCCTTCAAAGGCCACAAGGCCGTCTGCATCGACGACGTCATCGAAAACCCCGCCGACGCGGTGGGCGATTGAGAACACGCTGCGAGGAAGGAACCGTCATCCGGCTGCCGACGCGCAGTCGCGGGCGACATAGGAGGACGCCATGTGGAGGCCGATCGTGGGCTTGGGCCTGGTCGCCGGTTTGGTCGGCGTGGCTTATTTCGTCTCCAACTACAGCACGGAGTTCCAGCGGGACGAGAACGGCCGGCTGCGCCGCGTGACGATCGCTCCGCGAACCGACTTGCCCGGCTCGGATGCCGCCCAGCCACCCGGCGGTACGGCGGGCTCGGCCGTGCGCATCGCCAGCTTCAACCTCGACGGGTTGGACGACAAGAAGTTGGCCAACCGCCAGGTCCACGACGTGCTGGTCCGCCTGCTCTCGGGATACGACCTGGTGGCCCTGCAGGACGTCCGGGCCGCAAACCGGGGGGTCCTGGTGCGGCTCGTCGATGCGATCAACGCCGCCGGACTGACCTACGATCTGGCCACGGCGCCCGGCGTGCTCGAGGGCGGCGCCGAGCAATACAGCGCCTTTCTGCTGAATACGGCCACCATCGAGATCGATCGCTCAAAGGTCCATTGCGTCGAGGACCCCGCCGGGCGGCTGCGGCACAAGCCGCTGGTGGCCCAGTTTCGGGTCAAGGGGCCCAAACAGAGCGAGGCGTTCACCTTCAAGCTGATCAACGTCCATATTGACCCGGCGCGGGCGATCGAAGAGATCGAGCTGTTGGACGACGTCTACCGGGCGATCCGCGACGACCGCCCACGGGAAGACGATATTCTGATGTTGGGCGACTTCGCCGCCGGCTACGATCGCATCGGGCCGCTGGGAACTCTCGAAGGGATCGCGGCCGCCGTGACCGGCACGCCGACCAACCTTCGGGGCACAAGCTCGGCCGACAATATCTATTACGACCGAAAAGCGACCGTCGAATTCACCGGCCGATCGGGCGTTTTCGACGTCATGCGGCAGCTCGACCTGACGCTGCAAGAGGCGTTGCAGGTTTCGGAGCACCTGCCGGTCTGGGCTGAATACACCTCTCTGGAGGGTGGCTATTCCGGCTATGTGGCTGGTTTCCCCGGCCAGAAGACGAGGTAGCGACCGGAGAAAGCCGCCAAGACCCCACCCCAGAGTGGTTGATTCCTGGGTTTTTTCGGGGGGATATCTAGGAAATCGCCGGGCAACTCTGGTAAAATACGGTCTCAGCCGATTTCTTCCCCACTCGAATTCTCGAGGAGGCTGCCATGAGTCGTTGGCTTGAAGACCGGGACCAGCTTTATGCTGGCGATATGTTCGACCCGCTGTGCATCGAGCGAAGTGCACCGATGAGCGATGAAGAGGCGGCGATGATCGAGGCGCTGTGTCAAGCGGCGACCCCGGGCCCGTTGGTCGTCGACGACCAGCTCGAAGGCGAAGGGGCCCTGGTGGTCAGCCTGCCCGACGGGCGGTTGATCGTCAGCCTGTCGGCGCCGGTCGGTCAGACCGAGGCGGAAGGAGTCACCTACGCCAATGCCCAGTTGATCTGCAAAGCCCGTTACTACCTGTTGCGGCTGTTGCGAGATCGCCACCAGTGGAAGGAGCAGCGGGAGTTCCTATTGCAGCGGATCCGCACCCTGGAAACGGCGCTGCAGCGGGAGCGCGACGGGACCGACGGCCGCGATCCCGTCTACTCGCGGCCGAGGTAGCCCCGCCGGCCTCGTCCGACCTTTGCGTCGCGGCGCCGGGCCGGTACCATGGGGCGGATGATCCTCTCCACGCGTTTCTCCGACGCCCTGGTCTACGCGGCAGGGCTGCATGCCCAACAACACCGCAAGGTCTCGGGCGAGCCCTACCTGGCCCACCTTCTGGGTGTGGCGGCCATCGCCCTGCAATACGGCGCGGACGAGAACGAAGCGATCGCCGCCCTGTTGCACGACGCCGTCGAGGACCAGGGGGGCCCGACGACCCGTGAGGAGATCCGCCACCGGTTCGGCCCCGAGGTCGTGGAGATCGTCGACGGCTGCACCGACGCCGACACCACGCCCAAGCCGCCCTGGCACCGCCGCAAGCAGACCTATGTGCAACGCCTCCGGTACGCCTCCGCGTCGGTGCGGCTGGTCTCGGCGGCCGACAAGCTGCACAACGTCCGGGCGCTGCTACAGCAGTACCGTCTGCGGGGCGAGTCGCTTTGGGGCCATTTCCGCGGCGGCCGCGACGGCACCCTGTGGTACTACCGGGCGGTGGTCGACGCCCTGAAGGGCTCCGGCACCACGCCGTTGGTCGAAGAGCTGCAGCGCACCGTCGATCAACTCGTCGGGTTGGTCGCGACCGCTGCCGGACCGCTGAACGAGTCGAGTCGGGACTCTTGTTGACGCTTGCGCAGTCAATGCGCGAGGGCGACCGACGGGAGCCCGATCTTGTGAGGCGCGAACTCGGGCGTCCCATGGGAGGCGGCTGCGGAGACTTGTAGCTGAATCAGGTCCTTGGTGAGTGCGATACAAATGTTCAGATTCTTATTGAAATTGGGCCACGGCCTGTGATAAGGTCTTGGCTACATGAAGGGTATCCGTAAGGCCTGATGCAACAGGTACGGAAAGAGCCCGTCGTCGGAAACGTTTCCGGCGGCGGGCTTTTTGTTTTCTTGACCTGTCGGCGTCGGCAACGTTTCGCCACGCGAGCCGCCCATGATTGCGCCCGAGATCGTCGACGAAATCCGTCGTCTGCTGGCCGAAGGGCGGCTGAGCCAGCGGAAGATCGCCCGGCGGACCGGCGTCAGCCGAAACACGGTCGGCGCGATTGCCACCGGCCGCCGGCGCGACCGCAAGCGGCGGCATCCCGGCCGCCTCGAGGCCGACGACGCCCCGCCGGCCGGTCCGCCCCAACGATGCCCCGGCTGCGGCGGCATGGTGTGGATGCCCTGTCGCCTTTGCCGCACGCGGGCGCGGATGTCCCCGCGGCAACCGACGCCCGTTCCCCGATGGCTGCGGCCGGTCGACCAGCCGCTGGGGCTGGATCTTAAGGGCGAGTACCGGGCGCGGTACCAGCAGGTTCGCGCTCGGCGAGCGGAGGCCGAAAGGGCCCTGCTGCAGCCGGCCTGGCAGGAGGAGCACGATCTGGAGGAGGAGCCCGATTTCGACGAGGTCGATTTCGAGCACCCCGTCGGCGACGTCGGCGACACGTTCGACCTGGCCGACTGTTTCGACGAGTCGGACTACGAGCAGACCGACGACTGGGAGGACCTGCGGACGGTAGCCCCGCCGGAGTGATCACGAGACGAATCCAACGAGTCAACCCCTGTTTCAGCGAGGAGGAGAACCATGAGACGAACCCCGTCCAACGCACCATTTCGCGGCAGCCTGATGGCGGCGGCGATCGCGTTGACACACTGGGTTGCCGGCGGCGCGCCGGCGGCGATTTCCGACTGCATCGACGCCACCTGTCGCGTGACCGCGCCCGACGGCAGTTGCGGCACCGGCTGCGTGTTCGAGATCGGCCCGCAGACCGTCTACGTGCTGACGGCCGCCCACGTGGTGGGCACGCATCCCGTGGTCCAGTGTGAATTCTGGCGGGCCGGCCACCGCTCGGCGCGGCTGTCCGGCAAGGTGGTCCGCCGCGCGGAGGGCGACCGTTGCGATGCGGCCGTGGTGGCCTTGCAGCCGTCGCAGTTCGGCGGAATCCTGCCGGCCGCAATCCCCGTGGCCCCGCGCGGCCACGTCGTCGCGCCGGGCGCCACGATCACGTCGGTCGGCTGCGCCCGGGGAAGCTGGTCGACCGGATGGAAGGGTCACGCCTTGGGCTACCGGGGCTGGGACCTGTGCTTTACGCCCACGCCGGCCGACGGCCGCAGCGGCTCGGCGTTGTTCGACGCCGAGGGCCGGATGATCGTCGGGCTGGTGCGCGCCCGCACCAGCGACGGCGCCGAAGGCATCGCCTGTAGCCTGCAGGCGCTCTACGCCGCCTTGACCGCGCCCCGACACGACGCCGCGGCCCCATCGGCCGGGCCGGCCGGCGGGCGCGAACCCGTGCAGTGCGGGCCGGGGGGCTGCCCCGTGTTGCCCTACGGCGGCAAGCTGCTGCCGTACAACCACCTGGGCCGGCCACAGCCGGAGCCGGTGCAGCCGGGCCAAGGCGTTTGGCCGACGCTGCCGGTGCCCGAGCCGGCCGCGCGGGTCGACCTGTCGCCGATCGGCCGGCGGCTCGACGAGATCGCCCGGCTGCTCGGCCAGATGCAGGCCGACCGCCAATTGCCGCCGGTGTCATCGGTGCCGCCCGTGCCGCCGCCGCCGGTCGAAACGCCGGTCGAAACGCCGGTCGAAACGCCCGGCGACAAGAGGGCCATCGCCGCGGCCGAAGCGGCTGCCGAAGCCGTCGATGCCTGGCGCAGCGAATCGAAGCAGGAGCTGGCCGGCGTCGCGGCCCGGCTCGACAAGACCGAGGAAGCGGTGGGCGGGCTGCACGAGACGGTCCGCGGTTGGGTCGCCGAGCACGGCTCGTTGCGCCAGCGGATCGAAGCCCGCTTGGAGAAGGTCAGGGAGGACCTTGGCGAGGAGGCCTCGAAACGCGAGATCCGCATCGCCTACCTGAAGGACCTGATCGCCGAGAAGCTGGCCGACGGTGGCCTGGTCGGCTTGTTGAAGCTGTTGGGCATGCCCACCGGCCTGATCGTGGCCGCCTGGCTCCTCAGCCGCCGCATCCAGCAGAAGCGCGAGGCGGGCGAGCCGCTGCTTTACCAGCGCCTGCTGGCCGACGTGGGCGAGCTGAAGGGGAGACTCCACGGCCGGCTGCACCCCGAACAACCCGAGGAAGGCACGTCTCGGCAATGAGACGCAACAAGAAAGGGAACGGTCATGAACGCTACTGAATGGGGCATTATCATCGGCGCCGTCACCGCCGTCTTGTTGGCGGCCGGACCATGGATGTTCATGGTCCACGCCAAGCTGGCGGTGATCGCCGCCCAGATCGCCGACTTGGGTCAGAAGGTCGAGAAGGCCTCCGAGGCCCACCGCGAGCTCTGGTCGCGCTACGCCCAGCACGAAGCCCGGCTGGAAACCCACGACGTCCAGTTCGCCCACGTCGCCGAACGACTGCAACCACTCTGATTCCCGCTGCCGGCAAACCACCATGGAAATCCGCGATCGCATCCACGAACTGCGTCGGGTGAAGGCCGCCCGCCTGCGGCCGCACCCGAACAACTGGCGCGTTCACCCCAAGAGTCAACAAGAGGCCCTACGGGGGCTGCTGGCCGAAATCGGCTACGCCGACGCCCTGCTGGCCCGCGAGCTGCCCGACGGCACGCTGCAATTGATCGACGGCCACCTCCGGGCGGAAACCACGCCGGAGATGGAGGTGCCCGTGTTGATCGTCGATCTCGACGACCGCGAGGCGGCCAAGCTGCTTTCGCTGCACGACCCGCTGGCCGGCCTGGCCGAAACGGACCACGACTTCCTGGCCGCGCTGCTGCAAGACGTGGAAACCGACCACGATGCGGTGCAGGGGTTGCTCGACACCATGCTGGCCGCGCCCGAGTTGCCGCTGGACGATTCGCCCCCGGAAGGCCTGCCGCCGGAGGTCGAGATTCCCGAAACGTTCCAGGTCGTCGTCGACTGCCGCGACCCGCGGCAACAGCAGGAGTTGTACGAGCGGCTCAGCGGTGAGGGATACAAGTGCCGGCTGTTGACGTTGTAGAGACTTGCGGAATTCGGGTGCGCGCGAATTCGTCCTTCAGACGCTTCCAGAAAGAACAGAACCCATGCCATGCGTTGACGTCCGCGTCCAGTGCCCCGTCTTCGATTCGTTCCGCGTTCAGCAGATCGCCGGCATGTTCGACGTGCCGTTGGCCGAGCGGGCCGTGCAGCGGTTTCGTGTGGAGATGCCCGAGCTGGACGACGACTGGAAGATCGGGCTCGTCGTCGGTCCCTCGGGCAGCGGCAAGAGCACCATCGCCCGGCGGCTCTTCGCGGGGCGGCTCTACCGGCGCCAGCCCTGGCCGCAAGACCGGGCCGTGATCGACGGGTTCGGCGAGCTGCCGGTCAGACGGATCATCGGCCTGCTGACGGCCGTCGGTTTCAGCTCGCCGCCAAGCTGGGTCAAGCCATACCATGTGCTCAGCAACGGCGAACGGTTCCGCTGCGACCTGGCCCGGGCCCTGTCGAGGGGCGGGGGCGTGGTCGCCTTCGACGAGTTCACCAGCGTGGTCGACCGCAACGTGGCCCGGGTCGCCTCGGCGGCCATCGCCAAGGGGATCCGCGGCGGGCGGATCGGCTGCCGGCTGGCGGCCGTCACCTGCCACTACGACGTTACGGAGTGGCTCCAGCCGGACTGGGTGGTCGACATGGCCACGGCGACGTTCCAAAGGAGGTGTCTTCCACGACCGCCGATCGAGCTTGAAATCGTTTGTTGCCGACGTCGTGCGTGGGAGGCCTTTAAGCGTCATCACTATCTGAGCGGCTCGTTGAGCACGGCGGCCCGATGCTTCCTGGCCCTCTGGGAGGGCGTGCCGGTGGCGTTTTGTGCCACCGTGTCGCTGATCGGAAAGAAGGGCCGCTGGCGGATCAGCCGGATCGTCACACTGCCCGACTACCAGGGCATCGGCATCGGCACCGCGGTGACCGAGGCGGTCGCCGAGCTGCATCGCGGGCAGGGCCACCGGGTCAACGTCACGGCCGGCCATCCGGCGCTGATCGCCCATTGCCGACGCTCGCCGCGATGGCGGGCGGTGGGCGTGAGGAAATCCGGCGCCCGGCGGGCGGACCGATTCCTTCGCGGCTACCGCAGCGCGGTGGGCCGGGCCGTGGTTTCGTTCGAGTATCTGGGAGACCGGCGCGCCGATCCCATCTTTCGGTCCAGCAGCGAGGGACAACCAACGTGAGCCAGCGCGGAAGAAGAGCACTTCTGGACGAGTACAAGCGACGCGAGATTCTGGCGATTCTCGCCGTCGGGGGAAATCGCGAGATGGCCGCTCGGTACGTGGGGTGCCGTGTCAACACGATCCAGAACACGGCCGACCGCGATCCGGAGTTTGCCGTGCAACTCCGTCAAAAGGAGAGACAGTGGGAAGTCAGCTACCTCGGCAACATCCGCGCCGCGGCCGGCAACGAGCGCCACTGGCGGGCAGCGGCCTGGGCGCTGGAGCGACTCGACCCCGAGCGTTACGGGCGGCGCGGCCCCGACGTGATCACGATCAGTCAGGTCGCCATGTTGCTGACTCAGTTCACGGAAGTCATCGCGCAAGAGGTTCCCGTCGCCGAGTATCGCAAGAACATCTTGAAGCGGTTCAACGCCATTTCCGAGAGTCTAAGAGGGGCCTCCAAGAAACGGGGCTGACGACCATGAAACGCCGCCTGCACTTCGCTGATTGCGGTCTCTCTCGCAAACGATTGAGCCAACTGATCGACATCTTCCACGACGAGCTGGCGGTGCGCCACGGCTGGGCGCGGCGGTACGAAGCGGGCCACAACGGACACGCCGGCCTGCTCGCCTGGGCCCGAAAGTATCTGCCGGACCACTTCATCCGGCCGCCGTCGAAAATGCACGTCTGGCTCGATCGCTGCCTCAGCCGCATGACCCATGCCCGCGGAAGCAAGCTCAACGTGCTCGGGCCGCGCGGCGGGGCCAAGTCGACCATCGGCACGCTGGCCTATCCGCTGCGGATGGCGCTGGAGAAGCACGACCCTTATATCTGGATCGTCTCCGACACCAGGCACCAGGCCGTCGCCCACCTGGAAAACATCAAAACCGAGCTGCTGGAGAACCCGCTGCTGGCCGAAGCCTATCCGCAGGCGGCCGGCAAGGGGCCCGTCTGGCGGGCCAACGCCGTCGTGCTGCGCAACGACGTGAGCATCGAGGCCTTCGGCACCGGTCAGCGGATCCGCGGGCGCCGCCGCGGGGCCCACCGGCCCACGCTGATCGTCTGCGACGACCTGCAGAACGACGGGCATATCGTCTCGCCGCGGCAACGCGAGCACTCGCGAACCTGGTTCCACGGCACGCTGCTGAAGGCCGGCACCCCGCAAACCAACGTGCTCAGCCTGGCCACCGCGCTGCACCCCGACGCCCTGGCCGTCGAGCTGGATCGCACGCCCGGCTGGAACTCGCGGGTCTTCCAGGCCATCGGCCGGTGGCCCAAGCACATGTCGCTCTGGCAGGAGTGGGAACGGCTTTATACGGACGTCCAGGACCCCGAGTACCGGCGGGCCGCCTGGGACTTCTACCAGAAACACGGCCCCGCCATGGGCGAAGGCGCCGAGCTGCTCTGGCCGGAGGTCGAGGACCTCTACACCCTGATGTGCAGCCGGGCCGAGAGCGGTCACGCGGCGTTCGAGCGGGAGAAACAGAACGCGCCGATCAACCCGGAGTTGTGCGAGTGGCCCGAAGCGTACTTCGACGAGCACCTGTGGTTCGAGCGGTGGCCGGACGACCTGCAACTGAAAACGCTCGCGCTGGATCCCAGCAAGGGCAGCGACTCGCGGCGGGGCGATTACTCGGCGCTGGTGATGCTGGGCGTCGACCGGCGGGGAATCCTCTACGTGGAGGCCGACCTGGCCCGGCGGCCCACGCCGCAAATCGTCGCCGACGGCGTCGAGCGATATCGGACCTTCCAGCCCGACGTGTTCGGAATCGAGTCGAACCAGTTCCAGGACCTGCTGCGCGGCGAGTTCGAGAACGAGTTCCGCCGGCAGGGAATCCTGGCCGGGCGGCCCGTGCCGCTGGAGAACCGGGCGAACAAACGGGTCCGCATCCGGCGGTTGGGACCCTATCTGGCCGCCCGGCGATTGCGTTTCAAGAGCGACAGCCCGGGCACCAGCCTGTTGGTCGCGCAGCTAAGGCAGTTTCCGCTGGCCGACCACGACGACGGGCCCGACGCCGCCGAGATGGCCGTCCGCCTGGCCGCCGAGTTGTTCCAGGGCCGCAAAACCCGTGACGGACTGGGAGCCCGACTGCCCGTCGGATAACCGTTCCGACCCCGGGCGAAAGACAGCGTCTCTTCCCGCGTCAGGCCCTACCGGCGGGTTGTCGAAAAACCATGGGGCCGATGGCAGGGCATGCAGCGATACGAAGTCGAAATTGAGGGAAACGCGGCTGCGCCGTCTTTGTAGGCCTAAGTGCCGTTTTTTCAGAAAGTGTAGGTTGATGGTCGGCCTTGATCATTCTCAACGCCAACATCAACAAGACCCTAGCCGAAAGGAAACCAGGCCATGCCGTCGACTCCGCAACACACCACCCGTCCCACGACGGCCGACAGCTCACTTGCCCACGGAGCGCCAGGCGGCGAGAAGGCCACCCGGCCGGCGCAAGGCGATGCCCGGCTCGGCCGCCTGCTGGAGGCCTTCGACCAGCTTTGGGACACGTTCGTCGATCCGACCGACGCGCTGTACGACGAGGAGGGCGCCCGCTGGACGCAGCTCGGCGTCGACGGGCTGCCCGGCCGTACACCCGCCGCCCCGTTCGGCGACGAGTCGCAACTGGCCGGGATTCGTGCCCAATGCCGCGCGCTGGCGGTGGCCAACGAGTTCGCCATCAACGGCCACGAGAACCGCATCAGCTATATTGTGGGCGCCGGGCACCAATACCGGGCGGTCGCCAGGCGGGACCAGGCGCCGGCGTCCGAGCTGGTCGAGGCGGTCCAGACCCTGCTCGACGACTTTCTGCGAGAGAACCGGTGGCACCAGCGGCAGCGGGAGATCGTCCACCGCAAGGACCGCGACGGCGAGTGCTTCCTGCGGCTGTTTGCCGTCCCGGACGGAACCACCCGGGTCCGCTTCGTCGAACCCGGCCAGGTGGCCACGCCGCCGACCCGGGCCGCCGATCGGGCGGCCTCCTTCGGCATTCAGACCGACCCGGACGACGTCGAGACCGTGCTCGGCTACTGGATCGACGGCCGCCTGGTCGATGCGGCGGAGATCCAGCACCGCAAGCTGGGCGTTGACGCCAACGTGAAGCGCGGGCTGCCGCTGTTCTACCCGGTGCGCAAGAACCTCCGCCGGGCCGAGCGGCTGCTTCGCAACATGAGTGTGGTCGCCGAGATCCAGTCGGCCATCGCGTTGATCCGCAAGCACGTTTCGGCGACCGGCGCCGGGCTGGAGCAATTCGTGCAGGACCAGGCCGACCTCAGCGTTGCCGACCAGACCGGCGGACGGACCAGTCACTTCCGCCGCTATGGGCCCGGCACGATCCTGGACGCGGCCGCCGGGACCCAGTACGAGTTCCCCGCCGCCGGGCTCGACGCCGCCGCCTACGTGGCCGTGTTGCAGGCCGAGCTTCGGGCCATCGCCAGCCGGTTGGTGATGCCCGAGTTCATGCTCACCAGCGACGCCAGCAACGCCAACTACGCCTCGACCATGGTGGCCGAGGGTCCGGCCGTGAAGATGTTCGAGCGGCTGCAGCAGGAGATGATCGGGGAAGACCGCGAGGTGTTGTGGCGGGTGGTGGAAAACGCGGTCGGGGCCGGCCGCCTGCCGCCGGAGTCGCTGGGGTCGGTCGAAATCCAGGCCACCGCCCCTACCCTGGCCGTCCGCGACCGGCTGCGCGACGCCCAGGCCGATCAGATCCTGCTGCGCAACGGGGCCATGTCGCCCGAGACGATGGCGCTGCGCCACGGGCTGCGACTGCCGCCGGCGAGTTGAGGTCTTGCGACTTCAGCTACGATTCGGCTGAGGCGCTACAGCATGTCCGCCTTATTCTCTTGCGAGTGCTTACTTGCCGCTGCTGGCCACCTTCGGCTCGAGGAAGCGGAGCGAATCGACCAGCTTCTGATCGGCATCGTCGAGCCGGTCGACCAGGTTGCCCTCGACGCTGAAGGCGAAGGCCACTTGGCGGCCGTGCTTGTCGGAGACCAGATAGTAATGCCATTGGATGGGCAGCTCCGCGACTTTCCCCTGAACGACCACGCGGTAGATGCGATGGTCGGCGTCGCTGGCCCACTGGGCCGCCTCGATGAACTCGCCGAAGCTCTCGCCCAAGGCCTTGCGGACGTCGTCCTGAAACGCGCTGAGCGGAACCTCTTTGTTCGCGGCAAGCTTCGGCAGCGGCGAGACGTTGCATTGGGCGATCAGCTCGCCCCGGTCGACCATCCGCAAGACGGCCAGGTCGGGATTCTCGCCGATCAGGTGCCAGCGGCGATCGTGCGTCAGTTGCCAGCCGCCTTCGGCCGACTGGTAGCTCAGCGGCTCCAACGCGGCCGTCGGCTGAAGCGACAGATCCTCCAGGGCCGCCTCGGTCAGGGCGGCGGGCGTGGCCTCCGGCGAGATTCTCACCTGGAGCCGGGCCACCACGTCGACACCCCGCTTCACGTGGCCAACACCCCGCTTCTCCTGGATCAGCAGCCCCAGCCAGTCGATCCGCCGAGTGCGGCGGTCGAAGCGGTACTTGGCCTTCAGCTCGATTTCCGTGGCGGCCCCGCACAACGCCCCTTCGACCCGGCCCGACAGCTCGAACCGCGCCGCGGTGCCGGTCACCTCGGTCAACTTGCTCTGGACGTCGACCCGGCTCGCCACGTCCATTCCCAGCAAGGCCAGGATCAGCTTCTCGTCGTGGGACCAACTCTCGCCCACCGCGACCGGCCCCTCGGGCAATAACTGCTCCAGCAGCAGGCTGTTGCCCAGGATGTCGACCAGCTCGAGCTCGTCGCGGGTGAGCTTGCCGTTGGGCGAGAAGAGGGTCACTTTCGGCGGGTCGACTTGCACGCCGATCAGCCGCCGTTGGGGACGCAAAACGGGCTTCATTCCGTCGTCTTCGACCTTGATCACCGGGTCCACTTGGTCATAATGACGGATCGAGCGGGCACGGCCGTCGGAGGCGTTGGGCAACTGGAGCACCTTCTCGTCGTAGCTGAGGTCGCAGACCACGCTGAGCTTCATCCGATGGATTTCGGTTTCGACGGCCTGGAGGACATCGCCGCCGACCTCCAATCGGATAACCACCCGGTCCGTGTCGCCCGGCTTCCGAACGCCTTGCAGGACATACTTCACACTCGTTTGGGGGGAATCTGCTGCCAGGGGCAGTGCGGCCAATGCGTACAGCAGACCGAGGGCAGAGCGAATCGTCACGGTTTTCATTGCAGATCGCCGGTCAGAAATGGGTATAGACGGCGGCTGGGACGGTAACGGTCGGTCGGCATCCGGGCACCGGAGCCAGCCGAATCCCGGTGTCCACGACCCGTTCGGCACGGTAGTCGCTAGATCGATTTCGGCCAATGGCAATATTCGGAATACTTCCGCCAAAAGGCCCGAATGGGACCGAATTCCTGTAACCTTTTGACAGCTTCGCCCGTCTAAATTCAAAACGCTTCCGCAAAACGAGTTACGACACGATGGCGGGGCCGGAAGAGGGGCATGGGACGGAGAAAGGCGAAAAGTTGACTAAAACGCGAACTTCCCGTGGGCTTTTGGACACTTAATTGCGTACAGGATTGGGCCAGATAATGGTGTCTGGCAGCCGTCCCCGGACGGCGAGCGGGTGCCCGAAAGCCGCCAGGAGTTGATTCCCCCGTAAACGGGGGGCAGAAGGGTATTTTGCTGGTTTAAGCTGTTAAAATTCCGAGTACAAGGTATACTTTCTTAACAGGGTAAACCTTCCGGTGGCGGCCTGCGAAGGCCGCGGGGACAGCAGCAAGCGGGTTGCCGGCGACAAGCGAATCGTCCGCCTGCCCCCAGCGCCCGCGAAAGGGAGAGTTGACCATGCACACCGATTATCTGAATCCCGCCATCCGACAACTGCGTGATCAACAGGTGCGATTCGCACCTCGCGACAAGAAAATCGAGCAGGTCGAGCAGGCCGAGAAACTGCTGGGTGAACTCGACCCGTCGCGAACCTATACGTACGAATACGTTTGCTTCCGGGTGACCAACTACCGGCCGGAATCCTATCCCGACCTGAAGCTCTCGGGCGAGGAGGCCAGCCACGATTTGCGGCTGTTCGTCGAGGACGTTTCCGACGCCGCCAACGTACCCGCCGACGACATCTCCGAGCACGTGATGACCGTCGAGGAATTGGCCGAGAGGTTCAACGTCTCGACCAAGACGATCTCCCGGTGGCGACAGCAAGGTCTGGTCAGCCGGCGATACGTCATGGACGGGCGCAAACGGGTCGGCTTCTTGCAGAGCTCCGTGGATCGATTCGTCACCGAGAATCCCGAACGGATCCGCCGGGGGGCCCAATTCACGCAACTGACCGACGAGGAGCGAAACATGATCATCGAGCGGGCTCGACGCCTTGCCCGCGCCGGCGCTTGCCCCGCGGACGTCACCAAGCGGTTGGCGCGAAAGACGGGTCGCAGCGCGGAGACCATCCGATACACGCTGAAGCAGTTCGATCAGGATCATCCGGAATCGGCCGTCTACCCCGACAACCACGGCCCGCTGCGAACGGAAACCAAATGGAAGATCTACCAGCAGCACCGCCGGGGAGAATCGGCCGAGGAGTTGGCCAGGCGCTTCTGCCGGACGCGCACCAGCATCTACCGGATCATCGGCGAGATGCGGGCCGAACAGATCATGGAGCTTCCGCTGGATTACATCCCCAACGACGAGTTTGGCCGGGTGCAGTCCGCCAAGCGAGAGAAGGCCGTCCTGGGGCCGCCCCCGGCGTCCGATCAGCCGTCGCGAAAGGCCCGGCTCCCCAGCGGGCTGCCGCCGTATCTGGCGAGTCTGTATGAAGTGCCGCTGCTGACGCGCGAACAAGAGGCCCACTTGTTCCGGAAGATGAACTACTTGAAGTACCGGGCCTCGAAGCTGCGCGGCAGTCTCGACGTGTCTCGGCCGAAAGCCGGGTTAATGGATCAGATCGAACGGTGCTACGACGAGGCCGTGGCCACGAAGAACCAGATCGTCCGAGCGAACCTGCGGCTGGTGGTGTCGATCGCCAAACGCCACGTGGGTCCCGCGGAGAACTTCTTCGAGCTGGTCAGCGACGGCAACATGTCGTTGATGCGGGCGGTCGAGAAGTTCGACTACGCCCGGGGCAACAAGTTCAGCACCTACGCCAGTTGGGCGATCATGAAGAACTTCGCCCGGACCATCCCCGATGAACACCGCCACCGCGATCGCTTCCGGACCAGCCACGCGGAGATGTTCACCTCGGCCGCCGACGACCGGTCGGATCAATTCGAGCAGGAGTCGGCACAACTGCAGCGCGAGGCCCAGGTCGAGAAGATTCTGGACCGGCTGGATGAACGGGAGCAGCGGATCATCGTCCGGCGGTTCGGCCTGCAACGGGGCCAGGAGCCGTTGACGCTGAAGCAGGTCGGCGCCGAACTGGGGGTGACCAAGGAACGGATTCGCCAGATCGAGGCCCGGGCGCTGAGCAAACTCCGCCGGGCCGTCGACGAGGAGAGAATCGACTTTCCCGGCTAAGGACCCGCCGCTGCTGTCGATTTCCAACAGCCAGGGCGCCGCGGCAGCAGGGCGCGCAGGGGTGAACCAAGGGGGATTCCTCGATCAGTCCGATCGGGCCGTCCTGGGCCGGTCTGCAAGCCGTTCTCGGTCGACAGGACGGGTTCATTTTACACGTCTTGCCGGCTGCGGGGGCAAGTTTTTCTGGAATCGACGGCATGTTCGGTTGCCATCGCTCGATGTGATCCGTATACTCCTAGGTTTTCGGCGAGCTTCAGCGCGCGGGCCGAAAGCGGGTCTCTTGGGGGGACGGCTTGATTCGGTTGTGGGCGGCGAGTCAAGAGAGCATCGTGATTTCCCCTCTTTGGGGTGGCAGCGAGGTCGTTTTTTGGGAAATAGCCGCCGCGCCGCGCCATTTCTGGTTCATCCCCCTTGCCTGGCCTGGGAGGTCGGATATATTAAGAGGTTCGCATGATGGGCTCGACCGGCTAGCGTAGCTCAATTGGCAGAGCAGCTGATTTGTAATCAGCAGGTTGTGGGTTCAAGTCCCTCCGCTAGCTCGTAACGGAAA
>JAFGRD010000102.1 GCA_016935315.1 Pirellulales bacterium
CGTCATTCGGGCCCGAATCAGGCTCCTTCAGCCGGGTGCTCCGGCCGGCAAGACCCCGTAGCTCCCGCAGCCACGAATACCGAAAACCAGCTTGAAATTTGGACAAGAGGGAACTTCGATCCGGTTCGAGGCGGCCGACCTCGCCCAAACGACGTGAAATCGGTATAATGGGGGGCGAGCCGGGGGCTGATCACCCCGGCGGCCGGCTCCGGGGCCGTCAGCCTGGTTTCTTGCCTTTTCGGGCGGCGGCGCTGGAGCCCCTAAAGAAAGGCAAGACGCCATGCGAGATTCTGACATCGGCAAGGCGGCCCGTTTCCTGGCTGCTCACCTTCGCGAGCACTTCCACATCGAGGGCGAGCCCCCACCGCGAAGTGGCGGTCCGGATGATAGCCAAATAGCCCGGCTGCTGGCACTGTGGCTGTGTCTCCAGCAAGCGACACCGGAGCGACGGTCAATCATCGACGGCCCCCTCGACGCGGCGAGCGCAGTCAACCGGATACGTTGGTCGATGGAAGTGATTGGGGTCACCTACGGTTTCGACGGGCGGCACAAGAACGGAGTGGTGATCTCTGGAGAGACAATCCTCGACGGCTCCGTTGTACGTGCCCTGGAGTGGGCGGCCGACAAGCTCGATCCGCCGGAGGTGGGGAAGCCGGCACAGAACGGCCGGAAGAAGCGCAAGCGGGGGACGAAGAAAGACACGCAACTCAAGACACACGCGGCGATCACCCACAAGGCGCAGCACCCGGACGCCACCGAGCAACAGGTAGCCGACGCCGTAGGGATGGCCCGCTCTACACTCCAGAGTCAGCGGGAGTGGCAGGAGTGGGTGCCGAAGATCGAGCGAGCGGCCGTTACGGGGAAGCTGTCGGAACTCCAAGCCACAGTAGACAAGCGACTCGGCGAGATCGTCGCATACGAGCCGGACGGCGAATAGCCGATTTACATAAAGCCATAAATTTACGGCATTCCTGAACCAATAGCCACAAGGACTTACGTCAAAAAACGCCGATTTTGCGGCAAACCCCGCTAGGTCAGAGGCACAACGAGCCAACGACCTAACGGGGTTTTTTCATGGCCCACGCAATCAGCCAAGCCGAGATCGAGCGGAGCCCTGACTTCTGGTGGCTCCGGCTGCGGTACTCTCTCCGCGATGGCGACCAGGCCGGCGCCGATGAGGCCCGGCGGCGACTCTCCGCGCTGGGGGTCGAGGTCACGATCCGGCCCGGTCCGACCAGGGAGGGCGACCGTGGTCAGTGACGACCTCGACATCTCCGCCCGCCTGACCTCTCGCGTCGATCTGCTCGCCGAGCCGAGCGACTGGGATGAGGCGCTGGCGGATTATCTCCTCCGCTACGTCCGGGGCAATGCTCCCGGCGGGGCCCCGACGGTAGACCGAGCCGGACCAGACGGCTCGCAAGAAAGGCACCAAATATGAGCACTATCGCGACCACCGCGGCGCCCGCCGCGCCGACAGCGACGCCCACAGCGCCCACCGCGCCCGCCCGGCAACTGCTACCGCATCATCTCGATGACCTCCGCCGGAGCGGCCTGTCCGACGCGACGATTGCTGCATGTGGATTCCATAGCGAGTGCGATCATGCCAGGATCAACGCGCTACTCGCGAGAAAACTCCCGAAGCGCGCCGCGCCCTGCCTGGTGATACCGTTCCTTGGGCCAGGCGGCAGTAACGGCTACCACAGACTCCGCCCTGACAACCCCCGCCGCCTAAAAGATAAACCGGTCAAGTACGAGTCACCGGCCGGGCGGCCAAATGAGGTGTTTACCCCACCCGGCACGTTCGAGGCGATCAAGACGCCCGGCGCCGAAATCGGAGTCACCGAGGGCGAAAAAAAAGCTGCCAAAGCCGACCAAGAAGGGTTCCCGTGTTTAGGGTTAGTGGGGGTGTACGGCTGGAAAACCGCCAAGGCTGAACGGCTGCTGCCCGCCCTCGAGGCGATCGACTGGCGTAATCGCCCCGTGTGGATCGGTTTCGACAGCGACATCGACAAGAATGAGAATGTCCAGGACGCCGAGGCCCGCCTGGCGGCACAGCTTGCCAGTCGTGGGGCAATGGTGAAGTGCCTACGGATGCCTGATCTGCCAGGCGGCAGCAAGTGCGGCGTCGATGATTTTCTTGTGCATCGCGACATCGGCGAGTTTCGCAAGCTGCTCGACGAGGCAGTCGAGCCGGGGCCGGTTGACGCGGCGGTCGCAAAAATGCCGGCCGGCGACCTCGACCCCGCGACTGAGGCCGACGAGTTTTTGCGCAGGACGTCGGGTGGCGACGGCGTGCGTCGCTTGCGGTTTTGGCGGGGGGGGTTGTTGCACTGGATGGGGGGGCGTACCGCGAAAAATCACAATCCGAGGTGAGAGGGGCAGTTGTCCGGTATCTGAACCAGCACGCGCGCGGTGTCACCTCCCACGTCGCGAGTAACATCATGGACCAAATCAAGGCACAGTCGATGTTGTCGTATGAGATCGACGCGCCGGCATGGCTGAGGGACGCCGGACCGTGGCCGGCTGACGAAGTGATCGCAGCCCGAAATGGTGTCTTCCATTTGCCGTCGATCGGCGCTGGCAAACAGCATCAGATCCCGCCCACGCCGAAGCTGTTTACGACGGCCGCGCTCGACTATGACGTGTCCCTCGATGCGCCTCGACCGGACGCGCTGTTCGCGTTTCTCGGCCAGTTGTGGCCGGATGATCAGCAAAGCATCGAGTCTTTGCAGGAGTGGTTCGGCTATCTTCTCAGTGCCGACACATCGCAGCAGAAGATCTTGTTCTTGGTTGGCCCGAAGCGGTCCGGCAAAGGCACGATCGCCCGGCTGATCCGTGGACTGATCGGACCGTCGAACGTGGCCGGGCCGACGCTGGCCGGGCTGGCCACGAACTTCGGACTGTCTCCGCTGCTGGGCAAGTCGGTGGCGATCATCCCTGACGCGCGACTCAGCGGACGCAGTGACCGCGCTATCGTCATTGAGCGGTTGTTGAGTATCAGCGGTGAAGACACATTGACCGTCGACCGCAAGTACCGTGATCCGGTGACCACCAAGCTGGCGACGCGGCTCGTGTTGGTCAGCAACGAACTGCCGCGACTGAGCGATGCGTCCGGCGCCCTGGCGTCCCGGTTGATCGTCCTACGCCTTACTGTCTCTCGATGGGAGGGAATGAAGCCCTCGCCTTCAGGCGAAACCTTTAGGTACACTATGGTACATGGAGAACTACCGCA
>JAFGRD010000007.1 GCA_016935315.1 Pirellulales bacterium
ATTCTCGCGGAGGTACTTGAGGGCGACTTCCTTCCCGCCGTCGCTGGTGGCGTAATAGACCTCGCCGAACCCGCCGCGGCCGACACCGCGCTGGACGGTGTAGCCCGGCAACGGCCGATCTCCCTGGTTGAAATGAAAGGCCATGATACTCCGACCCCTATCGAGATTAACCGATCACCTTCCCGACTTGCGAGTCGCCCGACCAACCCTGAACGGTCATGCGCAGTTCGCCCAGCTCCGTTTGTACGCCCAGCGGCACGGGCGTCGTCGGTCCACCAGGCGCCATGGATTTGACAGACAGCCCGCCGCCTCGTTCCATTAGGATGGCACCGCCGATCCCCGGGCCGAGCTTGATGTGGCACTCGCGCGTGCCCCCCATGAGTAACGGTCCGCTCCACAGAATTACACGGCGGCAATCCGTCGTGGTTCGGACGCCGTCGCCCAGGTCCAGCACCGCCGTGGTGCTCTTCAGGCTGGGCCGTCCGAACTTCAGTCGGATCCGCTTGCCCAACCGGACGCGGTCGCCGTCCTGCAACAGGGCGTGATCGACCTGCCGACCGGCCAACTCCACGCCGGATCGTGCCACGACGAAGTAGTCCTCGCCCGCGCGGATGATCTCCGCCTGGCGCTCGGACAGATCGCTGATCAATTGGAGGTCGGCCGTCGCCCCCGGGCCACTTCGGCCGATTCCGACCCTGTCACCGCGCAGCAGCAGAAAGCTGCCGGCGCCGTCGATTCGGAGAAGCAGCCGTCGCGGCAAGAAGCCGTGGTGCCGTGCATTCTGAGCCTCCGGCCCAAGAACATCGGGCCGTGGCCAGCGGGCACCCGCACGACAGGCAGGCTGCACGCCATCGGTCATTTCGGTCGTTTCCGCAGGCAGGGTCTCGGCTGTGGCGAGTCGTTCATCATCGACTGGAGGCACGGCTCGGCCAAGGCCGGGGGCTCCTGCACGTCCGCCGGCGGTCGACTTGGCGGCTACTGCGCTGGGCACGTCGAGTCCAAGGATCAAGCCAAGCGGACCTTCCAGCAGCGCCCGACGATGCTCCTCCAGAACGCCCAGATGCTTGCGGACATCGGACACCCAACCCGCCTTCGGACCGACCTGCGCAAGACGGCCGAGCAAGACAGCCGCCTTGGCATACCGGTCGTCGGCCAGGGCCTTCGCCGCCTCGCGTGCCAGACGCAAGGCCTCCTCCATCTCGACCCGCTCCGGTCGCTTGCGGCCGACCTCGCCTAGCACGGCGAGGTGCTGCCCGACTCGGTTGAGTCGGCCGTTCCTGAAATCCTCGGTCGCCTGCTTCAACGCGTGTTCGACCAGTGTGGCTTCCATTTCGGTGATCTCGTCCAGCTTGCAGTGCAGGGCCCGCGCGACCCGAAGACGCTCGACGGCCCGCGCTACGTGGCCCCGCTTCAAGGCGTCCTTGGCCGCAACGAGGGCTTCCTTGGCCCGGCCTGCTTGCCGGGCGATCTGCTCGGACACAGCCGCGCGGTCCGGATCGTCTTCCGGGGCCTTGGCCAACGCGTCAGCCGCGCCGTTGAGGCTGCCGGCCGCGAGTCGCTCGCGGGCAACGGCGAGCGCAGCCCGCCTTTCGTGCTCGGCCTTCTGGTCGTCTTCCATCACCTCGGCGGCCCGCCTCCGCCATTCATTGATCTTGTTCGTCTGATAGCCGCACCGTGCGGCACGATCGAAGTCCGCCAGCGCCTCTGCAAAACGCCTGCTGAGCAGATGATCCTGGCCGCGATGCAGCAGTGGCTCGGCCAGTTTTTGCAGAAGTTGCTGCACGCGGCGGTTGCCCGCGAGGTCCCCCGCGGAGGCGATCTCGAAGGCCTCGTCGAGCCGCCCCTTGGCGAAGGCGTCTTCGGCGGTCTTCATGCGAACAGCAGCCAGTCGGCCAAACATGAATGAACTCCTTGAGAAGCTGTCAGCTTTCAGCTACTGGTAGCTTCGGATGACCCATCAAAGGGTGCCCGGCCCGGCGAGCCGGTCTAGTGGCTCCTGACGATTCGCCGTGCTCCTATTCTACCGCGGCCACGACCCACCGGAGCCGCCTCGTCCGTCACAGAATCACGGCCTGACGGGCCGCAACGTGCGTTCCGAGAGGGTATTCGGGCCGAGGCCCGGAATATTCCCAAGGCAACCCCGGGCATCTGAAACACCGCTTCCACGAGTTGTCGCCAACCTCACAGGGCTTGTTGTGTCTGGAAGGTTGTCGCTTGTCGGCCGTCAGCCGCGTCGTGCCTATTGATGGCTGATTGGTGAAAGCCGATAGCTGACAGCTTGAATAAGGGAGAGTGCCATGGGCAAAAGACTGACCAGAATCGTGTTGGGGCTGGCGATGATCGGGATCCTTCTGCCTGCGGTGGGGTGCAAACCGAGGAACAGTGGCCACTCTGGCGGCTACTACGATGGTTCCTATACGGACGTCTTCTTCGGCCTCGACTGGCTGCCCGGCTTCGGCGGATACGAGGTCTGGGACGAAAGCACGTATCAAGAATACGAGTACTACGACGAGTACTACGAAGACTACTACTATGACGAGTACTACGAAGACTACTACTATGACGATTACTACGACGGATACTGGGATGACGGCTACTGGGACGACGAGTGGTACGACGACGATTGGAGGCAGAAGGAGCCTGACTAGCCCGGATTATTCATACTTCCTGAGTCGAGCCACGCGGGGCGGTCCTCCGGAGGGTAGTGGCCCATTGCTGTTGGCCGAGCGC
>JAFGRD010000103.1 GCA_016935315.1 Pirellulales bacterium
AACACCGCGGCGGTTGACCACTGGGCCGCGGCCGCACGCCGCGCCGAGTTGCGCCCGGGCACGTAAGTCCAAAGGTCGTCCAGGCGTTGTGTGCCCAGACGGGCACGCCACGGGCCCGCTGTGCGCCGAGATGGCCCAAATCGCCCCGGAGACAACAACACAACCCATGGCCACACAAGACGTTACGATGAACAGCAGCCCATTTTCACACGATTTCCGCCCGCCGACGAGGATCAATAATTCCAACCGGTTGTCACCACAGGACTTACGACGCGCTTTCAGCCCCATTTTCGGCCGTTTGGGGCCATCGCCGCCGGCGATAGATCGACGCAACTCTATGGGCCACATGGACATGCGCCGACTGGCCGATTTCCCGGATCCCGAAACATACTTCAAAAAATGGCCGAGGAGCCCGACGGTCCGATCGGCGGGAAGGGGCGAGCATGGCCTATGTCGGCGTCACGAAGGGCGGTCGGAGTCTGCCGCCAGCACGCGGTCCAACTGCCAATCGAGGTCGTCCAGTTGCAGCGGCTTAGAGAGCACGGCCGCCGCGCCGGCGTGCAGCGCCCGGTCGTGCTCTTCGATGCGGGGGAAGTCCAAGAGGGTAATCACCGGGGCCGGCGCCAGCGCGCCGCAGAGATGCTTCAACTCGTCGAGTTCCCGGCCGCGGCAATCGGAGCCGTCGAACACGGCGGCCATGGCCCCGGCGACCCGGGCGGGACGCGGCGGGCGGAGCCAGACGGTCGAGCAGCCGCGGCTTCGCAAGGCCGCCGAGAGCCAGTCGCCCATCTCGCAGGACCGGCTGTGGATGGCGATCAGGCCTTCCAGCCGGGTCGGCTGCTGGTCGGCCGCCAGCAACAGCCGCTCCTCGTCGGAGGCCGTCATGGGCAGCCCCCACGCCGAACATTGCCCCCGACCGAGACGGCCGAGCTCCTGGTCGCAGCGGGGCAGCCATTGGTGCCAGTAGACGCGGATGGCCGCCGGCCAGGGTCGGCCGGTTCGGGCTTCCCCTTCGCACCAACTGCCCATCAGCCCCAGCACCTGGCCCAGCGGGGCCGCGCGGCGCAGCCGGTCGATGGCCTCGTGGGAGAACTCGGCCGGATAGGACTGGGCGGCCACGATCACGTCGGGCGTGATCTGCCCGCTTTGCAGCGCGGCGACCGCCGATTCCATGTCGGGCACGCAGACCAGCGGCCCGCGGGCCTCCAGCGCGGTGCGTGCCCGGCAAAACTCCGACCGATCGGTGTGGCCCACCAAGAGGATGGAAATCTCGGACACGACTAGAGCTCTTTTTCGGCGTCGGCGATCAGGCGGTGAGCGGTTTGGGGGTCGGGGGCGGCGCGCAAGGTCTCGAGAAAACCCGGCATGGCCAGCACGCGGCTGAGCCGCGCCAACACCCGCAAGTGGCCGCGGTCGTCGGCCGAGCAAACCAGGAAGAAAACGTCGGTCATCGGCGCGGCCCCGCCGAACGGAATGCCCGTGGCCGTCAGCCCCAAGGCCAGAAACGGCTGGCTGAGGATGCGTACCATCGGGCGGCGAGGGTGCAGCAGGGCGACGCCGTTTTCCAGGGCGGTCGGGTGCATGTCTTCGCGGGCACGGACCGCCTCGGTCATTTTCTCCGGGTCCCAGAGCCAGCCGGTCTCGGCGGCCAGCTTGACCATGTGGGTGATGACCGAATTGCGGGTTCGCGCCAGCAGCGGCACGGCAATGGCCTCGATCGGCAGCATCTTGGCCAAACGGATCTGCTGCTGGCCGGGGCCGGCCGAACGCTGTAGCACGTCTTCGACGTCGACCAACTCGTCTTCGTCGGAAAGGCCGATCCGGTCTTCGAGCCAATGATGGATGTCGGCCCGGGCGAATCGCCACTTGCCGGCAACCTTGCGGCCGGGCAGCTTGCCGCGATCGGCCAGGCGGCTGACTTGCTGGGGCGCCAGGTGCAGGTAGGCGGCGAGGCTGTCGATATCGAAGTGTTCGTAACGCATGGCACGGTTCCGGTCTGCCGCTGGCAGAAGGCCACCCCGAGTCGCAGGAAAGCTCCATTTTCACTTGTTTCGCCATGTTCTGCAACTGCGGCGGGTATGTCCAGAGGAATTCGTCTCGCACCGACTGGGAATTCCGCCTTGACAGCCGGCCGAAAATTCGGACAATCCGGCCGCCACTCAAATGGCGACGCCCCCAGGGGCAAACGCGGTTCTCCGTCATCCAGGGGCGACACGTCGGTGGCAACGTGGGCGAGAACGGATTCTCGGCACAGCCCCGACCGAATCGCGCGTCGCCGATCACGTCCAACACGGTTTGGCACCTTTGGGCATGGAGGCCTTGGGCCATGCAAGCCTGTCCCAGTTTGGGGCGTCTGACGAGTCTGCGGGAATTGCTGGCGGAGGCCAAGGTCTTCGGCATCGACGACGTGTGGATTAGCGGCTGCACCTGTGACTCGCGCCGGGTGAAGCCGGGCTACCTGTTCGCCGCGCTGCCGGGAATCCGGCACGACGGACATCAGTTCATTGCCGAAGCGGTTGCCCGCGGTTGTGTGGCCGTTCTCAGCCCACGACCGGTGGACAACGTGGCAGTGCCGACCTGCGTCGTGGACCACGTGGGCGAGGTCTTTGGACAGATTTGCCAGGCACTGGCCGGTCATCCCAGCCGGGCGCTGAAGGTCATCGGTGTAACCGGGACCAACGGCAAGACGACGACCAGTTGCCTGATTGCCAGCATTCTGACGACCGCCAAGCGTCGGGTCGGGCTGTTGGGCACCTTGGGATACCTCGACGGGCGAGCGATCGAAGAGTCGCACTGGACGACGCCCCCGGCCGAGCAATTGGCCGCCTGGCTGGCACGCATGGTCGGCAACGGCTGCTCGCACGCCGTGATGGAGGTCTCCAGCCACGCGTTGGACCAGGCCCGGGTGGCCGGCGTGCGATTCGACGCCGCGTGCGTGACGAACGTCACCCGCGACCATCTCGACTATCACCCCACGATCGACGACTACCGGCTGGCCAAATCGAAGCTGTTCGACTATCTGCCGGCCGAAGCATTTGCGGTTATCAATGCCGACGACCCGGTTTCGGCCGGATACCTCCGCCAGATCGACGGGCCGGTGCTGACCGTGGGAATTCACTCGGCCGCCGAGATCACGGCCACGCCGATCGAGCGGTGCCTGAGCGAGCAGACGTTTCTGCTGACGGCGGGCAGCGAGACGATCCCGGTGCGGACGGCCATGATCGGAACGCACCACGTATACAACTGCCTGGTTGCGGCGGCCGTGGGCCTGACCTACGGGATCGACCTGCCGACGGTCGTACGCGGCCTGGAATCGGCCGAGCACGTGCCCGGGCGGCTCGAGCGATTGGAGTGTGGCCAGCCGTTCGGCGTGTTTGTCGATTACGCCCATACACCGGACGCCTTGGAAGGCTGTCTGAAGACGCTGCGCGAGGTGACCGACGGTCGCCTGATTTGCGTTTTCGGCGCCGGGGGCGACCGCGACCGCCGGAAGCGCCCGCTGATGGGGCGGGCCGTCGAGTCGGTCGCCGACGTGGCCCTGGTCACCAGCGACAATCCCCGGACCGAAGACCCGGAAACCATCATCCGCGACGTGCTGGCTGGCTTTCGCAGCCCGCAGAAGGCGGAGGTGGTCGCCGATCGGGCGGGAGCGATCCGCCGGGCGCTGGCCGAGGCCCGGCCGGGCGACTGTGTGCTGCTGGCCGGCAAGGGGCACGAGGACTACCAGATCGTCGGCGACCGGCGGCTCCCGCTGGACGACGGCGAAATCGCCCGTCAATGGCTCTACGAAGCGCGACCGCACGTGGAGAGAAGTGGCGACGTGTAGCAAACTTGCTGGCGGTTGCGCCTTTGAAACACCCGTCCCGAGATTTCCATCCTACCATGAACACACTGCGAGACCTCTGCACAGCCGTCGGCGGCCAGCTTCTGGCCGGCGATGCCTCGTGCGATGCAGCGAGGTTGGTGGGAACGGTTGCCATCGACAGCCGGCGGGTCGAGCGGGATGACGTGTTCTGGGCATTGAAGGGACCGAATCACGACGGGGCCGACTTCGTCGCCGAAGCGTTCCACCGCGGAGCGGCAGGCGCGGTGGCAAGCCGAGAGGTCCGCGTGCCCGCGGGCCGCTGGGCCGTTCGGGTCGACGACACGCACGACGCGTTGTACGCCTGGGCCCGACACAAGCGGTGTCACTTCACGGGTATCCTGATCGCCGTGACTGGGAGTGTCGGCAAGACGACTACCCGGCAGATGATCCACACCGTGTTACAGACGCGTTTGCACGGAACGGCCAGTCCGCAAAACTACAACAACCACGTTGGGGTTCCGTTAAGCATGTTGGCGATTGAGCCGCAGCACGACTATGCCGTGTTGGAGCTGGGCGCCAGCCGCCCAGGCGAGATCGCGGCGCTGGCCGAGCTCTGCGCGCCGAAGGTTGGCGTGATTACCCACATTGGCGACGCGCACCTGAGTGGTTTCGGGGGACAGCGAGGGATTGCCGATGCGAAGGCCGAGCTGCTGGCCGCCTTGCCGCCGGACGGCCGGGCCGTGCTGGGGGACGATCCCTGGCTGCGGCTGGTCGCCGAAAAGTGCGACGCCCCGATCGCGTGGGTAGGATGCGACGACCGCAGCGACGTCCGGGCAATCGACGTGCACAGCGGGCAGGGACAACTCCGGTTCCGTGTCGTCACGCGACGCCCCGGCGACAGTCTCGCCGTCGGCAGAGCCGACTGCCGTGGCAGCGACCGTGAGTTTGCCGTGCCCGTCTGGGGACGTCACCACCTCACCTCGGCCCTGGTGGCGGTGGCCATCGGCCGCATGATGGGCTTCGACTTGGACGAGATGGCCGACGCTTTGGAGAGATTCCAGTCGGTGCCGATGCGGTGCGAAGTCCGCGAGATTCGCGGGGCGACCATCATCAACGACACGTATAATGCCAGCCCCGGTGCGATGCAGGCGACGCTGCGGTTGATGCGAGATTTCGACCCGCCCGGCAGGCGGATCGTGGTCCTCGGCGACATGGCCGAGCTGGGCGAGCGAGCCGTTGCGTTGCACTGGCAACTGGGCAAGCGCGTCGTCACGATCGGCCAAGGCGAGTTGCTGATCGCCTGCGGTCGATTTGCCCGCCATGTGGTGGCCGGCGCTCGGGCGGCCGGACTGCCTCGTGCGCGAGCGATCCCCTGCGACCGAGTAGAGCAGGCCTTGCCTTATCTTGGCCAGGCCATCCAGCCCGGCGACGTCGTGCTGGTCAAAGGATCCCGAATGATGGCCATGGAACGAGTGGTCGAGGCGTTGGATAACTACCCGCGGCGACGCGGTGCATGAACCCGATTCACGGATGCCCGAACAACTGGGAGGGTGGGGCGAGAAGCAATACCCACGCGAAACACACGAGTAGACAAACGGTCCGACCGGCGTCGCAATCGCGTGAGTCGGGCCGACGACAAACTAATGAAAGGCTCCGCCGTCTGCGTCGGATTTGCGGGAACTCGACGCTACCCTTCCCTCCTTGGGTAGGAGCAATTACTCGTCGGAATCAGCGGTAACTGGGTCGACCGCTCCGGCGACTGCTTCGCGGTGGAGCCTTAGACTGAGCGCCGGGGCGGCGCATCCGCGCCGCCCCCGGCTGCTCAGGGAGATTCCCTTGTCCATCCTTCTTCCTCGCTCGCTCCCATGCTTCTCTGGTTGCTCCACCGCTGGACGCTCATCTGGCCCGGCTGCTTCTTCTGCGATGAGCTGGCGGCGCTGGGGAAGATCACCTTCCGTGCTTCGCTGGCCGCGCTGACCGGATTCGTCCTGGCCGTCTTGCTGGGGCCGCGCTGGATCGGGTGGCTGAAATGCCACTTCCGCGAGCCCATCAAGAGCGACTCGCCCGAGGTGCGACGCTTGCATCGGGACAAAGAGTCTACGCCGACCATGGGCGGGTTGTTCATCGTGGCGGGACTGCTGGCCGGGGTGGTCCTTTTCGGCGATCTGGACAATTGCTATCTGCAAATCTCGCTGCTCGTCGCCGGCGGGCTGGCACTGATCGGCGCGATCGACGATCTCGTGAAGCTCCGGGGGACCACCAACGGCATTTCCGCCCGCAGCAAGTTGGTCGGCCAGGTGGCCGTGGCGACCGTGGCCGCCGTGCTGCTCTATCAATACCATGTCGGACTGCCCGAGGGACTGCAACTGCGGCTGCCCGCGGCGGGAATCAGCTTCTCACTGGGGCTCTGGTTCATCCCGCTGGCGGTGATCGTGATCGTGGGGGCCTCTAACGCGGTCAACCTGACCGACGGCCTAGACGGACTAGCCGGAGGATGCCTGATCTTCGCCACCGGCGCGATGACCGTGATGGCCTATGCCGCCGGTCATGCGGGGTTGGCCGAATACCTCCACGTCCCGCGGATTCCCGGCGCGGGCGAAATGACCGTTCTCGCCGGCGGCATGATCGGCGGCGTGCTGGGATTCCTCTGGTTCAACTGCCATCCGGCACAGGTCTTCATGGGCGATACGGGCGCCTTGCCGCTGGGCGGGTTGCTGGGGCTGCTGGCAGTGGTCACGCGACAAGAAGTCCTGCTGGTGGTTGTCGGCGGCGTGTTCGTCGCCGAGGCCGTAAGCGTTATCCTGCAAGTCGGCTGCTACAAGTGGCGTCGCCGTCGCGTTTTCCTCTGCGCACCGCTGCACCACCATTTCCAGTTTCAAGGCTGGGCCGAAAACAAGATCGTCGTGCGTTTCTGGATCGCCGCCGCGCTGTGTGCGTTGCTCGGCGTGGCGGGGCTGAAGCTGACCGTGCAAGAGAATGCACCGAGGCCGTCCGTGCAAGCGAGCGCGGCCGACCGGACGCATCAGCAGAAGCCATGACGCCGCGTGGTGCTGTGAAAACGCCCGCAGAGCCGATTCTTCGCCCAACACTCTTCGACCCCGAAAACAGTCGATTCGTTGGCGTGCGTGGCTCAAAAAGTCTCGTTCAGACAAGGAGTTGCGCCTGGTAGAACAGTCTCACAGCATCTGGGCACCACGCGATCGTTCTCGAAACGGAAACACGGCGATTTGGCTCTTAACTCCCGATGTGACAACCGGTTTCGTCGAATTCCGTACGTGCCTGATGCTCCGTGTTTCGAGGGTTTTCAGTTGCTATGAGGCCTTTCCTGAACACCCGATTTCGAAGGACCCGCTGCAACTTTTCTGCAGCCTGAAACGTCTTATATGCAGCATCCGTATTCGGTAGTGTGCCTACCCGTCGTGGTGCGCGGCCGTTGCCCGCGACGCCCCAACCGCAAGATGTCGTAAACCTCGCGAGATCTGCAAGCTTCGATGGCTGATAACCTGCTACATGTCGTTTTCACCGGTGGCGGGACGGGGGGCCACTTGTTTCCCGCCCTGGCGGTGGCAAACCAGCTTGCCGCCAGGGTGTCTCGCGTCCGGATCACCTTCGCCGGCAGCGGCAAGGAGTTTGAACGGCGGCACGTGGCCGATGCCCAGTTCGACTACTTCGCGCTGCGTTGCCGGCCCGTGCCGGGACGAATCCGCGAGGCACTGGCCTTCCTGGCCGACAACCTGGCCGGCTATCGGGCGTCGTCCCGATTCCTGCAGCAACACCGTGTGCACGCCGTGGTGGGTACGGGTGGTTACGCCAGCGCGCCCATGGCCCGAGCCGCCGTCGCCCGCAAGGTCCCCTTGGTCCTGTTGGAGCAGAACGTGGTCCCGGGCAAAGCCACCCGCTGGCTGGCGCGCTCCGCCACGTTGGTTTGCGCGGCGTTCGAGTCGAACGGACGGGTTTGGCGTCGCAACTGCCCCTTGCGAGTCACCGGCACGCCCATCCGAGATGGATTCGCCCGACGACCCGCACGCAACTCCGAGAAACGTCTGGTGATCCTCGGCGGCAGCGCGGGCGCACGATCGCTCAACGAAAGTGTTCCCCGGGCTCTCTACAAGGTCGGCCGCCGGATCGATGGGTGGCAGATACTCCACCAAACCGGCCGGCTCGGGCTGGATGCCACACGGAATCTCTACCGGAAACTCGGCTTGACGGCCACCGTGGAGGCCTTCATCAGCGATATGCCCGGCACGTTGGCCGCCAGCGAGCTGGCCGTATCGCGGTCGGGCGGCACCACGCTGGCCGAGTTGGCCGCTGCCGGAGTCCCCGCACTGCTGGTTCCCTACCCACACGCCGCCGACGATCATCAACTCAAGAACGCCGAACGGTTCGCCGCTGCCGGCGGGGCGGTGACGCTCGATCCGCGGGAGCTGAACGGCCGTCTCGACGATCACCTGGCCGCTGCGCTGTCGGGGTTGCTGGACGAGTCGGGAAAGCGGACCCGGATGGTCTCGGCCATCCGCCGTCTTGCCCGACCCGATGCGGCCGAAGACGTGGCCGCGATGATCCTCGACGTGATCAGCGGGCAGCCGCATCGGCGAGGCCTGTCGACGGCCGCCTAGCATCATCCGGTCGGATAGCACGCTGAAGCGAGTCCCGTGGCGCATGGCGCGCTCGGCGCTCAGCTTGCAGGCGGTCGCGTTGTCCGCCTCCAGCGCCTGCCGAAGTCCGTTGGCAGAGGCATTCAACGCCGTCGGGCTCCTCGGCCATTTTTTGAAGCATGTTTCGGGATCCGGGAAATCGGCCAGTCGGCGCATGTCCATGTGGCTCATAGTGTTGCGTCGATTTCTCGCCGGCGGTGATGGCCC
>JAFGRD010000104.1 GCA_016935315.1 Pirellulales bacterium
GGGCCATCACCGCCGGCGAGAAATCGACGCAACACTATGAGCCACATGGACATGCGCCGACTGGCCGATTTCCCGGATCCCGAAACACCCGGTCAGGCGGAACACCGAAGGGCCTGCCTTGCTCGTCGTGTGGGGCTTCCGCTCCATGGCCAATCACAGGCCAGCTCGACGAATCCCGCGAGAACCGGATTCAGGGGCCTGTGGTCCGGGTTCTGGCGGGCATCACTTCTCGGTGTGAAGACGCGGTCACCCCGCCTCACGGCAAGATCGCCGAGGATACTCACTCTTGCTCGGGCTGGCCGGGCTTCGTCTCGGGTGCCGAGTCGGGATCGTGCGGCGTGGGCATCGGCGCCTGGATCGCCGTTTGCCACGATTTCAGTTGGGCGTGGAGTTGCTGCACTTTGTCCGGCATGGAAGCGGCCAGATCCTTGCGCTCGCCGATGTCCTCGCGGAGGTTGTATAATTCCAGCCGGCGGTCCTCGAAGAACTCCAGCAGCTTCCAGTCGCCGGCCCGGATCACGCCGACCGGCGCGGTCCGCCAGGTGCCGGCCCCGGCGCCAAGGTAGCCGGGAAAATGCCAGTAGATCGCCTCTCGCGACGGCTCCTGCCGGCCACCGGCCGCCAACAGACCTGCGTAGCTTGCGCCGTCGAGAGTCTGGCCCGCGGGCGTGCTCGCGCCGCCAAGCTCCAGGAGCGTCGGATACAGATCGACGCTGTTGATGGGCCGGTCGCACGTTTGCCCCGGCGGGATCTTGCCGGGCCAGCGGAAGACATAGGGGACCCGGACACCGCCTTCGTAGAGCATCCCCTTGCCACCGCGCAGCGGCGCGTTGTCGGTCGCGGTGCCGCCGCGGATGCCCTCGCGCAGGTAGCCGCCCACGCCGCCGTTGTCGCTGGAGAAGATGACCAGCGTGTTCTCGTCCAGTTCGAATTCCTTGAGCGCCGCCAGCACGCGTCCGACGCTTTCATCCACGCTGGCGATCATGGCGGCGTAGGTCGGGTCGTGGTGCCCACCGGCGGCCGGCTTGTCGCGGAACTTCGCGATCAGCTTCTTCTTGGCCTGATAGGGCGAGTGGACGCCGAAATGCGGCAGGTAGAGGAAGAACGGCTTCTCCCGGTGCCGGCGGATGAAGTCCACCGCCTTGTCGGTGAGGAAGTCGGCCAAGTAGGTGCCGTCCGGATACTCGACTTTCGGGCTGGTGTTGAAGTTGAAATGCCTGCCCATCGACACGATGGCCTCGTCGAACCCGCGCTGGCGGGGGTGGTGTTCGCCTAGCTGGCCGAGGTGCCATTTACCGAACATGCCGGTGGCGTAGCCGGCCGTCTTAAGCGATTGCGCGATCGTGACCCGATCTAGCGGGAGGGCCGTGACGTTGTCGACCGGCCGCAGCGATCGCCTTCGCCAGTTGAAGCGCTCGATGCTGCCCACCGTGTAGACGCCGGTGCGCGGGCCGTATTGGCCGCTCATCAAGGCGGCCCGCGTCGGCTGGCAATTTGGACCACAGGTGTATCCGTTGACGAAGCGTATACCCTCCTCCGCCATGCGATCGATGTGCGGCGTTTCGTAGTACCGGCTGCCGTAACAGGCAAGATCGGTCCAACCCAGGTCGTCGGCGAGGATGAAGACAAGATTCGGCTTCGAGCTGTCGGCGGGACTTTGTGCCCAGGCCCCCCCGCCTGCAAGAAGCCATGCGGATGTCAGGACGATAGCGACAAGTTGACGATACATTTCGTTCTCTCCGATTTGGCAAGGCTTCACGGATTCTCTCCCCAGACCTTCGGCGATTGAAAGCCCGGTGGTTTCGGTTGGATTTTGGGCGGAACCGCCTGCCGGGCGAGGGCTTCGTAGCGCGCGCGGAGTTGCTGGACTTGCTCCGGCTGCTTGGCCGCAAGGTTTTCCTTCTCGTACGGATCGGCCGCCAGGTCGAAGAGTTCGACCAATTCGTCGCCGCCTTGCCGCCTGGCCCGACGCTTGCCCGGCAGGACCTGGGCGTCGGCGGTTCCGGTCGAGCCGTTGATCACCAGCTTCCACGGGCCGACCAGGATCGCCCCGCTCGCCGGCGCGGCGTTGAGCAGGATTTCCTCGTGCGGCGACGGCTTTCCCTGGGCAATCGTCGGCCAGGCGTCACGGCCGTCCAGCGGCAGCTCCTGGTCGAGCGATGCGCCGGCCAGCCTCAGCAGCGTGGGATACCAGTCGACCATGTGCAGCGGCTGATCGACCACGGAGCCAGGCTGGATATATTGCGGCCACGTGGCAAAGGCCACCACGCGTACGCCCCCTTCGTAGAGCGTCCCTTTGCCTGCCCGATACGAGCCGTTGCTGGTCACGCGCCCGGGAGCGGGGCCGCCGTTGTCGCTGGCGAAGATGATCAGCGTATCTTGCCGCATCTGCTTCTCGTCCAACGCGGCGACCACACGCCCGATTGCTTCGTCCATCGCCGTCACCATTCCGGCATACGTCCGACGAGGCCCCTGCATGGATGCGTAGCGGTCAAGGTAATCTCGGGGAACCTGCCATGGGCTGTGAACCGCGTTGAAGGGGAGATAGAGAAACAGGGGCTTCGGGGGGGCGTGTTGGCGGATGATCTGCACGGCCTCGTCGGCCAGCAGGAAGGTGCTGTAGCCCTGGTCGTAGCAGGCACGATCGTCGCGATGCCAGTCGTGGCCACCGTCGCGCACGTGCGTGAAGTAATCCAGGGCCCCGTTGTAGTGGCCGTATTGGTGGTCAAAGCCCCGTTGCGTGGGCAGATAGGCCGGCTGGAAGTGGCCCAGGTGCCACTTGCCGCAAATGGCCGTTTGGTAGCCCGCTTCGCGAAGCGCCTGCGGCAGCGTCCGCTCCTGAAGCGGCAGGCCGTGTTGCGCCCAGGGCCGCACAACACCCACCTGTAGGCCGTGCCGGATAGGATACCGCCCGGTCAACAGTGCCGCCCGGGTGGGCGAGCAGACCGGCTGCGCGTAGAACTGTTCGAGCCTCGCCCCGGAAGCGGCCAGAGCGTCCAACGTGGGCGTCTGGATCGGGCCGCCGTGAAAGCCCACGTCGCCCCAGCCGAGGTCGTCGGCCAAGATAAACAGGACGTGGGGCGGCTGGGACGGCCGATCCGGCTGCGCGGCCATGCCGCACGCTGAGGGGCGGGAAACTGCCGCCGCCAGCGCGACGAAACAAATGGCCAGAACACAACGGCAGCAGAGGCGTGGCTGTGATATGTCCATCAGGCAGACTCCTATTGCGTCAGATTCGGTGCCCAAACTCCAGGCCGAAGCTCGGGCGTCTTGCCGGAAGCTGGAAACGTCTCCTTCACCGCCGCACGAAGCTGCCGGGAGAGCCGAGCGACGGTCTCCGCGTGGGCCGGATCTTCGGCCAGATTCACCAACTCGCCGGCGTCGACCTCATGGTCGTACAGTTCGCGGCCCTGGTCGCCCTCGGCCCACTCCGTGTAGCGCCATCGCGGCGTGCGCAGACTATACCCGAAAAACCGCTTGCGCGGCTCCCGGCTGCCACGGGTCACCTGGCTGAGCGTCCAACCGCGGCCCGGGGCGTCCGGGCTTCTCAGCACGGGCACGAGGCTCTGGCCCTGCAGGTTTCCAGGTGGCTTCACCCCGCATAGCTCGGCGAGCGTGGGATACAGATCAATCAGGCCCACCGGAGCCGCGGCCACGGCGCCTGGCACGGAAGTGCCTGGTGCGGCGATGATCAACGGCACCCGCGCACTCTCCTCAAACAGGCTCATCTTCTGCCACAGCCCGTGCTCGCCCAAGTGGTAACCGTGGTCGCTGGTGAACACGACGATCGTGTTCTCCGCCAGGCCGAGCCGCTCCAGGGCGTCGAGCACCCGGCCCACTTGGGCATCCATGAACGTCGTGCTGGCGTAATACGCCTGCACGCACTGTCGGCGCAGGTCGTCGGTCAACTTGTCCTGTGCTCTCTTGTAGCTGCCCAAGGCAGGGGCCGGCAGATCGGCCTGATCCTCTTTCACTCCCCGCACGACGGGCATTTGTTGCTGCGGGTAGCGCTCGAAATACGGCTTGGGCGACACGTAGGGTGTGTGTGGGCGATAAAACCCCACGGCGAGGAAGAACGGGCGGTCCTTCCGCCGCGCGCAACGCTCCAAGACCCATTCCGCATCGGCGGCCATCAGACCGTCGGTGTGGTACTGATCGCTCCGGGGCGAGGCATACCAGCTCAGCGTGCCGCCGAACTGGCCCGGAACCAGGCTGAAGATGTGCGGCTCCTCCTCCAGCCGGTCACAGCCTGCCGGGTTCAACTCCAGCTCCCACGACCCGGGATCGTCGTGCCCGTTGGTGCCAATCGACTTCGGCACATTGTAGTGATACAGCTTCCCGATGCGGCCCGCAAAGTACCCCGCCCGGCGAAAAGCCTGGGGCAGGCTATGGTGCGAGGGAATCGTTTGTCGAAAGATCTGCTGGTTGACCAGGATGCCCGTGCTGTTGGGATATAGCCCGGTGAGCATCGAGTTGCGGCTCGGTCCGCAAAGTGGGAACTGGCAGTACGCGCGCTCGAAACGAACGCCGCGGGCGGCGAGCCGGTCGAGATTGGGCGTCAGCGTCAGCGGATGACCGTAACACCCCAGCGAATTGTTCAAGTCGTCTGAAATGAGGAACAGGACGTTGGGCCGAGTCGCCTCGCCTGCGATGGATGAGGTCGCGAGGGCCAAGCAGGCCCCAACGAGCAGCAGTGCAGTCAGCGGTCTCATGGGTTGTGCTCCTTTGGCCGGGCCGCTCTTCTCTTCAAGAGCCGTATCGGCACTCGCGTTGGATGTGGGCGGCCAACGGCCGCGTTACGAGGATAGTATAAGGGGAATAGGGACGCTTCGCAAAAAAGGGAGGCCGTGGGAAGTCCCGCCTGCGGAGTGATCCGCTCGACCCATGATCCAACCATTGCCCCAGAACCTCCTGTTTTTATCAAAACCACTAGTTGCCCCAGTTGCCCCAATCCGTGGAATTGCGACAACTCTCAAGAACGGTGCAATCCGGACCGATACTTTCGCTGATGGGATGATTTCTCACAGTCGGCGTGCGCTGCGCGCCAGCGTCATTTGCCAAGAAGGAAGTCTGGGCATGCATACGGACGACACGGGCGACAGGTGGACCGCGGCCGACGGATCGGCCCGGGAACCAGCCGCGGAATACGCCACCATGGATACGCCGAGGACCTCGATGGCGCATACGGAGGTCTTGGCCCGAATGCCCGACCTGGACGCCGCCGATCGCCCCGACGGCGCGGAGCGATCGGCTCGCCGTGACGGCCGCATCCTCGGCCAAGCGATCTCTACCAAGCTGCTTTTCGGCGGGGGATTGTTGCTCGTGTTGGCCGCGGTGATTCCGTATTGGCTCAACAGCAGCGGCGAGCCCAAGCCGGGCACGTCGCCGGCCCCGAATGCCGCGGAGGCACCTGCGTTCGATCCCCAGGCAGCCAGCGCTCAGCCGCAAGCCCCCAACGTGCTCTACGAGCCGAACATGTCGTTTGCGCCCGAGATTCCGCCCGGTCCCGACTTCGTCAATCCGACCGGCGACGCAGGCGCCAACCCACAGACGCTGCCTTCCGGCGGACCGCTGCCGGGCACCGCACCCGGCGGCCCGATTCCCGGCTACAACGGACAGGACGCCGCCCCCGTGTGGGGCCAACGGCCACAGCAGCCGGGCACGACGGCTGAGTTGAATGTGCCGCGAGTCTCCGTCCGGCCCAGGGAGACGGCGTACGACGGGCCGGGAGCAATGCCAGGCAGCCAGCGTTATCCGGCGGCGCCGCCGTCGATCAATGTGCCGGCGCGGGTGGCGCCGTCTCCGGGTGCGGCGGGCATGATGCAACCGGGATCTCAGGGTCCACCGGTGGGCTATGATCGGCGTCTCGACGCCCGTCCGTCCGGGCAGAATGCGTATCCCTCGCAGCCGCAAGCCAACACGGCCTGGCCAAAAACCAGCGCGAACCGGCCGATGGCGATTCCCGTGGACTCGTTCGGCCGAGCGGTCGACACCGGTCCCCGGGCCAATCCGCAAACCGACTGGCGAGCAGGCTACCCGCCGCATTATCAGGCCGACACCCGGTCCGATCCGGGATACGGTTATCCGTCCACGGTGATGCAACAATCCCAGCCGGCACAGCCGGGCGTGGCGCGATTTGAAGGCATTATCGAGAAACCTTCTGTTAGGACCACCGATGAGCGGGCTCGATCAAGCATTCATTAGGGCCTACCGGCAAAAGGAAGCGGCTTCGGCCGACGCGCCGGCGGACACCACTCGGTCGGTGTCCCTGGCCGACGCGCTGACGGAGGAGTTGGCCGGCGGCAAGGCCGCCGACGCGCGGGCGCACGTATCACTCGACGGTGTGTTGGAAGCGCTGCAGCAGACGCCGCCCGGCAACAACCCGGCAGCTTCCCGGTTTGCCTCGAGACAGACGGCTAGCGACCGGTCCGATGCCACGGACGCCGATTCGACCACGGATGCCGATTCGAGCACTGACGCCGATTCGAGCACTGACGCCAAGCAGCCCTCAACCGCCGAGCCGACGGACGTCGCCGAGCGTCGCTTGCCACCGTTTGTTCACGCGGCGATGGCGCGCACCGCAGGCGAGCCGGTCGAGTCGGCCCCCGAGCTCGACGGCCTGGACCTCGCCGGCATGGTTCATCGGATCGACTCGGGGACCGCGGACGAGGCGACGCCGGCAACACAGATGCGCGTCGTGCCCGCCCCACACATTAAAGCGACGACGCCCGAAGTCTCGGAGAGTTCGCCCGAGGACGCGAGCGCGGGAGAAGTGCAGAACGAGGCGAAGGATTCCTCCGACGACACGAGCGGCGAGACGTGGGCAACCGACCAGTCGCGGGCCGCCCACGACACGGCCGGCATGAATGTTGTGAGCGAGGACGCTGCCGAGGGCCAACGTTTCGAGGAAGCCTTCCAACCGTTGCTGCAAGTCGACCATTTCGCCTGGCCGCAGATTTGTCGCCGGCTTAGCGAAGTGGCTGGCCGAGAACTGGATCGAATGACCGATCGGCTGGTAGACGCGCGGGAACAAGGCCACCGGGTGCTGGCCATTGGCAGCTGTCGAGGCAGCGAGGGTGCCACGACGCTGCTGCTTTGCGCCGCCCGACGCCTGACGCGGCGCGGATTCAACGTCGCGATGGTCGACGGCAATCTGGCCGACCCGCAACTGGGTACGCGGCTGGGCATCGTGACCGAACAGGGCTGGGAGGAGGTGTTGACCGGCCGTCTGCCCTTGGAAGAGGTCGTCGTCGAGTCGGTCCGCGACGAGATGGCGCTTCTGCCGCTGCGCGGTTCGCTGGCCGACGTTGGCGAGTCGGCCGAAGAGGAGACCCTTCCGGCCGAATGCTTCGACCTGCTCGCGTCGCGCTATGATCTGGTACTGGTCGACCTGGGCCCCTTGGCCGATCCGCATACGACGCGCGGTCCCCTGGCCCGGGGAATCGCGGCCCGGCTCGACGCCATCGTATTGGTCCACAACCTCCGGGACGGGCAGTGCGACTCGTTGGCCAAGGTGCAACGCTGCCTAGCCGATACCGACGTCGCCCGGCTCGGCATTATCGAGAACTTTGTAGGTGCGTAAAACCGCGTCCCCGCGCTCGTGGCGGCACGGGGGGGCCTAACGTCTGACCGAAGAAGAGCCACAAGCCCCAACGGCATTGTCAATCAGCACGTAATGCGAGAGCAAGGCCGCCGCGGGTCCTTGCACTCTCAGGTATGTCCAACCTGTTCTCTTACGAGTCCCCAGCACTCACAGGCCCATTGGCATGTACGAGTCGTACTGGCAGTTGCAGCAAAAACCCTTCGAAAACAGCGCCGATCCGCGATTCTACTACCCGGGTGAGTCGCACCAGGCAGCGCTGCTGAAGCTGCGGTACGCCGTGGAGAACCGGCTGGGCGGCGCGTTGCTGGCGGGCGTGAGCGGCTCGGGCAAGACCTTGGTGGTCAACATGCTCCGCGACGTGTTGGGTGAGCAGTGCGCACCGTTTCTGCATCTGGTGTTCCCGCAAATGTCCACGCCCGAACTGCTGGCCTACCTGGCCGGCGAGTTGAGCGGCGCCGACGGCGGGCCGCAACAGCACGACACCGCACAGAGCATTCGGCGGATCGGCCGGTTCTTGCGCGAGAACACTAGGTCACGGCGCCACGCCGTGGTCGTCGTCGACGAAGCCCATCTGATCGAAAGCGCCGAGACGCTCGAGGCGTTGCGGTTGCTGTTGAACTTTGAGGCGGGCGGGCGGCCGAACCTGACGCTGCTGCTTGCGGGCCAAACCGGGCTGTTGCCGACGCTGGACCGCATGCCGCAGCTCGAGGAGCGATTGGGTGTGAAATGCCTCACCCGCCCCTTCAGCGAGCAGGAAACGGCTGCGTACGTCTCACACCGCCTGAAGGTGGCCGGCGCCGTGCGCGAGATCTTCGAGCCCGACGCGCTGCCCGTGTTGCACGCGCTGACCAACGGCGTCCCCCGGCGAATCAATCGCCTTTGCGATCTGTCGCTGCTGATCGGTTTCGCCGAAGAGCGATCAACGATCACGGCCGCCCACTTCGAGTCGGTTAGCCAGGAGCTGGTCGCCGTGGTCCCGGAATAGGGACGCCGGCGTGGCGGGAGACGCCGGAAAGCTGCCGCCGGCCGCAGACGACCCCTACTTGCGCAGGCAGTACAGCACCTTCCGCCCGCGGATGAAGATCCTTCCGTCGGAAACGGCCGGCGAGGCGATCGTCTGGTCGTCGAGCTGGTTCTCGGTCAGCCGATCGAACCGCGCGGAGGCCGAAACCACGGTGGTCAGGCCTTCCATATTGAGGAAGTAAACCCGCCCTTCGGCCGCGACGGGCGACGCCCGGTATTCGCCCTTGAGGCGCTCCTTCCATTGCAGGTGGCCGGTCTGGGCGTCGAGGCATCGGGCAATCCCGTTGTTGGTGACGAAGTAGAGGTGCTCGCCCCAGACAACCGGTGAGGGGCTGTCGGAGGTGCCCTGGTCGAACTTCCATAGGATGTCGTCCCGCGACCGCTGGCCGTCGCCACCCGGCTTGACCGCCACCAGCGGCCCGCGCATCCCCTGCGTGGCATAGATCATCCCGTGGGCCGCCACCGGGTTCGGAATCAGCCGGTTGCCGACCAGGCCCGGCAGGTACCACAGCCGGTTGCCCGCGGCCGGATCGTACGCGTCCAGCACGTGCGCCCCCATCACGATCATTTCCACTCGATCGCCCGCCTGGCGGAAAATCGGCGTGGTGTACGCATCGCAGTGCTCCCGGGTGGCCTCGGTCATCCGCATCGTCTTCCACACCTGACGCCCGGTCTGCTTGTCGTGGGCCACCAGATAGCTCGGCGAGACGTTGCCCGGCAGATCGTGGCAGGAATCCTGCATGCAGACCGAGATCACCAGATTCCCGTGCAGCACGGGGCTGTTGCCGTGTCCCCACCAAATCGTGTAGTCGCCGTGGTCCTGCTGCAGATTGCGGTGCCAGAGTTGCCCGCCGTCGAAATCGTAGGTCGCCAGGTCGCCGTTGCCGAAGTGAACCACCACCAGCCGGCCGTCGGTCACCGGTGAAGGAGTTGCCAGGTTGTGCGAATCGTGAAACTCCTGGTGACGTCGGGTCTCGGAAGTCTTGCGCAACACACCCGCCCGGGGAGTCCGCCCCGTGCCGACCTGCCGGGTCCAGACGATGTGGCCCGTGGCCTTGTCGATCCGCAGCAGCACCAACCGCTCGTCGTCCACGTGGCTGGTCAGGAAGATGGCGTCGTCCCAGACAACGGGCGTGCTGTTGCCCCACTCCGGCAACCGACACTTCCAACCGATCCCGTAGCCTTCCGCCCAGGCAATCGGCAGCTCGTCTTCGCCGCTGACGCCGTCGCCCCCCGGCCCACGCCATTGCGGCCAGTTCTCTGCGGCAAGCGGAGCCGCGCGCACGGCCAGCAAAGCGAAGATCGATACACGGACGAACACGAGCAGGCGGCGGCGAATCGGAAACATGGAACGTCGTCCTTCTGGTCAGAGGGCCGGGGCGGGATCGTCGGAGAGATTCCAGGATACCACAGCCTGCGCGCCGTGGCCACCGAACTCAACCTCCGGGCGAACGAGCCCGGGACAACACCGCTACGACCGACGCATGCGCCGGGCAACCGTCCATGGCAGCAATCCCAGGAAGGCGCCAACCAGCAGCACCCACGTGCTCGGCTCGGGAATGCCCATGGCATAGAGCTGGGCCACGTCGCCGCCGGCCGGTTGGCCGATGATCGACACGCCGCCGTCGTCCAATGCCCGCGCATACATCCTCACGTCGTCCAGCGCGCCGGCGTAGTAGACGTCTTCGCCGTATCGCTTGGCCACCTGCCAGGCGCTGATGTTGATCTGGCCGGCAGCCTGCGCCTGCACGCCGGCGAGTTTCCCGTCGACGAACAGCCGCAGCGTGTCGTCGCCGCCGCCGGTGAAGGTCAAGGCCATATGGTGCCATTGGCCGTCGGCGAAGTTCTCGGGATAGACGAGCCGGTTGTCGGCGGCGCCGAGATCCGGCTCACGGACCCACGCCGTGGGCTTCCCACCGGTGATCTCCAGCGCCACGGCGTCCCAACTGTCGCCACCCGCCCCGTGGATTGCCGGCAGGATGCAATTGCTCTCGGTAGTCTTGAACCAGGTCGCCAGGCTAAAGGCCGAGTCGACCGGATCGGATTTCCCGTGGACGTCCACGTACAGGTATCGGTAGACGCTGCCGAAATTGGCCGCTTGTCCCAGGCCGCCCGGGCCTGATTCCCAGCTCATTCAGCCACCGCACGCTTCGCCGTGAGGGCCGACGGAGTTGTATCCGGGGTTGCTGCGGTTCTCGAACAGGTAGTGCACCTCGAGATCCGCGCGGACATCGGCCGCCGCGGAAGTCGAGACCAGTGCCGCGATCAGCCCCAGCGGCACCACGGCGCGGCCCAACATGGCGTTCATCGTTGGCTCCTCGGTGGGTTGCGTGCTCCGCACGGATGGGCGCGACGCTTCCGGTTGCGCCGCCATTTAGGACCTTCTCTTCTACCGTAATCAGAAGCGTCCCCGCGTGCAACTGTTCTGTCGCGGAATTCGCGAGTGAGAGGCTCTCCGTCAAGGCGGGTGGCCGTCGGGGGGCGCGACTGCGATTGGCGTGCTTGGCCAGGACCGCCGGTCGCGGCTTTTTGGCCGGGGAGGTGGCGATTCTCCTGATTCTGCGCATGGCGCCATTGCTGGCGACGCCCCCCGGACTATCGGGTTACCCCGTACACGCGTGCCGGCACGGCACATCCGGTGCAACAGTTTTTTTGCGAAGCAGCGAGCCCATTCGTTGTGACCGCCGCGGCGGCAAGTCGGATGCGCAGGTCGTATCAGTTGAACGTGCAAAAAAGTGCGCCCGATTTTTGACGATCGCCAAAACGTGGCCTATATTAAGTTTGCCGGAGCGTCGGACCCGCCTTTCGGACGCCTGCCTAACGGTTCATCCCCGAGAGCCCTGCACCCGCACCGTCCGCACGCGATCGGCTCCCACTTGGCGGCCACGCGGGTTCGAAGCTCCTGACCACCACACACCGACTCGAACACGGACGACACCATGCGACGAAGAGTCTTGTTTTCCAGCTTGATGGTTGGCTTTGCGGCTCTGGCGGTTCTCTTTGCCGGCGCCGCGTTGCCGCAACGCGTTTCCGCCCAGCAAGCGACGACGATTTCGATATCCACCGGGTCGTTGCAGGTCGGTGATCTGCTGCAGCAGGGCCGGCAACTAGAGCTTCAGCGGCGGTGGGGCGAAGCCCTGGCGCACTATGAAGACGCGATGCGGCTGTTTCCGGGCGAGAGCCTGCTGCAGCGGCGCTTCGAGCTGGCCCGATCACACTATGACCTGGAACGGCGCTACGCCGACCGCAGCTACCTCAACGCGCTCGTCGAACTGCCACCCGCCAAAGCGCTGGATCTCTACGGCGACGTGTTGCTGAAGATTCAGGTCCACTACGTCGAGGTTCCCAGTTGGCAGGAATTGGTCGACCGGGGCACGGACAATCTCGACGTGGCGCTCAGCGAGCGATCCTTTGTGGAGCGAAACTTGCCGCAGCAGAGCCAGGCGGCGGTCGACGCGTTCCGACGCGAGTTGCACGATACTTTGGCGCAACGGGTGGTCCGTTCGCGCAGCGAAACCCGCGAAGCCGCGGCGACGGCCGCCCAGTTGGCCCAGCAGCGTCTGCAAATCCCGCCGACGGCCGTTGTGCTGGAATACATGTGTGGGGCGACCAACACCCTGGACGCCTATTCCGCCTACCTGACGCCGAATCAGCTCAACGAGGTGTACTCCCAGATCGAGGGCAACTTCGTCGGGCTGGGAATCGAGCTCAAGGCGATCGACGGGAAGTTGTCGATTGTGCGGGTGATTCCCGGCAGCCCGGCCGAGCAAGCCGGAATCCGCCCCGGCGATCGGATCGCTTCCGTCGACGGCCAGTCGACGGCCGATCTCTCCACCGACGAGGCGGCCAACCTGCTGCAGGGCGAGGCGGGCACGGTGGTCGAGCTGACGGTCGCGCATCCACCGCTGGCGCTCCGCCGCGTGTCGGTCTGCCGCCGCCGCGTAGACGTGCCCAGCATCGATCACGTGAGAATCCTCGATGCCAACCAAGGCGTGGCTTATCTGCACCTGGCCTGCTTCCAGAAGACCACCAGCCGTGACCTGGAGGAGGCGCTCTGGAAACTGCACCACGACGGCATGAAGTGTCTGATCATCGACCTGCGCGGCAATCCGGGCGGATTGCTGGTCACCGCGGTGGAAGTGGTCGACAAGTTCGTCGGCGCGGGCGTGATCGTCTCCACGCGGGGACGGAGCTTGCAGGAGGATTTCACCTACTCGGCCCACAGCTCGGGCACGTGGCGCGTGCCGCTGGTGGTGTTGATCGATCAGGATAGCGCCAGCGCGGCCGAAATCCTCGCCGGGGCCATCCGCGATCACCGTCGCGGGACGATCGTGGGCGTGCGAAGTTTCGGCAAGGGGTCGGTGCAAGGGATCTTCCCCCTGGATTTCAGCAGCGCCGGCGTGCGGCTGACCACGGCCCGGTTCTATTCACCCAGCGGCCGTCCGTATAGTCGGGTGGGCGTCGAGCCGCACCTGCAAGTGCATCACGCGGCACGACCTATCGACGGCGTCGTTGCGCCGACCTCCGACGGCGAGGATCCGATGCTGACGGCCGCGTTGGAAGCCGCGCGGGAGCTTCGCCAGCGGCGCTAGTCGGCGGTCTGTTTTTTCCCGCCGCTTTTTTGGCCCAACAACGTCCTTGGCGTGCGGACCCAATCTGTTAGGATAAGCAGGTTGGGTGAATCCGTGGTGAATTCCCGCCCCAAATAGGACTCGTTTCGGCCGATGTTCGACCGCCTTGGAGAATTGGTTTCCCGGCACTGCCTGCTGGTCCTGTTGGCGTGGGCTCTGGCCGTGGTGGGGATCGACCTGTTGGCTCCCCGCTGGGAAGACGTCACCCACGACGGCGACTTCGCCTACCTGCCCGAGCAGATGACCAGCGTCCGCGGCGAAAAGCTGCTGGAAGCGGCGTTCCCCGACGTGCTCTCGAAAAGCCAAGTGGCCCTGATCGTCGCGCGAGCCGAGGGCAACCTCCAGAGCCGCGACTTCGAGGTGGCCGATCGGCTCCGACGGCGGTTCGACCCCGGCGGAGAAGACGAAGAGGCGATCGACCGCGGCGACCAGGGCCTGATCACCTCGGTCTGGAGCTACGAAAGCCAGGTGGTCGGCCACAAGCTGATAAGCCAGCCGGGATACCAGGGCCAGGCCGTGTTGATCGTGCTGCGGTTGCGCAACGAATTCATGGCCGTCGACAACGTCGGTCTGATGGCCGGTATTTATCGAACGCTCGACGAAATCCGCCGCGAAAAGGAGTTCCCGCCGGGGTTGGAGCTTGGCGTTACCGGCTCGGCCGCGGTGGGCTACGACTACCTGATCTCGGCGGCCGAAAGCATCAGCAATACCGAAACCACCACGATCGTGCTGGTGATCGTCATCCTGCTTCTGGTCTACCGTGCGCCCGGGCTGGTGGTCGTGCCGCTGGTTACGATTGGAGCTTCCGTGTGGGTGGCCAAGGGTCTGGTGGCCAGCTTGGCCCAACTCAGCGGCCGCATCGCGTGGCTCGACTTCAAAGTCTTCTCCACTACCGAGATCTTCATCATCGTGATTCTCTTCGGCGCGGGAACCGACTACTGCTTGTTCCTGATCTCGCGCTACCGGGAAGAGCTTGGCCGCGGGCTGGAGCCGGCCAAGGCCCTGGCCGTGGCGTTGGGCCAGGTGGGCGACGCCTTGGCGGCCAGCGCCCTGACGACGATCCTCGGCTTGGGGATGATGTTCTTCGCCGACTTCGGCAAGTACAGCAACAGCGGCCCGGCCATCGCGCTGTGCCTGGTCGTGGCCCTGGTCGCCTGTGTGACGTTGGCCCCGGCACTGCTTCGGGCAAGCGGCCGGATCGTGTTCTGGCCGTTCGGCGCCCGCCGCATCCCGCGCGACGACGGCGCGGCCGCCGCCAATCCGACGTCGCTGTTTGGCGGGCTCTGGCAGCGGCTCAGTCGTGCGATCGTCGCGCGGCCGGGGCTGATCCTGGTGGTCAGTCTCCTGCTGGTGGCGCCGCTGGTCTATGAAGGGTTTGCCGTGCCGATCACCTACGATCTGCTCGGAGAGCTGAAGCCCGACCGCCCCAGCGTGAAGGGCACGCGGCTGCTGCACGGCCACTTCCTTCCCGGCGAGACCGGTCCGGTCACGATGCTCGTCCATCAGAAGGGCGGCCGGTTCGATACGCAGGAAGGGGGCGACAAGATCGCGCGGCTGACGCGGGAGCTCTACGAATTGGAATACCAGGTCCGCGACGGGGAAGAAACCGTGACGACTCGGCCCATACTCAGCGTGCGGAGCTTGACCGAGCCGCTGGGTGATCCGCCGGGCAGCTTCAGCCCGCTCAGCGCTGCAGGTCGGCGCAAGCTGGCCGTGTTGAAGCACCCCAAGACGAAGGCCACGTTCCTCTCGCAGGCCCCGGGCTACGCCGGCAAGGTCGCCCGGTTCGATCTGATCTTCCAGCACGACCCGTTCTCGCGCGAAAGCGTCGACTTGCTGGACTACGTGCAGGGACAACTCGCGGCCAAGGCGGAGGACCCGTCGTCGCCCTGGCACGGGGCCACGTTCGACTTCATCGGCACGACCGCCGGCATTCGCGACCTGGCCGCCGTGACCCAAAGCGACCAGAGCCGCATCCAGGTGCTGGTGGTGACCGCCGTGCTGGCGATCCTGATTCTCATTCTCCGCCGCCCGATGATTTGCGTCTATCTGGTCTTCTCGGTCCTGCTGGGCTACTTCGTCACGATCGGTGTCACCGAGCTGTTTTTCTCGTGGCTTTATGGCGACGCCTTCCACGGCCTCGACTGGAAAGTGCCGCTATTTCTGTTCGTGATCCTGATCGCCGTCGGCGAGGACTACAACATCTACTTGGCAACCCGCGTGTTCGAGGAACAGAAGCGGCGCGGGCCGCTGGAGGGTCTGCGGGTCGCGGTAGTGCGAACCGGCGGGATTATCACCAGTTGCGGCGTGATCATGGCCGGTACCTTCGCCTCGATGACGACTGGCCCGCTGGGCGCGGTCCAATGGATTCTCGACGCCCTTCTTCCGGACGGCGTGGTCCGGTTCCTGGGCGTCGATTCGTGGATGATGAGCGGCTCGCTGGCAGCGATGCAACAGTTGGGATTCGCGCTGTCGCTGGGCGTGTTGCTCGACACCTTCATCATCCGCACGATCCTGGTGCCGGCATTTCTGGCCCTGCTGGCACGACGGCAAGCGGCGCTGCCGTCGGCAAACGCCCAGTCGCGGTCCTGAATCTTCTCCGGCAACCCTGCCTGCTTGCACAATTAGCAGTCATGGATTGCCCATAATGTGTGCGTCTTTTCGCGGCCATGCCAAACCGAAAGAGAATGAGCCAATTCCTGCAAGATACGTATTGGCAAACACTTAGGCGCAACGCGAAGCGCCGGTTCTCCGGCCGCCGGCACTCGCTTTGCTGAACCGAGCCGGTGAGTCTATGTGCAGGCGGACCGTGCCAAGAAGCATCGATAACGCGGAACACGCATAGGCTTCCTGAGAAGAACCCGTTTTGCGTTTAGACAAAGGAGCGTTACTGTGACCCCAAAAGAAGTATTGGCGCTGTGCCGGGAAAAAGACGTGAAGGCCATCGACATGCGGTTCATGGACTTTCCCGGACTATGGCAGCACTTCACCATTCCGGTAAGCGAACTCGATGAGGACGTTTTTGAGGACGGCCTGGGGTTCGACGGTTCCAGCATCCGGGGCTGGCAGGCAATCAACGAGAGCGACATGCTGGTCGTGCCGCAGCCGGAAACGGCCTCGCTCGATCCGTTCACCGAGTTGCCCACCCTTTCGATGATCTGCAACATTCAGGACCCCATTACCCGAGAAGACTACTCCCGCGATCCCCGCAACGTGGCCCGCAAGGCCATCAACTATCTGAAGAGCACGGGCATCGGCGACAGCTGCTACGTGGGTCCCGAGGCCGAGTTCTTCGTTTTCGACGACATCCGTTTCGACCAGGTTCCCAACGCCGGGTACTACCACATCGACAGCATCGAGGGTCAGTGGAACCGTGGCCGCCAGGAAAACCCGAACCTGGGCTACAAGCTGCGACACAAGGAAGGCTATTTTCCCGTGCCGCCGGCCGACCAGATGATGGATCTTCGCAATGAGATGATGCAGACGATGATCGAGTGCGGCCTGAGAGTGGAGTGCCAGCACCACGAGGTGGGCACCGCCGGCCAGGCCGAGATCGACCTGAGATTCGGCCCGCTGGTCGAAATGGCCGACCAGATGATGATGTACAAGTACATCATCAAGAATGTCGCCCGCCGACACGGCAAGACGGTCACTTTCATGCCCAAGCCACTTTTCGGCGACAATGGGTCGGGCATGCACACGCACATCTCGATCTGGAAGGGCAGCGAGCCGCTGTTTGCGGGCAACGGCTACGCAGGCTTGAGCGAGATGGCGTTGTACGCGGCCGGTGGGCTGCTGAAGCACGCAGCGGCGCTGTGTGCCTTCACCAACCCCACCACGAACAGCTATAAGCGTTTGGTCCCGGGCTTCGAGGCGCCGGTCAACCTGGCCTACTCGCAGCGGAACCGCTCGGCGGCTGTCCGGATTCCGATGTACAGCCCCAGCCCGAAAAGCAAGCGGCTGGAGTTCCGCTGCCCCGACCCGAGCTGCAACCCCTACCTGGCCTTCTCGGCGCTCTTGATGGCCGTGATCGACGGAATTCAGAACAAGATCGATCCGGGCGAGCCGCTGGACAAGGACATCTACGATTTGACGCCGGAAGAGCTACAGGATGTTCCGCACACGCCCGGATCGCTGGACGAGGCCCTTGGGGCGTTGCGAGCAGATCACGAGTTCCTGCTCCGCGGCGATGTCTTCACCCCGGACGTGATCGATACGTGGATCTGGTACAAGACCGAGAACGAGGTGGATGCCCTACGGCTGCGGCCTCATCCCTACGAATTCTGCATGTACTACGATATCTAGGCGCAGGACGCCTGAAGCGTACTTGGCACGGTCCTGAGTCCCAACCGTGGGCTCCGTCCGGGGCGCGGCGTTGCCGTTGCCCCGGACGGCAGGGCCTTTTGCCACCGCGACGAGCCGTGCCGGCCCGACTTGCTCTCCTGCAAGTTCTTACCGCTTGCGCACGCCCCGGACCAACTCGCTGGTCCGCTGGACGACCACGTAGAGCACGGGGATCAGAAACACGCCTAGGACGGTGGCGGCCACCATGCCGCCGAACACGGCCGTGCCCAGCGCGCGGCGGCTGGCGGCCCCGGCCCCGCTGGCGATCACCAAGGGCACCACGCCGAGGATGAACGAGAAGGCCGTCATCAGGATGGCGCGGAAGCGGAGCCGGGCGGCTTCGGCGGCGGCCTCGAGGATCGGTCGGCCTTCTTCCCGACGCTGCTTGGCAAACTCGACGATCAGGATCGCGCTTTTCGCCGACAACCCGATCAAGAGCACAAACCCGATCTGGGTGTAGATGTTGTTGTCGAGCATTCGCGCCCAAGTGGCACCCAAGGCTCCCAACAACGCCAGCGGCACGGAGAAAATCACGGCAAAGGGAATCGACCAGCTTTCGTACTGGGCAGCCAAGAACAGGTAGACGAACACCACGGCGAAGCCGAAGATGAACGGTGCCTGAGCACCGGCTTGAATCTGCTGATAGGTAACGCCCGACCACTCGTAACCCATCGACTGTGGGAGCAAGCGGCCGGCCAGCCCTTCCATGGCAGCAATCGCCTGGCCGGAGCTATAACCGGGGGCCGGCTGGCCGGTGATCGTGGCCGAGGGATACATATTGAAGCGGAAGACGGCCTTGGGCCCGGCCGTGTCGTCCACGTCGAGCAGCGTGCTCAGCGGAATCATGTTCCCCTGGTTGTCGCGGACGTAGAGTTGCTGGATGTCGCCCAAGCGGCTGCGGAACCCGTAGTCGGCCTGGACCATGACCTTGTAGACGCGGCCGCCCTTGTTGAAGTCGTTGACGTACGCCGAGCCGAGGTATGCCTGGAGCGTATTGAAAACGCTCAGTAGCGGGACGCCAAGCTTCTTGACCTTCGTGCGATCCACCTCCAGGTAGAGCTGCGGAACCTTGGCGCGCAGGTTGCTGTTGAGGCGCGTGACTGCCTCAGCCGCTTCACCTTCTCCGACAAGGTCTTCACCGATGTTCTCCAGCTGAACGACGCCGGCGGCGCCGCGGTCCTGCAACTGGAATTCAAAGCCGCCGGCATTGCCCAGGCCCGTAATCGGCGGCGGCAGAAACGCAAACGCCACGGCCTCCTGAATCGCCGCGAGTCGCGGCTGCATCGCGCGAACGATCTCGTTGGCGTGCATCGAGGGGTCCGGGCGGTCGTCCCAAGACTTCAGCACCACGAACAGCGTGGCCGAATTGGACGTCACCAGCGTGTCCAGCGCCGAGTAGCCGCTGACGGAGATGATGTCGGCCACGCCGGGCATTTCCTTCGCGATTGCGACGATCCGGTCGGTCACCTCGTCGGTCCGCTCGAGCGTAGCGGCGTCGGGAAGCTGGATGTTGACCATGAAGTAGCCCTGGTCTTCGTCGGGCAGGAATCCGGTCGGCAGCCGGACGAATCCGAAAACGGTGGCCGCCAGCAGTCCCAGGAAGACCAGCATGGTGATCGCCGTCTGACGGACCAGCAGATGGATCGCCCCCATGTATCCACCGGTCGAGAGATCGAACAGGCGGTTGAATCCGCGGAAGAACGGCCCGCGTTTTTCCGGGCTGGGTCGCAGCAGCAGGCCGCACAGGGCCGGGCTGAGCGTCAGGGCGTTGAGCGACGAGAAGACGGTCGCCGTGGCAATCGTCAGGGCGAACTGGTTGTAGAGCCGACCGGTAATGCCGCCCATCATCGCGGTCGGCACGAACACGGCCAGCAATACGAGCGTGGTGGCCACCACCGGGCCGGTCACCTGCAGCATGGCCTTCTTGGTGGCCTCCTTGGCCGAGAGTTCTTCCTGGTCGATCAGGCGCATGGTGTTTTCGACCACCACGATCGCGTCGTCGACGACGATGCCGATCGCCAGCACCAGGCCGAACAGCGAGAGCGTGTTGATCGACAGCCCCATCAACATCATCACGCCGAACGTGCCGATCAGCGAGACGGGAATCGTCACGGCCGGGACCAGTGTGGTGCGGAAATCCTGCAGGAAGATGTAGACGGTGAGGATCACCAACGCGACGGCGACGAACAGCGTTTCGACCACTTCGCGAATCGAGGCCTTGACGAACATCGTGGTGTCGTAGGCAATCACGTAGTCGATCCCCTCGGGGAAACTCAACGCCAACCTTTCCATCTCCGCTCGGATCCCCTTGGACACTTCCAGCGCGTTGGCGCCCGGCGACTGATAGACCGAGACGGCGATCGACGGGATCTCATTGAGTTCGACCGACCAACTGTAGTCCTGGGCTCCCAATTCGACGCGGGCGACGTCGCGGACGCGAAGCACCCGGCCTTCGTCGCCGACCTTGAGAATCATGTTCTCGAACTGCGCGACGTCGGTCAGCCGGCCGAGCGTGTTGACCGTGTACTGGAAGACCTGGCCCGGCGGGCTCGGCGGAGCCCCGATCTGGCCGGCGGCCACTTGGACGTTCTGCTCGCGGATCGCGTCGACGACGTCCATGGTGGTCAGGTTGCGGGCCTTCAGCTTATTCGGATCCAGCCAGATCCGCATGCCGTAGTCCTTGGCTCCCATGACCTGGACCTTACCGACCCCGGGCACGCGGGCCAAGACATCCTTAATGTTCTGGGAAACGTAGTTGCTGATGGCAATTTCGTCGTATCGGCCGTCGGGCGAAGTCAGGTTGACCATCAGCACCATGTTCGTCGAGCGTTTTTCGGTCTTCACGCCTTCGCGTTTGACCTCCTCGGGCAACTTCGGCTCGGCAATCGAAACGCGGTTCTGCACCAGCACGGTGGCCATATTGATGTCGGTGCCGACCTCGAAAGTCACCGTCAGCTCATACTTGCCGTCGTCCGAGCTTTTCGACGACATGTAGATCATGTCCTCCACGCCGTTGACTTCCTCCTCGATCACCGCTGCCACCGTCTCGGCCACCACCTGGGCGCTGGCGCCGCGATACGTGGTGCTGACGGTTACCGTGGGAGGCGTAATGTCGGGCGTCTGCTCCACCGGCAAAAAAGGAATCGTGACTCCGCCGGCCAGCACGATCACGATCGAGATCACGCAGGCGAAGATGGGGCGATCGATGAAGAAACGGCTGAACATGCTAAATAGCCTTGCGCGATTCTGGGAAAAGTAGATAAATAGAGGAACCCCAGTCACTTACAGCGATGTTGGGTCGCAGTGAAAGGA
>JAFGRD010000105.1 GCA_016935315.1 Pirellulales bacterium
GCAGTTGCCCTCGGCTAGCAGTTCCCCCTGTCAGGGTCTGCAGAGGACTTCCACCTCCAAGTTACAGGACATGCTGGGCACACAGAAGATAAAAACGACGGTCGCATCCAGGATGCGACCGTCGTCAGCCTGCCCGATGCCGGCCTGTGTCGGCGGCTGGTTCAACTGACCGGCTGTCGAGCTTCGTGAGCGAGGCTTTCGATGAACCGTCGTGCCACGGTGTACTCCCTGGCACCGACGTCCCGAACGAATTGTCTGAGCTCTTCCAGCATGGCTCGGGTCATCTGCTCCACCCGGGCCTGCTGTGTGGTTTGCATGGTCCCTTGCCGCGCCCGCTGGGCGAAATTCCGCTCCAACACGGCGCGATGGACGGCGAATTCCTCGGCCTGCAACAACAGCGGCCAGGAGACGGCGCCCGTGGCGGCGTCCAGTTCTGCGGGGCTGAGGCGATCCGGCTTGCCCATCTCGGCGAATCGGACGAGGTCCGCTGCCGTGGGTCGCGGTTCGCGCTGCGCTGCACGGGTCCGGCGATTTGTCTCCCGCAGCGCGAAATAGGTCTCGACCGCTATCTCCCGATTCTGCATCTCCTGGCGGTGGGCCTCCGCGTGCAGAATCCGCGCCTCGGCCGTCAACCGGTTGTAGTGGCCTCGGGCGTAGATCACGGCGGCAACGCCGTGCGCGTAGCTGCCTGCGGCCGTGGTACCGCCAAACGCATGGTAGGGGTGATGCGGATAGCTGCGTACGATGTAGCGGGGCGTTTGACCGTAGTCCGATGTGATGCTGTTCAGCGGCCGCACGCGGGCCACTTTGGCCGGCGGTTCGGCCCCGGATGCTGTGAGCAAACCCAAGGCCACCCAAGCCGCCGTCAGGGGGATCACAAGGTTTCTCATGGCGCTGACTCCCGTCTTTCCAGTATTCGGCTCGGTCGTCTCCGCATCCGTGATTTGCTTGCCACCTAGCTATTCCCTTTTGGCACGGCGATCTTGCGCTGCCGGTGAGAAATTCGCGAAAAATCGTTTCCGCGGATACGGCGTGCGAGTGCCGCCGAGCCAGGAGGGGATTTCACCCGAATCTCCCCCGCTGGAAGGTGGGCGCGCATAGCTGGCCCCATTTTCGGGTAGGGACTATAATGCGAGAGTACGCGGTCGTCCAAGGTGGACCAGCGTGACATGGAGCAGCGTAAAACATGGTGGCCGTGCTACTTGCGACCGATGCCTGACAACCGCCAAGCGGGCGAGGAGCCGACCCATGCATGCCTCCGGATGTCCCAGTCGCCAGCAGCTCTCCGACTATCTGTCGGGCACGATGTCCGACGCGGAGGCCGGCCAACTCGCCGGCCACCTGCAACACTGCCCGCATTGTGCCGCCACACTCGACGACCTGAAGCGTGCCGGCGAAACGCTGGTTGCCCAGTCCGCTGCCTCCGCGCCGCGGTCGCCGCTGCCGGCCGAAACGATCGACGCAGGCGGGCCGCAATTCCGGCAGGGTCCGCTGCCGCAAACCTCGACTACCGAAGTCGCAGACCTCGGGCAACTGGGGGAATACCGCCTGGTCGAGAAGCTCGGCCAGGGCGGCATGGGGATGGTCTACAAGGCGTTGCACGTCAAGCTGGGGCGGATGGTCGCGCTGAAGGTGTTGCCCAGGGAACGCATCGTCAACCAACGGGCCGTGGCCCGGTTCCACCGCGAAATGAGGGCCGTCGGGGCCTTGGACCATCCCAACATCGTGCGGGCAACCGACGCCTCGGAAGCCGACGGGACCCACTTCCTCGTGATGGAGTACGTCGAGGGCCACGATCTCTCCGAGTTGGTCCAGCACTGCGGCCCGCTGTCGATCGCCGACGCCTGCGAGCTGATCCGCCAGGCCGCGTTGGGGCTGGCCTGTGCGCACCAGCACGGGTTGGTCCATCGCGACATCAAGCCCTCGAACATCATGCTCACCAGGCACGGTCAGGCCAAGATCCTCGATCTGGGCCTGGCTCGCTTCCAATATGACCAGCCAACCGACGACGAGTTGACGGCCGCCGGCCAGGCCATGGGGACTGCCGACTACATTGCCCCCGAGCAGGTCTCCGACAGCCACTCGGTCGACATCCGTGCCGACGTCTACAGCCTCGGCTGCACGCTCTACAAGCTGCTGGCCGGGCAGCCGCCCTTCGGCGGCACGAAGTACAAGGGCACGTTCGACAAGATGACCGCCCACGTCAGCGAGCAGATCCCCTCGATCCGCCAATGCCGCGACGACGTGCCCGACGACCTGATCGGCGTCATGGACCGCATGTTGGCCAAGGACCCGAACGATCGCTTCGCCACGCCCGACGAGCTGGCCGAGGCCATGACGCCGCTGGCCGCCGGATGCGACTTGCAGCGGCTGGCCGGCCAGGCGGCACGCGCAAAGCAGTTGCCGGCGGGAACGGCCACCGCGATGGTCGCCACCGATGTGTTTCGTTCGTCGGCCCTGGTGGGCACGCGGACGGCGTCGTTCGCCGAGCCGCGGCCGGTTGCTTCATCGGGCCGCCGCCGCTGGATTGCCGTGGCCGTGGCGGCGGGGCTGATCCTGCCCATCGGACTGTTGGCCGTGATTATCCGCGTCTACAAGGACGGACGCGAGACGGTCCAGGTTACCGTCGGCAACGACGGACGCACCGACGTCAAGCCGGCCGGCGCCGCCAGGCTTCAAGGCGCCAGGCCTCGGGGCACTGGGGCGGCCGGGGCCGGCTCCCCGCAGGTCTCCGTGGCCCAGTCGCCGGGTAGTCGCGACGTGGCGATCCATTCGCAGTCGCCCACCGTCGTCGAGATCACGATCCCCCAGGAGCCGCCGAAGTCGCCGCCAGCCCTCGACGGCGAGCCGTCGATACCCGCGTCGCGGCCGCCGACGACGGACAACGAGGCCCAGCCCGGCGTTTCCGAGGCGCCTGACGATTCGGCCGCTCCCGGCGGGCCGCTGTCCGCGCTGATCAAGCGGCAGCCGTCGGCTCCGGCGGCGGGTGCCTCCATGAGCCGCATGGCCTTGATCCAGCAGCCTGCAGCCCATCAGGGCGTCGCATGCTGGACGATCGAAACCCGCGCCCATCGCGGCGACGTGCTCGCCTTGGCCTACGGCCCGGATGCGCGACCGATCGCCACCGGCTGTGCCGACGGGACCATTCGCCTGTTCGACGCCGCCACGGGCGAGCTGTCCGGCATGTTCGTCGGCCACGACGGCCCGGTGACCTGCCTCGCATGGGCGTCGGACGGCTCGGTGTTGGCTTCCGGCAGCAGCGACCGCACGATTCGACTCTGGGACGCCGAGTCGGGGCTTCTGCTCACCACACTCCGCGGCCACCTCGCGGCGGTCCATGCCGTGGCCTTCTCGCCCGACGCTCGAACGCTGGCTTCCGGCGGGGCCGACAACTCGGTCCGCCTCTGGGACGTCGTGGGCGGCAAACGGCGTTCGGCGCTTCCCGGACACGAGAAGCCGGTCCAAGGCGTGGCGTTCTCGACCGATGGCCGTATGCTGGTCTCCGGCGGGGACGACCAGCAGGTAATCGTCTACAACGCGACCACGGGCGAGCCGCTGATGCAATTCGTCAGCCAGTATGGCAGCGTCGGCGGCGTGGCCTTCTCGCCCGACGGCCGAATCGTCGCGGCTGCTTCCGGCACACCGGAGGCGGATGGCGGCGTCCAGCTTTGGGACGTGCTCTCCGGCAAGCCGCTTCCGGCGTTTCCCGCGCACCGCCACGGCGATGCCTGCCTGGCCTTTTCACCCGACGGGCAAATGCTCCTCGCCGCCGGGGCCCAGTCCGATACGGGGGTCCGCGTCTGGGACGTTGCCGCCCGGCAGCTCGTTTACCCTGCGCTGGTAAAGCCCTCGGGCGCCGCTGCGGCCCGTGGCGTGGCGTTCTCCGGCGACGGCCAGACGTTTGCGGTTGGCGGGGCGAGCGGGCGGGTGCAGCTCTGGCGTTCGTTTTCGGGCGAGCCGGTGGCCACGTTGCCGGCCCACGCCGCGGCGGCCCGATGTGTCGTGTTTTCGCCTGATGAAACCGTGCTGGCCTGCGGCTATCAGGACGGCACGGCGCGGCTCTGGCAGACCGCTTCCGGGGCCCCCCTCTGCCAGTTCGACTGCGAGGCCGAAGCCGTGCAGCAGATCGTATTCGCCTCCGATGGCAAGAGGTTGGCGACCGCCTACGATTCCGGCGGCCAGGTCGATCTTTGGGACCCGGCCTCGGGCAAGTCCGTCGGCCGGGTTGTTGCCGAGCGGGGACCGATCCGGAGCATCGCCTTCTCGCCCGACGGCAAGGCGCTGGCCGTGCTGGGCGAGCAAGTGCAACTGTTCGACGCGGCCTCGGGCCAGCCGCAGCTCGACCTGCCGATCTTCGGCAACTGCCTGGCCTTCTCGCCCGACGGGGCCACGCTGGCCGTCTCGGCCGGCGGCGACGTCCGGCTGCTGGAGGCTGGCACCGGCAAGGTCCAGCGTCCTCTGCACAGCTCCCGTTTCCCGCTGCGGGCGATGTCTTTCTCACCCGATGGCACCATGCTGGCCGCCGGCAGCGCCGATCAGAAGCTTTACGTTTGGAGCATCGACTCGAGCACGCCGCGGCACGTGTTGGCCGATCTCCGGTCGCCGGCCATCTCGCTGCGTTGGCTCGACGACGGCGCGGTGCTGGTTGCCGGCAGTGCGAGCGAAGTCTGCGCCTGGCAATTGCCCGGGGGCAAGCTGTTGGGCAACGTGGCGGTCGCAGGTGGCGACGTCGCGCCTCGGGCCCGGCTGATCGCCGCTGGCGGCCCCAGCACGGTCGGGCTGTATCGGTGCAGCGAGCGATTCGACGCCGCCGAGCCGTTGCGTACGATCGTGGCCCTGCAAGGCCAGGCCCATTTCACGTTAACGCCCGCTCGCCGTTTTAGCGGGTCGCCGGGGTTTGAAAACGAGCTGCTCTACGTCGTGCGGACCGACGTCGGTCAACAGACGCTCGCTCCGGCAGAGTTTGCGGCGAAGTACCGGCCGCAGCCGTAGTTTGCCAAAGGGCGTCTGCCTTTTTGAGCGGCGACTCGTTCTTGCCGGATGTGCCGTACCCGACTGCAACCTCTGCCATGAGGCCTGCCGGCATCGCCGTTGGGCACCGACGATTGGGGGCGGGAGGCGGTTAGGCGTTCTCACGCGGGACTGCCGTAATGGCAGGCACGCCTCCACGTCGATCTGCGCCGAACTGGCCCGGAAAACCGATTTTTCCTATGGAAAAACGCCTGTTCGTGATGTAAAATGTTATGTGGAAGCCATTTACAGCCATGACAGGCCAGCGACGCCGCAGAATCGACTCGGATGGTACTCAACTTGCTCCCTAGTGGACGCGAAGTTGTAGCCCCAAGGTGCCCGAGCCATGTTGGTCGAAGCCCCATCTCTGCTGATTACCGACGACGATCGCGGATTCCGCGAGACGCTGCAGGGCGTCTTCGAGCCCGAGGGGTTCCGTACGATCCTGGCGGGCGATGGCGAGGAGGCCGTGCAAATCGTCCGCACGCAGGAAGTCCACCTGGTGCTGCTGGATATGCACATGCCGAGGCTGACGGGCCTGGAGACGTTGCGGCGGCTGAAGCAACTGAAGACCATGTTGCCGTGCATTCTGCTCTCGGCCCAGTTGGACGAACTGATCATCGAGCAGGCCCGGCTGGCCCAGGCGTTCTCGGTGCTATCGAAACCGATCACCCGACGCCAACTCACCGGAATCGTCCGCCTGGCACTGCGGCGGACGTACGATTGGCGGGGATGACGCCGCCGCGCGTCCTGGCAGTCCACCGTGTTCCCTGGAGAGTCCTCACGCCGTGATCCCCAGTGCCCAACGGCGACAAATCGTGAGGATCGCGTCGCGGTCTCTGAGGTGACGGGCCTCGATCCCTTCAGCCAGCAGTCGGCCGGAAGCCCGGGCGAAATCCAACTCGTCGTAGAGATTCAGGATCGCGCTGACGGCGAAGCCACGGCGGCGGAGATTGCCCAGTGCGATGGCCGCCTCGTCGGTGACCTCGGGCAGAATCACCAGCACCGTGGCGTCGCGGGGCAGCCGGCTGAGCGTCTCGTCGAGCAGTTGGGTCAGGTTCAACCCGTCGCTGAGTTCCACCCGGGCAAGCGTTTCGCGGATCCGCATCAGTTGCTCGGGCCCCCGGCGGGTTTCCACGGTGACCGGCTCCAGCCGGTCGCTGTGCGGGAGCATTTCCGCCGCCTTGCGGGCGGCGCTGCGCGAGCGGGCGTCGAAGTCCCAGCCCTCTTGGCGGATGCGGTCGGCGGCGTCGCGGCCGTTGGTCACCAGGCCCACTTGCTGCCCCATTTCGTACAGCGCGCCGGCAATCGACGCCGCGGCCGTAACGGCCAATTCGCTGCGGAACGGTTCGTGGTGGGGGTTGTAGGCGGGCTGAAAGAAATCCATCACGATCGTGGCCCCCGCAACCGACGACGGCTCGTAGATCTTGCTGTGCAGGGCGCCCGTCCGCGCCGTGGCACGCCAGTGTACGCGATTCAGTGGATCCCCGGCCTCGTACGGCCGCACGCCGGCGATCCGCGTGGGGTCTTCGTAGAGACGATGGGCCATCCGCACCTCCCCGATGGGTCTGCGCGAGGCAATCTCAAAACCCTCCAGCGGCACGACTTCGGGATAGACCAGCAGGAAATGCGGCTCGGTGGCGACGCGGAAGCGGCGGTACAGCCCGAACAAATCGCCCGTCTCCAGCACCAGCGGCCCGATCTGATGGTAGCCGCGGCGGCGGCACTGCAGTTGGTAGAAGAGCGTCTTGCGGCCGTTGCCTTGGATCATGGCCAGATGCAGGCGGCTGCCCTCGACGCTCAGGCAGGGCCGATTGCCGGTCAGCGCTCGATGCGGCAACAGGTCTTCCGACAGGACCCACGCCACCGGCACGGCGCCGCGGTTTTGCAGGGTGACGACCACGGCCACCGTGTCGCCGACGCTGGCCGCCAGCCGGTTGCACTCGCGCGTGGCGGACAGGTTCTCGATCCACACCCGGGCGAGAAACCGGCTGACCACCATCACGCCCAACAGCGCGTACATGGCATAGGCCAAGAGCCCCAAGTCGAACACGAGGGCAACCAGCAACAACAGGCCGGCCCCGACAAACCATCTCATGGTTCGCCCGGCTCCTGGGAAAGGACGGGAACGCGGACTTCGGCCACCACGTCCTCGACGACCTCGGCGGCCGTCACCTTCCGCAAGCGGCTTTCCGGCCGCAGGATCAGGCGATGCGTCAGCACGGGCCCGGCGACGCGTTTGACGTCGTCGGGCCGCACGAAGTCGCGCCCGGAGACCGCGGCCAGCGCCTGGGACGTGCGGAACAGAGCGATCGACGCCCGGGGACTTCCCCCCAGCGCCAAGTCGTCGCACTTCCGCGTATCGTGAACGATCTGGGTCATGTAACGGCGGACCTTCGGGTCCACGTGAATCTCGCGCACCGCGGTTTGGGCGGCCACCAGATCCGCGGCCGAAACGACCGGCTGAAGCTTCTCCAGCGGGTGCCCGTGCTCGAGCATTTCGAGCATCTTCAGCTCCTCTTCCATGGTGGGATAACCCAGGCTGAATCGCATCAGGAAGCGGTCGAGCTGCGCTTCCGGCAGCGGGAAAGTGCCCTCATGGTCGATCGGGTTCTGCGTGGCCATGACCAGAAACGGCGGTTGCAGTTGATGGGTGACGCCGTCGGCCGTGACGCGGCCTTCGGCCATCGCTTCCAGCAACGCGGCCTGGGTCCGCGGCGTGGCCCGGTTGATCTCGTCGGCCAGCACCAGTTGGGCAAAGACCGGGCCGGGACGAAACTCGAACTCGGTCGTCTTCTGGTTGAAAACCGACGCCCCGGTCACGTCGGTCGGCAGCAGGTCGGGCGTGCACTGGATCCGCTTGAACGAGCAGCCCACGCTGCGGGCCAGCGCCCGGGCGAGCATCGTCTTGGCCACGCCCGGCACGTCCTCCAACAGGACGTGACCCTCGCAAAACCAGGAGACCAGCGAGAGGATGATCTGTCGCCGTTTGCCGACGATGACCTGCTCGACATTGTTGATGATCTTCTTGGCCGTTGCCGTGACGTCGGTCATCGGACTGCTCGAAGGGTTCCGACGGACGGGGTTGCAGAAGGCTTTCTGAACAGTCTTACGCGATTCGGTGCGTTGCGCAATCCCCGGAACCGCACAACCCCATTCAGAAAGTCGAGTCTAACGCGGGTCGTGCGGCCTGTCAATAAAGGACTCGTAAGAGAAGACTCGTAAAAGAACAAGTTGGGCATTCTTGTGGCTGGACAGGCCGTGCAGACGCCTTTCCGGCCATAACGCTCGCCCTGTGTGAAACGTCGATTCCGCTGACTTCTGATCGGGAACGAACCACGAAAGTCAAAGGCATCTTCCGTCAGGGCGTGATCAAAGAGCAAGGCCGCTACGCGTGTCCTTGCACTTTCATGGTTGTCCCACTTGTTCTCTCGCGAGGCTATTGATGTTTGCATTGTGAATGATCAAGGCCAACCGACGGGAGGTCGGAGACGTCCGGCTTTCGTTGGTCGCCCTGGCGCATTGAGTTTGCAAGCGTCAAGAAAGGGGCACCGGTTCCAGGCTTGGCCACCTTGCATTGCCCGCCGCCGCCGGGCACAATGGGGATCACCGTACCCGCGAGATTCCGTTTCCAACAATTGTGGCAAAGGAGAACGACGATGCGAATGCTGAAATGGCAACTGTGGCTGGTCACCCTGGGCTTGACTGTCGGCGCGGCCCTACCGGCCGTGGCGGCGGTCAAGCCGGCTGCCTTGTTCTGCGACAACATGGTTCTGCAATGCGATGCCAAGGTGCCCGTTTGGGGAACTGGCGACGACGGTGAGCAGGTGACGGTCCGCTTCCGCGACCAGGAGGTCTCGACCGTGGCCAAAGGCGGCAAGTGGATTCTCTGGCTGGCCCCGCTGAAGGCGGGCGAACCGGCCGAGGACATGACCCTTACCGGCAACTATACGATTACCATCCGGAACGTCCAGGTGGGCGAGGTCTGGATTTGCAGCGGCCAATCGAACATGCAGATGTCGGTTTCCGGGTCGAACAACGCCCAGGAGGAAATCGCCGCCGCCGACTATCCGAACATCCGCCTGTTCACCGTCGCCCGCAAGCCCCAGCCCGAGCCGGTCGACGATTGTGTCGGCAATTGGTCGGTCTGCAGCCCTCAGGCGGTCGGCGGTTTCTCGGCCGTGGGCTACTTCTTCGGCCGCTGCCTGCACAAGGAGCTGGACGTGCCGGTAGGGCTGATCAACAGTTCCTGGGGTGGCACGATCGCCGAGGCCTGGACGAGCCGCGAGACCCTCCAGAGCGACGAAGCCTTCAAGGCGATCGTCGAACGCCGCGACGCGGGCTTCAAGCCCGGCAACCCCAACCAGGGCTCGGTGCTGTACAACGGCATGATCCACCCGCTACTGCCGTATGCCATCCGCGGGGCGATCTGGTACCAGGGCGAGTCGAACCGCGGCCGGGCGGAACAGTACGCCAAGCTGTTCCCGGCGATGATCACCGATTGGCGCAAGAGCTTCGGCCAGGGCGACTTCCCCTTCCTGTTCGTCCAGCTAGCCCCGTTCCGCTACGGCGGCGCCGATCCGGCCGAGTGCGCCGAGCTCTGGGAGGCCCAGCTGAAGACCCTTTCGCTGGCCAACACGGGCATGGCCGTCACGACCGACATCGGCAACTTCACGGACATCCACCCGAAGAACAAGCAGGACGTGGGCAAGCGGCTGGCCCTGTGGGCGCTGGCGAAGACCTTCGGCCAGGAGCTTGTCTATAGCGGCCCGCTGTACGACTCGATGAGCGTCGAGGGCGACAAGATCCGCGTCAAGTTCCAGCACGTCGGCGGCGGATTGGTGGCCAAGGGCGGACCGCTGGCGGAATTCACCATCGCCGGCGAGGACCAGAAGTTCGTGCCGGCCGAAGCCGTCATCGACGGCGACGCGATCGTCGTCCACAGCGACGAGGTGGCCCGGCCGGTGGCCGTGCGGTTCGCCTGGAACGACACGCCGACGCCGAACCTGTTCAACAAGGAAGGCCTGCCCGCCTCGCCCTTTAGAACCGACGATTTCCCCATGGTCACGGCCGGGCGACGATGAGCCCGACGGCAGGCGGCGGAGGCCGTGCCCGACTGAGCAGGTCAGCGGCTCGGACACGTGCCGGCCACCACGGAACCACCGGGCGTCCTGCTCACGTCCGCTGTGAGCAGGACGTCCGGTGGTGTTATATGATCTCGGAGACCTCGCCCATCAGGTCGGAACCCTGGCCCTTGGCACGACTGTCACACGCTGGGAGAAAGACACATGGCCGGACGCTGGTCGCTGAAACGAGTCCTTTTGTACAGCGTGATCGGAGCGCTGGCGCTTTGCGCCCTGTTGGGCATCTACTGCTTCCTGTTTGGCCAGTTCGGCGAGACGGAAGCCAAGATCCTGGCAACCACGGTGGGCGTGTGCTTCTACAGCCTCACCGCCATGGCCTGCTTTGCCGTGCTCGAGCGTCGGCGATCGGCGGTCCTGGCGATTCCCGGGCTGGGCACTTGCGCGGCGGGTATGCTCGTGCTGCTCGGCGTCGTGTGGCTGGAAGGCTACAAAGACGAGGTGGCGATGAAGACGGCCGCCGTGCTGGCGATGTTTGCCGTCTCGTTTGCCCAGGCGAGCCTGCTGTCGCTGGCCCAACTGGAGCGCAAGTTGGCCTGGCTGAGTTGGATCGCCTACGGGGCCATCTTCTGGCTGGTGATCCAGCTTTCCGTGATGCTGGTGGGCGAGATCGACGACGAATGGCTGGTTCGCCTTGCCGGCGCGTTGGGAATCCTCGACGGTTGCGCGTCGTTGACAATCCCCATCCTGTACAAGCTTCGCGGCGGACCGCAGCCGGCTGCCGTCGAGCCGGCGTACACGCACGTCGAGCTGACCTGCCCGCGCTGCGGCCGTCAGGGCAAGCTTCCCGTCGGCGCGGTCAAGTGCTCGGAGTGCTCGCTGAGAATGCGCATCGAAGTCCGCGAGATGCCCGAAACGGTAACCAACCCGCCCTTTCAGTTCAGCCTCCGCTCGCTGATGCTGGTGACGCTGATTGCGGCCGTGGGGTTGAGCATTTTTGCCACCCGGGTGCAAGAGCTGCGCCTGCAATCACGCATCGAAGCGCAATTGCGCGAAAGCGGCGGCTATGCCATCCGGCGACACGGGAAGATCCTCAACGTGGCGTTTACCCAAGACAGGCCGATCGACGAGAAGTCCCTTGCGCCGCTGCGCGGACTTTCCGACCTGGAATTGCTCTGCCTGGAGAACACGCTGCTGACCGACCAACAGATGACGCTACTGCAGGGGCTGAACGTCCGCATGTTGAATCTCAAAGGGACGCCGGTGACCGACGCCGGGCTCGAACACCTCAGGGGCCTTGCGAATCTCTCTTTCCTCGAGCTGAGCAACACGCGGGTCACCGAGGAGGGCGTCGCCAGGCTGCAACGGGCATTGCCCCGGTGCAAGATCCAATGGGTTCCCAAGGACTCGTAGAAGAACAAGTTGGGCATTCTCATGAGTGCGAGTCCCAAGGACCCCATCGGACCGGAGCCTGAGAAGTGATTGGCCGCCGCGCGGCCCGACCGGGCTCCGGCACGTCAACCGTCTGCGTCCCGTCGGGGATTCCGTTTCTTCGACCGGCTGCCCACCGGCGGTCCGGGCTGTCCCGCCGGCCGATCCGTGCTATACTGACCGGCGTCTACCCACGCAACAAGGAGAACCGACGTGTTTGCCCCGGTCATTTCACGAATCAGCCTCGTTCTGGCATGTCTGCTCGCCGCGGCAACCGTCGCCCTGGGCGATCAGGACTGGCCGCAGTTGAAGTACGACTCTCGGCGCTCGGGCAATCTGCCGCAGCGGAGCGTCAGCACGCCGCTGGGATTGCTCGCCGCGGCGCCGTTGACCGATGCCGTCTTCACGTCGCCGGTGTTGGCCGGCGGCCGGGTTTATGCCCTCGACGGCTCCGGCGTCGTCCACGCCCTGGACGCCCGCACGCTGCAGCGGCTTTGGCGATTCGAGACGGCTGGCGGCAAGGCAAACTGCAACAACGTCGCGTCGCCGGCGATCGCCGACGGCTATCTGCACGTGGGAACGATGGCCGGGCACTACTACGTGCTGGACGCGGCCAACGGCGACGTGGTCCGGACGATCGACTGCGGCGAGCCGATCTTCAGTGCACCGGTGGTCGGAAACGGCCGCGTCTACTTCGCCACGCTCGGCTCCCGAGTCCATGCCCTGAAACCCGACGGCACCCTCTGCTGGACCTGGGACATGGTCCGGGAGAAAATCGGCTTCGCGGGCGACCGCTGGAGCCCGGCTGATTGGTTTCGCGCCCGCGGCCAGTCCGGATGGCCCGGCAATCGGCGCGATCACTTCTGCTGCACGCGCAGCCCCGCCCTGGCGGGCAAGACGCTGGTGGTTCCTTGCGGCGGCACCGTGATTTGGCTGGAGGACGAGGGCGACCGGGCCGTCTGCCGGAGCACCTACTACAGCACGCGGGAATCGCCCGTCACGCTGGGATTGAGTCTGGGTGAGGAAGGCGAGGTCTATCGTCAATGGCACCGGCGCGACAACAACGGCAGCGTCGAGATCCTGCGGCGCGTCGACGACAAGCTGGACGTGCAGTCGGTGGTCGGCACGACGACCAGCTACGCCGGCCCGGAATCCTTGAGCTTCTGCTCCGTGAGCCTCCGCGGCGGCGACGTCTATCGATGCCGCCCGGAAGAAACGTTCGGATTCTGCAAGCACGCGCCCGACGGCACGACGACGGCGCTGGGCGGTTCGCCGTCGGTCGCCTCGGCCATCCTCCTGGGAGATTCGGCCGTGTTCGGCGGGCTGGACGGCCGGCTCCACGTGGTGCCGCTCTCCGGCAAGGGCAAGCCGTGGCATTATCAGACCGCTTTCGGCAAGGCGATCACCGCTCCGGTCGCGGTTTGCGACGGCCGGGTCTATTTCGGCTGCGACGACGGCTATCTCTACGCCTTGGGGCCGGACGGCTCGACACCGCCGCCTGCCAAAGACCTCGGCCTGGCGCAAATCCGCAGCCCGTTGAGCAGCCGGCGGACCGGCGCGCAGTACGACTGGTTTACCAGCTTCGGGAACCTGTCGAACACGAACGCCAACGACCAGCAGCTCCGGCCGCCGCTGAAATTGAAATGGATTCGCCGGTTCGAAGGCACCTGCAAGCACTTCTCGGTTTGCGGCGACGGGCGGGTGTATACGCACACGGCCGAGGGCCAGATCTTCGCCGTCGAGCAGGAAACCGGGCGACTGCTGTGGCGCCGTTACTACCCGGGCGTCCATGTCTCGTTCACCTCGCCGCTGTTTCATCAGGGACGTCTGTTTGTGCCGCAGGCCGGCCTGGAAAAGAGCCGTCTCCGTTGTTTCGACGCGGCCACGGGCGAGCTGCTGTGGGAGGCTCCTTTTTCGGGCACGCCGAGCTGGAATCGTCAATTGCCGCCGATCCCCTATGAGAACCTGGTCGTCTACCCTTTCAGTTCGGCCAAGGTGCCGGCCAAGCAGTGGCTGTTCGAGCACCAGAGCACGTTCGGCTTCCCGAAAGACCATAAGCCGCTGGTGCGGGCCTACGACGTCGGCAGCGGGAAGGAAGTCTGGACAAGGGACTTCTCCGAGTTCGGGGCCGGCGGCGACGACGCCGGCATGTGCCTGATGGACGGGACGCTCTACTACTCCTGCTACTTTGGCGGCAAGGGGCCCTTGGGCGTTACCGCCGCCATCCAGCCCGCAACCGGTCGCCTCTTGTGGACCACCACCGACTACTGCGTACACGCCGGCTGCACGGTAGCCGGCAAGAACGGCCGGCTCTACCTGGGAGGCTACAATCCCGTCGAGGAAAAGACCAACCGCGTCTGGTGCTTGGACGCCCGAGACGGCTCGTTGATCTGGAAGTCCGAGCCGCTCAGCCGGGCCATTCACGTGGTGACCGTCGGCGAGCGGTTCCTCTTCACCCACTCCCAATACTACAACGGGTTCCTGCTCGACAAAGACACGGGCAAGATCCTCTCGGACCAGCTCACCAAGGGCTATCGCTGCACGCGGTTCACCCTGTCGGAGCCTTATCTGCTGGGGCCGAACCTCGACATGTTCGACCTGTCCGACCCCCAAAACGTCAAGCTCGTCTCCTGCGGCCCGCCGGTCGATCTGCTGGTTTGTCTGGGAGGGCTGGTCTCCAACGGCCGCATCTTCCATACCACCAACGGCACGGGGATTCAGTGCTCGGCCGTCTACGGGCAAGAAGCGGAAACGCACTTGCCGCCATGGCAGCGCGCGGCGGATTGAGCAGCGACGCCGCAGCGTGGTCCGCCGGCCCGCGCCCGCGCTGCACCCCTACACCCGCAGGAACGTCCGCTTGCGATACATGTACCAGAGAATCAGCCAGATCACCGCCAGCGCCGCAACCTCCTGCAGTGGCTCGCCGTAGGCGCCGAGGTGCCGTGCCAACCCACCGACCACGGGATCGCTGACGTGGCGGAAGTTGACCAGGTGCGTGGCCATGTAGACGGCGATCGCGTTGGCGCCGATGACGATAAACGGGAACGCCCAGCGGCGCCAGCCGATCACGTCGATCACCGCGTAGAACAGCGCCAAGAGCAGGTAGCTGAACCCGCCCGCCCAAAGCACCATGGAGCTGGTCCAAAGGTGCTTGATGATCGGCAGCCACTGCTGCCACAGCCACCCGAGCCCCAGGCATCCCGCCCCCAGCAGCGTCAACCAAAACACCTTCATCCACGGCGACCATTTCGAGCGCAGCAACTGCCCGGCGAACACGCCCAGCATCACCGTGGCCACGAACCCCATGCCGCTGAGCACCCAGGTGTACGTGGTGCCGTCCTCGAACCGCCCGAAGATGGTCCGATCGATGTACAGCGCCAGGTTCTGCTGCGGTTCGAGGATGCCCGGCTCGCAGCCGGGAATGGGCACGCGCATTAGCACGACCCAGAAGCCGACCAGCAACGCGGCCGTGGCCAAGACCTGCGTGATCACCGGCAGGTGCAGCAGCATGATCGCCGCGAACAGGTAGCCCACGGCGATCGCCTGCAGCGTGTTGCTGAAGATGTGCAGCGTGGCCGGGTCCCAATCGAGCAGATTCCCCTGGGCAACCATTCCCAGCACGAAGAGCACGATCGTTCGCACGATGATCTTGCGATAGAGTTGCGGCGTGGTCTGCCCTCGCGCCCGCCGCTTGGCGAACGAAAACGGCATGGCCGCCCCCACGATGAACAGAAACAACGGCATGATCATGTCCCAGGCCGAAAAGCCGATCCAATCGGGATGGTACAACTGATACGCGATCGACTCGGGAATCGGATCGAACACCAGGGCCAGCAGCGCGAAGGCCACGCCGTGGCCGCCGATAATCCACAACATGTCGAAGCCGCGGAGGGCATCGATCGACAACACACGCTGGTCGTCGGCCGTCGGGCCGGTCGAAGGGGCGGTGCCGGAAGTCATCTACAACCTCGTGGAATCGAAGGGTAGTTCGGGTTCTTGCCCGTCTCGTATTATGGGCGCCGCCGGACCGCCGCACAAGCGGTCGGGGCCCACCTTGGGAGATTATGGATGTCTGCATTGTGAATGATCCAGGACGACCAACGGGAGGCCGGACAGGTCGGGCTCCGGTTGGTCGCCCTCGCGCATTGCGTGTGCAAGCGTCAATGAAACCCCTGCTGGAAACGGCCGGCCGCGTGCGTTATAATTGCGGCAACCTCCACGTCCGCCATCAACCCAGGGAGACTTACCCATGCGCCATCCGAATCGTCGCGATATGCTCAAGACCACGGCGGCCGTCGGGGCCGGCTTCTGGCTCGGCGTCGGGCCCAAGGCGTCGGCCGCCTCGCCCAACGAGAAGCTCAACGTCGCCTGCATCGGCGTCGGCGGCCGCGGCAGCGCGAATGTCGGCGGCCTTGCCGGCGAAAACATCGTCGCGCTGTGCGACGTCGACGAGCAGCGGGCTGCCAAGAACTTCCAGAAGTTCGAAAAGGCCAAGAAGTACCACGACTTCCGCAAGATGCTCGACGAGATGGACAAGACGATCGACGCCGTCGCCGTCAGCACGCCCGACCATACTCACTTCCATCCGGCCCGCCGGGCGATGCTGATGGGCAAACACTGCTACTGCGAAAAGCCGCTGGCCCATTCCGCCTGGGAATGTCGCGAGCTGACCAAGATCGCCAAGAAAATGAACGTGGCCACGCAGTTGGGCAACCAGCGCCACGCCAACGGCGGGATGCGCCGCACCGTCGAGGCCGTTCGCGCCGGCGTGGTCGGCCCGATCAAGGAGGTCTACTGCTTCATCGGCGGCAACCGCGGCATGCCGGCGATGCCCACCGAATTCCCGCCCGTGCCGCCGCATCTGCACTGGGACCTTTGGCTGGGGCCCGCGAAGGAACGTCCCTACAGCCCGGCCTATTGCCCCTACGACTGGCGATTCTGGTGGGACTTCGGCACGGCGGAGACGGGCAACTGGGGCTGCCATATCCTCGACATTCCGTTTTGGGCGCTGAAGCTGAAGTATCCCCGGCGGGTCGATCTCGACGAGGTCCCCGCGCCGGCCGACGTCGATCCCCAGCGAACGCCCAAAAGCATGAAGACCCGCCTGGAGTTCCCGGCCGAGCAGGGCCACGGCGAACTGGTGCTGCACTGGTGGCATACGACCTCGTCCGAGGCCGTCTTCAAGGAATACGGCGCCGACGGCGGCGGCAACACGCTTTTCGTCGGCGAGAAGGGAACGATCACCGCCGGCTTCAACGGCTACCAGGCCAGGCTATCCGACGGCTCGCGGCCCGACCAGCCGGAGGAGACGATTCCCGCCTCGCCCGGCTTCCACCGCGAATGGATCAACGCCTGCAAGGGCGGCCCGCGTTCGAGCTGCGATTTGGTCGACTACACCGGCCCGCTGGCCGAAGCGGTGCTGTTGGCCAACACGGCCTTCCGCGCCGGCGGCGGATTCGACTGGGACGCCCAACAGTTGAAGGCCTCAGGCAACCCCAAGGCCGACGACTACATCTTCCCCGAGTTCCGCGAGGGCTGGAAGGTGTAGCGGCCGGCGGCCGCAGTTACGTAGCTTATGCTTCAGCATACCGATATCCGCGATGTCGAAGACCGCGGATGGCAGCGGCCAGCTTGCGAGACGAGCTGTGCCGTCCTCTGCGCTGGTTGGCTGCGCCACCTGGCGAAAGAAGCGCTGTCGCGTCTCGCCTTGGTGGTCGACGTGGCGGGATTTGAGCCGATGGCCCCGCAGGACGCCGGTCTGTTCTTCCGCCCGGCTGGCTGCCCCCAGGGGCGTTGACTCCCAGCCAACTCGCGAAGACATGTGCCCCCTGACGCAGCAAAGGCACCTGTCGTTTGACACCGGGTCTGAGCGACCCTAAAATGGATTTGATCATCCAAGTGCAATCCCTCTGCCTCGAGAATGACGAACCGTGTCACGCAAAAGGAAGCAAAGACATCGGGTTCGTACTCACGAGCGCACGTCTGTCTCAGGGGCGCAGATCGCAACTCAGGATATGCAAAGGTCGCGCCGGTTTTCGGCCGGTTGGCGAGCGGGGCTCGTCGCCTTGCTGACGGTCGCCGTCGTTGCTGCCTGGGCCGGGTGGCATTTGCTCTGCCGCCACGGCAGCTCGGAAGCTGGCGAGCAGGGCAATCGCGCGGCCGAAGCCGCCGGCCCACCGGCCCACAACGATGCCGGCCCTAACGTACTGCTGGTGAGCATCGACACCTGCCGCGCGGATCACCTGAGCTGTTACGGCTACAAGCGGCCGACGACGCCCAACGTCGATGCCGTGGCCCACGACGGGGCGATGTTCAAAACGGCAATCTCGCCCGTCCCCCTCACGACGCCGGCGCACAGTTCGATGCTCACGGGGGTGTATCCGCCCACGCATGGAGTTCGCTTGAACACTTACGATCGTCTGGCCGATTCCAACGTCACGCTGGCGGAAATCCTGCGCGAGGCCGGCTATCAGACGGCCGCTTTCGTCGGCGCGTTCCCCCTGGATTCCCGGTTTGGGCTGAATCAAGGCTTCGACACTTTCGATGGCCGCTTTGCCGAGGACGAGAATAAAGTCATTTTCAGCCATCGCGCAGGCGAGAAAGTCAACCGCCCGGCCCTGGCTTGGCTGGATGACCACGCCACGCGGCCTTTCTTTCTCTTCCTCCATTATTTCGATCCGCACCTCCCCTACGAGCCACACCCACCCCATACATCCCCGTATGCCGATGACCCCTACGCCGGGGAAATCGCGTATGTGGACCATTGCATCGGCCGAGTGCTGGATCGGCTCCGCGTGCTGGGAGCCTACGACAACACGCTGGTGATCATCACGGCGGACCACGGCGAAAGCCTGGGCGAACATGGTGAGGCCGACCACGGCTTCTTCGTCTATCAATGCACGCTCCACGTTCCGCTGGTCATCCGCATGCCCCACTACCGCAAAGGCGTCCAGGTGGAGGGAAACGTCAGCCTCGTGGATATCGTGCCCACCGTGCTGGACCTGCTCGGGTTGAAAGCACATGGGAAGGTGGAGGGTATGAGCCTCCGCGCTGCTTTGGAAGGCGGGCCCGTGCCGGACGGGCAGCGAGCGATTTACGGCGAGTCCCTGTATGCCGGGACGTTTGGCTGCAGTCCGCTGCACAGCATCATTGAAGGTCCTTGGAAGTACATCCTGGCGCCCCGCGCGGAACTGTACGACCTGACAGAAGATCCTGGCGAACGGGCGAACGTCGTTGGCAAGCAGCCGCACGTGGCCCAACGACTCCGCGGCCGCCTGGAGGCGATGCTCGAGAAGCTGGAAACAGCCGCTCTGCAACGCGGCCCATCGACCGTGGACCCTGAGACCGTAGAGCGGCTCGAGTCTCTCGGCTACCTCAGCGGAGGCGTGTCGCTGGCGACTTCCGCGGTGGACATCACGCGGGAAGACCCCAAGGACTTCCTCCCGACGTATATGCGTCTCTGTCGGACGAAGGGCCGGTTGTTCTATGCCCACAGCAACGAAGAGTGCGAGAAGGCATTGCTGGAAATCGTCGCGAGTCGTCCCGAACTCATCTTGCCTCGTGAACTGCTGGCCAGAATTGCGATGGACGAGGGGCGGCCGGCCGATGCCGTAGAACACTGCGCAAAGATCGTGGCCCTCCTTGGCGAGGCGAAGGACCCCTCGCAACAGCGTTTCGGTGCCAAGGGAGAACTCGCGAAGGCACATTTCAATCTTGGGGTGAGCCTGTCGCGGACGGGCGAACTTCCCAAGGCGATCGCCCATTATCGGAAGGCCCTGGAAATCACGCCCGACGACACCCAAGCCCACATTAACCTCGGCGTCGCCTTGGGCCGCCGCGGACAGGTCGACGAGGCGATCACCCATTTTCGGA
>JAFGRD010000008.1 GCA_016935315.1 Pirellulales bacterium
CCAGCACCTCCAGAGGATCGGGACACCCAACAGATTCACCAATTTCCCCAAATAAGGCAATAGCAACCTAGCGCTGTAGTACTAACACGTATTCGTGAAGCCCAACTGCATACCGCGACTTAGACCCGCCGCCGTAGCTCTTTTTCCAGACGAAGATATGAAACCGGTTTTCTTCGCCAAACACTTCGTCCATCAAGAGCAGCAAATGCCGAACCTCGATGTCGTCGATTGAGACAAAGATGATGCCGTCTTCCGTCAGGAACTCTTTGAGCAGCATCAAACGAGGGTACATCATGCAGCACCACTTATCGTGGCGACATGCGTCTTCGCCTTCCTTCCCGACCGTCTGGCCTATCCATTCCTTGAATTGCGGCTGGGTCAGGTTGTCGTTATAAATCCATTTCTCGTCACCCGTGTTGTACGGCGGGTCGATGTAGACACAATTCACCTTGCCCGCGTGGGTTGGCAATAGTGATTTTAGGGCAAGCAGGTTGTCGCCCTCAATAATCAGGTTCCCATCAAGCGATGGTTCTTCACCCTTGGGCAGACAAGACAGCTTCTTAGAGAACTCCAGCGTGTGATGCGGCACCGTGTGGTGGTACGTCTCAATCGCGGTCTTTCCCTTGAAGTTCAGAACGGGCATTTCCTCACCCTCAGTTCAAGCCTGTGAACTCGCCGCAAACCCTGCATGATTCCTGGCTTGCGTATCCTGCTCGGGCGCAACGTGCAAGCCCAGAGTATACGGGCCGCAAGAGCGGTTGCCAAGAAGCGCCGAAGCCAGCGCGTCGACCGTCGAGATGCGAACATCCTGCAGCAGATCCAGGTGCTGGGGAAGCTCGCGCCCGACCGGGCAGCGAAGAAGCGGCCGGCCGGGCGCGCGATTGCCGAAGAGACGTCGAAACGCTATTTCGAATTGGTCGCCGACAAGTCCCGCAAGTTCTGGGAGGTGGCCGTCGACGGCAAGAAAGTTACCGTGCGGTTTGGCCGGATCGGCGCCCAAGGCCAGACTCGGGTCAAGACGTTCGAAACACCCGCGGCGGCTAGCGCTCACGCCCAACGGCTGATCGGGCAGAAGACCGGCAAGGGATATCAGGAGCAGAGTCCGGCAGAGTGATGCGCGGACGCCGTTCAGTCGGGGAATTCAACGCAATAGATGTGCACGGCCAGGGGCTCGAAGGAGTCCGTCCAGCGACCGGCGGCGGACCGGATCGCCCGGGACTCGTCGAGCACGTCGATCGGTGTGCCCGCCGCCAGGCCGGGCAACTCGATCGTGGCGGCGGTCGGCCGTGCCCGCTCGTCGTAGTTGACCGCGAAGACGTAGAGCTTGCCCTCGTGCCGGCGGGCCAACGCGTCCAGCTTGACGTCGTCTGGCGAGGCGATGCGGATCGGTTGCCCGGGCAACTCCCCGAGAATGGCGGGCGCCAGGCGCGTGATTTGCCCGTTGATCTCCCGCAGGGCCGCGCGGTTCTGCTCCGGCACGCCGAACTGGTGGTACGACGGTTTCCAAACGTGCGTGAAGTAGCCGATGGCGGTGGCCCCCCGACAAACGGCCATCCAGACCTCCGCGCGGATGTGGGCCGGCGTGACGTCTTGCTGACGCTCCAGCGGACCGGTCCACTGTCCGCCCTTGCTGGTTTCGATCCAGGCGTAAACCGGCCGGTCCTTCGCCATGCCGACGAGTTGCTCCGTGGCATCGTGGACGAGGTAGAGCCACTCGGGCTTGTTCCAGCCATAGATGGGGTAGATGTCGTAGCCGACCACGTCCGTGGCGCGGAGGTACGCGGGGTACAGATGATCGCGCTGCGCTTCAGACCACTTCCCAAACCGGGGATGGAAGTATCCCGTGAGCGTCATGAACACGGGCCGCAAGGGGGCGGCGGCCTTCATCGCCCGGTACTTGCGAAGCGTTTCCTCCGGCGTCGTCCGCGGCTCGTAGCGTGGCGGCGAGCAAAGCACGTTCTTCCCCGCCGCGTCGTAGCCGGCGATTTCGCCGATCGACCCCCAAACGTGTTGCCCGGGGTGCGTCGACTCGACCGTGATCGTCAGGCTCGCTAGCGTCGCCGGTTTCGAGAGCGAGAACTTCTGCTCCTCCCGCTTTGCCTCCAGAGTCGCTTTGAGAATCTCCTGTCCGTCGGCGGCAAGGGAGACTTCCTTGGCCACGGCCAGGCCCTCGGACGCCGTTACCCAAACGCCGACGGTTTCGATCGTCACGGGTTGTTTCGGACGGATCGTCACCGAAGCCCCTTCCAGCGGATCCAGCACCGACCAACTGTGCCACACGCCGTCGACGATCCGCCACAGCGGTGTGCTGGGGTTCGGACGCAGGTGCTTCGCCGGCACGACCTCGGCGTCGCTCACCTGTCGAGGCATGTCGGGCTCGTCGTCGTGGATGTAGCCGAGCAGACTGTGGCGGTCCTTCAATGCCGGATCGTAAGGCATCACGCCATAGAATCCCGCCTGTTCGACCAGCGTGAGATACTCGCCGACGCTCTTGGTGTCGCTCGACCCGGGATGATAGCCGGCCACGGTGTTCATTCCGCACTGCTCGACCAACGGGAAGTTCTTCGCATCCTGCAGCCAGGCCATCAAGGGGAAGAAGGGCCGGCCATTGACCTCGAAGGCCCGACCGGGCCGGATCTCCACTTGCCGGATCGGCGGGAGACCGTCGCCACCCAGGCCCGTTGTCCCAGAGGTCCCCAACAACACGATCATCGACAGTCTCGCCCACGTCTTCATCCGATCCCCCTCCCTTATCTGCTGTTTCCTACTCGCATCGCATGGGTGCAGCACCGTTTTCGATGGCCCCGGATTGCGATGGTCCCGGACCATGCCCCGATTCTACTTCCCGAAGCATACCCGCCGCAAGTGGGGACATGACGGCCGGTGTGCTGGGTCGGTCAATTTCCCGACGACGGCCGGCCCGGTGCGAGTGGGGGCGAGTTGGCAACGGGGGGGCGCTGACGCTTGCCGTGCAAAGGATCGCGACCGGGCGGCTCAGCGGAGCTCGGCCCCGTGCTGCGCACCACAGGCGGCCACGATCTGGTCGCGAAGCTCGTCGGCCTGTTGGTTGGTCATCGTGCCGTCCTTCGAGCGCAGCGTGATGCTCAGCAAAAGGCTCTTCTTGCCCGGACCGAGTCGCTGCGGGTCGCGATAGGTGTCGATGTACGCCAAGTCCTCGAAGAACTTGCCGCAGTTGGCCTGCACCGTGGCGGCCACGTCGGCAAAGCGAATCGCCTCGTCGACGACCAGGTTCAGATCGCGGGTGAGGGCCGGGTAGGGCGGCTGCGGTACGTGACGCGGAACAAGCTGGGCCGCCCGGAACAGCAGCGACAGTTTCACCTCGGCCACGGTGGCCGGCGCGCGGAGCTCGAATTGCCCCAGACCCGCGTCGGTCAGCCGGCCGACGTAGCCGAGCAGCTCGCCGTCGAGCAGCAGCTTGCACGACTGGGCCGGATCGAGCAGTTCCAGGCCCCCGTCGGTGGCCTCCAGCCGCACGGCCGGGCACAGCGACGCCACGACCCCTTCGATCACGCCGCGGACCGCCAGGTAGTCGCGGCCGCTGGTCAGGCAGAGCATCGGCTGCTCGTCGGGCAGCTTCTTGCGGGGCAAATACACCCGGGCAATCTCGAACAACTCGATCTCGACGTTGGCCAGCGCTTCGTTGGCGCGCCGGGCCATAAGCAGGCTGGGCACCAGGCTGGTCCGCAACCGATCGGCCCCGCGCAGCGCCGCCGTCAGGCTCCGCAAGGGCGCCGCGTCGGTCCACGGGCTGAAGACGCCCGCCATCCGCTCTTCGACCATGCTCGACGTCACGGCTTCGTCGAACCCGACCGCCGTGAGTACCTGCCGGGCCTTTTCCACCACGCGATCTTCCCGCCGCCGGGCCGAAGGAACCATCGGCACGCCCACGTCCTCGGGGATCTCGTCGTAGCCGTGGATCCGCGCGACCTCTTCGACCAGGTCGATCTCCCGGCCCAGATCGCGCCGCCAACTGGGCGGGCGGACCTCAATCGTCTCGCGGTCCTGCCGGATCTCCTCGTTGCCCAAGGCGACCAGGATCTCGCGGACCCGCTGCGGCGGTACCTCGATGCCGAGGACTCGCTTCAGTTGCGCCAGGCGCAACACGATCGGCTCCCGCCGGGCAGCCGACGATCCGACGTCGACCACGCCCGCGGCCAGCTCACCCCCGGCCAGCTCGAGAATCAACTCGCAACAGCGCCGGCTGGCCCAGTCGAGGTTCTCGGTGTCGACGCGACGCTCGAAGCGATAGGACGAATCGCTGTGGAGGTTGAGCGTGCGGGCCGTGTTGCGGATCGAGATCGGGTCGAAATCGGCGGCCTCGATCAGCACGTCGGTGGTCTTCTCGGAGATTTCCGTTTGGGCGCCGCCCATCACGCCGCCGATGGCCACGGGGTCGCGGGCGTCGGCGATCACGCAGGTGTCGGGCCCCAAGGGGTAGGTCTTGTGGTCGATGGCCTCGATCGCCTCGCCCGGCTGCGGACGGCGGACGATGATTTCGCGGCCCCCCAGCCGGGCGAAGTCGAAGGTGTGCAACGGCTGGCCACACTCCATCAGCACGTAGTTGCTGATATCCACCACGTTGTTGACCGCGGTGATGCCCAGCGTGTCCAGCCGTCGGACCATCCACGACGGGCTGGGGCCGATCTTCACGCCGCGGATCACCCGGGCCGTGTAGCGGTAGCAAAGGTCGGGGCAATCGACCCGCACCTTGACCAGCTCGTCGACGGGCGTTTTGCCCTCGGGCGGCTGGGCCGGGGGAATCGTCAGCGTCGAGCCCCAGAGCACGGAGACCTCGCGGGCGATGCCGAGGTGGCCCAGGCAGTCGGGCCGGTTGCTGGTCACCTCGAGATCGATTGCCAGGTCGCCGCCGACCTCTTCGGTGCCCTCGTGGTTCAGGCCTGCCATCATCAGCCGCCGTTGCAGCTCCTCGACCGGCATGGTCAACGGCACGTACTGTTTCAGCCAGTTCCAGGAGACGATCATCGTGGGGGCCTGTGAACAAACAAGTTAGGCACTCTTAGAGAGCAAGGGGCTACGGGGTCCTCTTCAAAACTGCCGCAAGAACCTCACGTCGTTTTTGTAGAACTCGCGGATGTCGTCAATGCCGTGGCGGCCCATGCAGATCCGCTCGATGCCCACGCCGAAGGCGAAGCCGGTTACCTGCTCCGGATCGTAGCCCACCGCCCGCAAGACGTCGGGATCCACCATGCCGGCCCCGGCGATCTCGATCCAGCCGCCCTGCCAACTCATGTCCACCTCGACGCTCGGCTCGGTGAACGGGAAGAAGGAGGGGCGGAAGCGGATGTGGACGTCGTCCTCGAAGAAGCTGCGGGCGAACAGCCGCAACACGCTCTTCAAGTCGGCCATGGTCACGTGATGGTCGACCAACAGGCCTTCGATCTGATGGAACATCGGGTAGTGCGTGGCGTCGGCCGTGTCCGGACGGTAGACGCGTCCCAGGGAGATGATCCGGACCGGCGGGCTGGTCTGCTCCATCACCCGAATCTGCACCGTGCTCGTCTGGCTCCGCAACAACCACGCCTTCCGACTCGGCACGGCGGCCGTCTTCTCGGCCGTGGCCAGGTAGAAATTGTCCAAGGGGTCGCGGGCGGGGTGGGCGGCCGGGATGTTCAACGCCTCGAAGTTGTGCCACTGGTCCTCCACTTCCGGCCCTTCGGCCACGGAGAATCCCAACCGGCCCATGATGTCCTTGAGCTCCTCGATCGTTTGCGTGATCGGGTGTAAACGGCCCAGCCGCGGCCGAATACCCGGCACCGTGGGGTCGAAGCCCGTGGTTTCTTCCGAGGGTCCGGCGCCGCGGGCGAGCCGCTCGACGGCAGCGGCCTGGGCGGCCTCGATCCGTTTCTTCGTCTCGTTGAACTGCTTGCCGGCGGCCGGCTTGTCCGCCTTGCCGATCTTGCCGAGCCCCTTCTGGACGGCCTTGAGCTGCCCGCTCTTGGCGCCGAGGAACTGGACCCGAGCGGCCTCCAGCGCCTCGGCGTCGCCGGCCGCCTCGAAGGCCGCCACCGCTTGCTGGGCCAACGCGTCGAGTTCGGCGAGGAATTCAGGCAGGGGCATGGGGCGGCAACAGAGTATAAGTGGCCAGTGACGAACCGTACGTCCCAAATCCGAAGTCTTGCGACTTCAGCTACCATTTCGCGGCAACGTTGCGTCGAACTCAGGACCGGCGGATGCGGGCCGAGGTTCGCAACGGATCGGCACGAGGCGCCGGCGCTGGGCGGGCCGGATCGGGCCTGGCCGCTACGGCGATGCTGCGGCCGGCAACGACGCCCTGGCCAGCTCGACAACCTGGTCGAAGGCCCCCGGATCGCTCACGGCCATCTCGGCCAGCATCTTGCGATCGAGCTCGACGTGGGCCCGGCTCAGGCCGTAGATGAACTCGCTGTAGCGGAGCCCCCGCTCGCGGACCGCCGCGTTGATGCGGATAATCCAGAGCCGTCGGAAGTCGCGTCGTCGGGCGCGGCGGTCGCGATAGGCGTATTGCCCGGCCCGCAGCAGCGTTTCCTTGACCGTTCTCAACAGTCGCCCGCGCCCGCCGTGATATCCCTTGGCCTTGCGATAGAGGCGATTTTTCGCCCGATTTCGGGCCGAACCTTTTGTGGTACGCATGGGAAGTCCTTCACGATTGAAGCGGAATCAAGGCCCTCCCCTCTGTGGGGGAGCGTTATCCTGCCCGTCCCGCCATTTTCCGGAGCCGTCGCGCGTAAGGCTCTCGTGGGTCTGGCCCTTGATCCAGCGGCAGAGAATTGCCGGGATCAAACAAGGCCACTCAGTAGCTGTTTCCGGCCAATGCCCGACGGATCCGCTTGGCTTCGAGCTCTTCGACCGACGCAGTTCCACGGAGGTTGCGCTTTCGCTTGTGGCTCATTCGTGCGGCCAAATGGCTGGTACCGCTCTGGCGGTGCCGCACTTTCCCCTTGGCGGTCAAACGGAAGCGCTTCTTCGTTCCCTTGTGAGTCTTCTGTTTCGGCATGGCTTGGCTGCACCTACGCGGTCTTCGGCTACGGGTAACCAGACCCGTTATTATAAATCCTAGGTTGCCGGCGAAAAGGGGGATCGGCGAAAAAGGTCAAACAGCCGCCGGGACGGCGCGCAGGCACACTCCCCGGAATGGCATCGTCCCGCGTAAATGGGTTAGCTCCAGCCCGGCCCCAGATGCGCTGCTTCGCCAGTCTTCCCATTTTGTTTATTCAGCCTGATTTTATCCGACGGAACCACGGAGGAGGTGTGGACATTTTCGGAAAAGGCCGATGGGTGCTGCCTCCAGGGGCTTCCATCGTCAGCCGATTTCGGCTATCATAAAGTCTGTCTTCTCGGAACGGTCCTTGACATACAGCGATCGCTCGAGCGAAGTTCAGTTTTGTCCAGTAGTCTTCAAGTCTCCCCTTTTTTCTGATCAGGAGGGCATGTCGTGCACGCTTTAGGAACTCGTCTGCAATCTAAGAGTCGTGGCCGGCGATTCGGCTTTACGCTGGTCGAGCTGCTGGTGGTCATTGCCATCATCGGCATCCTGGTCGCCTTGCTGTTGCCGGCAATCCAAGCGGCCCGGGAATCTGGGCGGCGTGCCGCCTGTGCGAACAACCTGAAGCAGATCGGCTTGGCGCTGCAGAACCACCACAGCACGTTTGGTTGCTTCCCGCCGGGGGCGCCCTGGTTCAGTGGGGAGAACACGCTTTGTGAAAACGGCGGCAGCAGCAACGTCGTGGTGGGGCCCAACTGGGCCTGCAACATCCTCGGCGCCTTGGAGGAGAACTACCTGTACCGCGGCGTCCAGGAAGTCGCCGAGCGAGAGTACCATGTCGCCGATGATGGGGAGCGCTACCCGCTGATCAACGGGAACGTGCAGGACGAAGGCCTGGGGTTGGGGTGTTGGACGCCAAACTGCTTCATCTGCCCCAGCAGCCCCGCGATGTCCATCGATATGGTCAATTACGACGGGCCGGGAGACCAGCGCCTGGGGCACACCGACCCGGGCACCATCTGGCTGCTCGACCATCTGGCGAAGGGCAACTATGCGGCCTGCTACGGCTCGGGCGACTACGTGACCTGCCACGAGCTGCCCAGAGGCAGCTATGTCGACCACCCCTACGAAAGGCAAGGGGCGTTCGCCGTGGAGTTCATCACGCTGATCTCCAGGAACAACCAGCCGTATACCAGCCAGAGCGGCGGCCAGGGCCCGTTCAAGATGGGCAACAAACACGGCAAGAAGCTCGACAAGGATTTCCCCGACGGCACTTCCAAGACGATTGCCGTCAGCGAAGTGATCGGGTACGACGACTGGCGCGACGGGCGAGGCGCCTGGATCTCGTACTTTATGGGTGGTTCGATCTTCAGCACCAAGACGCCGCCCAACGCGGAGCCGCAGGTTACCAGGAACCCCCTGATCGGCGATCTGACGAACCAGAACGACTACCTCGACCACATCGGGGCCTGCTTCAGCGGGATCCCGGCAGGCGATCCGCTGGTCTGTGTCCAGAACCAAGTCAGTTCCGGCAGCACGGGCTGCAACAGGTGGGCAGCGGCCCGCAGCGGCCACGGCAGCGGGGTCAACGCCTGCATGGCCGACGGGTCGGTCCACTTCTTCCCGAACAAGATCAACCTGGCCGTCTGGCGGGCCCTGTCCACGCGAAGGGGGCGTGCCGCGGACCTGGCCACCAACCGAGAGCCGGGGAACGTCGAAGAGGGAATGCAAGTCGAGTAAGGGGCTGTTTGCCGGTTGCCCAGCAATCGATCTGTTTCATTGTCGAGAAGGAGTTGACAGGATGCACCGACGATTTCTTGATAGGGGCCGTCTGTTCTTGGTCGGCCCCGTAGCCGTGCTTGGATTGCTGGCGGCGTTTGCCGGCTGCGGCGGGAAGGCCGTGGACCCGACCAGCGTGGTCCAACCGGAGGCCGCATTGCTCAAAGGCCTCGTTTCCAACGTGTCGGGCGCTCTGCGGGACGGCGGGGCAAGGGCCGAGGGATTGTTCACCGAAGGGGCGGCTCCCACGGGCGCCGATCTGGCGAAGTACATCACGCCGGTCGTGTTCAGCCTGGAGGGCGAGCCGGAAATCTCCGGCGACTCGGCCACGCTGACCGTCAAGATGTGGAAGCCCTCGGAGAACCCCAACGCCGTCGATGAGTACACGGAGGTGGGCCAGACCAAGTGGAACGCGGTGAAGGTCGACGGCAAGTGGAGGCTCAAGGACGTCCCGCTTCCGTAGCCTCGGAAAAGGACGACTTGCGGCGTACACGATCAAAGGGGAAGGGCGCGCAGCAGCCTTGCGCTGGTCGAACTGTTGGTCGTGATCGCGATCCTCGGGACCCTGGTCGCCTTGCTGTTGCCGGCGGTCCAGACGGCGAGGGAAACAGCGCAGCGTTGAAGAGGGGATGAGAGTCGAGTTAGGGGCTGCCCCCCCCTTGCAAACTCCGCCTGAAAAGCACAGACTGGTGGTATCGTCTGTGCCGTGGACGGAGATTCGCATGCGTTTGTCGCCGGAGCCCAGAACGGCTGAAGTTCCCGATTGGGATGCCCTGTATCGCCAGGGAACCCCTCCGTGGGAAACAGGCCACCCCGCCAAAGAGCTGGTCCGCGTGCTTGACCAGGGACTGATCCCGCCGGGGCGGACGCTGGAAGTCGGCTGCGGAACCGGTGCCGACGCCGTCTATCTGGCAACGCTGGGGTTCGAGGTCACGGCGGTCGATTCGTCGCCGCTGGCCATGGAGCGTGCCCGGGTTCGGGCGGAGCAACAAGACGTGGTCGCCCGATTCGTGCTGGCCGATGTGTTCGAGTTTGCCGCGACGGCCGGGCAGTTCGATCTGGTGTACGATGCGGGCTTCTACCATTTCATCCGCCGGACGGACCTTTCGCGGTTTTTGGACATGCTCTGGCGGGTGACGCGGCCGGGGTCGTACTATCTGGCCCTGGTGGGCAGCAGCGCGGAACGGGCAGCCGGCGGACCGCCCAGGGTGACCAACCAACAGGTTCGCGATGAGCTGGGGCGGGTGTTCGAGTTCGTCCACTTGCGGTCGTTCCGGTTCGAGAGCCCACGGCGCGAGCAGGGCTATCGCGGGTGGTCCTGTCTGATGCGGCGGCCGAAGATCCCAAGATGACTCAACGACCAGGGAGAATACTGATGAGAGCGACGGGCTGGACAGGCGTGCTTCTGGGCGTGGCTTTTTTGATAGCGGCCGGATGTGCCGGCCAGCCGGCGGAGGAAGCCGGCGATGCCGCGCCGGCGCCAACGATCGAATCGTCGCCGCCTGCTGAATTGCCGGCTGATCTCGACTCGCCCCCGGGTACGTCCGGCGAGGCCCAACTGCCGACCGCACCGGCGGTGGACACAGCACCGGCGGTGGACACAGCACCGGCGGCGGACACAGCACCGGCGGCGGACACAGCACCGGCGGCGGACACAGGGCCCAAGGAAGGCACGGTGGTCAGGGCCGTGGGCAAGGCGTTGTGGAAAGGGCTCCTCCGCACGGATTCCTCGGCCCCGGAAGACCCCGGCGAAGCGCCGCCGTTTGGCCCATAGCCGCCCCTGCCCGCCCGCGGAAGAAGCAGGGCCGCGCCGGCCAAGGGGTCCTCAGGGCGCGTTCCGAGATTCCGTTTCCGCTTTGACGTCCTCGTCCAGGCCGCCTTCGAGTTCGCGCTGGGCGATCCAGAAGCGACCGCCCCGATCGACCCAGGCGGGCGCCGTGTTGGCATAGACGTCGCAGTTGCGGAGCACCGTTTCCGAATAGGGCAAGGTCAACACCTGGGCCCGGCCGTTGTTGCCGATAATCGACCCGTCGATCTCCGCCCGCGAAGCGCCCCCGACGGTCACGCCGCTGCGGCCGTTGCCGCGCACGACGACGCCGGCGAGATAGACGTCGCGGGCACTGTTGCAGAGGTTGATGCCGTCGAGCTGAAATCCCTGGACGGTCAGATCGAGGATGGCCACGCCTCGAACGTGCAGCAGGGTGACGCCGGTCGGCAGATGGGCATAGCTCAGGCGGTAATCCTGCGGCAGCTTGTTCGGCTCGACGCAGAAGTAGATGTGGCCGCCGTGCAGAGACCATTGCAGCGGATCGAGCTTCGGCGGGCTGTGGGCGAGGCTCTCGGCCACCACGCGAGTCACCGGAACATCGTCGAGAAACAACTGTTGATGGCTCATGTGCGGCGGGCGGAAACGAAACACGGCGTCCCGACAGTGCTGCCAGGATTCCGGCGGAACCGGAGCCGAGCCGTCGAGGATTGCGCCGTTGCCCTGAATCGTCAACGGCTGCTGGTAATAGCCGCCGTGCCGATTGCCGACCAGGCTGATGCTCTCGCGGTACGGCTGATCGGTCTTGGCCAACACGATGCGGTCGCCGGCTTGGGCCAGTTGCAGGGCCCGGCCGATGGTCTGCACGGGCCCGGAGCCATCGGGGAGGGCCTGCTGTTGACGGCCGTTGTAGTGGTCGTCGCCCGCGGTATTGCTGACGTGAATCTCTCGCCCCACCGCCGACCCGGCCGATACGATCCACACAGCGAGCACAAAACTCATAGCACGCATCAGCGAAGCTCCCCCGGTGAATTGCGATGGCCAGGCTGGGGCCTGTCAGGGCATGCACGGAAGAGGAAGGACTCGCGCGGCCGCCCTGCTCAACTTGTTGTCTGACAGGCCCTTATTGATGTTTGTATGATGAAGGATCCGGGCCGACCAGCGGCAGGCCGGCCAAGTCGGGCTCCCGTTGGTCGCCCTTGCGCATGGAGTGTGTAAGCGTCAGTAGAAAACCTAGCACACGTGGGCGCCGCGGGACGGCGGGAGGCCGAGCCTCCCTGCCAGCGGGATCCGCGCCGGCGCCGGCGACTACTGTTTCGCATCGGATGCGGGCTTGCCGGCGGGCGTTTCCAGCCGCTTGGCTCGGGCATCGGCTTCGGCGGCGCGTCTGGCCGCGGCCTGTCTGGCCTCCTCTCGGACGCGCTCTCGGAGCGCTTCGCGGAGCCGCTGGCGAGGGTCTTCGCCGGCGCGAATGGGCACACGGCGCGGCACGGTCCCCGGTCCGACGCGGTTGCGGCTCTGCAAGGCACGCTCCCGCGGCGCATTGGTGGCCGCGTCCGGCTGCGGCGTCTCGACCGCGGCGGCCGGCTGCAGCGCCTCGGGAGCGGGTTGCGGCGGCGAATCGGTCCGGGAGCCGAAGGCGGCCTTCATCACGGTGAACACGTCGGTATTATCGACGTACTTCCCGGAAAAACCCCAGAACTCGCCGGCCTTGGCATCGGTGCCGTCGACCAGCTCGGCGAACCGCTCGCTCCCCGGGCCGTTTGCCCAGAGCGGGACCAGCGCGTTGGTATGGCCGCCGGATCCGTACTGGCACTGGGGCAGGCGCCCCTTGCCTTGGCTCTTGACGGGCTGCCAGTTCAGGAACGTGTCGGTTCCCGCGTTGTAGTGGGGGTCGTCGTCGCCGTTGGCATAGGTGCCTTGACCCCAAAGCATGCCGCACTCGTGATCCGCGGTGACAATCACCAGCGTCTCGTCCCAACTGCTGTTGGCCTCGACCCAATCGACCACGGCCTGGACCGAGCGGTTGAAGTCGCCCATTTCTTCGACCATGCGGGCCAGGTTGTTGCTGTGGTTGGCCCAATCGACGGCGCCGCCCTCGACCATCAGGAAGAACCCGTCGGGATCTTCGGCCAAGACGTTCAGCGCCGCCCGGGTGATGGTCGCCAGCGCGGGGACGTTGGCGTTTTGCGGGGAGCCGGGGGCCATGTCTTTACCCTTGCGGTCGGCTTGCAGCGTGCTGTGCACGGGGGCGATACCCACGACCCGCCGGGACGGGCCGTCGCCGCCGGTTGCGGAGCGTTCGGCCAACGCTTCGAACTCGTCTTTTTGCTGGATAAGCTGCAAGCCGGCGTCCGGGTCGGCGCTGGTCAGGTCTTTCCACGCCTGTTTGCCGCCGACGTACTGGTAGTCGTCGTCGGAGCCGCCGTTGCGTCGTTTGCCGTTGTTGTCGTACAGCGGATGGCCGGCGCCCATGATCACGTCGAGTCCGCTTTCGTAGAGCATTTCACGGAAGAGGGCGGCGTAGTTGTTTCGGCTGGGGTTGTGGGCCCAAACGGCCCCCGGCGTGGCGTGGCTGACCTGCACGCTGGAGATCGTGCCCGTGGCCTTGCCCAGGCGATCGGCGATTTCGGCGATGGTGGTCAGCCTCTTCTTCCCTTCCCAACTCATGGCCATTCGCCCGCGCGTGGTCTTCACCCCGGTGTACAGGGCGGTGGCCGCGGCGGCCGAGTCGGTGGCGGCGGTGTAGTTGTCCTTGCCGCGGGCGTAATTGAAGTTGCGCCACATCTGGCTCGGGTCGTATTCCTGGGCGATCGTGCCCGAGGCCCCGTTGGGGATCTTGCCGACCGACGCGGCCATCATCGCCCCGTCGGCGTTGACGTAATTGAGCATGTAGGTCGTGCAGCCGTAGTGGACCGCGAAGCGGTCGTAGGGCTGCTGGCCGAGCTGGCCGTGCTCGTAGTAGCTGGCGGCCTGCCAGGCGTTGAACCCGGCCCCGTCGGCGATCAGAAGAATCACGTTCTTCGCCGGTTGGGCCGCGAAAGCCTGCGAGACCCACAGCACCATCGCCCACCCCAGCAGAACCGCAACCGACAACCTCATCCTGAACCTGTGCCACATGGCTGGGAAACCCTCCGGAAAAGATAGGAAACCAACTTGCCCTGTTTGCTCCGCCGCGAGCGCAGCCGTGGCCGGCCCCCTTGCGAAATCGCCCGCGACCCTCATTATAGCCAAAAGGCAAATCCGGGCCAGCGCGAAGGGCCGCCAAACAAAGCGGTGGGGGCCCAACCAGTTGACCGGTGGGGGCATGCGCGGTATTAATTCCCGTGGAATCGTTGCATTTTGCCGGCAGTCATCGACGCAAAGGGGCCGTTCATGCGCGCAGAAATCAACGGCGGGACGCTTCAGTTGCACCAGGGCGACGTCACGCTCCAGGAGGTGGACGCGATCGTCAACGCGGCCAACAGCCGGCTGGCCGGAGGCGGGGGCGTCGACGGGGCCATCCATCGCCGCGGCGGCCCGACGATCATGGCCGAGACCGACGCGAAGTACCCCGAAGGATGTCGGACCGGGTCGGCCGTGATCTCCACGGCCGGAAACCTCGCGGCGAAGTTCGTCATCCACGCCGTGGGACCGGTCTGGCGCGGCGGCAGCCGCGGCGAGGCCGACCAGTTGGCCGGGGCCTATCGCCGCTGCTTCGAGTTGGCCGTCGAAAACGGCTGCCGCGGCGTCGCCCTGCCTGCGCTGAGCACCGGCGCCTATGGCTACCCGGTCGACCGGGCCGCGCGGGTGGCGCTGTCGACGGCGATCGAGTTTCTGCGGGAGCACGGCAAGCCGGAGCTGGTCCGGTTCGTGCTGTTCGACGCCGGCGCGTACGGGGCATTCGCGGCGGCGCTGGAGGAGCTGACGCGGGTCTAGTCGGCTACCTGACCACAAAATTCACCATCCGGCCGGGCACCACGATCACCTTCAGGATCGTCTTGCCTTCGAGCTGCTCGACGATGCGCGGATCGCTGCGGGCGGCTTTCTCCAACGCCGCCTTGTCGCAGTCGGCCGGCACCTGGATGCGGCTGCGGAGCTTGCCCTTGATCTGCACCGGCACCTCGATCGTGTCCTGCTTGATCCGCGCTTCGTCAAACGCCGGCCACGGCTCGTAGGCCAGCGTCCGGTCGTGGCCCAGGACCGCCCAGAGCTCTTCGGCCAGATGCGGTGCGAAAGGCGACAACAGCAGCAGGAACGACTCCAGGGCCGACCTCGGCCGCGGGTCCTGCTTGAAGAAGTAGTTGGTGAACTCCATCATCCGGGCGATGGCCGTGTTGAACGCCATCGCGTCGAGGTCCTCGGTCACGGCCTTGATCGTCTTGTGCAGCACGCGGCTCTGCTCGGCGTCGGGCTCGACGTCCCGCACGGCCGGATGCAGTTGCACGGCCTCGGCCCGGTCGTCGACGATCATCCGCCACACGCGATCCAGGAAGCCCCGCACGCCGCTCACACCGTCCATGCTCCAAGGCTTGACCGATTCGAGCGGTCCCATGAACATCTCGTACAGCCGCAGGCTGTCGGCGCCGTAGTCCCTAACCACGTCGTCGGGATTGACCACGTTGCCGCGACTCTTGGACATCTTGTACGCCCGGCTGTCGATGGCGATCTCGGTGTCGGCTTTCAGCACGAAGGCGTCGCCCTGCTTCTGAGCATGGTCGGCCTCGATCTTGACCGCAGTGACGGGTTCGCCGGTCTGTTTGACGACCTTTTGCCCTTCCGCGTCGCTGTGGACGGCCGACGCACTGACCCACTGGCCGGAAGGCGTCTGGTATGCGGTGAATTCCATCTCGCCGAGGATCATGCCCTGGTTGACCAGCTTCTGGAACGGCTCGCTGGTGCTGACGTAGCCGCGGTCGTAGAGCACTTTGTGCCAGAAGCGGGCGTAAAGCAGGTGCAGCACGGCGTGCTCGGCGCCGCCGACGTAGAGATCGACCGGCATCCAGGCCTTCTCCACCTCGGGATCGACCAGAGCCCGGTCGTTCTTCGGGTCGAGGAACCGCAGGTAGTACCAGCAGGAGCCGGCCCATTGCGGCATGGTGTTCGTCTCGCGCTTGTACCGCTTGCCGTCGAGCGTAACGAAGAGCCAGTCGTCCGGCGCGGCGTCCAGCGGCGGCTCGGGGCGGTCGTGCCCGGCGTCGAAGGCCATCTTTTCGGGCAGGTCCAGCGGCAAGTCCTCGGGCGAAAGGGCGCGGATGTTCCCGGTGGGCTGCCCGGCGTCGTCCAGCTCGTGCAGGATCGGGAAGGGCTCGCCCCAGAAGTGTTGCCGGCTAAAGAGCCAGTCGCGGAGCTTGTAGTTGACGGCCGTTCGCCCTTGGCCGCGGGCGGCAAGGTCCTCGGCGATTTGCCGCTTGAAGTCGGGCGTGGCCAGCCCGTCGTACTTGCCCGAGTTGATGGCGACCCCGTCGGCGATGAACGCCATCTCGCCGGCCAGCAACTCCGCGCGCGGCACGTCGGCCCCTTCGCCCGGATCGACCACGGCCACGATCGGCAGATCGAACTCCTGGGCGAACTCGAAGTCGCGGGTGTCGTGGGCGGGCACGGCCATGATGGCCCCGGTGCCGTAGCTGATCAGCACGTAGTCGGCCACCCAGATCGGAATCGCCTCGTCGTTGACGGGATTGATCGCGTAGGAGCCGGTGAACACACCGGTCTTCTCTTTCGAGAGGTCGGTCCGATCGAGGTCGCTTTTCTGGGCCGCCTTGCGGCAATAGGCCTCGACGGCCGCTTGCTGGCCGGGCGTGGTCAGCCGCTCGACGAACGGGTGTTCCGGGGCGACGACCATGTAGGTGGCGCCGAAGAGCGTGTCGGGGCGGGTGGTGAAGATCCGCAGCACCTCGTCGCCCGGCTTGCGCGGATAGCCGGCCAGGCGGCGGTCCGACTGCCAGCCTTGGTACTCCCTGTCCGTCGGCCTGCCGTCGGCGCCGGCCAGCGTGCCGATGAAGAAGTCGACCTCGGCCCCGGTGCTGCGGCCGATCCAGTTGCGCTGCAGGGCCTTGATGCTGTCGGACCAGTCGAGGCCGTCGAGGTCCTTTTCGAGCCGGTCGGCGTAGGCGGTGATTCGCAACATCCACTGGCGCAGGGGGATTCGCACGACGGGGTGGCCGCCGCGTTCGCTCACCCCGCCGACGACCTCCTCGTTGGCCAGCACGGTGCCCAGGGCGGGACACCAATTCACCGGCGCTTCGAGTTGATAGGCAAGGCGATGCTCGTCGCGGTATCGGGCAACCGCCGCGTCGCCATCGGCCGCGACTTCCTCGGGAATCGGCAGCTCGGCGATCGGGCGGCCCTGCTGCCGCGCACGGTCGAACCAGGTGTCGAACAGCACCAGGAAGATGAACTGGGTCCAGCAGGAGTATTCGACGTCGGTGGTGGCCAGCTCGCGGTCCCAGTCGTAGCTGAAGCCGATCATCTTCAACTGGCGGCGAAAGTTGGCGATGTTCTTCTCGGTAGTCACCCGGGGATGCGTGCCCGTCTTCTTGGCGTGCTGTTCGGCCGGCAACCCGAAGGCGTCCCAGCCCATGGGGTGGACGACGCTGGTGCCCTTCATGCGGTGGTAGCGGCAGACGATATCGGTGGCCGTATAGCCTTCCGGATGGCCCACGTGCAGTCCGTCGCCGCTGGGGTAGGGGAACATGTCCAGCACGTAGAGCTTGCGGTCCTTGGGCAGCCGGGGGGCGGCGAAGGTCCGGTTGTCTTCCCAATACTTCTGCCACTTCGGCTCGATCGTGGCGGGATTGTAGCGAGGCATGGTACGGTCCGCTTTCGGGAGGTGCGAGGATGAACAAACCTACCATATTAACGCTTTAGGCCAAACGCGGCAAAGGGAGCAAGCTGCACAGGCCTGCTCCCGCGCCGGTCCGCGCCTCGGCACCCCGGCAACGCGCTGGAACTGCCCTTGAATCGCGCGGCGTTTTTCGCTACAAGCCCGCGGTCTACCTTTCTCTGTGCTTTTCACTTTCTCCATATCGAACCCGTTTCGACCGGGAGGCATCTCATGCGCCGGTATTCTGCTGCGTTCGTTCTCTGTCTGGTACTCGCGTCGTCCGCGATGGGCGAAGAGCGGATTTTTCCCTACAAGGCCTATATTTCCCGCGACGACGTCTATGTCCGCAGCGGCCCCGGGCAGACCTATTACCCCACCGACAAGCTCAAAGCAGGCCAGGAGGTCGAGATCTACCGCCATGACCCCGGAGGGTGGTACGCAATCAAGCCGCCGGAGGCCAGCTTCACCTGGGTCTCTGCACGGTTTCTCAAGCCGGGGGTCGATAATCTGGCCGTGGTGACCGAAGACCGCGTGGCCGCCCGGGTGGGCAGCCGTTTCAGCGACATCCGCGACGTCATCCAAGTGCGGCTCCACAAGGCCGAGGTGGTCGACATTCTGGAGATGGCCGAAACGGGCAGCGCGTCCGATCCGGTGAAGTGGTGTAAGATTGCCCCGCCTTCGGGCGAGTTTCGTTGGGTTTTCGGCAAGTACGTCGACCCCGACTACCAGGATGGAATCCGCAAGACGCCGGCCGCCGACAAGGGCCCGGTGCCGGGCGATTCGGTCGTCGTGCCGCCGCCGACCGCCCCAATTGCCGCCGATTCGCCCAAGACTGCCGCAGGGCCGCCGCAATCGCGGCCACCGGACAACCCCATGTCGCCGGAGCGGACCGAATCGCCGGAGGATCCGCCCGTTGCCGCTGCTTTGCCGGCCGGGACGGCGGTCGCCGTGCGGTCGCCGGGCGATCGGCAGTTGCCGCCGGACGACGTGGACCGGTTGGACCTTGCCCCGCTGGTGCCTCGGACGCTCTCGCCGGATGAATATCGCGAGCGGATCCAGCAGCTCGACGTCGATCTGTCGGTCATGGTGGCCGAAGAGCCCACCGTGTGGGACTTCCGCGACATGCGGCTGCAGGCCGATGAGCTGGCCGACCAGGCCCAGACGGCCGTCGAGCGGGGCTTTGCCCGCGTGCTGTTGAACAAAATCGACCGCTTCGACGACCTCAAGCTGCGTTACGATCGGATCGAGTCGGTCCGCAGGCAGGCGGAACACTCCCGGAGTTTTGCCGACCTGGAGCGACGGGACCGGACCGTGGTCAGGCGGCCGCAGCCCGAGGACCGCTTCGACGGGGTGGGCCAGTTGACGCGGGTGGTTTCCGAAAAGCTCGGGGCCCCGCGATACGCGCTGGTCGACCGCGACGGCCAGGTACGCTGCTACGTGAGTCCCGCGCCGGGAATGAACCTGCGCTATTACGTCGGCCAGGAAGTGGGTGTCAGCGGCACTCGCGGCTACATGCCCGAGCAGAGGGCCCACCACGTCATGGCCCAGCACGTCAACGTGCTCGACGGCGGTCGGATTCGCTGAGGGCCTGTCAAAGGGCGCGCCGCGCGGTTACGATGTCGGGTGTAGCGTCGCTTCTTGCGCAGTGAGAACGGAGCGGCTCCGTCTGGTCGCGTGTGCAGACACTTGCCCGCTCCGCGGAGCTGGTGGCAAGAGGAATCCGGCCGAGGAGTGCCATGAGGGAAATGCTCCCGATCCTGATCGTCCTGGGCCTGCTGCTGATCCTGGCCTTCGCGGTGGCGGTGGGGCTGGTGGTTTGGCTGTCGGGCACGCCCCAGCAGATCGTGGGCGCCGTGCTGGTCTACGAAATCGATCCCGAGGCCGCGATCGACCCAAGGGCGGTCGACATGGAAACGCTGGTCGCCGCGATCGACCGCCGCATCAATTCCCCGTGGTCGCCGGTGGCCGACGTCCGATCGCTGGGCGACCGACGCGTCGAGATCCGTGTCTTCGGCGACGACCGCCGAGTGGTCGACCAGATCCAGCGGCTGCTGGCACAGGCCGGCACCCTCGAATTCCGCATCCTGGCCAATCCCGCCGATCACCAGAAGCTGATCGAGCAAGCCCGCCAGCAGGAGGACCAGCAGGTGCGCAACGAGGTGGGCGACGTGCTGGCGTGGTGGGTACCGATCGAAGAAGGCCGCGAAACCAGCGTCGTGGTGGATGAGACGACTGAGCGACGCACCAAGCAAGTCGATGGCCGACAGCGGTACGAGGTCCTGGTCGTCGCGGACTCATTCGACGTGACCGGCCAATACCTGCGGCAGGCGACTCCCGGCATGGACCAGCGCGGACAGCTTTACGTGAACTTCCAGCTTACCCCCGAGGGCGGAAGGCTGTTCGGCGGCCTGACCGGCGCCAATCTGCCCAACCCCGTGACCGGCACCGCCCGCAAGTTGGGCATCATCCTCAACGGATGCCTGTGTACGGCCCCGACGATCCAAAGCACGATCCACGATCGCGGGCAGATTACCGGGGTGTTCACCCGGCAGGAGGTCGAGGATCTGGCCGGCGTGCTTACGGCCGGACCGCTGCCGGTGGCGATCCGGTTGGTGGAGGAGCGATCGGGCGAGCCGAAGCCGTAAGCGGAAACCATGAAGGGACCCGCTGGGCACGTCTCCGCTCAGTGGCCGGGTTTGCCGGCAACGCGGGCCGCCGACTTCCGCGCGAGATAGCGCTGCGGGTCCTTGCCGAACTGTGCCAGCGTGGCCGTGCTGGAGAACATGTAGAGCTGTCCCTCGTACGTCACACAGAAGTCGGTGCTGCCGGCCGCGCGACGGTTCGCGTCGACGACCAGCACGGGATCGCAGCCCGCGTAACGCGGCGTGTAGCGGTCCGGGTCGGCCAGGAATCGCTGCCGCTGGGCCGGACCGGCCAGCAGGTAGGTTCGGCCTTGATGCACGGCGGAGAGCCCCGGCTTGCCCGGCTGCCAATGCTCCCGCTCGACCAGTTCCACCGGACAGAAACCGTCGAGCCCGACCACCGGGCTCCGGGCGGATGGCGCGGCAGAAGCTTCGGCGGGCGGCTGTTCTGCGGTTGGTGACGGCGACTGGATGGTCGCCTGGTGCACCACCGGCATGGCCGGGCTGGTGACCGGATGCGTGCTGATCAGACGGCTCGCGTCGCCGCGGAAGCCGGGATGCAGCGCCGCCATCCAGTTGGCTTGAAGCGTCGCCGGCGCCGGCTGTTGCGGTGGCTGTTGGCTTGCGGAAGCGTCGGCCGAATGGGACGTCGGCAGCGTGGCCGGCTCTCCGGCGGCCGGTGGCGGACCGACCTTGGGCAGCTCGACGGTGCCGGCCTCGTGCAATGCCGCCGGGACATCGCCCCGCGGTGTCACACGGTCCGGTGGTGTCGCCGAGGCGCCGGCCGGCTCGGACTGGTCCGGCGTCGGCAGCGGCTCGCTTGCCGGCGGGGTTGCCTGGGGTTGTGTTGGTGCCGCGGGCTTCTGCGGCCTGTCCGGCAGCGAGGCCACCAGCGGCGGACCGGCCTGCGGCGGATCGACCACCTCCGGTTCCACGGGACCCTGTTGGACGACCGGCGGCACGGCAGCCGGCTCCTGCAATTGGGCGCCGTCGTCAGGCAATGTCGGCGGCAAGACGACCGGCGGCGGCTCCAGGGCCGGGGGACCGGTCGGGCCCGTCGGCCCGGTCGGGGACTGGTCGGGCAGCAACGGCGGCGTCGCGGGCAAGTCCTCCGGCATTCCCGGCAGCAACGGCTCGATATCGAAGCCATTCTCCGGCGGCAGGGCGCCACCACCGGGCAGCGGATCGATCAGTGGCGGCTCGGTCAAGGGCGGCTCGGTCAAGGGTGGCTCGGTCAAGGGCGGCTCGGCCAGCGGCGGCTGCATCGGAGCAGCGGCGCCGGGCAGCAACCCCGGCGCCGCCGACGGCGCGTGTGGCTGGCCCTGGGGCGTCGGCAGCACTTCGGCGCCGATCGATTGGGGAAACGCGATGCCCGGCCGCGGTTCGCCCGGCCATGCCCGCCATTGGGTCGGAAAATAGCCAAAGTTCTTTGTGTTGGGGATGCAGCGGCCGCCGCGGCAGTCTTCGCCGCACGACAGGCAGGTCCCCGCCCAAGCGGCCCCGCCAAGCAGCATCCACGCGGCCAAGGCGGACCAGGCCGCTGGGCGCGCCGATCGGATGGTTTCTTTCATGTTATTCCCCCTGGGATGAGAGATCGCTGAATAAGGTTGCGCGATGCTGGGAATTGCCCAGTTTCCAGTAACGGTCTCTAGTAACGGTTGCGGTTGTAGTTGCGGCCGGTGGTCTGCAGGCTGCGGATCGTCGAGGCCGACAACGACGTGATGCCGAGCAGGCGTTCGGCCGGGCCGGTCAGCCGGCCGATGAAGTTGGTCAAGGCGATCGTCTCGTTCTGGGCGATGAACAGCCGGTCGTCGGGCATCATCTGGTAGTTCGTCGCGGGCGAGCCCCCGCGCGTGATCGCGATGTAGTCGACCGGCAAGATCTGCTCGCAGCCGAAGCCGCCGGGCGCGGGTCGGGCGATGTACACGTTCGTGCTGGATAGCTGCGACAGACCGCCCACGTTGCTCAACGCGTCCAGCACTGTCTCGTTGCCCGTGATCGGCACCCGCACGAAGTTGTCGCCCAGACCGGCCCCCTCGGTGATGATGTAAAACACCTTGCTGTTGTATGCCAGCACGGTCAGCGAGACCTCGGGCGAGTCGAAATACTGCGCAAGGTGCTTCTCGATCGCCGCCTTGGCCTCCGCCACCGTCTTGCCCGCCACGGAAACCAGTCCGTATTGACGCAGGTTCACCGTGCCGTCGGGCCCCACCAGGTACTCGCCGGCGATCGGTTGGCTGCCGGCCGAGCGGGCCAACTGGACCGAGACTTCGGGCCGGGCGAGAATCTGGCTCAAGTGCCGCGTGATCGACTCGCGGATCTCCGCGATCGTCATCCCGATCACCCGGACCGTGCCATAGGACGGACCCAAGTTGACCGTCCCTTCCGCCTCGACCATGTAATAGTCGTAGATCGGCGCGTCCATGAACGTGCCGACCACCTGGATCTGGAGCACGTCGTAGGCCTCGGCCCGATAGGGCGGCAAGGGAACCTGCTTGAGCATTTCGAGCTGGAGCACGTCGGGCGGTTCGATCCGGTAGGCCGGCAGCGAGGCCATCGACAGCTCGCGCGGCGGTTCCATCTCCAGTGCCACCGGACCCTCCAGCGAGGTATCGTAGAAATCAATCGAATGGCACCCGCACAGCCCCACGACGGCAAGTAGCGCGGCGGCCAACCGCCGAAACCGTGCAGTTGGTATGCAAGCTGCGATCATGATCTGGGGGTTTCCGCGTAGTTAGGGGATTTAGCGGGACTTGTGAAGGCGTCGGCGGCCGGGCGGACCCTTCGCAACGGCGCACGATCCCACAAAGTCATTGCATTTCGTGCTGTCGGGATAATCGGCAGAGTTTACCAACGACTTGAGTCTCAGTGGCACTTTGACCCAGTGGCCGGCCGTGCCGCTTGACCGACCTCGGGCCGGCGGCTATCCTGGAGGTTTTGGCCGGTTCTCACCTTCCCATGGGCTCACCCAAAGCGCCCAGAACCCGCCATTCTGAAGACGGCCGCTCTCAACCGGCCCCGGCTCCGGGAGACTGTGTGCATGCTGGGCACCCAACTCGACGTCAATGACTACCTGACACGGCTGCAGACCGAATTGGCGCGGGTCGACCGCGACGAGGTCGGCCGGCTGGCCAACCTGATCTTCCACGCCTGGGAAAACGAGCGGTTCGTGTTCCTCTTCGGAAACGGCGGCTCGGCCTGCACGTGTTCCCACCTGGCCGAAGACTTGGGCAAGAACTGCCTCAGCGAGGCGGCCGTCGACTATCGCAGCGACCAGACGCATCGGCGGCTGAAGGTGCTCAGCTTGACCGACAACGTCGGCTGGCTGACGGCGCTGGCCAACGACTACAGCTACGACGAGGTCTTCGTGCAGCAGTTGATGCACTACGCCGGGCCGGGCGATTTGGCCGTGGCCATCAGCGGCTCGGGCAACAGCCCCAACGTCCTGGCCGCCGTCGATTGGGCCAATCGCCACGGACTGATCACCTACGGGCTGACCGGCTACGACGGTGGCAAGCTCCGGCAGATGCAGCAGCACGGCCTGCACGTCGCGCTGGACGACATGGCCATGGTCGAAAGCATCCACCTGGCCGTCGCCCACTGGATCGTCGACGATCTGTACGCGCGGGTGACCGAACAGGGGCGTTACGGGCGGGCGAAGTGAAGGCTGTAGCTGACGTGCGACGCAGAGAAAGCCTCCCCGCCAGGATTTGTGCGCGGACTCCTTTCTCGGGTCGTTTGCAGTTGCCCAGGCAGCGTCCACGGGGAACGTGGGGTGAGTGATCCCCACGTTGCAGCTTGCCGGGCGGGCACGTAGAATGCAATATCCGGCCCTTAACCGCCCACGTCGCGCGATTTATTGACGCTTGCACACTCCATGCGCGAGGGCGACCAGCGGGAGCCCGACTTGTCCGGCGCCCGGTTGGTCGACCTGGATCGTTCACGATGCAAACCTCAATAGTCGCGAGGCACTGCCAACCGCTTTCCGCCATGCCTTCGTCGTCCCCGCCCCATCGCCTTGCCCGACTGGTCAGCCGCCTGTTGGCCGGAGCGACCGATATCCGCCGCGGCGAGGGCCGGGACGTGCTGGTCGCGGGGCTGCTGTTCTTCCTGATCCTCTCGGCGATGATGGTCCTGCGGCCGGTCCGCGAGGCCATGGGGTTGAAGCATGGCGTGGAGAACGTGCGGCGGCTGTTCCTCTGCACCGTGGGGGCCACGGTCGTCCTGGTCCCGGCGTTCGGATATCTCGTCTCCCGAATGCCCCGGCGGGCGTTTCTCTCAGTGTCGTTTCGCTGTTGCGGGCTGATCCTGCTGGGGTTTTACCTGGTGCTGACGCAAATGCCCCGGCCGATCGCGGAGTTCTTCGCCCCGGTCTACTACGTCTCCTACTCGGTGATCAACCTGTTCGTGGTCTCGCTGTTCTGGGCGCTGATGGCCGACCTGTTCCACGCGGCCGAGAGCAAACGCCTCTTTCCGGCCATCGCGGTGGGGGGAACGCTGGGGGCCATTACCGGCTCGCTGGTCGCCGAGCTGTTTGCCCAACAGTCGGCCGGTCACATCGGCTGGCTGTTTCTGATCTCCGTCGCGCAGCTCGAGTTGGCCGTTTGGATCGCGGCGCTGGTGACGCGCATGCGAACACCCCAAACCCGGGCACCGGCCGAGGCCCGACCGATCGGAGGTCACCCGCTGGGGGCCGTCGTGGAAATCGTGCGATCACCCTATCTTATGGGAATCGGCCTGTTTATCCTTCTCGGCGCGATGATTTCCGCGTTCTTCTATTTGACGGGCATGCGGATCGTCGCTGCGGCCGCTGGAACGGACCAGCAGCGGACCATGCTGTTCGCGCAGATCAACGTTTGGACGCAAGTTGCCACGCTGCTGGCCCAGGCGTTCGTGGCCGGGCGGATCATGCGGCTGATCGGCGTGGGCTCGGCCCTGGCCGTGTTGCCGGTGTGCTCCGCCGCCGGCTTTCAGGTGCTGGCGCTGACCCCCACGCTGACGGCCTATATGCTGATCAACGCCACGTACCGGGCGGCCCAACGCGGCATCGCCCGGCCGGCGCAGGAAACGCTGTTTACGGTCGTGCCACGCGAAGAGAAGTATAAGGCCAAGTCGTTTCTCGACACCTTCGTCTTTCGCGCCGGCGACGCCAGCGGGGCCCAGCTCGAACGCCCGCTGGTGGCTGCAGGACTGAAGCTGGCCGGGTTGGCCACCGCCGTGCTGCCGATCGCCCTGGGCTGGGCCGCGCTGTGCCTGGCGCTGGGCGTTGCCCAATCGCGGCGGGCCCGCCGCGAAGCCCAGAAGCCGTAGCCGGATGGGCGAGAATTCAGCAGGAATCCAGGTTCGTGCGACTGAGCGACGTTTGTACACTCAACGCGCGAGGGCGACCAACGGGAGCCCGACTTGTCCGCCTCCCGTTGGTCGGCCTGGATCGTCCACGATGCAAACATCAATCACTGGAGAGTTCCCCAAGAACTTGCATCCCGCTGCGCTGCCAGCTATCTTGATGGGAGTTGCAGGTCGTTCCGCCGGTGTTGGGGCGGGGCGCCGTTTCCCACCAGACAGACAAACAGCCAATTCGAGGTGCACGCTCATGAGTCAACCCGTTACTCGCCGTTCCGCGTTGCGTACCCTGGCCGGCGGCAGTGCGGCCGCGGTGGCCGCCGCGTCCGTTTCCACTCGTCTGGGCGCCGCCGAAGAAAACGCGGCCCCGTCGCTGAAAGGGAACATCAACCACTCGGTCTGCCTCTGGTGCTATCGGGGTTTCTCGCTGGAGGACCTCTGCAAGCAGGCCAAGTCGATCGGCCTCGGGTCGATCGAGCTGCTGGGACCCGACCAGTGGCCCGTCGTGCAGAAATACGGCCTTACCTGTGCCATGGCCAACGGCGCCGGCATGGGCATCGCCAAGGGATTCAATCGCGTCGAGTATCACGACAAGCTGGTGGAGAGCTACGAGGCGCTGATCCCCAAGGCCGCCGACGCCGGGCTGACCAACGTCATCTGCTTCTCGGGCAACCGCGAAGGCCTCGACGACGAGCAGGGCATCGTCAATTGCGCCCAGGGGCTGAAGCGGCTGATGAAGCTGGCCGAGCAGAAGAAGGTCAACGTGGTGATGGAGCTGCTCAACAGCAAGGTCAACCACAAGGACTACCAGTGCGACCATACGGCCTGGGGCGCCGAAGTCTGCCGGCACGTCGGCTCGGAACGCTTCAAGCTGCTCTACGACGTCTACCACATGCAGATCATGGAAGGCGATCTGATCGCCACCATCAAGGAATATAGCCAGTACATCGCCCATTACCACACCGGCGGCGTTCCCGGGCGACACGAGATCGACGAGACCCAGGAAATCTACTATCCGGCGGTGATGCGGGCGATCGTCGAGACCGGCTTCAAGGGATTCGTGGGTCAGGAGTTCGTGCCCGCCGGACCCGATCCCATCGCCTCGCTGCGCCGCTGCGTGCGGATTTGCGACGTGTAAGCGCGGAATCGTCGCCAGAGTTGCATCAGTTCGGTCCGGAAACGGAAAGTGTGTCAAGCAAAGGAGCCATTCATGCGAATGCTGGCCGAGTCTTTTCCCGAGTTTGCCGAAGCGTTGGACCAGATGGACGCCCTCTACGCGCGGCAGCGGACCATCGACGAGAAGACCTATCAGTTTCTCTGTTTCGCCCTCTCGATCAAGGCCCGATCCAAGCCGTGCGTGCTGAAGCATTTCAAGGGCGCCCTGGAAGCCGGCGCGACCGTCAAGGAGCTGGCCTACATCCTGGCGCTGGTGATGCGCGAAGCGGCCGGCGCCGACGACTGCTGGACCCACGACGTGCTGGGCAATTGGAAAGAAATCCTCTCCGGCGACGTCTGCTGCGACTGCCGGAAGTAGCGCAGTTCGCCCCGGACACGGCGGCCGCGGTCGTTTCGGATGCTGCCGGGTCGAAGCTCGATTTGCCCAGCGGGCCCTGGGCAAGGACTGCCCAGGCAAGCTTCCTCCCTCGATGGGACCGATTCCGCCGATTCCCTCCGCTGGCTCGTCACAAACGACGTTGCAGCGGCCCATAGATTGTCGGGGCGTTGGGGCCGCGCGGCGTAGCCCTGCCTAACGACTGGATGGTTTGGGCGGGATCGGAAAGATGGAGCGATTGGCTGCCGGAATGACCGTTGTGGTCGCCCTGCAAACGGGGGTTTCTGCCCTCGGGGCCTTCTGGACGGAGGCAGGCGACGCGGGTCAGCTTCTGCCGACGGCTCAGGTCATTCGCGGCACCGGCCGGCTCGACCAGATCGCCGGCACTCTGGCCGGGGACGACGATGTGGATCTCTACCGGATCCGAATCACCGATCCCGACGCCTTCTCGATTACCGTGTCGGCCAATCTGAGCACCGACAACGACGCGCAGTTGTTTCTCTTCGACTCGGCGGGATACCTGGTCGCCGACGACGACGATAGCGGCTACCAACTGCTTCCCCAGATCAACGCGGGCGTACTTTCCGCACACGCCGCGGGCATCTACCACGTCGCCATCGACCTGTACAACACGGATCCCGTGGGGAGCCCGTTGTCGGGCTGGCATTCGCGGCCGGAACCCCGACAGACCGGACCCTACACGATGACCTTCACCGGCGCGGCGCCGGTCCCTGAGCCTGCGACACAGACCGTTTGGCCGATACTCGGGGCCCTGGCTATCGGCTATTGGCGACGGCGGCGCAAGACTTGTTGACCCTTGCGGCATGGCGGGTCACGGGCGTGTGGGAGGTTGGGCAGGGGACTTCGGCGGCTGCCGGAGTTTGACCTTCTCCGCCCAGCGGTCCCACATCGCGGCCATCTGCGCGACGCGCTGCGGATGCCGGTCGGCCAGATCGGTCGTCTCGGTGCGATCGGTGGCCATGTCATACAACTCCCACCGTCGGCGCTCGGCCGCGACCAGCTTCCAGTTGCCTTGGCGCACGGCCCGGCCCCCTTCGTGCTCGAAGTACAGAACCGGATGGCCCTGGCGTCTTTCGCCTCGCAGGATGGGCACCAGCGAGCGGCCTTCGACCGGGAGAACGTCGTGCCCGCCAAAGGTCTGCGGGTACTCGGCTCCGGCCAACTCCAGGCAGGTCGGCATCACGTCGATCACGTGGCCCGTCTGCGCCGTCACGCCGCCGGGCGGGGTCTTCAGGCCGGCCGGCCAGTGGACGATCAGCGGCGTGTGGTTGCCGCCCTCGAACGACTCCTTCTTCCAGTAGCGAAACGGCGTGTTGGCCGCGTTGGCCCAATAGGCGCCGATGCCCGTGTAGGTCGTCTCCCCGCCGATCTCCTCGGGCGCGAAGCCCCGATAGCGAACGGGCGTGCCGTCGCGGGTGGCCCCCGTGCGGTCGTAACCGGGCTCGGCGGGCACCTCGGGCGAGGCGCCGTTGTCCGCCAGAACGAAGAGGATCGTGTCGTCGAGACGCCCGGTCGCCTCCAGCGCCGCGAGCACGCGGCCGACCCCCTGGTCCACCCGGTCGACCATGGCCGCGTGCACGGCCATCTTGGCCGCCTGGAGCTTCCGCCCCGGCCGGTCCAACTCGTCCCAATCGCTTCCGCGGCCCATCAACTCGGGCAACGGCGTGCTGGCCGGATCGAACAGGCCCTTTTCGATCTGTCGCCGGTAGCGGGCCTCGCGCAGCGCGTGCCAGCCGTCCCGGTACGCGTCGCGGTATTTCGCGATATCCTCCGGCAAGGCGTGCAGAGGCCAGTGCGGCGCGCAATGGGCGACGTACAGAAAGAACGGCCGGTCCCGCCGTGCCATGTCGCGGACGCAGCGGACCGCGTAGTCGGTGATCGCGTCGGTAATGTAGTAACCGTCGGGCACCTCCTTGACGGGCCGCTCTCCCTCGACCAGCGAGAAGGGATCGTAGTAGTCGATTACGCCCCAGATGATGCCGTAGTGGCGTTGAAAGCCGCGGTGGATCGGATAGCTGTCGATCGGGCCGAACGGCTGCCCCGGCGGATCGATCTGGTGGTTGACCCATCGCAGGTGGTCCGCGTCCAGAGTAAGCGTCTTGGAAAGGTGCCACTTCCCGGCCATGGCCGTCTGGTAACCGGCCGCCCGCAGAACCTCGGCGATGGTGACGCCGTCGTGGGTGAGGCTGCGGCCGTTGTACCGCAGGCCGACCTGGTGCGGATACAGCCCGGTCATCAGAGCCGCGCGCGTCGGACAACAACGCGACGCGTTGTAGAACTGCGTGAAGCGCAACCCGTTCTCGGCCAGACGATCCATGTTCGGTGTCTGGATCTCGCCACCGTAGCAGCCCAGGTCGGAGAAGCCCAGGTCGTCGAGCAGGATCACGAGGATGTTGGGCCGCGGGGCCGCAGCGCCTGGCTCCGCGGCTCCGCCCCGGCGGGCCGGCCAGCCAAAGATCAACAGGCCGCCGCTCAGGATCAGCGGCAGCAGGAATCGTCGCGACGATCGATGCATCGGTGATAGCTCCCTGTGGATGGGTACCCTTCGCCCCGGGCCGTTGGCTGTTATCTTAACGGCTGGGCGGCCCTGTGGCCAATTGGGGGCGGCCCCGTGGCCGATTGGGAGCGGCCCGTCCCGCGTATCCCGACGACCGTACACCGCAGAATGCCGTGCCAAGAGAGTCCGATTGATGCCGATTCCTGCCGGCGCAGGTGGCGGCGCCGGTGGACCTCGACGCGGCGGAAAGCCAAGCCGCGGCTCCCGGCACGGACTCGGCTCCCGCCATGGGCGATCCTTACGACCCGGCGCCCGTTGTCCTGCACTCCGACGTGGACGCCCAGGAAGTGTCGATCGACTGGTGGGAGCAGATCATGGCCGGCGGCTGGACGATGGTCCCGCTGGTCGTGCTGTCGGTGGCCGGCGTCTTCATCAGCGTGCAACGGCTGTTGACCATTCGGGTAAGCCGTATTGCCCCGCTGGAGCTGGAGCCGGCGGTGATGTACGTCGCCGTGGGCACCGACGACAGCGGGAAGGTCTGGATCAACGGCAAGGAGATCTGGCAGGACCGCGGCATGAGTTGGTACCACATCGACGAGCACATTCAGCCGTTCCGCTTCCGGCAGGGCGTCAACCGCGTGCTCGTCCGCCTGGAAAACGACGGCGGCGGCGCCACCGGGTTCAGCTTCCTCGTCTGCCCGGTGGAGGCGCTCAGCCAGGACGCGAAACCGTGATCGCGGTCGTCCGATCGTGCGGTGACCGCCGACTGCAGCAGCGGTGCCCTCGATGCAGGGTGACATAAGCCACGACCGCGGGCAATATCGATGTGTCCAGACACGGCAGGGCCATCTGCCTCGATGCGTCAGGGCACTCCCTTCCGAGAATGGCCCCGACGAACAGATACACGATCCAGCCGGCCAGGGTGCAGGCATCGCGGAGTCCGGGAGCCGCATCGCAACTATTCCGATTGGGCAAGGTGCGTGCGCGCTGCGCATCCGCCCGGATAGCGCAAGGGTTGCCCGTTGTTCCCGGGAATCGGCGGGCGGCCCCGGGCGCGGATTCGCAGGTTCTGCGGGATTCGTCCGGCACCGGCGTTTGGGGTATTTTACCCAGCATCGGAATCCGTGCCGATCAAGAAGAGCGTGCGTGCGCTGCCCGCGCGACGCCGAAAGATTTTTTCTCCGGCCCCAATCGCTTGGCAGCAGCGGAGTTCAGCCGAAGCGGCTCGATCCGCGCGGGGCATTCTTGCCGAACTTGTTTTGACTTCGCGCCATCATCGTGTATAACCAATTGCCGGAGGACAACAACGTGGAATTCGACGGCCGTTTCTTGCGATGGCCGCGCGTTGTTTCCGAAAAGGCCCCAAGAGTCCCGAGCGCGGTGATAGGAGTCGTCGAGTCGCCGACCGATTCGTGGTGTGCGGCGCAGTGCGAACCGGATAAGCCCTCGGCCGTGGTCGTCCTCCGGCAAGGTGAGAAGAACCCGCGGAACCACGCAGCACGCATCACCGTCGCTCGGACTCGTACTCGATCCACCGTACCCGATGATCCGCTTGATCGGCCCCTTGTACCACGGTTGGACCCACTCGCGCAGCGTGAGGTTGGCGCGATCGGGGCCTGAGCCGGGGGCACTCAGCCGCCAACTGAGTGCCCTGAAACGTCGTCGGCAGTTGCGAGTGCAACAGCAGCAACTGCAGGCCGGCGAGGTCGGATGTTTGGCACTGCCGCCCTATCCGCCCCGACCCCGGCCGCCTCCATAGTCCGGACCTTTTGTTTGTCTCAGATCCATCCATCCAACAGGAGGACGCATCGAACGCTTGTCCGGCCCGGCCGCTTCGCGAAAGGGCCATGCACATTCCCTTTTTTCCCGTCATCGGTAGATAGGAGTCCGTTGTCAGTTTCCGTAACCAAATAGATTCGCCGGCGCGTTTGCCGCTTTCGGACGCGCAATGATCCGAGGGCTCGCCGATTCCTCATCGAGCAGCTCCCACAGCGTGCAGTGGCACGCCTCCCGTCCCAAGCGGCAAACGCGTTTTTTCTTTTCTTGCCATCCGCCGCGCGCCGGCTGGCGTTTACTCGCGCGGCGTCTTGGGCTATCCTGGCGGCACATCGACTCGCCTGGCGCGTCGTCTGATTCCCCTGGCCCCTGCCGCCCGACCCATGCGACCCTGGCTGCGAGTGCTGATTGTTTGCGTGCTGGCGGGCTGCGTCGTGCTCAGTGCGATGGTGTTTGCCTATCGCGGACCGCTGGTGCGGCAATGGCACTGTTACCAGGTGGGCACCGCCGAAACGCTCGACCGGGCGCGGCAGGAGATCGCCTGGTTCGAGACGGGCGCCGACCGCGAGGCTCGCATCGCGGAGTTGGTGCGCACCTGGGGAACCGGCAACGCGCGGTTCGACCTCCATCTGGCCCGATATCTCTACGACCCCGCCGGCAGTGATCTGTTGCGCGAGCGTTTCGCCGGCGAGTTGGGCCGCCGCGAGGAAGCCTTGCCGCGCTGGGCCCGCTGGTGGGCCTATCGGGCGCCGGAAGAGCCGGACCGGCACATGGCCTCGATCCTCGGCTCGCTGGAGGTGTTGGCCACCGCCGATCCGCCCAGAACAATCACCTGGCGCGAGGTGCTCGATCTCCAGGCCGTGTTCCAGCTAACCGGCAAACCGCGGCGCGCCCGGGGTCTGACGCCCACCAACTGGCAAGATCATTACCGGGTCTGGAACGAATCCCGGCCCGATCCGTTCCCCCACGTTGCCCGACCGGAGCAGCCGTTTGACTGATTGCAATCTGAGCGACTGCGATTTGCCGGCCGATTCGGCTCCGCCCGGCGTTGCCACCGAAAGGGGCCTTGCCGCGGTCGCCGTGGCACTTGGCGCCAGCCGGGTCCGGGGATGGTCGCCGCAGGAGCAACGGCTGGCCGGAAATCTCCCGGCGGCCGACCGGCGGATCGTCGACGAGATGCGGCAGCGGATCCATCGCGGCGAAGACCCGTTGGGCGAGCTCTTCTGCCGGATCCGTTCGCCGCAGACTCGCCGACGCCGAGGCGCCACGTTCACACCCCGCGGCATCGTGCAGGCCATGGTCGATTGGGCCGGCCAGCTCGGCTCGCCGATCCGGGTAGTCGATCCGGGCACCGGCTCCGGCCGGTTCCTGATCGCGGCCGCCAAGCGTTTTCCCGACGCGTCGCTGGTCGGCATGGAGGTCGATCCGCTGGCGGCGGTGCTGGCTCGGGCGAACCTCGCCGTCTTGGGATTGGCCGATCGGGCGGAACTGATTCTGGGCGACTATCGCGGTGTTGGCCTGGCGCGGACACCGGGCCGAACGCTGTTTGTCGGCAATCCGCCGTACGTGCGTCACCATCTGATCGGGCCCCGGTGGAAGCAGTGGCTGGTGACCGAGGCGGCCCGGCACGGATTGCCGGCCAGCCGCCTGGCCGGCCTGCACGCCCATTTCTATCTGGCCACGGTTTCGCACGCGGCGCCGGGCGACTTCGGCACGCTGATCACCGCGGCCGAATGGCTGGACGTCAACTACGGCGAGCTGGTCCGCCGGCTGTTCCTGGGCCCGTTGGGCGGGCGGGGCATCGTCATCCTGGAGCCCACGGCAAGGCCCTTTCCCGATGCGGCCGTCACGGGCGCGATCACGCAGTTCGAGATCGGCAGCCGGTGCGAATTCGTGCGGCTGAAGCGCGTCAAGGTAGCCGAGGGCTTCCACGCCCAACACGGCGAGCAAGCAGTTTCTCGCGAGCATCTCCAGCGGCAGCGGCGCTGGTCCGGGCTGGCCAGGCCGCCACGAAAGGTCCCGGCCGGCTACGTCGAGCTGGGCGAGATCTGCCGCGTCCACCGGGGACAAGTGACCGGGGCCAACAAGTTCTGGATCGAAGGACCGCACAGCGAAGGCCTTCCGCAGTGCGTGTTCTACGCGACGGTGACCAGGGCCCGCGAGCTGTTCCACGCCGGCAAGGTCCTGAGCGACGCCTCGGCACTGCGGCGCGTGATCGACTTGCCGGTCGACCTGAGCGGTTTCGACCGGTCGCAGCGCAGCGTGATCGCCCGGTTTCTCCGGCACGCCCGGGCGTTGGGCGTGCCGCTGGGATACGTGGCCTGCAACCGCAGGGCCTGGTGGTCGGTCGGGCTGCACCGTCCCGCCCCGATCCTGGCGACGTACATGGCCCGCCGCCCGCCGGCGTTCGTACTCAATCACGCGGCGGCCCGCCATCTGAACATCGCCCACGGAATCTACCCGCGCGAGAGGCTCGGCCGACGGGTGCTTCGCCGATTGGTCGCCTGTCTGTGCGAAGCGGCACAAACGGCCGACGGCCGCACCTATGCGGGCGGTCTGACGAAGTTCGAGCCGCGCGAGATGGAGCGCATCCGGGTGCCCGGCCCGGAGTTGCTCCGGCAGTTCAACGACCGACTCGCACGAGAATGCGCAAGTTGATCTGTGGCGAGTCCTACGGACCGATACTGGGCGGATTCACGGCGAGGAAGTCGCGTGGGCCGCGGTTGGTGTAGTAGGGATAGGTGATCGCGCCGGTGGGCGGGCCGGGGACGAACGGCGCCCGGCGGCACAGGCCGCAACCATGTCCGCCACACGCCTGGCAGGCGGCAACGCCGCAGGCGTCGCAGTCCGAGGCACAGGTCTGGCAGTTCTCCGGAACGTTTGCGCAACTGCCTTGAATGCAGTCGGTCACGCGATGGCCCTGGTGGCCGCAACACCCGGCCAAGGCCGTCACGACGGTCACTGCCAGTAACAGGAAGAAAGCACGTTTCATATCCGACGATTCCTTTCTGAAGGTCTGTGGTCTTCTCCCGAGTCGGTCGATATCGGGCCTCCTTGAGAAGTCATCGGCCCGGCAACCGGCGCAGTCCAGAAAATCGTTAGAACCCACGCACGCCACAGAACCGATAGGATCGAGTGTCCCCTGAAGGCGGCCCCAACCGGCGACAGAATAGATAAAGGGCGCCGAGATTAACGAGGCGCTGGACGAAAAGCCGGGGAATTGATACCGTTGACCCATTATGGTTGCTTCCATTGAGTACATCGAGAAAGTGATTGCCGCGTTCGGCCAGGCGGCCGGGGCCAATCGCCAGACGCCCGGCCGCGAGGGCAACATCGTGGTGCTGACGCCCGAGTTGGCCGAGGACGTGATGATCACGGGCGATTTGCACGGGCATCGTCGCAACTTCAACCTGATCAAGAAGATCGCTCGGCTGGATCATCATCCCGGACGCCACCTGATCTTGCAGGAAGTCTGCCACGGCGGCCCCACGTACCCTCAGAACGGAGGGTGTATGTCGCACACGATGCTTGAGGACGTGGCCAAGCTCAAGGTCCAGTATCCCGGCCGGATCCATTTCATCCTTGGCAACCACGAGCTGGCCGAGTTGGCCGACTATCCGATCCAGAAGAACCGGCAGATGCTCAATCTGCTGTTCCGGCTCGGGCTCCAGCAGATGTACGGCCCGGCCGCCGACAAGGTCCGGGATTCGTTCTTCCCCTTCCTGAGGTCCTGTCCGCTGGCGGTCGTGCTGCCGGGCGGCGTCTTCGTGACCCATAGCGTGCCCGAAAACGTGGATACCCAGGGCTTCGACAAAACGATCTTCACGCGCGAGCTGGAAGACCTCGACTTCTACGAGCGGACCGGCATTTTCCAACTGGTTTGGGGGCGCGACTACCGCCAGGAGAACGCCGACGCGTTTTCCCAACTGGTGGGGGCCAAGGTGCTGATCAACGGTCACGAGCCATGTCCCGAGGGGTTCAACGCGCCGAACCAGACCCAGATCATCCTCGATTGCTGTGCCGAGAAGGCCTCGTACGCGATCCTGCCGACCAACGTGGCGCTGACCCACAACGAAATACTCCAGCGTGTGAAGAAGCTGGCGTAGAGGGCGAGCCGATGCCGGACGCCGAACCCGAGAAGCCACGGCCGCCGTTCCAGTTCAGTCTCGCCGGGCTGCTGCTGGTCACGGTTATGGTCAGCGTGCTCGCCGCGGCGTTCGGGGGCATGTTGCGGGCCCACGCCGGCAGCCTGTCGACGCCGCCCGGCGTCTATCGCCTGATGGCGGTCGTTTCCCCGCTAGCCGTGCTGATCGTGGTCAGTCTCTGGTACTCCGCAGTGCGTTGGTTCAAGCGGCGCGGCCGCTAAGCGCGATAATAGGATAGGGGCCGCTTCGGGACTGGATTCCTGCAAGACGCCATTCCTGCAAGAAGTCCTGGACTTGCCGTTTTGCAGAAGTGCGGTCGGCACCGCAGAGAGCCTGGGCTGTCTGGGAAACTCGGGTAATCGCCGGCCATCACGCCCGTGGGTCGATCTTGGTGCAACGGCCCGAATCTGCTAAAAGAGCGGCTTTCAATCGGCTTCTTGTGCGCATGGGGGCCGGCCGCACGTTGTCCGTCGGGGGTGAAATCAGGGATGAAGAATTTCAGCAGGGTCTTGCGGCTGGCCATCCAATATCGGGTGACCCTTGTGCTGTCGGTCGCGTGTGCGTTGGGAGTGGCCGTACTCTGGGGGGCCAACATCGGCACCGTCTATCCGTTCGTGGAAGTGGCCTTCAAAGGCGAGTCGCTGCAGAACTGGGTCAACCGGCGGATCGAGACGGCCGAAGCGACGATCACGGAGAAGACATCACAGATCGAGCAATACGAACGTCTGCTTGAGCAGAGCCCGTCCGATCAGCACAGGGATCTGCGGGTGAAGCTGAATTTGGCCGTCTCGCGGCTGGAAGCGGAGCAGAAGGCCGCCGTGCGCTATCGATGGGCCAAGCCGCTGATTGACGATTATCTGCCGAACGACCCGTTTCGGACCCTGGCGTTGGTCACCGGCTTGCTGCTGGTAGGCACGCTGCTGAAGGTCATTTTTCTGATCGGCCACAATATCCTGGTAGCTCGCTTGGCCCAACTTTCCACGTTCGAGCTGCGCAAGCTCTTCTACCGCCGCACGTTGCGAATGGACATCCATGCCTTCGGCAGCGACGGCACGACCGACCTGATGAGCCGCTTCACCCACGACACCGAACACGTCGCCGAAGGGCTGGTCACCTTGTTCGGCAAGCTGGTCCGCGAGCCGATGAAGATGGCGGCCTGTCTGATCGGGGCCGGGCTGATCTGCTGGCGACTGCTGTTTCTGTCGCTGTTGATCGCGCCGCTGGCCGCCTTCCTCATCCGTTGGCTGGCCAAGACGCTGAAACGGGCCAACCGCCGGGCCATGGAGGAGATGGCCCAGATCTACTCGACCCTGGAAGAGACCTTCCGGGGTATCAAGATCGTCAAGGCGTTCACCAACGAACGCCAGGAACGAAGGCGGTTTCACCTCGGCAGCAAAAAATACTACACCAAGGCCATGGGGATCGCCCGATACGACTCGCTGGCGCGGCCGATCACCGAGGTGATGGGCATCGTGGCCATCTGCTTGACGCTCCTGGCCGGCGCCTGGCTGGTGCTCTCGAACGAAACCCACCTGCTGGGAATCCGCATGAGCTCGCGGCCGCTGAGCTTCGGGTCGCTTTTGCTGTTTTACGGGCTGTTGGCCGGGTCGGCCGATCCGATCCGCAAGCTCTCGGAGGTCTTCACGCGGTTGCAGCGGGCGGCGGCGGCCAGCGACCGGATCTTCGCCCGCCTCGACCGCGAGCCGACCGTCCGCGATCCCGAGCATCCCGTTGCGTACACAAGGCACGGCCGCGACCTGGTCTTCGATGGGGTCGGCTTCGCGTATCAGCCGGGCCAGCCCGTGCTGAAGGATATCAACCTGCGGATCGGTTTCGGCCAGACGGTTGCCCTGGTGGGGCCCAACGGCTGCGGCAAGAGCACGCTGGCCAACCTGATTCCCCGGTTCTACGACCCGACCGCCGGCACGATCTGCCTGGACGGCGTGTTGCTGAAGGAAATGCGGGTCCGCGACCTGCGGAGACAAATCGGTCTGGTCACCCAGGAGACCCTCCTGTTCGACGACACGATCCTCAACAACATCCGCTACGGATCACCGCACGCCACGCGCGACGAAGTGATCGAGGCGGCCCGGCGGGCGCAGGCCCATCCGTTCATCGAGCACGAGTTGCCCGAAGGGTACGAGACCCTGGCCGGCTCGATGGGCGGCCGCCTTTCCGGAGGCCAGCGGCAGCGGATCGCGCTGGCCCGGGCGATTCTGCGGGATCCGGCCCTGTTGATTCTCGACGAAGCGACCAGCCAGGTCGATCTGGAGAGCGAGCAGGCGATTCACCAGGTGCTCGAAGAGTTTATCCACGATCGGACGGTCGTGATCATTACCCATCACATGTCCATTCTCTCGCTGGCCGACCAGATTGTGGTGATGCAGTCGGGGCAGATTCTCGATGCGGGCACGCACGACGAGTTGCTCGGCCGGTGCGATCTCTATCGCCGGGTCTACCGGATTCAGTTCGAGGAGCCCGGCAAGGGAGCCGACCCGCCGCTGGCGGCGTAGCCGCTGCCGCTGCAGTGGTCGCTCATGGCGGCCGGCGCCCTCGGGCGTGGCGGCGTTCGGTCGTAAGGCCCTCCGGTCCCGATATCTGTTGTAATCGGCCGGTGGTTGCTGATAATGGAAGGGTGGCTCGCGAAGGGTTGCGTGATTCTGGGTATTGCCCAGCGCCTTGGGGCCGAGTCAGCCAACTGCACAGCGGAGGCAGAACCATGTCGGGGAAACCGGTTTCGCGTCGGAGGTTTGTGGAAACGGCGGCCGCGGCGGCCGGATGGTGCTTGGGCACCTCCCAAACGCCGGGGCAGGGTCTGGCGGCGGAGACTGCCGCGCCGGCTCAGGCCGTGGTGCCCAACGCGCCGATCGGCGTGGCGCGGGGAATCCATCCGGGACGAGTCGTCTGGGCACACGAGCCGGCGGCCACCCGTTGGCAAGGGCCGGGCAACGGGCATTGGTGGCAGGGCGACCATACCGACCAGTCCCTGGTCGATCGCATGTTGTCGCAAAGCCTCTGCCGGCTCGTCGGGGTCGATAGCACGGCCGACGCATGGGATCGGCTGCTGCGACACTTCAACCAGGCCCGCGGCAAGGGCCACGTCGGTTATCGGCCGGGCGAGAAGATCGCGGTCAAGGTCAACTTCGTGGGGTTCCTCTGGCGTTTGGACGGGGTGAATCCGGAGAACTACAATCTGGAGCGGCGCCGGGACTACATGAACACCTCGCCGCAGATGATGCGGGCCGTGCTGCGACAGCTCGTGCAGGCCGTCGGCGCGAAGCAAGGGGACATTGCCCTGGTCGATACCCTGGCCCATTTTCCCAACGAATACCACCAGATCCTCCACGCCGAGTTTCCCCAGGTGCAGTACGTGGATTTTGCCGGCCGGTTCGGCCGCGTGGCCGCGAAACCGTCGTCCGTGCCCTTGTACTGGAGCTGTCGCCCCGAAGGAAGCCGCCAGGACTACGTGCCGGGCTGCTTCGCCGAGGCCGATTACCTGATCAACCTGGCCAACCTCAAGGCCCACACGGGCGCGGGAGTGACGCTGTGTGCCAAGAACCACTACGGGTCGCTGGTGCGCTGGCCGGCCGAGGAGGGTTACTACGATCTTCACGCGACGGGCTTTGCCCCGGGCGCGGGCAAGTACCGCAACCTGGTCGACTTGATGGGCCACGCCCACCTCGGAGGCAAGACGCTGGTCTACCTGATCGACGGCCTCTACGCGGGAAGGCACCCGATCGATCCGGCGCCCTTGAAGTGGAACTCGGCCCCGTTTGACGGCCATTGGAGCTCGAGTCTGCTGGCCTCCCAGGACCCGGTGGCGATCGATTCGGTCGCGCTCGATTTTCTTCGGGCCGAATGGGACGACTATCCCCACCGGCCCGGAACCGAGGACTATCTGCACGAGGCGGCCGAAGCAGACAGCCCGGCCTCGGGCACGTTTTACGATCCCGACCATGCGTCCGGCGTCCGGCGACTGGCGAGCCTCGGGGTGCACGAACACTGGAACGACGCGCGGGAAAAGCAGTATTCGCGCAACCTGGAAACCGCCGAAGGGATCGAGTTGGTGGCCGTGCGTCGGGCGTGAGAGCCCGTCAAAGAAGCGAGTTGGGCACACGTACTCCGAAGCAGGTGCCTGTGCTGACTTGCGGCCCGTCGTTTCACGAGTTCCAGAGAATTCCCGACCGATGCCCGATTCCCTGCTGCCAAAGCGATTTCTGTTCCGTTTCTCCTTGGCGTGCCGCTACCACGATCCGCTGTGGGGCGCCGAGGGCGCGACGCTGGATGAGACGTATCGCCTGGTGAGCCTCGCCGAGCTGGAAGATCGCGCCGCGCCGGCCGAGGTGCGCGCGGCATGGAGCGAGGCGGGGCTGGCGTTCCGGGTCCGCGTCAGCGGCAAGCGGCAAGCGCCCTGGTGCCGGGCGAACCGGCCCGAAGACAGCGACGGGCTGCAGGTCTACGTCGACACCCGCGACGTCCACAACGTGCATCGCGCCGGGCGGTTCTGCCACCGCTTCGTGTTCCTGCCCGGCGGCGGCGGACGGCGGCTCGACGAACCGGCGGCGGAATGGCTGCCGATTCACCGTGCCCGTCAACAGCCTCAGGCGATTCCGGCTCGAGCGCTGCAAGTTCGCAGCGAGAAGCGGATCGACGGCTATCTGCTGGAGGCCCTGGTGGCCGCCGAGGCCCTGACCGGCTTCGATCCGGCCGAACACCCGCGGCTCGGGTTCACCTATGCGGTGCTCGACCGGGAACTGGGTGAGCAAACGCTGGGGGCGGGCAGCCCGATGCCCTATCAGGAAGACCCCAGCCTTTGGGCCACGTTGGAGCTGACGCGGTAAGGACTCGCAGAGGGCGTTATGCCTCGATGTTGCAGCAGCCGGGCGCTTCCTTGGCCAGCCCGCACTTCTCGCACTTCACGGCGTCTTCGGCACAACATGCCTCCGTGCCCTTGACTTGCCCGCATTGCGCACACAAGGTGACGTCCGTTCCCTTGGCGATCGCGCAGCAGCCGGGCGCTCCCTTGGCCAGCTCGCATTTGCCACACGTCGCCGCGTCTTGGGCACAGCAGACGGCGCCGCCCTCGAGTTGGCCACATTCGCCGCAGAGGACCACGTTGACCAGAGCCGCGTGCGCCCCCGGCGCGCCGACGGCGGGCGAAGCATCCGAAGCGGCCGGGTCCTCGGCCGACGGGCCGCATCCCCAAACCACGACGGCCGCCAGCGTCACGAGGCAAAGCATCCACGGAACCTTGTTCATCGCATTTTCTCCCGTTGTTCAAAAAGGGTAGGACGCTCGGTCGCAAACTCCGTCGCGGAAGCTTCGCGAGGTCGGCGCCGGATTTTCCTCAGGAACTCTAGGCAAAAAACATGGCGACGACGCGCCCATTCGCGCAACCCGTTTCATGGCAACCGGTTGGGAGCACAGACGCCGGTTGGCCACTTGGGTGCGCGGGCGCGTCGCCGGGGGAGACAGGCCTGGAAACCTGGGGCCGCCGACGGCCGGCGCGATGGTCGGCCTGGATCGTCTGCCACGCCGGCATCACGAAGACCGGCCGCGTCCGGGCGGCGTTGCGCCTTCAATCGGCCGGCGGGTCCGACTCGATCAGTGCCAGCGGCTGGCCGGTGGTCAACTCGTCGTCCTCGTCGACCAGCATTTCGATCAGCACGCCGTCGGCCGGCGCCGGCAGATCGATCGTCGCCGGGCCGGCCAGGACCTCCAGCACCGGGGTCCCTTCGACAACGCGGCTCCCCTGCGCGACCAGCCACAGGCTGGCCACCACGGACTGCTCTTCCAGGCCCAACGGCGGAAGCGTCAGATGATGGCGCGGCATGAAGGCCTCGTGGCGGAAGCTGCAAGAGTGCCGATGGTTGCGCTGCTGGCAACGCTACGATTGTTGTCCAGCGAACCGCCGGTGTCAAGCGGCCGCCTGTCTGTGCCGGTCAGGCGGGTCGATCCGAGGGCGGCGCGAAGACGCTTCGATAGGCGATCGCCTCCTGCGGGCAAACGTTTAGGCAGCGGGCGCAACTGTAGCAGTCGGCGCCGAAGTGCTTGCCCTCGATCTTGTCGGCGGCCGCGGAAAGCGGGCACGCTCGGGCGCAGGCGCCGCACGTGTTGCAGCGGCTGTGGTCGATGCGAACGCGCACCAGGCTGAGCCTCTCGGCCAGCCAGGAAACGAACCCGAACGGGCAAATCAACTGGCAGAACGGCCGGTACACGGCCAACGCCAGCCCCAGGGCGATGATCACCGTCAGCAGAATCGAGAGCGTCTCGAATCGCAGCGCGAACAAGTTGAAGGGATTCATGAAGTGGTAGACGACGTAGCCCTTCTTACCTCCGACCAGGCCGAACAACAGCAGCACCATCAGCACGAACAGACCGCCGCGGATCAGGTTCGTCAGCGCGAAAGGCAGCTTGCGGCGCTTGATCCGCTTGAGGAGCGGCAGGCTGTAGAGCAGCTCCTGCAAGGCCCCGAAGGGGCACGCCCAGCCACAGATCAGCTTGTTTCCGACGACGGCCAACGCGATGAAAAACACGAAGGCCCAGACCACGGCCGGAATCGAGGGCTGCAATCCCACCATGCCCTTCAGCAACTTCACGGCACCTTCCATCGGATTCGGCGATTTGCCCAAAGCGAAGCCGCACAGGCCCACCGCCACCGTCAACGCGGCCAGATAGGGCCAGCGGGGATACCAGGTCTTGCGCTCGGCCACGGGCGAGCCGTCGGGGCGACCGAGACGCATCAGCCAGACCAGCCCGAACAGCGTCAACGCCGTGAAGACGTAGTACTTCAGAACGGTCGGGCGGTGTGAGAGAAGATGGGCCACCACCTCGTCGAACTGCTGCGGATCGATTCCCAGCTCCCCGAGCGGCTTGTCCTTCGCGACGCTTCGCGGCAAGTCCAGCTCCTTGGCCAGGGCCAGTCCGGTCGTCCCCAGCGCCGGGGCAATCTGGCGGATGGACATCTCCAGCGTCAGCGAGACCGCGGCGGCCTCGTCCGGCTCCGGCTCCAGAATCCAGCCGGCAGCGACGATCGCAATCATGCTCAGCAGCGTAGCAGCCAGCCAGACGTGCTGGCGTCTCGACAGGCTTCTCAGATACGACATGGGCTTCTCAGATACGACATGGGCTCGGGATCATTTGCGATGCAGGCAGAAACAAGAGGCAGGACCACCCGTTGGGACGGCCAGACGCACGGGAGTGCTATCTATATAGAGTCGCGTGCGGCGAAACGGTTACACGCAATCTCCCCGGCTCCCGCGGAGCACCCAATCTCCTCAGCCGGGTGGTCGTACGCTACAATACGGTGGTCGGCGGCGCCGGGCTGCGATTTCCGGGCGGCAGGGGCGCCCGGCTGCGATTGCCGGACCGAAGGGCGCCTTCGCTAACCAAGAGGGGAGAACACCTGACATGCATCGAACATGGCTTCTACTGGCAGCCGCGGCGGCGAGTGTCATCGTGCTGGCCGGCACGGCCGTTGCGGCCGAGCGGCCCAACGTGATCTACATCATGGCCGACGACCTCGGCTACGGCGACCTGGGATGCTACGGGCAGAAGCAGATCCGGACCCCCAACCTCGACAAGCTGGCCGACGAGGGCATGAAGCTGACCGACTATTACGCCGGCTGCACGGTCTGCCGGCCGTCGCGGCTGGTGCTGTGGACCGGACGCCACACGGGCCACACGCCGATCAACTCCAACGCGTCGTACGTCTTCAAGCCCGAAGACGTGACGGTCGCCGAGCTGCTGCACCAGGCGGGCTACGCCACCGGCGGCGTGGGCAAGTGGGCCATGGGCGCGCCCGGCTCCGGCGGCGAGCCGAACCGGCACGGCTTCGATTTCTGGTGCGGCTATCTCAATCAGAGCGAGGCACACAACTACTACCCCACGCATCTGTACCGCTGCGCCGGCGAGCGCGTCGAGGAGCTGCCGCTGGAGGGCAACGTGCTGATGGACGTGCCCCGCGCCCGGGGACGCGTCGCCGAGCCGGAGCACCGCGTGACCTACTCGCACGACGTGATGACCACCGAGGCGCTGCAGTTCATCCGCCGCAACCACCGGCGGCCGTTTCTGCTGCACGTCCACTGGACGATTCCGCACGCCAACAACGAGGGCGGGGCCGTGACCGGCGACGGCATGGAGGTGCCCGACTACGGCATCTACCAGGACAAGCCCTGGCCCAGCACGGCAAAGGGTCAGGCGGCGATGATCAGCCGCATGGACGCCGACGTCGGCCGCTTGGTCGCCCTGCTGGGCGAACTGGGCATCGACCGCAAGACGCTGATTTTGTTCACCTCCGACAACGGCCCCCACAGCGAGGGCGGGCACAAGCACGAGTACTTCGACGCCAACGGGCCGCTGCGGGGTTTCAAGCGCGACCTCTACGAAGGTGGCATCCGCGTGCCGACCCTCGCCTGGTGGCCCGGCGTGGTCGCGGCCGGGTCGCAAAGCGGCGAGCCGCTGGCCTTCTACGATTTCCTGCCCACCGCCTGCGAGCTGGCCGGCGTCGAAGCCCCCCAGAACATCGACGGTGTGAGTTTCCTGCCTACCCTGCTGGGCAAGCCGGACCGGCAGGCGCACCACGAGTATCTCTACTGGAAATTCGGCAACAAGGAAGCGGTTCGCATGGGTCAGTGGAAGGCCGTTCGCTTGGCGCCCAACCGGCCGAGCGAGCTGTACGACCTTGGCCGCGACGTCGGCGAGACCAACGACCTGGCCGACAAGCAGCCGGAGGTTGTTGCGCGGATGGAGCAGTTCATGCGCCAAGCCGTGTCGCCGTGAGCCAGATTGGACAGTCAATGCACCGTATTGTCGGGGATTGCCCCTCGGTCGAGCGAGCAGACATCAATGGGACTCGTTCCATGAAAGGGCCGACCATGAAGGACACCGCCGTGCTCCGCAAGCTCCTGTTTCCCGCCGCGGTCGCTCTGATCGTTTGGCCGGCGGGCCGGCTGCCGGCGGCCACGCCGCCGAGCGTCGTGGTGATTCTCAGCGACGATCAGGGGTGGGGCGACTTGAGCCTCCACGGGAACCAGAACCTCAGCACGCCCCACGTCGATTCGCTGGCCGCCGACGGGGCCAGCTTCGGCCGGTTCTTCGTCTGCCCCGTCTGCTCGCCCACCCGGGCCGAGTTCCTCACCGGGCGATACCATCCCCGCAGCGGCGTCCACAGCACGTCGGCGGGCGGCGAGCGGATGGATCTGGACGAGACGACGATCGCCGAGACGTTTCGCGCGGCCGGATACGCCACCGCCGCCTTCGGCAAGTGGCACAACGGCATGCAGTATCCCTACCACCCCAACGGCCGGGGCTTCGACGAGTATTACGGCTTCTGCTCGGGTCACTGGGGCAATTACTACAGCCCCATGCTCGAGCACAACGGCCGGCTGGTCCGCGGCAACGGGTTCGTGATCGACGATTTCACCGACCGGGCAATCCGGTTCATCGAGCAGCACCGGGATCGGCCGTTCTTCGTCTACCTGCCGCTGAACACGCCCCACTCGCCCATGCAGGTGCCCGACCGCTGGTGGGGCCGGTTCAAGGACAAGAAGCTGCCGATGCACCATCGCGAGCCCGAGCGGGAGACCGTTCCCCACGTGCGGGCGGCCTTGGCGATGTGCGAGAACATCGATTGGAACGTGGGCCGGCTGCTGCGCCGGCTCGACGAGTTGGGGCTTGCCCGCAACACGATCGTCGTCTACTTCTGCGACAACGGCCCCAACGGCTTCCGCTGGAACGGCGGCATGAAGGGCCGCAAGGGATCGACCGACGAGGGCGGCGTCCGCTCGCCGTTGCTGATCCGCTGGCCGGGCACGATCGAAGGCGGCCGCAAGATCCCGCAGATCGCCGCCGCCATCGACTTGCTGCCTACCTTGGCCGACCTGGCCGGCGTCGAGCCGATCGGCAAGAAGCCGCTGGACGGCGTGAGCCTGAAGCGGCTGCTGCTGGAAGATTCACCCCGGTGGCCCGAGCGGATGATCTTCTCGCACTGGAACAAGCGGGTGAGCGTCCGCACGCAGCAGCATCGCCTGGACCACCAGGGCAAACTCTACGACATGGTCGCCGATCCGGGCCAGTACCGGGACGTTGCCGGCCAGCAGCCGCAGGTCGCCGCCCGGCTGCGGCAAGCGGCGGCCGATTTCCGGCAGCAGGTCCTGGGCGAATACGAGCCGGACGACCGCCCGTTTCTCGTCGGGCATCCCGACTACCGCTACACCCAGTTGCCCGCCCGCGACGCCAAAACCCACGGCAACATCCAGCGCTCGAACCGCTTTCCCAACTGCTCCTATTTCACGAACTGGACCAGCCTGGACGACCGCATCACCTGGGACGCCGAAGTCCTGGCCGGCGGGACGTACGAGGTGGAGGTCTACTACACGTGTCCGCCGTCGGACGTGGGCTCAATCATCGAGCTGAGCTTCGGCCGGAGTCGGCTCCGAGGCCGGATCGTCGAACCGCACGATCCGCCGCAGCACGGGCGGGAGCACGACCGCGTCGAGCGCATGGAGTCGTACGTCAAGGACTTCAAGCCGCTGAAGCTCGGGGCGATCCGGCTCGAAGCCGGTCGCGGGGAGCTGACCTTGCGGGCCGTGGAGATGCCCGGCTCGCAAGTGATGGATTTCCGGCTGCTGATGCTCAGCAGGGCACGCGACGCGGGCGAGGTCTCTCACCGATAGTCTGCTCGGCACAAATCCGGCATCAACAAGAAGATACTGGCCCTCTTGCGCTTGCAGCAGCACTCATGCCCAGTCCTCCTATGTGTTCGTGGACGGCACAGTTTCCTTGATTTCCGCAAATGACGCAAGATCAACCTAGCGTTGTAGTACTAGCAGCACTGGCACAAGCACAGACCACGGCGGACCCTGACACCAATGCCAAGTTACTCGCCCCCGCCGTTGATGCGACCACCGCAGCCTTGAGAAGTCTAACGGACGTTGGATTGAGAACGCGGGGGATGTTTGAGGAACTGAATCGGGCGACTGCTGAGTATCAGGCGAAAATGAGTCTGGCCGAGTCCTTTATCGGTGCCAACCAACAAGGTCGGGTTGACCTGCTGAAAGGAAAGGCCGCCGCCACTGAGTTGCTCGCACAAGGGGGCGACTTCAACCGTCTTGATATTGAGCAACAACAGCGGGCACTGGGCCACTTGAATCAAGTTGGCAACGTGCGGGGTGCCGTGGTCGGTTCTGACTTCACCGGACAACAGTTGAAGGAAGCCGCTATGATTGACCTTCGCAGAAGTAGTGAACAGCGTTACATTGTGATCCGTATGGGAATACATGCACAGAACACTCGGAAGCAAGCGGGAGCAGGAGGCTCGTCGTCTGGCCGCTGGCCGTCTTCTTCTGGCAGGCAAGAAGAACATCGATGTGGTTCGAGCGTTGAACGTGTCGCCATCGTCGGTGAGGCGATGGAGGAAGATCGTCCAACGCCACGGCCTCGAAGGGTTGCGGACGAAGCCTGCCGGCGGGCGGCCTCCCAAACTGTCCAAAGCACGAAAGAAAACGCTCGTGCGTATCCTCTTGAAGGGCGCACAAGCCGCCGGGTTTCCCTCCGATCTGTGGACCGGAAAACGCGTAGCCCAAGTCATCCGGCGGAGGTTCAAGGTAGACTATCATCCGCATCATGTGCTGAAGATCCTTCGCCAACTGGACCTCACTCCGCAAAAACCCCAACGCCGGGCGCGACAACAAGACCCCGACGCACTGCAACGTTGGCGCAACGTCGAGTGGCCGCGGATAAAAAAGGGGCGGCCCGTTGGCGCCAGCCGATAGTGTTCTTGGACGAATCCGGCTTCATGCTTCAGCCGACGGTCCGTCGGACCTGGGCCCCGTCGGGCCAAACGCCGATGCTCGTCGAATCGGCCCGGCGTGATCGGCTCTCGGCGATCGGGGCGTTTTCGATCTCGCCTCTCCGTCGATGGATGGATTTCTCTTTTCAGTTGCACCACCGCAACATCGACACGTCGCTGCTGATCCCATTTTTGCATGCGCTGCACGGTCGTTTCCGTCATCGGGTGGTGCTCGTCTGGGACAACCTTCGGGCCCATTTCAAGACGGCCAAGTACTTCTCGATCAAGCACCCCTCCTGGTTCCGCTTCGAATGCCTGCCGCCCTATTGCCCGGAGTTGAATCCGGTGGAAGACGCGTGGAGCTACGTCAAGTACGGATGCTTGGCCAACTCTGCCGCCGCTGATGTAGACCATCTCTATCAACAGACGGCCGATTCCTTGTCCTTCCTGCGCTGCAACCAAAACCTCCTGCCCGCTTTCCTCGAACACACAAAGCTCCAACTCTAACGGAGTCACTACTTCTGCGAGAGTCAATAGTCAGAGGGCGACACGGGTTGCCGGAAAACTGGCCGATTGCATGACCACCCCCAGAGAGTGGCGCTTGCCTAGATTAGGCGGGAGAATTGCGAGGGGTCTGACTTTCTTTTCTCGCGGGAGGCTCTGCACCCGGAGACCGTTCTTCACCGCTTCGGTAAGCTTCTCCCAAGGCGAAATCACGGCAACGAGTTTCTCTTGAAGACTCATTCTGTGTTCACGCCTCCGTGTTTCGGGACAAAAAATCACCCGATCACTTCTTGCGAGGAATTTCCCGCAGGTAGATGTTCTTGAACCAGAGCGTGTTGCCGTGGTTTTGCAGCTCGATCTGGCCCATCGGATAGATGGGCTTGTCCCGCTCCCAGTAGTTTTCCATCACCACGTCGTTGACGACCAACTCGCCGTTGAGCTTCACGGTCACCCGCTCGCCGACCATCTTGATGTAAAAGGTGTTCCACTGCTCGACCGGCTTGTCGGCACTCTTGCTCGGCTTGCTGGGGTTTTTCTGGTTATTGTAGAGTCCGCCCGAGCCTTCCGAGCGGTCCCAGATCTGCACTTGGGGGCTGCCGCGGAGATAGATGCCGCTGTCGCCGGCGGGCAGGATCTTCCAATCGACGTACAGCTCGAAGTCGCCGTAGTCCTTCGCCGTGCAGAGGCTTTGCCCCTTGCCGTCGAAGACCAGCGCGCCGCGGTCGACCTTCCAGTGTTCCCGCATACTCTGGTCGGCCTTTTTCTGGGCCTCGGCCAGTTGCTCGGGTGACATGGCGGCCCGGCTCTTGGGGTCGCCCACCAGGCCCTTCCAGCCGCTGAGGTCTTTGCCGTTGAACAGGGCGGCAAACCCTTCCGGCGGCGTGTTGTCGGCGGCTTGCGCCGGCTGGCAGCAGGCCCACAACAGCGTGCAGGCCGACAGCGTGCAAAGCAGTGTTCTCATGAGATGGCTCCTGACAGTAAGGTGGGATGGTGATTGGCAGTTACGGACTCGCAAAAGAACAAGTTGGACATCCATGTGGCCGAACCGGCACGGATGCAGGTTGCTGTGGTATGGAAAGGCCCCAACTCTGAAGTCCTGCGACTTCAGCTACGGTTCGGCCGAAGTGTTGCTGAAGATGCACAGTCCTCACCTGAAAGTAACTTGAACCGGATCGACGAAGTCGGCACTTAGCGCGGCCACCTGCTCGACCGTCATCTCGCCGTCCTGCAACCAGACACGATAGTCCACCTGGAGATCTTTCCCGTCGTCCAGCTCATACTTGAAGAAGGAGCCGAAGCGGCCGTAGGTCCGCTCGTTGTATTCGACCGGCTTGGGATTGGTGGGCCTGTCGAGATAGGCGAGCGTATAGCGTGTTTCGCCCAACACGAAACTGATCGCGTCCCAGGGAAGGTCCATGGCCGACGCCCGGGCCCGGCCCATCTCGCCCTTGCCGTCGGGGCGGACGTAATAGGTCAGCTTCTCGGTCCCGGCGGCCACTTCCTGATCGGCGCGGAAGTGGAATCCGGCATGGGGGGCGTTGCCGTCGAGCTTGATCGGGCCCCCGGCCGAGACAAGCCGCGAGGCAAACTCGATTAGCCGTCCGCCCGGCGTGTTGTAGACGCAAAGCTCACGCTTCTCGTGAAGATAGACCTCGCGGTCCTTTCCGCGCCACTGGACGTCCAGCAGGTGTCGGCCGAGCACGGGGCCGGCTTCCTCGGCCAACACGCCCCCGTGGGTCTGCGGCGTGTTGTGGCCCGACCAGGTGTCGGCCTTCCGGCCGTTGCCGTAGCCGACGTTGCAGTAGCCGAAGAACAGCCCGCGATGGTGCGGGTAGAGTCCGCCCGACCCCTTGGTTACCAGCCGGGTGCCCGCCGGGTCGTAAAGGTGATGGAACACCTTGTAGGCCTCTTCGCGGTTCTCTTCGGTGAGCGTTTTGCAGATGTATCGCACGACGGGCCGGTCGCCAAGGCTCAGTTCGCAGTATTCGCCGGGGACTCGTTGCCAGGCGAACGTCTCGCCGCCGGGATCGCCGCCGCCGCCGCCGATCGCGGCGGTCAGCTTCAGCGTCCGGCCCTTCTTCAGGCTCGGCAGGATGAAGTGCAACTCGCGTTGCCCCGCAGCCGAGTCGCGCAACAACCCCGGCGCGGTCAACTGGGCGTCAAGCCGGTTGCCGTCGGCGTCGGTCAGCGCGACCGAGTTGGCATCGGCGGCGGCGGGCAACAAGACCACCACCGGTGTGTTCGCCCGGTCGTGGCCTCCGGCGGCGACCGTCAGCTCGAAAGACGGCCCGGCCGCCAAGGCCGGCGCCATCGCCAGAGCGAACCACAATACGGCACAAAGAATCGCTCGCGGAAGGCTGGGCTTCATCAGTGGGGTCTCCTTGTGGCGTGAAACGGGCAGGCGGGGATCGTCGGCCGGCGCGACGAGTCCCTACCAGCCTAGCACGACCGGAAGCCGTCTGCAACCGGCGGCGCGGCCGCGGCAGGCCGGGTTTACGGACGCGGCCGGGAAGGCTATTATGCGGGCAATTTCAGCCACATGGCGACCAAGGCGACTGGTAGCTGGATTCGCAGGAATTCAGGTTGCTGGCACGGCGTAGGAAATCTCCATGAAACTCCAACGGTACGGGGGCAACCCGATCCTCTCGCCCCACCCGGATCACGATTGGGAAGACTTGGCCGTGTTCAACCCGGCGGCATGGTACGACGCCGAGAAGCAGCAGGTGCTGTTGCTGTACCGGGCGGCCGAATCGCATCCGGAGTACAAGTGCTATTTCGGACTGGCCACCAGCGACGACGGCTATCAATTCCAGCGCGTCTCCGACCGGCCGGCACTTGCCCCAAGCGTCGACGGCTTCGACGCCAGCACGATCCAGGACCCGCGGATGGTGAAGATCGGCGAGTACTACTACGTCACCTACGCCTGTCGGCACTTCCCGTTCGGCCAGTTCTGGGTCCCCAAGCAACAACAGTACCGGCCGCCGGAGTGTCCGGCCGATTTTCCCTGCTACTTGCGCCACAACGCCACGCTCACCGGCCTGTTGCTGACCAGGGATTTCCGGACGTGGATTCGCGCCGGCACCCTGACCGATCCGTTGCGGGACGACCGCGACGTGGTCCTGTTTCCCGAAAAGGTCGGCGGCAAGTACGTGATGCTGCACCGGCCGCTGCAGTGGGTCGGCCCGCCGTACGGCACCGAGCATCCGGCGATCTGGATCTCGACGGCCGACGACCTGATGGGCTTCCGCGAGAGCCGGCTGCTGGCCCGGCAGCAATTCGCGTGGGAGGCGAACAAGATCGGGGCCAACACCCCGCCGATCAAGACCGAGCACGGCTGGCTGACGATCTATCACGCGGTGGGAACCGACAAGTATTATCGCTTGGGCGCGTTGCTGCTGGACCTGGAAGACCCCAGCCGGGTCACCCATCGCACGACCGATTGGATCATGCAGCCGGAGGCCGACTACGAAATCGACGGCTATTACCGCGGCTGCGTGTTTCCTTGCGGCAAGGTGGTGATCGACGGCACGTTGTTCGTTTACTACGGGGCGGCCGACAAGTGCGTGGGCCTGGCCACCTGTCGCTGGGAGGAGTTGCTTGACTACGTCTTGTCGTGCCCGGTAGTGTGAGCAAGAAGGAAACCACAAAGGGACGGAGAGCAACGCAGATAGCCGAGGCAGGGTGAGACGTCGCCCAACGGATCGATCGAGAAAGGAGAACCGATGGGACTGTTCGCGATAGGCGCTGCCGAACCCCGCGCGGCCCACGGCGTCGCGCTGCACGGGATCGACATCGGTATCATCATCGGCTACGTGGCGTTGGTTCTGGCGCTGGGCTGGATGCTGTCGAAACGGGCGTCGAAGAACCTGGACGCGTATTTCCTCGGCGACAAGAGCCTGCCCTGGTGGGTCATCGGCACTTCGCACGGGGCCAGCGGGTTCGACATCACCGGCACGATGTGGTTCGTGGCCATGGTCTTCACCTACGGCGTGAAAGCCGCGTTCACGCCCTGGATCTGGCCGCTGTTCGATCGGATCTTTCGCCAGGTCTACCTGGGGCCCTGGATCCGCCGTTCCAACGTGCTGACCGGCGCCGAGTGGATGCAGACGCGTTTCGGCCGAGGCCGCAGCGGCAATCTGTCGCATATCAGCGTCGTGGTCTATGCCCTGGTGGCCACCGTGGCCTTCCTGGCCTACGCCTTTGAAGGCATCGGCAAGTTCGCCGAAGTCTTCTTTCCCTGGCAACTGGTCGCGGTCGAAGGGCCGCTGAGCAACGCCGACGCCTACGCGATCCTGATCCTGGCCCTGACAACCGCCTACCTGCTGCTGGGCGGCTGGTACAGCGTCGTGCTGACCGACCTGATTCAATTCGCCCTGCTGACGGTCGCCTCCGTGTGCATCGCCTGGCTGGCCATGTCGCACGTCACCCCCGAGATGCTCGATGCCAAGGTGCCGGCCGGCTGGTACGACCTGCTGCCCGGCTGGAAGCTCGACACGGACTGGAGTGGGCTGATCGGAGGGCTCAACACGAAGATCTACGGCACGGCGGCACAGGGCGGCGACGGCTTCTCGCTGTTCGGCGTGGTGGTGATGATGATGTTGCTGCGGGGGTTCCTGGTGAGCATGGCCGGTCCCACGCCGGGCTACGGCATGCAGCACCAGCTCTCCACGCGCAACGCCCGCGAGGCCGCCCTGGAAAACTGGTGGATGTCGATCGTGCAGCTCGTGCCCCGCTCGTTGATGATCGCGGGCATTGCCGTGCTGGGGGTGGTTTTCTTCAGCGAAGACATCAACACCATGGTGGCCGGGAGTCTGGCCGGCGGCGACAAGGCCGCCTTCGACTTCGAGCAGGTCTTGCCCTTTGTGATCAGCCGGTTCGTGCCCGTCGGGCTGGTGGGGATTCTGATGGCCGGTCTGCTGGCGGCGTTCATGAGCACGTTCGACTCGACGGTCAACGCCGGGGCCGCCTACCTGGTCAACGACGTCTACAAGCGTTACATCCAACCCAACGCCTCGCCGCGACGCTACGTCGCGCTGGCCTACGCCGCCTCGATCCTGCTGGTGGTCGTGGGGATCGTGGTGGGCTTCAACATCCGTTCGATCAACGCGATCACCAAGTGGATCACGTTTGCGCTGTACAGCGGATACATGGCCCCCAACGTGCTGAAGTGGCACTGGTGGCGGTTCAACGGCTACGGCTACTTCTGCGGCATGCTCGGCGGCATTGTGGCGGCGGTCCTCTCGCGGTGGCTGCTGCCGGACGTGGAGCTGATGTACCACATGTTCCTGATCTTCCCGGTCAGCCTGATCGCCTCGGTCGGCGGCTGCCTGCTCACGCCGCCGGACGACCGGCAGGTGTTGCGGGCCTTCTACCGCAACGTCCGCCCCTGGGGCTTCTGGCGGCCGATTCGCGAAGAGTTGCAGAGAGAGGTTCCCGGCCTGAAGGCGAACGGGGACTTCGGCATCGACATGTTCAACGTGGTCAACGGCATCGTCTGGCAGTTGATGCTGATGACCGCGCCGATCTGCCTGGTCATCCGCCAGTGGACCACGTTCTGGATCTCCGTGGCCGTGCTGGCAGTCACGTCGGTGATCATGAAGTTCACCTGGTACGACCGGCTCGGGTCGGCAGAGGTGGACGACGCCGAAGCGGCGCCAAGCGGCAGCTAGGCCACCCGGGCGCAACCGCCGAATCAGCGAGCCGCGGGGTTCATTGACGCATGCACACTCAATGCGCGAGAGCGACCAACGGGAGCCCGACTTCCCATTGGTTGGCCTGGATCATTCACGAGGCAAACATCAATAGCCCCGCGCCCCGCGCACGGGTAGAGCCAACGGCACTCGGTTCACTATCCTCCGTGAGTGCCACCTCGCCGTCAGTGATATTCTGGACACTATCTCTCATCTGCCACCCCGTTGGGGACCACTTGCTTGCGGCGTCCGAATGCCTGTAGAATGCATGAGTTATTACGGCCCGCGGGAACCTGCAATGAACACACAGACTGCACAGGATGCGGAATTCCGTGCGGAGGACTTCGTGCCTCCCGAGCTTCACGAGTTGCCGAATCCGCAAACAGCCATACCCGCAATCGCCAAAAACAAGCGGCTGCTGAGCCTGATCGCCGAGGCTGTTCAGCAGATTCCCACCCGGCACGAACTCCATCGGTCTGACGCCCGCACGATGCGGTTGGAACCCGAGTCCGTCCACTTGGTCATAACCTCTCCGCCGTACTGGACGTTGAAGGAATACAGAGATACCGAAGGCCAACTGGGACACGTGGACGACTATCGCGAGTTTCTTCGAGAACTGGACAAAGTATGGAGCCGATGCTACGAGGCCCTGGTTCCCGGTGGCAGGCTTGTCTGCGTTGTCGGCGATGTATGTCTATCTCGGAGGAAGAACAAAGGCAGACATACCGTGGTTCCTCTGCACGCCTCGATCCAAGAGCATTGTAGGGCAATCGGCTTTGACAACCTGGCACCCATCATCTGGCACAAGATTGCCAACGCGGTCTACGAAGTCTCGAACGGTTCCTCATTCCTCGGAAAACCCTATGAGCCCAACTCCGTGATCAAGAACGACATTGAGTTCATCCTCATGCAGCGCAAGCCGGGCGGATATCGCAAGCCAAGTGTCGCCACGCGCGTGCTGAGCGTGATATCGGCCGAGAATCATCAGAATTGGTTTCAACAGATATGGATGGGTTTGACGGGAGCGTCCACGCGAAGGCACCCAGCCCCGTACCCGCTCGAGTTGGCGGAACGGCTTGTCAGGATGTTCAGCTTCGTTGGGGACACAGTCCTAGACCCTTTCCTGGGCACGGGAACCACGGCGCTTGCCGCGCTGAAGTATGGCAGAAACAGCCTGGGGTTCGAGATCGACGAAGAGTATTTTGCTCTGGCGCGGCGCAGCGTCGCCGAAGCAAGCGCAGACTTCTTCCGCAGGGCAACGGTGAAGTATCATGGATGACCTGAACGCACGAGTTGGCAAGGCGGTCAAGCTCTTTTGGCAGGTGCGAGACAAGCAGGCAGCCAATCAAGGTGGGCGCACGGGGCAGCGAGACGCCGATCTCCGGACTGCTGTCACTGGCGGGAAGCATCTGGATGGATTCGTTGCACTGTGCCGGGACCTGCTGATCGAGTCCGGTCTGCCGGAAGCCCATCTTTTTTGGGCCAAGAAGTTGGAACTGCCTGGCTTCTTTCGTGCGGAGAAAAGCTGGGACTTGCTTGCGGTCGTGGATGGCCAATTGGTGGCCATCGTCGAATTCAAGGCACAGGTCGGGCCGTCATTCGGGAACAATTTCAACAATCGCACGGAAGAAGCCTTGGGAAACGCCACGGACCTGTGGGCTGCCTATCGTGAGGGGGCATTCCAGCCGTCACAGCGTCCTTGGTTGGGCTATTTGTTCGTCTTGGAGGAGTGTCCGCGTTCCGTGGCCCCCGTGCAGGTTCGCGAACCTCATTTCAAAGCATTTCCCGAATTCCAGGGAGCATCCTATGCCAAGCGATACGAGATTCTGTTGCTGAAGCTGCAGAGGGAGCGTCTCTACGATGGGGCGTGCTTGTTGCTTTCGACAAGGAAAGGCGGCCTGCGGGGGCAATTCCGAGTTGCCAACGAAGAGTTGAGTTTCTCCCAATTCGCTACGTCGCTTATGGCGCATGCGATGGCATTCGCCAAGACTCACAAGGCAAGCTGAGGCTAATGGCGTCGGCGGTTTCCGAACTGGCCGGAGGGCGGTCTCCGCGCGTGGAATCAGGCTTTTGAAACGGTGTGGCTTTGCCACGAGAGGTTGGGGCGAATCGGTCTACCCGCTGAATAGGAACTCCTAGGCAACGACGCCACTCGTATCAGCCAGCGGACCTCCGCTTACAGTCGGTTGCCCGCTGGACGAGTCCTGAAGGCAACCTCCCAGGGCTTCGTCCCAGCGGCTCAAGAACACCCGCTGTCGATTCTCACTCGACGTGTGCACCAGGTGCGAGTTTCCGTGGCCGACCACGAGGGCACAGCGTCGAATTGAACCCAAATCGCTGCTTGGCGCAAGGCCGTTGACTCCACCTATCTTGTGCGGGGATAAACCCTGCGGCTCGACGTCGTACACAACGGCCTGATTGGGTGGTATGGTTGTGTATTGACAAGAAACCGCGACACATTCGGGCCGCATCGCGCAAAAGGAATTATGGGGCGTTTTGGCCTTGCGAAGCCGGACCCATTGTGCCCGACCTTTTGTGGCTCCGCAAGCGTTTTGTGAAACTTCTTGGGGCTCCGGATCGTCCAAGCCAATAACACGGAAATCGAGGCCGTGCCGAGTCGGCGGCGACGGCACACGCCCTGGTGGCACCGAGAACACGCGTCGATGAACGCCCAGCAGGAACACGAGGTTGCCGAAGGCTTGCGGGAAGGCCGCATCGAGGCCTGGCACGCGCTGTACGACGCCTACTGTCGGCGGGTCTGGTCGGCCGTGGCCCGCCAGATGGGACCCCATGCGACCGACGTGGCCGACGTGGTGCAGGAGACGTTCCTGGCCGCGGCCCGTTCGGCGCGCAGCTACGACCCCTCGCGGGGATCGCTCTGGTTGTGGCTCGGCGGGATCGCCCGCAACCACGTGGCCCTGCACTTCCGCAACCAGCGGCGGCACGACCGGCTGAGGCGGGCCGACGACCCCTTGGCGGCAGCCAGCCTACAGATCAGCCGCTGGCTGCAAAGCCGCGAGGCGCCGCCCGGCGCCGCCTTGGCTACGGCCGAGGTGGCCACGGCGGTGCGTGCCGCGTTGACCGAGTTGCCGGCGGACTATGAGACCCTGTTGACGGCCAAGTATTTCGACGGCGCCACGGTCGAGCAGATCGCCACGGTCGAGCAGTCCACTTCGGAGGCCGTCCGTTCCAAGCTGGCCCGAGCGAGGCGCGCGTTTCGCCGGGTGTTCGCCAAAACCTCTGCATGCGCCGACGACGGTCATGGGAGGCACCCATGAATGATCACGACGACAATCGGACCGACGAGCGTGTGGCAGCCCTGTTCGCCGCGGTGAACACGGATGCGGCCGTCCCCGAGCCCCAGTTTCTTGACCGGCTGCGCGAGCAATCGACCCAGGTGTTCGCGGCCGAGTCCGCCCAACCAGCTCAACTTCCCGTTAGGAGACGAAACATGTTCACCCTGGCCATGCGAGGTGTGATGGTGACGGCCGCGGCCACGATTGCCGCCGCGGCCTTCCTTTGGTCCTCGATCTCCCCCGACGATTCGGCCCTGGCGTTTGGCAAGGTGCTCGACAAGGTCGCCCAGGCCGAAACCGTCCAACTGGAAATCACCCGCGACGGCAAGTCCGAACGGGCCTGGGCCCGGCGGCCGGATCAGTTGCGGATCGACCATGCCGACGGGACGTATCAGATCGCCCGCGGGTCGAAGTTGTGGCGCGTCGATGAAAAGGCCAACCGGGCCACCACGCAAGCCTCTCCCTACTTCCGCGCCGACCAGCCCGGGTTCGATCTGCTGGCCCTGGTCGAGTTGCCGCAGCCGGCCGACCGCAAGGAGCTGTTGGCGGCGCGGCCGGCGGAGCGGGTGCGGCGCGACGGCCTCGATTGTGACGTCTATCGCATGGAAGTCCCGGCGTCGGCGGGCAAGGTCGCGATCGAGGCGGTGGTCGACGCGGCCACCGGCCAACTGCGGTCGCTGGAAACCCTTTCCTGGGTTGACCGCGCGATCCGGCCGAGGGTAAAAGTCAAGGTGCTGGCCGTCGACCAGCCGGTCGACGAGGGGCTGTTCGTCGTCGGCGACACACTCACCGAGGACGGCCGCGTGGGCAAGGTGACCGACGTGCAGGGAATCGTCTCCGTCAAGCCGGCAATGCACCGCCGCTTCACACCCGTGGCAACACACATGCTCCTGAAGCCTGGCGATTGGCTGCGGACCGACAACCGCGGCGCCAACGCAATGGCTTTCCGCCTGGTCCAGCGGGCCGACGTGACGCTGGGCCCCGGCTCGCTGGTCGAAGTGGTCTCGCCCGAACAGCTCCGCCTGAGCTCGGGCGAGCTGAAAGTGGTCGCCGACGGCAAGGCCCCGTTGACGCTGATCGGCCCGGGCGAGCAGAAGATCACGGTCGCCGGGACGCAGGTCTATCGGTTGCAGAAGGAAAAGCTGGTGCGGGTCGAGCAGGCGCCGCTGTGGGTGGCCGGGTTCGAGGGTGCGACCGCCAACGAGTCGATCGGCTCGCTGATCGCCAACGTCGACGGGCGCAACGTGCCGCTGACGGTCGGCTATCACAAGGTCTCCGTCGACATCCGCGACCAGATCGCCCGCACCGTGATCGAAGAGTCGTTCGTCAATCATACGGTTAGTCGGCTGGAGGGCGTGTTCTACTTCCCCTTGCCTCAGGACGCCTCGATCTCCGGGTTCGGCATGTGGATCGGCAACGAGCTGGTCGAAGCCGACGTGGTCGAGAAGCAACGCGCCCGCGAAATCTACGAAACGATCCTCCGCGAGCGTCGCGACCCGGGGCTGCTGGAATGGTCGGGCGGCAATATCTTCAAGGCCCGGGTGTTTCCCATCGAGGGCCGTTCGGAGAAGCGGATCAAGATCACCTACACCCAGGTGCTGCCGCTGCAGGGCGACCGCTACCGCTACAGCTACGGGCTGCAGAGCGAGCTGCTGAAGCAGCATCCGCTTCGCGAGTTGGCGATCGACGTGAAGATGAGCTCGGCGATGCCGCTGGCCGGCGTCAGCTCGCCCACGCACACCACGCGAATCGATCGGACGGCCCATTCGGCCCACGTGGAATTCGCCGCCCAGGACTACACACCCGAACGCGACTTCGAGGTGCTCGTGGAAACCGGCGGCGAGCGGTCGGACGTGGTGGTGATTCCCCATCGCCGCGGCGAGGACGGTTACTTCATGGTGCAGCTTACCCCGCCGGCCGGCCGGGACGCCTGGCAGCGCGAGCTGCTGCCCGACGGCAAGCCGCTGGAGTTGCTGATCCTGGCTGACACGTCGGCCTCGATCGACGCCGACAGCCGGGCCGCGCAGGCCGACTTCCTGGCATCGTTGCTGGGATCGCTGACGGCCGAGGACAAGTTCAACCTGGCCGGGTGCGACGTCGATTGCGACTGGGTCTTCAAGCAGGCGCAGCCCGCCACCGAGAAAAACACCACGACGGCGCGCCAGTTCCTGGCCGATCGCATCTCGCTGGGCTGGACCGATCTGGACAAGGCGTTCGCCTCGGCCGCAGGCCAATGCGGAAAGCAGACGCAGGTGCTCTACATCGGCGACGGCATCGTGACCGGTAAGGACGTCGATCCGGTGGCTTTCGGCAAGCGGCTGTCGCGGCTCTGGCAAGGCAAGGCCACCCCGGCCCACGCCGTCGCCCTAAGCAGCAGCTTCGAGCCGATGGTGCTCAAGACGATCGCCTCGCTCGGCGGCGGCTCGCTGCGGCAGATCGGCGGCGAGAACCGCCCCCAGGACGTCGCCCTGGGGTTGCTGGCCGAAATGGCCAGGCCGACCTTGCGCAATCTGAAGATCGAGTTCCGCGGCCTGCGTACCGCCCGGGTCTATCCCGAACAACTGCCGAACCTGTCGGTCGGCACGCAGCAGATCATTCTGGGCCGCTATCTGCCCGAGGAGGAAGACCAGGTCGGCGAGGTGATCGTCACGGGCACGTTGGACGAGCAGCCGGTTACGTTCCGCGGCCGGGTGACGCTGCCGTCGGCCGACGCGGGCAACTCCTTCATTCCCCGACTGTGGGCCCGCATGCACCTGGACGCACTGCTGCGGCAGGGCACTTCAGAAGCGATCAAGGACGAGATCATCGCACTGTCGGAGGAATACCACATCATGACGCCGTACACGTCGCTCCTGGTGCTGGAGAGCGACGAGGACCGCGAGCGGTTCAAGGTCAAGCGGCGCTTCCAGATGCGCGACGGCGAGCGGTTCTTCGCCACCGGCCGCGACAACGTGGATTACGAATTGATGCAACAGCAGATACGGCGGGCCGGCAACTGGCGGATCGGCCTGCGGCACGACGTCTTGCGGCAACTGATCGCCATGGGCCGCAACCCGCAACTGTTCCAGCCACAGCAGTATTACGAGCGCTATGGCGGGCGCTACAGGGGCGATTACTCCTTCCCGGCGTCCGGCCCCATGGGCGCGGGAGGCATGGGAGGCCTTGGCGGCATCGGAGGCTGGGGCATGGGGGGAGGAAGTCTGGGCGGGATCTCGCTCCCCGGAGTGGACATGGAAGTGGCGGGAAGCGTTAGCGCCTGGTACGCCAATGGGCGTATCGCGCACGCCATCGACGAACTGGCCGTTGACAAGCAAGCGGATCTCGGCTTCGAGATGATGGGCGAGAGGAAGCGCGAGCTCAGCTTCGATTCCGCCGAGGGTCTGGAGGCATTCGAGCCCATGGACGATTGGGCCGACGGCGATGAGTTCTTCCAAGGCAGATTGTCCGATCGAATTGCCGGGCCTGCTGATGCTGCCGAACCCGTCTCTTTCGAGGGCCTCGAAGAACTCGCTCGACGTCCCGCTTCGCTCTCTTCGTTGCGACAACGGTCCACCCGCGGGCTGCTCGAGCTGAGCCGGAAGAGCCTTGGCGCGGGGTCGCGAGCGTTCAACGCCCCGATGACGGCCGGACTATTCTTCCGCGAGTCGCAAGAACAAAGCCAGTACACGCAATGGCTCGACACGCTCTTCCCCAACCTGCCGCCCGTGCCGCAGGAAGAGAAGCCGATCGAGCCGAAGCAGGTCTGGCCGGACGACGCCCGGGCGCTGGCCAAGAGCCTGTTGCGAACCGACACCTTGGCTGGATTGCAGGGCGGTCTGAAGATCGAGAGCCGCAGCGAGTCCTTCGACGCCCGCTGGGACATGCTGACCTCGCGCAGCGAGACGCTGATGCTGGTCTCGCCCCAGGCCTGGCTGGTACGCGGCGGCGGATACGGCTCGCAAACTACGATCCAGTGGTGCAACGAGCAAGAGCGCGGCGTGCTGTCGAAGGCATTCCAGCTCGGCCGCACTCGGGCCTCCGAGCCGCTGGACCTGAGCAAGCCCCCGTTGAGCCTCGAAGGCCCTCTGCTGACGCCGCTCGATCGGACTTATCACGCCTATCGGGCCGAAGTGAGCCCGCAGGGGGATGACCGGGCACTGCTGGTGCTTCGGCAGCCCTCCAATGCCGACTACGCGATCCGCTTCCTGATCGACACGGCTCGGCACGTGGTCTTGCGGATCGAGAGCCATCAGCAGGGCGCGATCGCGTCGACGGCCACCTTCGGCGAGTTCGTCGAAGTGGCCGGCGCTTGGTGGGCCACGCGCATCGAGCGGACCGACAAGGAGGGCCGGCGGACCTCGCTGGCCACGCTGCAATTCACCCCGTTGGCCGCCGAACCGTTTGCCGGAGAGATCAACGGTCAACTGGCCGGCCGCGACCACGTGGCCTTTCTCCGCGTGCCGCTGGTGGAGGTCAACGACGCCAGGCGGGCCGTCCAAGCGGGCAAGGCCACTTTCGACGACCAGATGGCCATGGTGCTCTACTTCGCCGACAGCCAGCGATGGCAGCGCGTGATGGAGCACCTCGCGCAGGCCGAACAACTAGCCGCCGACAAGCCTGGGCTGCGCTGGGTCCGCGACGCACTGATGAACGTCAGCCGCCGCCGCGAGGAGCTCAGGCAGCGGTTCCTCGACGAGGCCGCCCGCATCGCCCGACCGACCGCCAAGGGGAACTCGGAGGAGTGCTTCCTGGCCGAGTATCTCCACGGCCAGGCGTCCGGTTTCCTGGAAGCCAACGAGCGGATGCAACTGCTCGATGTGCTCAAACCCGTCTATGCCCGGCAGGTGCCTCATCTGCAGCGCATGAAGCTCTGGAACCAGTATCGCGTGGACTTGTTGCGTCAGACCGGTCAGGCCGACGAGGCGATGCGGCTGCAGGAAGAGATGGCTAGGCAGCATCCACACGACAGCAATCTCCAGCAGCAATACGCCCAGGCCCTGGCCAACGCGGGCGATCACGAAGCGGCCTACGCCTGGCTGAAGCGCGTGCTCACCGACGACGCCAAGTGGCACTCCTATGAAGAGGATTCGCTGCGCAATACGTACACGAATCTGTTGCGCAACCAGGGGCGCTATCCGGAACTGGTCGATCTTCTGGCCGAATGGATCGGGCGGAAGCCCGAGAACTCCACGGCCTATCACCAATATCTCGCGGCGTTGATCCAGTCGGATCGGATCGACGAGGCCAACGGCCTGATCGGCCGCTGGCTGGAGGAGGCCCGGACGCCGGAAAGGCTGAAGTCCGACGTGGCGGCCCGGCTCAGCGCGGCCGTTTCCCAGGCCCTGGGACAGGGTTACAACCTTTATACCAACCGGATCGACGAGCGCTGGCTGGAGCCGCTGGCCCAGACGGCCCTGTTCTTCGCGCGGCACCCGAGCCACGCCTCGACGGCCGATCAGATCATGGGCCACCACCGCTTCCGCGACAGCGACGCCTGCCGCCAGGTTCGCCGGAAAGTCGCCGCCATCGTGGTTGCCGAGATCGAAACGCTCGAGCCCGACCAGGTCCGGCGGCTGGTCGACTGGATCTGGCCGAACGACCCGGCGGTGGAGGCCCGCGCGTGGAAGCGGATCGCGGACGTGCTCCAGCAGCGTTGGTCCAACGAGTCCGACCTCGAGGCCAGGCACCAACTCGCCCAGCCGCTGGTCAAGATCCTCTCGGGCCGGCTGACACCCGAGGAGCACTTGGCGTTTCTGCGGCGGCAGGTGCAGGAAGGTCCCGAGAAATACCGCACTGCGTACATCAATCAACTGTTCGACACCCTGCTGACGCAGCCCTGGTCGGCCGAATGCGAGAGCGAGGCCTTCTCGCTGTTGCCGAAGCTCTCCGACGCCGAGCAGCCGGCCCAGCGGCTCTGGGCCCAGGTGGCGGCGCTGCACCGCCTGACCGACGCCATGGTCCAGGCCCGCTACGACGCCCGGATGGCCAAGGTCGAGCACCAGGAAGAACTCACTCGCACGGAGTTGCGGGACAAGCAGTCGGAGAACCTCAAGGCCGCCCGACAGGGATTCGCCGACCGGCTCCGCGAGGCCATGTCGGCCGCCCCCGGGCAGTCGGCCTCGTGGATGCAGGCGGAGCGTCTCTATCTCGACGTGCTGACGGGTCGGAACCTCGACCGCGCGGCGGAAGATTGCTGGGAGGTCCTCGGGCCGAAGCCGCCGAAGCCGGTCGAGGAGCCGGAGCTGCAACAGCAGCTCGAAGAGGTCCTCCGCGACCGGCTCTTGCTGACGCTGGCCAATCTGGCGGCCCGGCGCAACGCCGATCCGGAGTTGATCACCCGGCTGCTGAAGTACGCCGACGACGGGATTGCCGCCGACGCCAAGGACCTGCGCTGGAAACTGCTGAAGTATCAACTGTTGATTGCTCTGGATCGCCCCAAGGATCTACAGCAGGATCTGCGCCGGTGGCTCACGCCCGACGAGCCGGACAGCTTCTGGCGGCTCTCGCTGGGCTATCTGCTGGCCGAACAGGGGGAGATTCCCGAGGCCATCAAGCACTTCGAGGCGGTCGAGACGGCCAACGAGCTGGGCGCGGCCGAGTACCGCACCTTGGCCGACTGGTACATGGTCGTCGATCGCCGCGACGAGCACGAGCGGGCGCTGATTTCCGTCTTCAAGCGCATGGAGGAATGGCGGCTGAACGACTGGCTCTACCAGAAGCTTCGCCCTTGGCAACAGCGCCAAGGCGAATTGCCCGGCGAACTGGATCAGGACGTGCTGCGGGTGTTTGCGGCGCTGTTCGAGAAGTCGGGTTCCCCGCAAAACTACCTCAGCCGGCTGAGAGATTACTATCGCGCTTCGCGCGATTTCCGACTGTTGGCCGGCCTGGCCGACGGCATCGTGGGCCACACGGCGGCCTGGGTCTATCCGTTCCTGCAAGGGATGGACTCGATCCTGCGTGAAGTCCGCGACGAGGCCACCGCCGACTCGATAGTCGAGCATCTGGCCACGGTTCGCCGACGGGCCCGGACCGAGGTGGACCACCGGGCGATCGATCTGCTGGAGGCGCTGGTCGAGCGCCGCGCGGCCGAAGTGCTCAACCAGCCCGGCCCGCACGCCGAGCGGGCCCTGGCCGCCATGCACCGGGCCTTCCACCGGGAGTGGACGCCCGGCGAGCCGCGTCTGATGGCCGACCTGCTGGCCAGCCTGGGGCGGATTTCCCATCCGGAGTTGGCCGCGGAGCAAATCCGGCAGCTCGAGGTCCTTCATCAACAGGCGGCCGAAGGCACGATCGATCGGCTGCACATCGCCCATCGCCTGGCCAACGGCCATTGGAGCTACGCACGGCAGGACGAGGCCATCGATCTGTTGGAGGCGGCGCTTGGGGAATTCCTGGCCACCGTCGACGGAGTGCTGCCCTCGCACGCCAACGGGCCGCTGGATACGTTCGTCTCGTACCTCGAGCAGCGGGGTCACCATGCCCGGGCCGAAGAGGCACTCTTCCAGCGACTTCAGCACCCGGCCAACGTGCAGCAAACCCGCTGGTTCACCCAACGGCTGTATCAGCTCTACGAGCACGCGATCGGCAACGACGGCGATGTCTCGCTGGGCCGCGGCGCCGAGCTCTACCAGACCGTCAACCGCAACTTGCAGGCCGAATTGGACCAGGGCGACGAAGGCCACCGCTATCAGTTGATCAGTCGCCTCTGCTCGATCTACCGCACGGCGCAGCGGAAGAAGCTGCCCACGGTCGCCGCCGATCTGAAGGCATTCGCCTTCGGGCGCTTTCCCGAGGTGCTCAAGCGGGACGTCAACAACTACCAGTCCAACGTCGGCAACGTGGCCAACACGCTCCGCGACCTGGCGGGGGCCCGCGATGCCCTGGCGTTTCTGATCGAGCGGCTCGAACAGGAGCCGACTTGGTTCCGCTACAACCATCGCGACGGCTGGAACCAGCACGGCTGGAGCATGGCCCGCTGGCGAACGGAGGCCGGAGCGCTGGGCGATCTGGAAGATCGGCTGCTGAGACTGGTGACGGCCGAACTCCGCCGCGAGCTGGAAAGCCGCCAGTCGCGCAACCGCGTGATGTACTACTGCCAGCACACCTACTACTGGAAGGAGAAGGAGGCCGACTTCCGCAAGACGGCCGAGCAGGTGTACGCCGAGCGTGCGGACTCCGGAGCGGCCGTGCGGTACATCGCCGACTATCTGTATGACGGATTGCACCATTACGACCGGGCCATCGAGATCCTGTTTGTCGCCCACAACGACAAGCTGCTCGACGAGGGCGCCCAGGCGAGGTTGGTGGAGTTTTTGCACTGGCAGCAGCGCTTCGGCGAGTCGATCGCCGTGCTCAAGCCGCTGGTCGAGTGGCGACCCGACACGATCCGCTATCGCACCCAACTGATGCACGCCTATTTCCGCACCGGCCGCCCGGCCGAGTTGCGGGCGCTATTGCAGCAGACCGACGAGCACTTCCACCAGGAAGGCCGCTGGACCGAAGACGCCATGGCCGCGCTGGCCTACAGTTGCCTGGAAAACGAACTCTTCCAGCAATCGGTCGATTACTACGACGAGGTGATCCCGCTGCACCAGCGGACCCAGCCGCGCCGCGGCATCGGCAACGGCACGCTGTCGGGCTACTACGGCCACCAGGCCCGGGCCTACGCCGGGCTGAAGGATACGGCCAAGGCGGTCGACGCGGCCTGCGGGGCGATCATCAGTTGGGGCCCGCGACACGAGAAGCGAGCAGACTCGCTGAACAGCCTGAACGAGGTGCTCCGCCAGGCGCCCGATCTGGACGGCTACGTCGCCCAGCTCGACCGCCAGGCCCAAGAGACCGGCCTGCACAACCCGATCGTCCGCAAGGCGCTCGGCCAAGTCTATCGCGAGCAGGAGCAATACGCCAAGGCGATCGCCCAGTTGAAGCTCGCCTGCGAGGTGCAGCCCAATGACACCGAGACCCACCAGGCTCTGGTCGCCTGCTTCGACAAGCAAGGGGACAAGGAAGGGGCCATCGGCCAAGTGTTGGCCTCGCTGCAGCTCTCGCGGCGCGACATCGATCTCTACCGCGATCTCGGAAAGCGGCTGGAAAGCCTGGAACGCCCGAAACAAACGGAGCGGGCGTACACGTCGATCGTGGAAATGCTCCCCCACGAGTCGGAGAGCCACGAGGCGCTGGCGGTCATCCGCCAGGAACAGGACCGCTGGGACGATGCCATCGCCCACTGGAAGCAGGTCGCGGCCATTCGGGCACTGGAGCCGACCGGACTGTTGAAGCTGGCCGAGGCCCAAATCCACCAGAAGCAATGGGACGCCGCCATGGAGACGCTCCGCCAGCTCGACAGCCGCGGCTGGCCGGAGCGCTTCGGCGACGTCCACGCGGAGACCCGCCGACTCGAACGGCAGATCGAAGACAGCCGCGAGTGACGCACCGTTTACTCGCAGCGCGGGCCCCAACGATGCGCATCCCCGCCGGGGCCCGCACAGAAGGACCGCCGACAGCGTTCGGGAGGATCCGGCGCCGTCGGCGGGCTTTTCCTTGAGGCCCGCCGGCGGTAGAATCTGCGACTTGCGGGGCAACATCTCACCTGGGCCGACGAATACTGTGAAGCGGGCTGCCAGCCCGCCAGCAGGCCCAGCGGAGAACGCGGCGATGTCGAATCGCGGAATCGTGCTGGAAGTCGAGAATCTCCACTACGCCTATGCAGACCGCCAGGCGGTCTGCGGCGCGTCATTTCGGATCCACAGCGGCGAGATCTTTGGCTTCCTCGGGCCCAACGGCGCCGGCAAGACGACTACGATCGGCTGTGTTTCCGGGCTGCGGGCCCATTGGCAAGGCGAGATCCGCTTTCGGCAACGGCCGTTCCGTCCCGCGCGACGGAGCGAAGACCGGGGCAAGCTGGGGGTCGTGCCGCAGGAGCTGGCCCTCTACGAAGGGCTCACCGGGCGCGAGAACTTGCAGTTCTTCGGCCGGCTAAGCGGCCTGAAGGCGTCGCGGCTGCGTGAGGCGGTCGACCGGGCGTTGGAATTGGCCGGACTGGCCGAACGGGCCGACGAGCCCGTCACAAGGTATTCCGGGGGGATGAAACGCCGGCTGAACTTCGCGGTCGGCGATCTCCATCAGCCCGAGCTGCTGTTGTTGGATGAGCCCACCGCCGGGGTCGATCCCCAGTCCCGCGGCCACCTGTTCGAGGCCTTGCGGAGCCTGCGGCAATCGGGGCGGAGTCTGCTCTATACGACCCACTACATGGAGGAGGCCCAGCGGCTGTGCGACCGGGTGGCGATCATGAACGAAGGCTCGGTCGTCGCCGTGGGCACGCCGGATGAACTGGCCGCAGACGCGGGGATTCCCGGGGCCGATCTGGAAGCCGTCTTCCTCCAACTGACCGGAAGGAGCCTGCGCGACGGATGAACCTGCTCCGGACTGCCTGCATCGTCGCACGCAAGGATCTGCGGCTCTACTTCCGCGACCGAATCGGCGTGTTGCTGGGCTTCCTGTTGCCCATCGTGCTGATGACGGTGATGGGCTTCATCATGAAATACGCCTTTGCCGGCACGCAGGCGATGCCCCCGGCAACGCTCTGGGTGGCCGACGAGGACGGCAGCAAAACCAGCCGCCGATTGATCGAACTGCTGCGCGAGGGCGACGTGGTTCAGGTGCGGCCCCGGGCAGGCGAGCCGCCGGTCGACGGCACCAGGATTCGCCAGTTGGTTCGCGACGGTGACGCCCATCACGGCCTGATCCTCGCGCCCGGCTTCGGCAAGGACCTCGAAGAGGGCACGCTGCCGAAGGTGACCATGGTCCGCGATCCCGGACGCCGGATGGAGGACCACGTGATTCAGATCGGCCTGGTCCAGGCGTTCATGACCGTCAGCCGGGGGCGGCTCTGGCCCGCCGCCATGGGCGAGCTGATGCGTGAGTCGGGCATGACGGACGAGAACGTCGAGCGGTTGATCGCCGCGGCTCGGGGCGTGAATCTCCTGCTTCGCGAGTTTGCCGCCGAAGAAACCGGGGAACCCGCGGCGCAACAGCCCTCCGACGCGTCCCGGAGGCCGGACGACCGATTGCCGTTCGAGCTTCACGACATCGTGCAGAGCATCGTGCCCATCGAGCACGAGGACGTCGCGCCGCCCGACCGGCCGCGCGGGATGACGTACATGCTGGCTCAGGGTGTCAGCGGCGTCATCGTGATGATGCTGATGTTCGGGATGATGGCCTGTAGCACGACGCTGGTGCAGGAGCGCGAGGGCGGCACGCTGCCGAGGCTGCTGGTGGCGGCCGTGCCGCGAGGCGCCGTCTTCTGGGGCAAGTTTCTGTTCACGATGCTGGTGGGCATGGTCCAGTTGGCGGTGCTGTTTGCCTACGGCAACGCGGTCTTTCGGATCGGGGCCTTCCGCGACCCGATCACGCTGGCCGTGCTGTCGATCACCTGGGCGGCGGCGGCAACCAGCTTCGGGATGCTGATCGCCGCCTGGGCACGAACGACCAGGCAGGCCGAAGGACTTTCCACGATTCTGATTCTGGTGATGGCGGCCGCCGGCGGGTGCTGGTTCCCCATTCAGATGATGAGGCTGCCCTGGGCCATCGACGCCGTCACCCACTGCACGCTGACCTATTGGGCCATGTCGGGATACCAGAACATGTTCTGGGACCAGCTCTCCTGGACCCAGCCGAAGATGCTCACGGCGATCGGCGTCCAGTGGGGATTCGTGGCGGCAGCGGTGCTGGCCGCCCAGTGGCTCTACGGCCGCCGCTACGTGGTCGGGTGATTCGCCGCCCGCTCGGGCCGTCGAGCCGTTGTAGCCGGCACCGGCCTCTGGTAGACTGAACGGCAGGCGTTGACGCGCCACGAATACCGTTTGGGTGCCGTTATCTCAGAAAGTGCGGATCATGAACACCAAGCCAGTATTTGTTGCTCTCGTGGTCGCGTTGGCTTCCGCCGCGGCGGCCGAGAGCCGGGCCCAGTTGTTCGGCGACCGCACGGTGGGCGGCTCGCTGTCGCGCCGCTCGCGGACAACCACGTCGCGCACTTCTCCGGGAAGACCCACCTCGGTGAGCGAAGAGATCGGCGCCGTGTTGGGCAACGAGCGATTCATCCGGGGCAACCGTGAGGGCGCCAGCTTCGTCGGCCGCGACGCCGACGACGTGGCGGGCTTCGTCGGCTCGCAGCAGGGAGTGACCCCCGGCGACGTGGCCACGGCGACCGAAGGGCTGCGGATCGAAGCAGCGCCGGACGCCAATCAGACGGCGTTGCCCGCGGCCCTGCCCAGAGTGGGCATGTATCGGCCGCGGCTGCGGATCGGGTTCGCGATCCCGCCCCAGGCGCCGCAGACGGTCAGTACGGAGCTGGCCCGGCGGCTGCAGTCGTGTCCCGGATTGCACCTGCAAAGCCCGATCGAGGTGTACTTGGAAGGCGAGACTGCCACGTTGCGGGGAGCGGTTGCCTCCGAACGGGATCGTAGCCTGGCACAGTTGATGGTGCTCTTCGAGCCGGGAATCTCGCAGGTCCGTAATGAGCTGATGGTGAAGCACTTGTCGCTGCCGGCGGCTGCCAAGGCCCCGACGGTCGAGGTTCCCCCGGCCACGGGCCCACGGTTCTGACCGGCGGCGCAACGCCACGCTCAGGATCGTACCCCTCCGCGCCGTACACACCGCTTGCCGGCCCGACGGTCGCGCCGGCCCATGTGGGCATTGCTGGCGACATCGGCGCGGCGGACCTCGCCGGCGCGCCGAACGATCCGGCCAGGGCGGGCCCGGCCATCGGCGATCCGTCTGGCCCAGCGGCCACGACCTGGTGAGTGAAGCTGGGCGTGAGATTGATGGTCGTGGTTTGCATCACCGGCTTGTCGGGCGACTTGGCCACCGGTGCTTGATAAGAGACGTTCGCGATCGTCTGCGGCGGAACGGGGATCTCGCCGTGGGCCAAGCGGAGGTACTCCGCCTGGCCGACCACCGAGCCGCTTGCCGCGGTCGTCTTGCCCGTCAGCACGCCCGGAAGCGTATGCCGCGACGATTCCGACATGACCACTTCGCCAGTGGTGGTCTCGAAGCGGGCAACCAGGCTGATCTGGCGTTGCGGGCCGCCCACTTCGTCCCAGGGAAGCCAGAAGCTGTAGGAATGGCCGAGTTTCGACTGGCTGTAGTGGTTCGGCAACTGCTCTGGCAGGAAGATATACTTCTTTTCGGGTCTGATCCCGGTGCGCCCGTCGTCAGGGGCGTCGAAGGCGAATATGCTCAGCGTGCCGTCGACCCGGATCGGCTTGTTGCTGCCTTTCGCGTAGAACATGAATCGCCCGCCGAATCCCCGCACCCCCGGCCGGCCCGACTGGTTCAGCACGGTGTACTCCCAGACGTCGGTCATGCGTTCGGGCACCTGCGGCTCCTCGTCGGCGGAAGACCAGGAGAAGGCGTCTTGGAGGTCGAGTTGCGCACAACCGGCCAGCAGACCCGGCAGCATCATTCCCAACAGCGTCCAGAAGCGGACGGTCGAAGACGCGCCGGGGCCGTGCATACGGGGCCGCACCATGGGTTCGTGCCTTCCACGTAGCTGAATTCGCAAGGATCCAGCTTGTTGTGATATCGAAGGTCGCCACGCTGAAGTCTTGCGACTTCAGCTACGATTTGGCTGAAACGTTACGTTATCTCCAATTCACCGATACCGGAATTCACCGATACCAGGCCGGCATTTGCGGCCCGGGTTGCGGCGGGTAGGCAGCCATCGGCGGTCCGGCGTAGCCAGTTGGCTGCGGGCCGTATGGCGGCTGGACCCACGCGGCCGACGCTCCGCCGGCAGGCGGCGGCGGATAGCCCGGTCCGGCCGGCTGGAAGAGGGTCGCCGGCGCCACCGCCCCCGGCACCGGCCCGGCGCCGGTCGAAACCGGCCGCACGGCCGACCCGCCCGTAGCCGTCCGATCCGGTGCCGGGCCCATCGGCCAAGCCCTGCCCGACGAATCCATCGGCGGCATCGGGGCGCCCGGCGGAATCAACTCCGGGACCAGTGTGCTGTCCAAGGGCGACCGTGGGGGCTGCATCGGGACCGAGGTCGGCGCCTTGGGAACTGTTCCCCGGGGGTTCGTGTCCGGATAGACGATCTCGACCTGTTTGTTGCACAGTTCGCAGTTGCCGCAGTCACAGAGGCCGGTTTCGCCGTGCAGCTCGTTCACCTCGCCGAGGCACCAGTGCATGCGGGCGGCCTCAACCTGCTTAAGACGTTCCGCCTCTTCCGGGTTGCGGATGACGTGGGGCGTCAGCACGATCAACAGCTCGCTGCGTTTCTCGATGTCGCTGTCGTAGCGGAAGAAGCTGCCCAGTACGGGAATGTTCGACAGCCAGGGAACGCGGCGCTGAATCGTCGTCTTCCCCTTGGTGATCAACCCGCCCAACACGATTGTCTGGCCGCTGGCGGCGCTGACCGTCGTCTGGGCCGTGGCCAGCGAGATGCTGGGGGAGATGATGGGCGTGCCTTCCGAGATGGCCACCGGCACGCCGTCCTCCGGCGAAAGCTCTGATTTCTCGGCGTCGATTTCCATCACCACCAGGCCTTCGGGGCTGATACGCGGCGTGACGCCCAGGATCAAGCCGATGTTCTCCAGCTCGACGTTGTTGACCTGGCCCACCTGATTGAGCGTCGAGCCGGTGATCCGCGGCACCCGCTTGCCCACCTGGATGAAGGCCGGCTGGTTGTCGAGCGTCATCACCTGGGGCCGGCTGAGGACGTCCAGCCGGCGGCATTCCTGCAGCGCCCGAATCAACAGGCTCACGCTCTCGCTGCTGGCCGAGAGCACCAGTCCGCCGTAGGCCAGATCGCTGTTGAGCCGCCCGACGGCGAAGTTGGAGAGTCCCTGGGCACCCAAGACGCCGGCCGTGGTCAGTGACTTGTCGCTGCCGCTGTTGCCCACCGGGTTGTTGTTGAAGGCGTAGCCCGGCTCCATGTTCGCCGACTGGATGGTCTCCTCGGTAACGGTGACGATGCCCTGACTGGTCGACTGCTGTCCCGTGGAGGTTGTTGTAATCAGGTTGCTCAGCAGGCTGCGGTCGAAGAGCACGGAATCCTGCAGGCCGATCTCCATGCCGAATTCGTCCACGTTGCCCAAGGTCACCTCGGCAATCAGCACCTGGATCATCACCTGCGGCGGCTCGGCGTCGAGCTTCTCGACCAGGTCCATGATCTCCTCGAAGAAGCGGGGCGTGGCGCTGATGATCAGCGAGTTGCTGACCACCTCGGGAACCACCACGACCTCACTCTCGATTTGCTGGAAGGGGCTGATCGTGCCGGGGGCCGCCTGTTGCACCTGGCGCTCGCTGCGGAGGAAGTTGTTGATCGCGTTGGCCACGTCCAGCGCCGGCGCGTTCTTCAGCCGGTATACCGAGTTCTCGCGCTGCCGCACGTCCTCCGAATCGAGCCGCAAAAGCAACGCCTCGATAATCCGCAGATCGCCCTCCGAGCCGGTGGCGATGATGCTGTTGGTCCGGGCGTCGACCGAGAACCGTACGGGTACCAGCGAGGTCTCGCCCTCGGCGCCTGGCAATTGGGGTCCCGGCGTCCCGTCGGTGCGGGTGGGCAAGAGCGTGCGAAGCATCTGCACCAGCCCGTTGGCGTCGCCGTTGACGACCTTGAAGACCTTGATCTGGGCTACCGCGGCCGGGGCGTCGAGCTGATCGATCAGCGCCCCGATCAGTTCCATGCTCTCGGTCGGGGCGGTGACGATCAGGTGGTTGGTCCGTGGGTCGGGAATGATCTGCACGTCGCTGAGAATGCCCGACTTGAGCATCCGCTCACCCTGGGCGTCGACGGTCAAGAACTCCAGGGCGGCCGACTTCTGGACCGTGGTGCCGCTGGCGGCCGCGGAAATGGCCGCTTGCAGCACGCCGCCTAAGTCGACGGCCAGGGAGTGCTCCAGCTTGAAGAACTTCGTCTGCATTACCGCGTCGCTTCGGGCGCGGTCGAGCCGCTCGATCAGCAGGGCCACCTCGGCCAGGTCGCGCGGCGCCGCCTGCACAATCAGCGAATTCGTGCGCACGTCGGCGGTCACCAGGGCCCGGGGCCCCAGGCCGCCCCGCCCGTTGAAGAACCCCTGGACGGTCGCCATGGCCGCCGCCGCCGCGGCATGGCGCAGCCGGAACACGCGAAGCTGGGTCTGTGGCGGCACCGGCTGGTCGAGCTTCTCGATCAGCTCCTTGACGGCCTTGACGGCCTCACCCCAACCGATCATCAGCAAAGCGTTCGGTTTGACCAGCGGTGTAACGCTCACCCGACCTTGCCGCCCGCCGAGCAGATCCTCGGCAACCTGCGTGGCCATCGCCACCAGGGCCTCGCCGTCGACGTGCTTCAACGGAATCACGTCGATCACCGGCTCCGTCTCGGCACTGAGCCGTTCCAGCTCCTCGATGATGCGGCTGACTTCTTCCACCTCGCGGTCGCGGCCGCGGAGGATGATCACGTCCAAGTCGGGCAAGGCCTCGACTTCCAGGTCGCTGCCCAGCTCCCGCAGCCGCTGGATCCGCCGCCGGGTTTCCTCGTCGACGGCCTCGCGCGGCTCGGCGATCGGGCTGGGGTCGTCGTCTTCGGCTTCCGCGGCATCGGCGCCGGCCTCGGCGGGTTGGAAAAGATGCGAAACCAGGTGAACACCCCGCGTTGCCAGGTGGTCGTTCGTGCCGGTTTGCTGCAGGTTCGGCTCGCCATGCAACGGCACGACGCCGCCCTGGTCGCCCGGTGTGCTCGGTGTGGCCGGTGTACTCGGTGTGCTGGGCGTGCCGGGTTCGGGCAAAGCGTTCTGTCCGGAGGGGCCCGGCAACGGCCGGTGCAATCGGCTTCCCGGGCGGTAGCCGCTGCGATAGGCCTCGACCGCTTCACGCACCTTGGCCGGATCCGTCCGCCGTACCGGCATGATTCGCACCGCCGTGCCGGCTTCCCGCCGCGGTGCGTCGACCGTATGGACCAGCCGTACGAGTTGCCCGGCACTGGTGCTCGGGCCGAGGATCACCACGCCGTTGCGCCGGTGGTCCAGCCCGAGCGTGATCCGCCGCCCTTTGGCGTCGACCAGCAAGTAGTCGACGCGGTCGGCCTGCCGGCTGGGCAGCGGCTCGAGCCGTTGCCCAAACAGATCCCGCAGCAGTTGCTCGACCTGGTCGGCTCGCGAATAGACGAGCCGGACATATTGCTGTTTCGGTTCGGCTTCGGGCGGTGAGCCGGCGGCCGGCTTCTCCTCGGCCGCCGTCGCCTGCCACGCGGCCAAATGCTGCACGATGGCCGCGTGCGTCTCGGCCGGGGCCCATATGAACAGTTGCGCGGAATTCGGGTCGGCCGCAATCCGCACGTTCTGACGGCCCGAATAGGCCGCCCGCAACCGCTCGATGATCTCCGCTTGACGCGGCGGCGCGCAAGGATATGCCTCCAAGACCGGCCGGCGATCCGCGGGAACCGTGGCGCCCGCCGGCGGTTGGTCGATCGACTGGATCAACTGTCGGGCGAGCTGTTGCGCCGCCTCCGGGCCTCGCAACAGGATCTGGTTGTTGCGCGGATTGGCGATCACCTGTGTTCCCGGGCCCGTGTCCGAGAGCATGTCGGTCAACATCCGCTCCACGTCGCCGACGGCCTTGTGCTGCAGCGTATAGACCTGGTACTCGGCGCGAGTGCTCGTCTGAGCGAATGCCCACTCGCCGAAGCCCAAGGCCAGCAGAACCAGCAAGGCCAACAGGACCAGGGCGCCGAGCCCCGCGCACCAACGAAGCGTCGGCGGCGCAAGACAGTGTGCTTGCGGTAGGCTTCTCACGAAGTGGACCAGAATGGAGATGAGCGAACTAGCGGAAACGGTGAGCACGCCGTCCCCGGGAAAAGGTGGGCGGATGCTAGAGGTTCTTGCCGGATGATTCAAGGCCAGTTTGGCGGGCCCCGCGGGGATTTCCGGGGGCTTGCGAGATCTGGGTCGTTACAGCTTCCGGCCGAACACCAGCTTGGCCCACCCAAGAACCCGGAAGGCCCAATTCCGAAACCTTCGGAGGTATGGGGCGCGTGTGAATTATGGGGCATCTGCGCGGACTGGCAAGACACGGAAGCGACTCGTTTCCGTCGGGTCATCCGGCACCAACGCAAACGGCACCGACCTTTCGGCCGGTGCCGTGATTCGTCCGATCGCGATCGGCTTGCAGAAACCGGCGCCTAGATTTTGGCAATCTTCTCGATCAGATCAACGCTGCGGCAACTGTAACCCCATTCGTTGTCGTACCAGCTGAGCACCTTCAGCATGTTGTCGCCGACGACCTTGGTCCAGTCTGGCACGAAGACCGAGCTGTGGGGATCGCCGATGATGTCGGTCATCACGATCGGGTCTTCGACGTAGGCCAGCACGCCCTTCATCGGGCCCCGGGCCGCTTCCTTGATCGCCGCGTTGACCGCGTCGGCCGTAACCGGCTTGGCGGTTTCGACCGTCAGATCAACGGCGCTGCCGGTGGGCGTGGGGACCCGCAAGGCGAAGCCGGTCAGCTTGCCCTGCAACGCGGGAATCACCAGCCCGACCGCCTCGGCGGCGCCGGTCGTGGTGGGGATGATGTTCAGGGCGGCGGCTCGGGCGCGGTAGAGGTCTTTGTGGGGGAAGTCCTGGACAACCTGATCGTTGGTGTAGGAGTGGATCGTGGTCATCAGGCCCTTGACGATACCGAACTTGTCGTTGATCACTTTGGCGACCGGGGCCAGGCAATTCGTGGTGCAGCTGGCGTTGGAGATGCACTTGTGCTCGGCGGTGAGCTGATCGTCGTTGACGCCCAGCACGCACGTCAGGTCGGGGCCCTTGGCCGGGGCGCTGATGACGACTTTCTTGGCGCCGGCCTTCAGGTGGCTGTCGAAGCCGGCCTTCTCGTCGGTGGCCCGGCCGCGAAACACACCGGTACTCTCCAGCACGATGTCGGCCCCGAGCTTCTGCCACGGCAGCTTGGCCGGGTCGCGCTCGGCCATCGCAGCGATCTTCTTGCCGTCGACCGTCAGATTCTCGTCGTCGTATTCGACCGTGCCCGGATAGCGGCGGTGGATGCTGTCGTACTTCAGCAGTATGGCCAGCGTCCTGTTGTCGGTCAGGTCGTTGATGCCGACCACCTCGAAGACGTCGGGCCTGGCCATCAGACCCCGGAACACCAGCCGGCCGATACGGCCGAAACCATTGATACCAACACGAATTGCCACAGCACTTCTCCTTCTGGAAAAATCCGGCCCCCTTTTTGCGGGGGCTCCTTTTACGATCTGGCCGACATCCGGCCCTGTAGGCGTACAGAGAATCGACCAGTATACTGGACGGTTCCCCGGTCAGCAACTCCCCAAGCGCATGTGTTCGCAAATGGCCCAACCACCCGAGTGGCAACTCCCCCCGGGAGTCACCCGGGGCGTGTGGAATTACATCCAATCCTACGACATTGCCGACCAGTATGACGACTATTTCGCCCTGAATCGCCTCTTCGAGTTCGACGAGCAGGTCCTGGCGCGACACTTCTGCCGGCCGGGAGTGGTGATCGATCTGGGCACCGGGACGGGGCGGGCCCTGATGGGATTGGCCCGGCGGGGGTTCCGGGGATTGGGGGTGGATCTGTCGCGGTCGATGCTGCACATCGTCGCCGAGAAGGCCCGACTGGAGCAGCTCCCGATCCAGGTCGTGCAGGCGAACCTGGTCGATCTCGGCTGCATTCGCAGCCGGTCGGCCGACTACGCCGTCTGCCTGTTCAGCACGTTGGGTATGATCCGGGGCCGCGCGAATCGGCACCGGCTGCTGGCCCACGCCCGCCGCATCCTCAAGCCCGGCGGCCTGCTGGTGGTCCATGTCCACAATCTCTGGTTCAACCTCTACGATCCGGCCGGACGCCGGTGGCTCCTGGCACATTTGCCCAGAGTGCTGCTCGGCCGCGGAATGGAGCTGGGAGATAAGTATTTCCACTATCGCGGCATTCCCCAGATGTTCCTGCACACGTTCCGGCAAGGCGAGCTGGCCGGCGCGCTGGGCCGGGCCGGCTTCCGCATCCAGGAATGGATCCCCCTGCACGTCTCGCGGCAGCGTCCCTTGCGGTGCCGCTGGCTGCTGGGGCGTCTTCGCGCCAACGGCTGGATCGCGGTCTGTCGGTAGGACCTGCTCACCCCGTCATGTGCTCGATTAGGATCCGAACGCCGATCAGCAGCAGGACGCATCCGCCGCCGGTTTCCGCCCAGCGCCCGCAACGCGCGCCCAGCCGGCTGCCGAAGACCACGCCGACGGTGCTCAGAGCCGCCACGACGCCGATGACCGGCCGTCCAAAAGGTCAGCTAGCCGGGATCCTCGTGTCCGAATCGGCCGCGAAACGTTTCGACCGGATACTTCTGTTTGTTCTTCTCCATCTTGCGGCGGACGGCCGTGTCCAAATCGATCTTCAGCTCATTGGCCATGGCCAGGACGTAGCAGAACACGTCGGCCAGCTCGTCGGCCACCGCCGCCAGCCGTGGCGGATCGTCGGCCACCGCCCGCGACCTCTGCGACGAGAGCCACTGAAAATGTTCCATCAATTCGGCCGCTTCAATGGCCATCGACATCGAGAGGTTTTTGGGCGAGTGGAACTGGTGCCAGTCGCGGCGGTCGACGAACTCGTTGACCAGTTGCTTCAATTGGGCGAGTGTGGTTTCCGCGTCGGACATGAGGGGAGTTTTCGAGTGTGCTGCGAACCCGGATCAGGATACCAGCAGGCGACGAAAACCGCCATCGGGGCCGCCGGAGCGGCCCGGTGCTACCCTCGATCCAGAGGAATTTGATAGAATTTTTCGAGATAATGGAGTAATCGAGAAACGTCCGGCTTTCAGAACATAAGTTGTTTGTAGAAAATATCTTATGAATCTCATGATGGCAGAATATCAGCCTTCTGTACAACCTCCGGGGGTCAGTTGATCGGAAAAAATGGTTTCCAATGGTTGCATCGCTTGTGGCGGAAGGTTAAGATGAGTAAGTTGTATCATCCAGGACGGAGGGAATGTTTAGGTTAGGATCCCAGGCTGGTCTGGCCGCAGTGTGGTGGCCCAGACAGAAACGGCTGCCCGAACGGTACGGCAGCACACGCAACTTACCCCGGCCTCTTGGCTTGCTTCTGTGAGGGAATTGGTTCGATGAAAAGTGGTTTTCAAACGGCTTTGGGCGTCGCGCTGGCCCTGGTGCTGGTGCTCGGCCCTGGTGTGGCTACGGCAGAGATGTTTGTTCCGACGGGCGAGTTGGACTTGGGGCGACCGGGCGACGATCCCGTCGTGGCCGGCAGCTACGCATATGACGGCACGACCTATACCGTCTCCGGCAGCGGCAGCGACTGGTGGGACGGGGGCGAATACGCCCACTACGTCTACCAGCCCGTCTCCGGCGACTTCCGTATCGAGGCGGACGTCACCTGGATCAATCGCACCGGAACTTGGGGCGATATGGACAATTGGGTGAAGGCCGGCTTGGCCCTGCGCAACGACGTCGATAACGGATCCGGCAACGAGAAAGAGGTCAATTACTTCACGGCCGCTCTCAGGCCGGACCGCAACGAGGTCGCCCATCAAGGCCGCTCCGCGGCGACCGTGAATATGTTCAACACGCAACTCGGCGGCTTGGCGGCGCAAGACAACCGCCTCCTCGCCTTGAACCGGACGACGGTCGACGGCTTGCCCTACGTGGAAGGCTTCGTCCACAACGGCACGGACTGGGTCAAGATCCGCGGCGACTTCGCGATGAACCTGCCGGACGACGCCTTTGTCGGCCTGGCCGTGACGGCCCACAACAACGACGGCCGGCTCGAATCGGCCGACTTTGCCGGCGTCCAGATGCTTCCGGCCACCGCGGCGGTCGATCCCGGCCGCTCGCCCGGCACGCCTGTGAACACCCCCGAGGTCGTCCAAGCCGTCGAAGGCGGCTGGGGCGTGGTCGAGGTGATCAACAACGGCGACATGAACAGCGTGGCCGACGCCATCCGCTCGCTGGAAGACGGGGGCGGCGACCGCCTGGCCTACAACCTGATGGGCCCGCTGAACATCAACGACCATGAAGGCAGTGCCAAGCACTTCGGCAACGACAGCGGCTACGGTGTCCGCTACGCCGACATGACCGGCGGCGGCGAAGTCAACCACATCGCCCTGCTGGCCCGCGGCAAGTTCGTGGTTCCCTCGACGGGCGACTACTCGTTCTACATCAACAGCGACGACGGGGAAGAGTTGACCATCGACAGCCGGGCGTTGATCCTCGGGTCCGAAGGCTGGAGCGACAACAACATCGGGACCGTCCACCTGACGGCCGGCGTGCACGACATCCAGGTGATCCACCGGGAAGCTACCGGCGGCGCCGACGTGGAAGTCGGCGCGGCCCCGGGCGCGACCACGAATCTGGACGACTTCACCCTGATCGGATACAAGGGCCTCGGCCAGGTTCCGATCCCGGGCCTGGCCCGAGACGCCACCATGATCACCAGCTTGCCCGGCGGTTGGGCCGGTGGTGAGGTCCTCAGCCTCCGAAACGCCCTCAGCGCTATCGCCCAGGGCGAGGTCGACGGCAGCAACGCCTACGCCATGGTCTCCTCGGTCAATCACGGCGACCCCGACAACGGCGACGGGACGACCAACACAGACCGCGGCTCGTTCGGCGGAGACTCTGCTTACCCCAACGACGTGGTCGGCGTGGACGACAACGATTTCGGCGTCATGGTCTCGGGCGTGCTGGAGATTCCCGCCGACGGGCTCTACCAGCTCGGCTTCCAGAGCGATGACGGCGCGTCGCTGCAACTGTTCGGCGGAACCTGGAATTCGATCGTGGCGGACGCCACCGGCAACGCGGCCATCGTCGGCGCCGTGCTCAGCAACGACTCGCTGACGGGCGACAGCTTCACCGCGGGCGAGATCTTCCTCACCCAGGGCCTGCACCTGTTCAACGCCCAGATGTTCGAGCGTAGCGGCGGGGCCTACTTTGAGTTGTTCGGCCGCGGCGTTTCCGAAAGCGGTGCCCCCGATCCCTCCTGGCACCTGCTCGAGGTCGGCGGCGCGGGCATCTGGTTCGACGGCGATGGCCTGCAACTGGTCGTGCCCGAACCGTCCACCTGGATCATGCTGCTGAGCGTCGCGGCGGCCGGTCTGGTCGGGCTGGTGCGTCGGCGCCGCAAGGCATCGTAGCAATCGACTGAGAAGCAAGACAGCTCACCCCCGCTCGGCAACGCCGGGCGGGGGTTTTCTTTTGTGTGCCCAGCATGTCCTGTAACTTGGAGGTGGAAGTCCTCTGCAGACCCTGACAGGGGGAACTGCTAGCCGAGGGCAACTGCGTC
>JAFGRD010000106.1 GCA_016935315.1 Pirellulales bacterium
AGCCCCCGCCTGACTGAGCCAACCACTCCAGATTGCACGGCGAACCGCATTTGGGCAAAAAGAGCCAGACCCCAGCACGCTAAACACATACGGACACCCGCGTCCGGGCAGGTCACGCTATTGTACACGATTTCGGCGACAGAGAGTAGCCTTACTTCAGCACCATCCACAGCACCTCGATGCGCCAGCGGGCATCCGCTCTCTCCCCGGCAGGCTCGTCGCCGCCGCCGCTTTGTATTTCAATCTTTGCAGCCTGGGGCGGATATGCTTCGACGGCGGAAGAACCATTGCTGTCTCGCAACTGGAATTCTCCACTCCCCCCTCTTGGGGACACGCCGCGCAACTCGCTCTTGGAGGAACTCAGGGCAGCACGTACTTCAACTGATCGTCCGGGTCATCGATCCGGAAGGACAAGCCCCACTGACCGAAGTTCTGTATGAGTTTGACCAAAACCGTGTTGCGACCTTGTTTGAGACTGATGTCGACGCGGTCTTGGTCGGGCTTGAGCGCCCGGTCGGCCTTGTTGGTGTGTACCAGAGCGCCGTTGACCCAGACCTTGACGCCGTCATCGCTGCCGACGTAGGCCGTGGCCTGCCGATCGTCCGGTGAGATCACCTCCGCGTAGACGTAGAAGACGAACGATTCGCTGTCTTTGAAGTACTTGTCGTCGGAGACCATGAGCCCGCTCGGGACGCGGATTTTCCGCCAGTCGGCGGGGCCGCCCTTGCCCGGGAAGCTCTGGTCTGCCTTGAACGGTTCGGTTTCCGGGGGATAGGCGTGGTCGGCTCCCGTCTTGTTGGCGTTGTCGAACAGGCCTATGAGATACCAGTCTCGAACGAAGTTGCGGTAGGGCTCCATGACGAAGAAATCCACGATGATCGAGCAGCGATCGCCCTCGACCGGCCTGCCGGTCAGGCGGACGGCAATGGGGTTGGGCCCCTTGACCAAACGAACCCAGTCGCCGACGGGGTTGCCGTTCTGGAGTATCTGGAAGTCGGACGCCTTAACACCCTTGGCCAGCCGAGCCTCGATGTAGAACCGCCCGTCGTCGGGGCCGGGCACGGTGATCGGCACGGTTGTGCCGGCCGGACCGCTGAGCTTCAGGCCTTTGCCGAAGCACATCTGCTCGGGCAAGTCGTCGTCGGTGACGATCTCCGCGCCAGGCGGCGGCTTGTCGGCCGCGACCATGGTTTCGGCATCGATGCCTGTGGGGTGCCGCGGCCCCTGCGGGATCCGCGTCTCGACGGGTGCCGGAGTGAAGGAATCGGTGCCTCCCGGGGCCTGGTACCAGTAGGCCATGGAGCTGTAGTCGTTCGGGATGGGGTGTTTGGCAATGGCGGAATAGTTCTCGATCGTCATCTTGAACGACTTGTCGAATGGAATTCTGTCCGCGATGTGCCAGCGGTAGCAGGATTGCCGGCGGCAGTCGCCGAACTCGCCCTGGGTGGGACAACCGTGGAAAGAGTTGGCGAACTGGCGAATGCCCCACGCGTCGCCGTAGTAATCCTCACTACCGGTCCCAAAGGTGGAGGGGAATTTCTCGCCGTCGACGTAGACTTTCTCGTCGCCTTCGCCCCACCAGCCGCCGGCGATATTGTCGATGAATTGAGCCGCGCCGACGAAGTGTCCCCGGCCTGTGCAATCCACAAACGGGTAGTCGAAATCCTTGCTGACCGGGTCGCGCCGCCACTTGGCGTGGAAACGGGCGGCCCCGGCAGGCGGCTCGCCTTGCTGATAGGCGATTCGGGTGCGGAGTTGGGCCGGTTTGCGGCCCTGGTTGGTGACCACAACGCGGGCGGACTTGGCGAAGGGCATGCGCCAATAGCAATAGTTCAGGTCTTCGGTGATGCCCAGTGGCAGGCTCTTGTAAGGGGCCTCGTCCCAGGCGTCGCCGAAGAAGTCGCTGATCGGCGCCTCCACCGCCGCTGCCGCGTCGCCGTCGAAGAAAACCTGCAACAGCACTTTGCGTCGAGACCAGCGTTCGTCGGAAGCCACCTTGGCCAGGAATTGACGGATGGTCCCGGGGCCTTTCAGATCAGCCACCGGAATAGGCTGACCGGGAACGAGTGTCGTGTTCTTCTCGATTGTGAGCACATTCTGGGCGGGCTGGGGGTCGACCCCGCAACTGGCCAGCGCTTTGCATACCTGCTGAACCGCCGCCTCTTCGGCAGGGGTGTGTTCCAGGCTGAAGGTCTTGATCTTCCAGTCCTTGGGGAACGTCGTGTATCCGATATGGTAGTACTGGTTGAGAGGCTTGTCGGCCGTCACCTTGCAGCTCTTGGCATAGGGAATCGGCACGTAGCAGTTCGACGCCGGATTCTCTCCGCCGAGGTCGATCCGTCTCTGCCACACGAGCGGTTTTGGGAAGCCGGTCACTTTGCCAGTGAAGAGCGCGGCGAACTCGTACTCGTACTGTGGCTTCTCCGCCCCGTCCAGGTAGAAGCGGATTCGGCCTTGCGGATTGGCGGACCAGATCCGCCAGATGCAGCCCGGGCCTTCCATTTCAGCCATGATGCCCTCGCCGGTGGCCGGATCGATCCGAACGTACTTGCCCGAATCGCCGTTGGCCTCCCAAGCGATGTACTTGCCGGCCGCCTCGTCGTATCTGGACGCCCGATCGTAACTGGAGAACTGCTTGCAGGTTTGGCCGTTTTCCAGGATGACGAGATGGTCCAGATCGATCAGCCGGTTCAGGAACCACACGTAATCCCTCGCGCCGTCGTCCGTGCCTCGGGTGACTGTGGGAGCGAGAGTGCAGGCAACGATGACCGCCAGTATCAGATGCGAGCTTCGCATGTTCGAGCGTCTCCTTGATTCGAATGGGAGCATTCGCGTGTGGTCGACTCTTCGACACGCGTCCGAAAGACTGCCTCGTAGTGTACATGTGCCGTTGGGCCGCACAAGCCCAGCCTGGGAACCGTTGGACAGGTGCTTCCGGTCGGATTGGTTTCGAGCCGGACCCGCCACCGTGTCGTGGAACCCGGGCCGGTCATTGCCTAATGCTGTTTCCGGTAGGTCAGTGATATGGCGGCGGACCCGGCTTCGCCGAGGCGACGCCGGGGCGAGCCAGCCATTCGACTAGGCTCGGGACAAGCCGCCGGTGGTGTCCCGCAGCAGGCCCGGTTCGCTGGTGGTCCCTTCCCATTTGTGCGGAGCCATATAGCGTTGTTCGGGGGCGGCACCGCCGCCAATCACCGCATCCGATTCCGCAGTGTGGCAGTGGCTGATGCGGCGTTTCAATTGGAGCCGGGCATCACTGCCCAAGTGGGGCGGGGCAGGTGACGGCTACGAGTCTTGTCTCGAAGCCGAACACATGCCGGGTCGCTTTGGGATGCGTGACAGATCCGGCGGGCATGCTCTGTGGGTGCCACTGGCGGCTTGCCCGCCAGTGCAGGCCTGAGAAACAGAAGACACTGGCA
>JAFGRD010000107.1 GCA_016935315.1 Pirellulales bacterium
GACTCTGGCCGGGACGGCGATTAGCGTGGTCGGCCGTTCGCCTTACAGCCATGCGGCGATGGCCGCGTGGTGGCACGGCCGGCTCATGTGCCTCGAAACGCTTCAGGGCCGCGGCGGACGGGCCGTGATGCTTTCGACACTCGTGGCCGACGCACCGGGGTGGATCGACGTCTTTCGGATTCAACTGAACCGCCGCCGGTTCAACGCCCAGGCGGCCGTCGAGGCCATGATCGAGATCACGGGCCGTCGCTACGGCTGGCGGGCGCTGGTGCGGGCGGGGCTCGTGCATCTGCCCTTGGTGCGGTTTTTGGTCCGGCCTGAGACGGACGACGCGGCCAACGGACACTTGCCGTTCTGTTCGCAGGCGGTGGCCCGGGCCTGTCGGGCGGGCGGCATCGATCTGGTGCCCAATCTGGCCGACCGATCGACCGAGCCGGGCGACCTGGCCCGCTCGGCCGCGCTTGTTTACCGATTCACGTTGGGTCTTGATGCGGAACCGGCGGAATCGGAAGACGGGGAGGATGCGTGATGCGGATCGAGGACGGTGTGTTTTCAGGACAAGGAGGAACTGCTATGCGACGAACGTTTTGGGGTCTGTTGCTGGTCGGCTTTTTGGTCGTACCGGCGGTCGGCCAGTGTCCCGGCGGCGGTTGTCCAGGAGGATCGTGTCCATCCGTCCCGAGCGGAGGCACGCGGCTCGAGGTGCGACAGAACACGGCCGTCAACCGGCCCACGCCGGCGTGGCGCTACGAGTCGGCCCGGGCACATCGAGCGGCCGTGGTCCGAGTCTACTGCTTCGAAACGGCCTCGCGCCGCTCGATCGGCTCGGGCGTGCTTGTGCGTCTTGGCCGGCAGGTTGCCATCCTCACGGCCCGACACGTCGTCAAGGACGCTCAAAAAATCCTGGTTCAGTTCCACACCGGCAAGCGATTTCCGGCGCGGGTGCTCCGCGCGGACGCCACCTGGGACTGTGCGGTTTTGGAAGTTAGCGAGCGGCCCGAGGGAATCGAGCCGGCCCAGATGGCCTGGGGCGAGGAGGCCATGCTCCATCGGGGCGATCGGCTCGAGTCGTGCGGCTACGGTCCGGACGGACGACTGGCGGTCAACAGCGGACTGTTCTTGGGCTATCGTCGCTCGACGGCCCGCCGACAGGGCCCGGATGACTGGATGGTTTTGTCGGGCCATGCGCGGAGCGGCGATAGCGGCGGGCCCATCTTCAATCAGGCCGGTCATGTGGTGGGCGTGCTGTGGGGGACCGACGGCTCCGAGGTGGTCGGCGTTCAGGCGGGCCGAGTACACGTCGTGTTGCGGGAGGCGTTGCCGCGAGCCTACCAGCAGAAACAGATTGTCGAGCGGACGCCGACGCGGCCCATGGCCGAGCCGTTGGCGCCCATCCGTCGATTGCCGCCGCCGAGCGACTCGGGCTCGCCCGCTTCGATGCTTGCGGCGGGCGCGCCGCCCCTCTTGCCTTGGCGCGGCGAGGCCGAAAAACGCGACGACGCCCAACGGGCGGCCATCGATCGGCTCATTGAATTGGAACGTCTGCGGCAGGCGGACCGGGAGGCATCCGCCCACGGCGGACCGGTCGTCGAAACACGGCCGGTCGTCGCGCCGAAGGAAGAAACGCCGGCCAGCGCGACGAGCCCCCTTCTGGCCGGGCTATGCGTGCTGGGCGGCGCGGGACTGGGTTTTGTGATCTATTTCGCCAACGAGAAGGGAAACGCCCATGGATAATCTACCGCTTGCGTGGCAGTACGCGATTCTGGCCGGAGTAGCTCTGGCCATGACGCTCGTCGGTCTGTGGCTCTACAACCGTCGCGAGCGCCGACGAAAACATGCCCTGGCGCTGATGCGGCTGATGGACCAGTGGGGCATGCGGTGGTTCGCCGAGGTCTATGCGGACTACGCGGTGGGCGACTACTCGGGCCTGGTTCGCCGCATCAAAGACATCGTCGAAGCGGTTCGCAGCGACGAGGCGATGGTCGGCCGGCTTTGGGAAGTGACCACGAAGGTGGCCACCTACGTGGCGGCCAACGATCGAACCAAGGCCGACGAGCTGCGGGCTTTGCTTGCCGAGTCGGCGGCCGGCGCGACCAAGACCACGATCACCATTTGACCGAAAAGGCATTTTGGCGATGAGCGAACCGCACGCACGCAGCGAGCACGGACTCAACGGCCTGAAAAAGTATCTCGTGGGAGTGGCCGTGGCGGTGACCACGGCCTTGTTGGGCCAATCGATGGCCCTGGTATGGTGGGCGGCGACGATCAGTACGCGGGTCGAACACGTGGAAAAGGCCGTTGACGGACTCGACGGCCGGGTCCACACGCTCGAAACGGACCGTTCGTCGCGCAGCTCGTGACGCGCGACGCCGCCCGTGGCTCCCGAGCGATCGGATCGATCGGGAAAACGACCCGGGCGGCGTCTGTCTTCTCTTGGCGGAGCCTTTCTGTGAAGATCGAACTGCGCAAAGTGACCGACATTCGTCCCTACGACCGCAATCCCCGCCAGAACGACGCGGCCGTGGACGCCGTGGCCCAGTCCATCCGGCAATTTGGATTCCGCCAGCCGATTGTTGTCGACGTTGACGGGGTGATCGTCTGCGGCCACACCCGATTCAAGGCCGCGCAAAAACTGGGCCTTGCAGAAGTGCCGGTTCACGTGGCCACGGACCTTACGCCGGAGCAGATCAGGGCCTACCGGATCGCCGACAACAAAACGGCCGACCTGGCCGTGTGGGATTATGAACTTCTGCCGATCGAACTGTCGGAACTCCAGGGCATGGACATCGATCTGGAGTTGCTCGGCTTTTCGAAGGACGATCTGGCCAAGCTGCTCGACCCGGGCGTGAAGGATGGGCTGACCGATCCCGACGAAGTGCCCGAGCCGCCGGACGAGGCCACTACCCAGCCGGGCGATCTGTGGATCCTGGGCGACCATCGGCTGCTCTGTGGCGATAGTAGCAAACCGGAGGATGTCGACCGGCTGCTGGGCGGCGCCACGATCCAGTTGGTCAACACGGACCCACCCTACAACGTGAAGGTCGAGCCACGCTCGAACAACGCGATCGCCGCCGGCAACAGTTCCTTCACGTCGTATCACCACCAGCAGTTGGATCTGGCCCGGCATCCGGAGAAATCGAAACCGACGACGCGAAAGCTACGGGCGAAGGACCGGCCTCTGGAGAACGATTTTGTGTCGGACGAGGCGTTTGACCAAATGCTTCATGCCTGGTTCGGCAACATCGCGCGGGTGTTGGAGCCGGGCCGAGCAGCCTACATCTGGGGCGGATACGCCAACTGCGGGAACTATCCGCCCGTCCTCAAAGCGGTCGGTCTGTATTTTTCTCAGGCCGTAATTTGGGACAAAGAGCATCCGGTCCTTACCAGAAAAGACTTCATGGGCGCGCATGAATGGTGTTTTTATTGCTGGAAGGAAGGGGCGGCCCATCAGTTCTTCGGTCCGAACAACGTGCCCGACCTGTGGCACATCAAGAAAATTAACCCGCAGAAGATGGTCCACCTGACCGAAAAGCCGGTCGAGCTGGCCGTCCGGGCGATGCAGTATTCTTCGCGGGCCGGCGAGAATGTTTTGGACCTGTTCGGAGGCAGCGGCAGCACGCTCATCGCCGCCGAGCAGACCGGCCGCAATGCTTTCTTGATGGAACTGGACGCTCTGTACTGCGATGTCATCGTCCAGCGTTGGGAAGCATTCACCGGCAAGAAGGCCGAGCGGCAATTGGCACCAGTGCCCGCCGAAACCGTGGAGGTGACTCAATGAGCCATCTTGCGAAAGAAATCGGCGATTTGAGCCTTGTCTGTCTGGCCCATCGCCACGGACATGGTCAAGTCATACAGGCTGCCCTTGGGGGCATCGATTTCGATGCCGTTGATGTCCAAGAAGACCAGCGCCGCGACGGCGCCAGTCCGTTTGTTGCCGTCGAGAAGGGGGTGGTTCTGAACAATGTGGAACAGATAGGCGGCCGCCATCTCGAAGAGATCCTTGTGGAGATGCTCACCGCCGAACGTCGCCTGTGGCTGAGCCACGGCCGATTCGAGGAGACCCATATCGCGCACCCCGTGCTCGCCGCCATACAAGGTTACTTGGGCAGCGTGCAGATCCAGTACGTCTTCTACGTGGAGGAAGTCGGGCACGGACATCTACTCCGCCAGACGCTTGAGATCGTCGCCGTACTTGCGAGTGATCTTCTCCAGCGAAGCACGCAGTTTCTTCTGGCGTGCCTTGTCTCGCACGGGAGAGACCAACAGCGAATCGCCATCGGTGGTCAAGGTGAGCGGCGTGTCGGCGGAGATTTGAAGCATCTCCAGGATCGGCTTGTCGATCACCAGCGCCAAGCTGTTGCCGTGTCGGATCAGGGTCTTTGTCATGGTCGTCTCCTAGGGGCCGTATACACAAAGTATACACCAGCACACCGACCCCGTCAAGTCGTTCGGTCCAGGCAAATGGCAGCGCCATCGGAGGCGTTCTCATGTTGACGTTACGAGATCTATCCATGCGGGAAACGCTCCTCTACCTGGCGGGCCCCTACACCCATCCGGAGCCCGCGGTCCGCCAGGCTCGCTTCGATGCGGCCTGTCGTGCGGCCGCGGAGTTAATCCGTCAGGGCAAGACAGTCTTTTCCCCGGTAGCGCACGGCCACGCCATCTGTTGCTACGGAGTGCCGTCGGATTGGGAGTTTTGGCAACGCCACGA
>JAFGRD010000009.1 GCA_016935315.1 Pirellulales bacterium
CATCCAGGATGAACGCCCTTTTTGTAACCGTACTCTGAAATTCAGCCCCCTTTGGTTGCGGCCGAGCGTAGCGAGGCCGCGCTAGGAAGAAAGGAACCTCGATCCATGTCGCACTTCCCCTTTTATCTGCAGAATTGTCCGGTCTGTGGCCGGCCCCTGGAGATCCGAGTCGCCTACCTGGGCCGCCGCGTGGCGTGTCGTCATTGCAGCGGGCAGTTCGTGGCGTCCGATCCGGCGTGCCGTTGCGATCCGGTGGTGGAAGGGGGAAGTTGCCTGCTGCGACGTGCCGATCAACTCCTGGCCTTGGCGAACCAAACGCAGTGAGCGTACGTAGAATTACCCAGCAAGCATGACGTACCCCACGTATCGCCACCGGGCGGTTCCTGTTTCTCTCCGGCCGCCCGGTGGCGTTTGTCATGGGCAATCACGATCTGGTAGGATGGAAGGGTGACGGCAATTGAGCCGCATCCGCCGCATTTTCATCCCCCAGGTGTTCCCGCCGTGACTGATACGCCCGTCGCGACTCACTCGAAGACCGTTCCATCTGCGAAGGTCTCGGCACGCTCGGCATGGACTGCGCGACGATCGCTGTCCACATCGAAGGCCGTTGCCGATGCGGCCTGGTCAGCGTCGTTGGCCATACTGGGCGCGATCTTGTTTGCCGCATTGGCCCGGGCCGCCGACACGCCGCCCCCAGTCGCCACGCCCCCAGTCGCCACGCCCCCGGCCGGGGAGGCGCCGCCGTTTGCCGAAGTGTGCTTCGACGATTTCGACGACGAACGGGGATACCCCGGACCCGATGAGTTGCGAGAGGTTTTCGAGCCGGCCTCCGGCGGGCAACTCGATCCGAAGAAGAGCGACCACGGCTCGCGACCGCTCTACCAGTTGCGGGGCCTGCTGCGAATCCGGCCCGAGTGGCAGACCGACAGCGTGTTGCGGATGGCCGTCCACGAAGCCAAGTCGCTGAGGCTGCATTTCTTCAGCGGCCGCCAAGGCGTCACACTCTGCTACTTTCCCGACATGCGGCGCGCCTGGGCGGCCTATGGAACCGTCCGCGGCGAAAACCGCCCGCAGCCGGAATCCTATGCCCTCTGGGCGGTCGACAACGGCCGCTATTACCGCAGCCGGGCCGGCACCTTTGAGCTGCGCTGCCAGGACGGAAACCTGGTGATGACCCGGGGTGATCTGGTGCTGCTCCGCGCCCCCTTGGGCGGACAGCCGACCGAGGTCTTCCTCGAATGCGAGATGCTGAAGCTGCGGGGAGTGGCCATGGTCCGCCGCGGGCCGGCGCCGCGGGCCGGCAAGTCGCGTCCGGTCGTGTTCCGGACCGACCGGCCGACCGAGCTGGATTGGAGGGTCGTCCGCGAGGAGGAGGAAGCGGCCGACCGCTGGCAGCTCGACAAGCTGCCCGACGGACGCGTCGAGCTGGTGGTGGAGAAGAACGCCAAGTGGGCGCGGGCCAACGCCGCGATCTGCTCGCCTGGACTGTATGAATACGTCGTCGAGATCGAGGACGCCGCGCCCGGTACCGGGCTGTTCCTGGGCGACGCGGAGGGAAAACCCCTGCACCGCGTGGCCTTCTTGCGCGACCGGAGAACGGGCAGAACCACGTTTGCCCTGGCGCGTCCCGACGCCGGCGACATCGAGAAAGACTATGACTTCAAGCAGCGGCTCGTCCCCTACGCCGGCCACCGCCAGTGGCTGCGATTGATCCTGGGGGCGGGCATTCTCACCTGCGCCGTCAGCGGCGACGGGGTTCATTTCAGCGACGTGGCGACCGAGGCGGGCCACGTGCAGGGTGCCTGCGCGACGCTAGGGCTCGATTGCCTGCCCGGCCAGCAGCGCCGGACCATCAAGCTCCGCTCGATTGAGGTGCGGCGGCTGGCAGGGCTCGACGTCCTGGCGACGCCCGAAATCGAGCAGATCGCCCAGCACATCGGCCCGCTGACCGTGTGGAGCGTGGAAGAATGGCAGAAGCGGCTGGAGGAGCTTGAAGCGTTGAGACCCGACGGCATCGCGGACGACGTTTGGCAACACGCCTGCGACTGGCACGCCGTCCGCTACAACCTGACGCGCGCGGTGAGCCAGCCCGCCTTGCACCGTCTGCTGCGGCGGGCCCTGGCCGAATCGGACGACTGGCAAGGGAAGCTGCGGCTTCTGGACGAAGCGGGCCTGCTGATTCTCTACCACGACTTCGGCGACGATTGGAATGCTCCCAAACGCAGCGACTACTACCACCAGTTGGGCGAAACCTTGCTCCGCCGAGGGCATCCGACGCCGTTTACCACGGTCAACCGTGCCGTGTTGCGGATGCCGGGATGGCTCGCGCCGGAACGACCCTTCGATCAGGAGCTGTTGCGGTGCGAGATCCTGCTGCTGGCCCAGCACCAGCGCTGGCGCGAACTCGCCGAGCTCTGCCGGAGGATGCGGTATTGGTCGCGGATCTCGGAATACCGTCAGTACTGGATCCCCTGGGATCAGGACAAGGAGGCGACCATCCACTTGCTCAACTGGGGCGCCGCCGCGGCCCTGCGGCAGATCGGACGCGACCGGCAGCCTCAGCTTCCCGCCGTCACGCCCGGGTTGCGCCATCCACTCGTGCCGAGCTTCGACAAGGAGAACTACAATCTGATGACCGAGTTCCGCGCGGCCCTCGAAGGCAAGGCCTTTCGGGCGGCGTGTCAGGTCATCACCACCGCGGGCGCTCCGAGGCAGTGCAGCTTGTTGCCCGAACGGGACGACCCGAGTCTGCTGGTGTCGCTGCCGGTTGCCGTCGATCTGGCCATGCGCCGCGTGCCCGGGCTGCGCGAGGCCATGGAGGAACACTTCGGGGCCCTATCGCGGTTGCGGGTCAACCAGGCCGTGGCGGACGGCGACCTGGCCGCGGTGGAAGCGGTGGCACGACAATTCCGTGCAACGGGAGCCGCCGCGGAAGCCCACGGTTGGCTGGGCGATCGGATGCTTTCGGCGGGCCAGTGGGCCCAGGCGTGCGGGCAGTATCGGCGGGCCTTGCTCGGCGCGCCGCCGGAGTCGCGACCGTCGTGGCAGGCCCGGCTTCGCCTGGCGGCGGCCATGGGCGGCCGCCAGACCGGGGCGCCGGCCTCGGAGCCCGTGGTGATCGGCTCGATGCGGTTTTCCGCGGCGGAGTTCGAGCAGATGGTCGATCAGGTCCGCCAGGCCGCCGACCAGCAAGGCCTGCCGAAGGCGCCGGATCTCCAGCCGACGGCCGATCCGGCCACGGCCGGCGACAAGGTCCTCGCGGCCGGGTTGCGGGGTTGCCCGCCGCCGGGACGCTACGAGCTGCAACCTTGGGCCAATCTCGGGTCGCACCAAGACGTGCGCGATCTGCCCAACGAGGACTTCGATTGGGAAGGCCGGCGAGTGAGTGTGGTCTTCTCCGACGGGCAGATGCTCGTCAACAACCAGATTCAGTACGCGGCGTTCGATGTGGGCAACGGCCGTCAGCTTTGGCAGCAGCAGCGCGAGCCGCACCGCCAGGCGGCCTGGTCTACCGAGCCGATGTGGCCGGTCGTCGACGCCGAGAGGATCTTCGTCCGCTGGCCGACCGAACACGGACCCGTGCTGGGGTGTCTGCAGCGCAGCGACGGCACGACGCTCTGGCAGGCCAATCCCGAAAGCCCCGTCGTCTGTGACCCGATGCTCTTGGAGGAACAACTCTGGACGTTGGTTGTGCGCTGCGACATGGGGTGGGAACTCTCCCTGGAGCTGGCCGCCTTCGATCCGGAGACGGGCCGGCGGCGGCAGCTTCTGCCGCTGACCGAGTTCCAGGATCATTGGTTCGAGGCCGTCTCCTGCCGCGCGGCGGCCATCGACGACCGGATCGTGGTGACCATCGGTGGAGTCGCGTTGTGCTGCGATTTGTCGGGGGCGGTCCACTGGATTCGCCGACAGATTTGGACGCCCCCGCCCTCGGAAATCCGGCATGCCGCACCGTGGCTGCGACAGGTACACCACCAGCCGCTGTGCTTTGAAGACCGTGTCTACGCGACCCAGCCGGGCGTGTGGGCCGTCGAATGCCTGGAGCTGGAAACGGGGCAGCTTATCTGGCGAGCGGCCCTGCCTCGGTTGCTCTGCACGGTCGGCCGTATCGGGAATCGGCTGATCGTGGAAACCACCGACGGGCTGACAGCGTTGGACACCGAAACCGGCAAGGTTCTTTGGGAGCACGCAACGGAGGATCGACTCGACACGCGGGCATGCGGTCGGGCGGACGCCCTTTGCTACGTCAAACTCGGGGACCAAGATACTCCGCAATCCGACCAGAAGCAGCCGCGGCGGCCGGTGTTGGTTTGGCTCGATCCGCGGACCGGCCGCACGATGGCCGAAACCGAGTTGCCGATCGATCTTGCCTCGGACAAAACCCCGGCGATCGGGCCGCTGGTCGGCGGCGCGGATCGCCACTGGGCGTTCTTCAGTCTTGAGCGGAAGCCGACCGAACGGGAGATCCGCGAACTGGTCCCCGTCAAGCCGTAGCCGAGAACCGAGTGCCGGCGATGCCCCTGCACACATCCTACCGGCGGCAGCGTGTCGAGTCGGATCTCGGGCCGGCCTTCGACCATCGCCAGACGGTGTTCACGAATTGCCTGCGAGATGGGCGGCGCGGTGCGTTGGTCGCTGTCGCGACGGTGGCCATCGTATTCTCGGGGTTCGTGGCGACTGCACAAGAGATGCCCCAGCCGCCGCCGTTCGAGGAGGTCTGTTTCGGCGAGTTCGACGATCGGCAGCCGTACCCCGCTCCGGCGGAGCTCGAACGGCTCTTGGCCCAGGTGGCGGGGCAACCTTACGGCATCTCCCAAACGATCAGGCACCTGCAAACGGGCGATCGCCGCATCAGCTTCATCTCGGGCGTGTTCCGACTCCAGACGCCCTGGAACGCCCAGACGACGCTGCGGCTGTCGCTGATCGACCCCGGTCTGTTTCAATTGCACTTCTGGCGAGGCCGGCACGGAGTCACACTGCGATACTGCCCCGCGGCGGTGAACACCTGGGGGGCCTACGGCACGACACGGACCGACGCTCAGCCCCAGCCATCGACGTTCGCCGTCTGGGCGCTGGACGCCGGGCGCTACCGCCGGGCCGGGCTCGGCACAGTCGAGGTGCGTTATTGCCAGGGCCGTCTCGTGCTCACCCGGGGTGACCTGCCATTGTTGAGCGTTCCGTTGGACGGGCTTCCTACTGAGGTCTACCTCCAGGGCGAAGCCTTGGTTCGCGGCATCTCGGTCTATCCGTCGACCGGCGGGCCGCCACCGCCGGACCCGAACCCCGTGGTCCTGCAACTACCCGCGCCCGCCGAGGCGGCTTGGGAGACAAAGCTCCCCGAAGGAACCCGGTTCGAAAAACTGCCCGACGGCGCCGTCCGGCTCTCGGCCGACGCCGACACGGGCGCCGCCCAGGCGGGCCATCGCCTTGCCGAGCCGGGGGTGTACGAATACCGGTTCGAACTGGACAAGCCCGAGGTGGGCACCGGCGTCTTCTTGGGCGACCGCGACGGGCGACAGTTGGCCCGGTTGGCCTTCTACCGCGACACGACCACCGGCCGAACCACGTTTGCCTACTTGGGGCCCAATCAGCAGGCGACCGAGTTGGCGTTTGATTTCCAGCGGGCAATGGTTCCCTACGCCGGCGAGCGCCAGTGGCTGCGGCTGACGCTCGGCGGCGGCGTGATGAAGTGTTGGACTTCGGGCGACGGCCTGCATTATAGCCAGGCAATCTGGTCGCCGCTGGCCGTGAAAGGGGCAGTCGGCCAGGTCGGCCTCTACTGCATCGCCACCGATGCACATCGCTCGATCGGGCTGCGGTCGCTTGAGGTTCGGCGGCTGGCCGCACTCGCGGCACTGGCCCCCGAGGCGATTCAGCGGCGCGTGGGGGCGCTGGCCGATGCGGCGACCGTCGCGCAATGGGATGATCGAGTTGCCCAGTCGCAGCCGGCCGACGTGGCGGCGGACGTGTGGCGGCGGGCCTGCATCCTCCGCACGCTGGCGGGGAATCCGCACGGCTCGCTGGGCGCCGAGCTGATCCATGGCCTGCTGGACGACGTGCTGGCCGAAGGCAGCGCGACCAAAGCCAATCTGGTCGAAGGCGACCTGACCGACGACCGCGTCCTGCAGTCGCGACTGCAACTGCTCCGCGAAGCGGCCGTGCTGACGGACAGCCTCGACGCGCAGAGCGCCGTGCCGTTCCGGCGGCACTACGAGCAACTGGCCATGCGGTTGGCCGACGCCGGACACCCGGATCCTGTGGGGGTGATTGCCTCTGCCGTCATGCGGGCACCCCTCTGGAACTTCGAGCGGCAGAACGCCTGGCCCGACCGGCTGCTTCGCCATGAGCTGTTGGCCTGCCTGGCCGAAGACCGCTTGGGCCGGGTGGCAGCCCTGCTGGATTCGACCGCCTATTGGACCTTGCCCGAACGGCTGGAGGGAGGGCGCTTGCCGTGGGGCGAAGAGGTGCGGCACCTGATGGATTGGGCCGCGCTGCAGCTCGACCGGAAGGGGCCCGCCGCACCGCCCGGCGAAGCGTCGGCGCTGCCCCCAACCTGGCGCGATTCGCTGATCCGGCGCGTGGACAAGGAGGCGTACAACGTGCTGGTCGAGTTTCGGGCATCGCTGCAGGACGGCGCCTATCGGGAAGCGTGCCAGGCCATCTCCACCTCGGTCGACAGCCGGTTGCTCGGCGTGCTGCCCGACATGGACGATCGCCGGCTGTTGGTGTCGATGCCCACGGCCGTCACCTTGGCCATGCGGCGCACGCCGGCATTGCGCCGGGCGATGCAAGAGCACTTCGCCGAGTTGGGTGCGCTGCGGCTGAACAAGGCGTTGGGCGCCGGCGACGTGGCCGCCGCCGAAGCAGTGGCCGTGCAGTTCCCCGGGACGCCGGCCGCCGTCGAAGCCCACGCCTGGCTGGGCGACCGCCGTTTGTCCGCCGGCCGGATCGCCGAAGCGGCCGGGCGCTACCGCCAGGCGCTGCAAGACGCTCCCGAAACGCGGCGCGAGGCCCTCAGCGCCCGGCTACGGCTGGCCGGCGCCATGCTCGGACAGCGCGTGGGCCGACCAGCCACCGCGGCCGTCGAGATCGGCGACCGGCAGGTGACGGCCGACGAGTTCGAACGCATCGTGGAGGAGCTTCGGCAAGCGAACTCCGCCGGTGGCCCGTCCGGCAACGCCGAGCCCGGCTCGACGGATTCCATGGGGCATGCGCCCCTCCTGGAGAACTGCCCGCCAGTCTGTAAGTTGCGATCTCTCGGTGAAATCGAAGGCAACGGCGTCCAACGCCCGGCAGACGCTTCCAGGCAGCACCGAGACTGGGGTGCCCGTCAGGTCGCCGCGGTCGTGGCCGGCCGGCAGATGATCGTTCACAACGGCGTCGAGCTGGCGGCCTTCGACCTGACGGCCGGCCGGCGGCAATGGCTCCGGTGGCAGCCGGCCAGCGACGAGATTTCCCGCTGGCCCGCGGTGCCGATGCGACCGATCGTTACCAAAGACCGGATCTTCGTACGCCGATGGACCTTCGAGGGCCCGGGGCTGGCCTGCTTCGAGCGACGCGACGGCCGGCCGATCTGGTCGAAGAAGCCCGGTGATTACGTCGCCTGCGATCCGTTGCTGGTCGGGCGGGATCTGTTCGCGTTGACGGTCGCGGGCGACGAGGGGCTCAAGCTCTCGCTCTCGTTGGCCGAACTCGACGCGTGGACCGGACTGTTGCGGCGCGAGACGCTGTTGGCGGAGTTCGACGACGCTTGCGAGGGCCGACTCGCCTGCCAGGCGGCCGCGGCCGAGGGCAAGATTGTGGCGACCGCAGCCGGGTACCTCGTCTGCTGCGATCTCTCGGGCCGCGTGAGCTGGATCCGGCAGCAGATCCGCGTTCCGCCGCCTTCCACTCGCCGCGGCAAGACCTCGACGTGGACGCTGCGCCGCCACGAACCGCCGCGGATCCGCGAAGGACGCGTCTACGCCACGCAGCCGGACGTCTGGGGCATCGAGTGCCTCGACTTGCAGACCGGCGCGATCCTGTGGCGCAAGGCTGTCCCGGAAATGAGCGGACTCGTCCGGTGCGCCGCCAGCCGGCTGATCGTCGAGACCACCACCGGTGTGCTGGCAAAGGACCTCGCCTCGGGCGAGACGCTGTGGCGTCACCACGCCGGGCCAGAGCGATTGGAGGCCCTCCTGTGCGACGAAGGAGTGCCGATTGTCTACGCTCGCGCGGATGGCGGCGGCCGAGGACAATCGGCGCGGATCGCGCTGGTCTGTCTTGATCCCGGCAGCGGCCGAGTTTGCGGGGAGTCGGTGGTGGACGCAGCCGAGCACCAGCGACCGGGCTTCGGTCCGCTGGTTGTCGGCGACGGCCGCATTTGGGGGCTGCTGGCCGCGGCCGACAACCCGGCGCATCGAGAGATCGTCGAGTTGATCCGGTCGACGGAAAAAACTGACATGCCTCGACCCTGAGAAGGGTCGAATAGAATCGCCCCGTCGCCGCGAATACTGTCTTCGGCCGGCTGCCGGCACGGCGATCGTTCAGTCTCCAGCGCCTGCCCGAAAACTCTTGACAAACTTGACAAGCGGGGGGCAGGCTGCCCACAATTGGAGAACTGGCGATAACCGACCCACCTGCCCCGCCGCCCGACCGGACGAGACCGCGGGGCTTGCTCAGAAGCACGATGAAGCTCGAATGACGAAGAGATGCCGAACCGTTGCGAGGTTCGTCATCCGTCGTTGCCGGCTTGGTGCTTCTTCGATCGAGGACGAGACCTCATGAAACGCGCGGCCCATGGTTGCCTCACGCTGTGCCTGACGGCCGTGCTCGCGCTGGCCGGGTCCTTGCCGGAGGGGCAGGCTCCCGTGGCCAAGGCGGAGAGCGAGTGGGAGATCACCCCGCAAAGCGAAGAGGCCCTGCAGCGCGGCATCGAGTGGCTGACCAGGAATCAAGGGCCCGAGGGCAACTGGACCTCCAACGACCTGGGGCTGGTGAGCATGGGAGCGTTGGCCTATCTGTCGGCCGGACACAGCCCGGGCCGGGGACGCCACGGCGAAGCGGCCGCCAGGGCGATCGACTACGTCACCCGCAACACCAAGCCCTCCGGACTGCTGAACATCGCCGACGAGCGCCGCGGCATGTACAACCATGGGCTGTCGGCGTTCGTGCTGGGCCAAGCCTACGGGATGAGCAACGATGAGCGGATCGGTCCGCTGATGGACCGGGCGCTGAAGTTGATCGCCCAGACGCAGTGCGACGACGGCGGCTGGGACTACGTGGCCAAGCCGCAACAACGGGGCCACGATCTGAGCCTGGCGGTGATGCAGGCCAAGGCGTTGCGCAGCGCGGTCGACAGCGGCCTGGAGGTCCCGCCCGAGGTCATCGAGCTGGCCATCCGCAGCGTCCGCGAGCACTACACCCCCAACGGCTGTTCCCATACGGCCGACGAGGCGGAGCAGCAGCGGCACCCCGGCCAGTTCACCTACACCAAGGGTGGCGGCGGTCCCAGCGTGGCCATGGCCGCGGCGGGGGTGGTGTGTTTGCAGGAGTTTGCCCAATACGACGACTGGCGGATCGAGAAGAACATGGAGGTCATCGGCAAGGAGATCCGCGAGAAGACCCGAGGCCGCTCGAGCAATGCGCCGTTCGACGCGTACACGCTGTACTACCTGGGCCAGGCGCTCTACCAGGTCGGCGGGAAACACTGGCGGGAGCACTATCCCCCGCTGCGCGACGCCTTGATCGCCTGCCAGGTGCAATCGGACGATCCGTCGGAAGACGGCAAGTGGAGGGCCCACGGGCGCGTCGGCGGCAAGCCAGGGGATCTGTATATGACCGGGGCCGCCTGTTTCATCCTGGCGATGCCCAATCGCTATCTGCCGATCCTGCAAGAGGGCAAGATCGACAGCCTCCAGCAGCGGTTCCAGCAGAAGTGAAGGTGAGATGTTCCTCGCACCCTGGTTTGCCGTCGCAGGATTGATCGCCGCCGCCGGGCCGTTGGTGATCCATCTGTTGAATCGCCGTCGCTATCAGGTGGTGCCGTGGGCGGCCATGGATTTTCTGCGCGAGGCGGTCTTTCGTAATCGCCGCATCATGCACCTGCGCGATCTGCTGCTGCTGGCCCTGCGGACGTTCTGCATCCTGGCGTTCGGCGCGGCCATGGCCCGGCCGTTCCTGGGCACGGCGATGGTCGGTGTCGATCCGGATCAGCCCGTCCACGCGGTGCTGCTGATCGACAACAGCCTCAGCATGGCGTATCGCAAGGGCCAAGGCACGCTGCTGGACGAAGCCAAGACGGAGGCCCAGCGCTTGATCGAGGGGCTTCCCCGCGGCAGCCGGATCTCCGTGCTGCCGATCTGTGGCTCGGCGGCCGGGGTCAGCTACACGGCCTACTACACCAAGGAAGACGCGGTCGAGCGGCTTCAGATGATCGAATCGGTCGATCGGGCGGCCCTGCCGCGCGAAGCGATCGACCTGGCCGTCGAGGCCTGCGGCCGCGTCCAGGACATGCCCCGCAAGGAAATCGTGCTGCTGACCGACCGGCAGGTGTCCGGTTGGCCGGCCGACTCGCTGGCCGACCAGCTGCAAAAGCTGCCCAGCCCGATCCAAGTCGTGCAGCTTCAGCCCGAGGAGGTCGCCAACGCCTGGATCGCCGATTTCCGGCTTCGCGATGGAGTGGCCGATCGGCAGACGGCGGCCGTGTTTGTGGCCACGGTTCGCTACGAGGGCACGTATTCGCAGCACGACGTGCTGGTGACGCTGGCCGTCGATGGCTTGACGTTTGACGTCAGGTCGCTCGAGCTACAGCCGGGACAAGCCCGCGAGGTGGAATTCGCCCCCTACCGGTTTGAAAACCTCCAGGAAGACGACCGGCTGGCGCTGGCCGCCGCCGAGGTCTCCGTGGCCATCCGGCGCGAGGGCGTCGTCGAGCCGGACGGGTTGCCGGCCGATGACCGTCGCTTCCTGGTGGTGCCGGTCGTGGAACAACTGCCGGTGGTGTTCGTGGATCAGTGGGGCGAGGATGAGCAGCCGCGGGTGAACCGCTACGGCGAGACGTTCCATCTGCGCCGACTGCTGGCTCCCATGGCCAGCGGCAGCCAGCGCCAGCGGCAACTGGTCGCCGAACGGCACGTCCGGATCGACCAGGTGGATCGCAGTCTGCTGGAGGACGCCCGGCTGGTGGTGATCGCGGGCGTGGCCAGCCCCGAGCCGGCCGTGCCGCTGTTGCGCGAGTACGTCGAGCAGGGCGGCAAGCTGGTGATCGCCGCGGGTGGGCAATTCGATCCGGCGCTTTGGACCGCGGCCGCGTGGCAAGACGGCCTGGGAATCCTGCCGGCGCCGCTGAGCCCGGTAACCGTCGGGCGGCTGCCCGAGGAATCGAACGGCCCGGCCGAACCGTTCCAGCTCGACTACAACAGCTTGAAACACCACGACTACTTCCTGCTCTCGGGAAGCTCCGAAGAGGAGATGCAGGATCTGTACCGGCTGCCCTACTTCTTCAAGACGGTGGCGGCCGAAGTCGGCGACGAGACCCGGGAAGCCCTGGTCGCCACGATGACCAAGCATCTGCGGCAGCGCCGCGCCGATCTGGCCGAGATGGATCGACGCCTGGCCGAATGGGACCAGCGGGAGACGCAGCAGGAGCTCTCGGCGGCCGAGCGCGACCAGCGCGACAACCTGCAACGGCAGCGTGCCCGGCTTCGGCCGAGCTGGTTGCTCTGGGCCGCTGCCGAGGCGTCGGGTGGCGAAACACAGTTGCCGGAAGAGGAGGCGGTCGCCACGAAGTTCTCCGTACTGGCCCGATACACCAACCAGTTGCCCTATCTGATCGAGCGTCGCATCGGCCGGGGCAAGGTGCTGTTCGTTTCCAGCGGCGTGCACACGGGTTGGAACACGTTGTCGGTGACCAACACGATCCTGGTTTTCGACCGTGTCCTGCGGGGCCTGCTCGAAGAAACGCTTCCCGACCGCACCCTGAGCACGCAGCGAACGCGCGAGCTGCCCATTGCGGCGGCGCAGCGCAACGCCCGCGTCACGCTCAGCGGGCCCGGCGAAACGGACCGGCCGCTCTCGATCGACGCCCTGGGGGCCGACCGCTACGGGGTCAGCATCGATCGGTTGCCGTGCCGCGGCCACTATCGCGTGACGGCCACCCGCGGCTCGGATTCCCGGGCAGAGGGGGCGGAAGACAAGCTGTGGGAAACCCTGCTGGCGGTCAACGGGCCTGCCGAAGAGTCGGAGGGGATTTTGTTGCCGGAGGGGGGGCCTCGGCCCGGGAGCGGCGCGGTCGACTCGCTGGAGACGGCCCAGGCGTTTGCCGCGGGTGGTCTGCAACGGGCACAACTGCAGGGCACAAACCTTTGGAAGTGGGTGATGCTCGGCGTGCTGGCCTGTTTGCTGCTGGAGTTGGCCGTCCTGGCGTGGCCTTCCACCCGTAGGGAGCCGACCGCATGAACGTCGCCCAAATGTTCACCGATGCGTTCGGCCGCCTGTTGGGGCTGGAAGAGACCCAGACGATCGAGGGCTTCGAGCCGGTGCTGGCGGCGCCTTGGGCCCACGACGCGCCGGCCTGGGTGCTGTTCGGCTGCATCGGCCTGATCGCCGCAGCCGTGGTGTTTTACGCCCGCTATCAACGCCACAAGCCGGCGGGAGCCCGGGTGGTGTTGGCGGCGTGTCGGGCGACCGTGCTGTGCCTGCTGCTGTTGCTGCTGGCCGAGCCGATCTTGACCGTTACCGTCACCAGCCAGAAGCGGCCAGCCTTGTGGTTTCTCTTCGACGGCACCGAGAGTATGTCGATCGCCGACGAGTTCTCCGACCAGCAGCGGGCCAAGCTGGCCGAGGCCGTCGGACTCGATCAACACGATGGCGAAGCCCGGACAGCCAACGGCGAACCGGCCGCGTCCGACACCGAGGCTCTTCTTGCGCCGCTTTCGCCTCGCGCGTCCCTCGGCCGGATCGACTACCTCAAAGCGCTGCTTCAGCGAAGCGACGGCAATCTGCTGCAACGCCTTGCCGCGAAGTACCGCCTGAGGGCGTTTCTGTTCGATCAGCTCGATGGGGTCCGGACGTTGGAGCTGGCGCCGCCGGGCGAGGCTTCCCGCACGGATGCCGAGGACGGCGACGAGATCGACGGCGACTACCTGGCCGAACAATTGACTGCCGACGGCGAGGTGACGGCGCTGGGCGAGGCCCTGGACGACCTGGCCCGGCGGCACGCCACCGCCAACCTGGCCGGGCTGGTGATCTTCAGCGACTTCGACCAGAACTCGGGCCAGCCGGCGCTGGCGGCGGCCAGCCGGCTGGGGACGACGATCTACACGGTCGGCGTCGGCGCGGCGGCCGCGGTCGACATCGCCGTCAGCATCCAGTCGCCGCTGATCCTCAAGAAGAGCGAGCGGGCGACCATCACCGTGACCTTGCGCCAGCAGGGCCTCGAGGGCGAGGAGGTCCGCGTTTCGCTGGCCGCTTTGCCGCTGGACCCCTCGGGCGACGAGACCACGCTGGGCGCCGCCGAGCCCCTGCCCATCGACGAGAAGCCGGTGATGCTCTCCGGCGCCTCGGTCGACGTCGATTTCCAGTATGTTCCCGAGCAGACCGGGCGGTTTGCGCTGCTGGCCGACGTCGCGCCGGTAATGGGCGAGGTGATCGAGGAGAACAATCGGGCCCGGCGCGAGGTCACCGTCCGCGACGATTTCCTGCGGCTGCTGTACGTCGAGTACGAGCCCACCTGGGAATGGCGGTTCGTCAAGGAGGTTTTCCATCGCGACAAGCTGGTGGGCACTGAGGGTTTTCGCACGTTCCTGCGGTCTTCGGACCCCCGGGTGCGCGATACCAGCGCCATGTTCCTGCCGACGATGAGCCCGCCGCGCAGCGAGTTCTTTGCCCACGACGTGATCTTCCTCGGCGACCTGCCGGCGTCGGCCCTCAGCCCACGGTTCTGCCAGATGACCGAGGAGTTCGTACGGAACTTTGGCGGCGGGCTGGTGGTGGTTTCCGGCCCGCGGTTCGGCCCGGGGCAATTGGCCGATACGCCCCTGGCGAGACTGTTGCCCGTGAAGGTCGATCCGGCCGCCCGGGTCTTCGACCGCCAGCCGTTCCGCTTGAAGCTGACGGCCCACGCCGCGCAATACGACTTCATGCAATTGGGTTCCGACGAACGGGAGAGCCGGAAGGCGTGGGACAACCTGGGGCTGTTGCCCTGGTATCAGCCGGTCGAGCGGCTGCACCCGCTGGCCACGGCCCTGGCCGAACACCCCACGCGGACCTGCGTCGACGGCAAGACCCGGCAGCCGCTGATCGCCGTGCGGCGCTACGGCCGTGGCGAGGTGATCTACCTGGGGTTCAACGAAACCTGGCGCCTGCGTCGTCAGTATGGTGAACTCTACTACCGCCAGTTCTGGGGCCAGATGATCCACCGGCTGGGACTGAGCCACGCCTTGGGCAGCCAGAAGCGGTTCGTCGTGCAGACCGACCGCCGGCGCTATCAGGCCGACGACCAGGTGCTGCTGACCGTCGAGGCCTGCAACGCCGACTTCGAGCCGCTCGGCGAAGAAGACTTGCCCGATCGCCGACTCCAGGGCGAGCTGGTGCTGCCCTCGGATTCCTCCGCGTCAGGTGGCCAGCCGGGCGGCGAGGCGCAGCGGCTGAGCATCTCCCAGTTGCGCAAGGGGGTGTTCGAAGCCCGATTCCCCGTGTTCGCCGCGGGCGAACACCGCGTGCGCGTCCGCGACCCGATTACCGGCAAGCCGGTGGAGACGACCTTCAAGGTGACCAGCGTGGCCGTCGAGCGACAGAACGCGGTCCGCAACGTGGCGCTGCAGCAGCAGATCGCCGACGTGCACGCCGGCGGCCGAAGCTGCGGGCTGGCCGACGTGAACGAACTGGCTGAGCGGATCCAATTGACGCCCAAGACCGAGACGACCGTCGAGATCATCACCCTCTGGAACACCTGGCTCTGCTTCGCCTGCGTGGTGGGGTTGTTGCTGGTGGAGTGGCTGGTGCGGAAGTGGGTGAACTTGCCATGACCCGACTCCAGGAATTGCGAAAACGCCTTGCCCGATTGCGGCGCCGCCGGCGGCGCGTGCGGTTGGAGACCGGGTTCAGCGCGCTGCTGCTGACCGTGTTGTGGATCGTGGCGGCGGCCTTTCTCGCCGACTGGCTGTTGGAGATGAACCGGCTGCAGCGCCTGATCGGGCTTGCGGCGTGCGGGGCGGTGGCAATCTGGGCGTTCCGCCGCTACACGCTCCCGTGGCTGGGACATCGGGAAACCGACCTGGACATGGCCCTGCTGGTCCAGCGCCAGGAACAGATCGACAGCGACCTGATCGCCGCCGTGCAGTTCGAATCGCCCGAGGCGGCCCAATGGGGATCGGTGCAGCTCGAGCAGGCGGTGATCCACGGCGTGGCGCTGCGCGGAAAGCAGCTGAACGTGATGCGAGGCCTTTCCCAGCGGCAGCTCATGCGGCGCACGACGTTGCTGCTGTTGACGGCCGCCGCCTGGGTCGCCCTGGGCCTTGCGGCAACCGATCATCTTTCCGCGTTTCTGCAGCGGTTCTTCCTGCTCAGCACTAACCACTACCCAACCCGTACCGTCATCCAATCGATCGTCGTCAAGAGCCATGCTCCCCTGGGCCCCGCGGCCGACGCTCCCAGAAGGCCGCGCTCGGCAGACGCGCCCGTCGAATCCCAACCGGCAGACGCGCCCGTCGAGTCGCAACCAACCGACGACTCAACGGATCCGCCGCCGCCGGTCGTCTCTTTGCCGCCGCCGCGACCTTCCGTCGACTGGAGCGCCGTCGCGGGGCAGCCGATCGATCCTTCGGCGCCCGGCCGGGCGCCCCTTCGTATCCTCTACGGGCATCAGGTCCGGTTCGAGGTGAGCTGCACGGGCGAGGTGCCCGAGTCGGGCCAGGCGGTCTTCTACGCCGGGCGCAGCGGCACCCGCACAACACTCGATCTGCAGCCGTCGGCCGAAGCCCCCGGCGTGTTCGTCGGGCAGCTGGACGAGTTCCGCGAAGAGATCCGCTATCAGCTCTTCCTGGGCGACGCCTGGACCGACCCCGGCGTGCTCACGGTCGCGCAACTGCCCGTGGTCGACGTCGAGCTGGAAGTCGAACTCCCTTCCTACGCCGTCACGCAGGAAGGCGAGAAGACGATGGCCGTGCCGAAAGGTCTGCGGCAGATTTCGGTGGTCGAGGGATCTCGTGTGCTGGTCAAGGTCCGCTCGGCCTCGTCGCTCCGGGAAGTCACGCTCTCGGTCGTCGACCGTGCCAACGGCAGCCGACCGCATCCCTTCCGCAAGGCGGAATCGGAGGCCTGGGATGATCCTCGCGAGATCTGGATCCTCGACGCCGACGATTCCCCCTTGGCCGCAGTCACCGAGCTGACCCGCTTTGAGATCGACGTCACCGACGTCGACGGCCAGCACCTTCAGCAGCCGATTCTTGGAGTGGTCCGAATCCAAACCGACGCGCCGCCGCGCATTGCGGCGGCGATCATCACGCAATGGGTTTTGCCGGCGGCCCGGCCGACGATCTACTTCCGCGCGATCGACGACTACGGGTTGCAGAGCGTTTCAATTGCATGCGAAGTGACCCGCGCCGACGGCGGAACCTCCCTGCAGGACTTCGACGTCTACCGGCTCTCGCCCGGCGACACGCCGCCGAAGAACCTCGAACCGGATGCCGGCTACGCCTTCGACCTGGGACGGCTGGGGCTGAGCAAGGGCGATCGCGTGGCGGCAACGCTGCGAGCGGTCGATTTCCGCGGCGGGCGGGAAGGCAAGACGGCCACCGCCGATCCGCTGCTGTTTCAGGTCACCGACGAACAGGGTATCCTGGCCAGCATGATGGAAACCGATCGGCAGTCGGCCCGGCAACTGAAAACCATGATCCAACGTCAACTCGGGATAGGAGAATCCCCATGAGATCGACGAATCGTTCGTGGCGGTTGGGGATCGGCGGGTGCCTGTTGGCAACGGTCATTCTCTCGGCGGGCGTCTCGCGCTTGCGGGCACAAAGCCTGGAATCGGAGAGCGTGGTCCGTCAGCAGCAGGTGCAGCAGCAGGTCCGCGCCATGGCCCGGCAGTTGGTCAGCACGGCCCTGGACATCCAGCTCCAGCAACTTCGCGAGAACGGGCTGGGCTCGCACAAGTGGTACGCCGACATCCAGGCGATGCGCCACAACCTGGATACGTTGATCGACGCGGAAATGCCCGAAGTCATCGAGCTGCTGGGCCAGATCGAGACGTCCGATCCGGCCGCCCGCCAGAAGACGTTCGTGGCCGCCCGGAAAAAGAGCCGCGAGATCGTGGTCCGGCTGCTGGTCGAGCGTCAGAGTCTCTTGCGGCGGCTGAGGATCTCGGAAATGGCGGCCCAGGTCCGGCGTTTGATCACGGTGCAGACGACCGTGTTGACCACGACCGAGCTGTTGCCCGAGCAGCCGGCCACCCGCCGCGAGACCCTGAACCTCTCCACGCTCGAAGACCAGCGCGACGTGAAGGCGCTCTACGGCGGGTTGAAGGACGTGCTCGGCGAGGTTTCCGGTTGGCCGGGACCGTTCGGCACCGAGGCCGCCGAAGGATTGCGACGGCTGAAGGCCGGCCGTGTCGACGAGGAGCTCGACGGCGCCGAAACCCATTTGCAGTCGGCCGAGTTTCCCGAAGCCGCCACCAGCCAGCGCGCGGTGATCCAAGGGCTGAAGGCCCTGTTGCTGCGGATCGAGCGGGCCCAGGGGCTGGCCGAGGCCGATCGAAACGCCGCCAGCGAACAGATCCGCGAGATGATCCAGCGGCAAGAGCAGGTCCGCGAGGCCACGCGACAGGCGAATCTCGCCCTGCCCGAGGCCGACCAGTTAGTCGGCCGGCAGAGCGAAATCCGACAAGACATCACCCAGATGCGCGAAGCCGCACGGCAAGTGCCCGAGATGCAAAGCGCGCTGCAACAGGCTGAGCAGTCGGCCCAGGAGGCCACGGCCAGCCTCTTCGAACAGAACCAGGAAGAAGCCTTGGCCCAGCAAGACAACGTGCTCAACCAGCTTGAACAGGCCGCTGAACAGGCCGAGCAGCTCAGCACGGTCAACCCCGCCGGGCTGAACTCCGAGCAGTACGCCCAGCAGATCGAGGACCTCGAAGCCGCGCGTGAGGATCTTCGCGCGGTCGAACAGGAGCAGGCCCAGGCGGCGGACACCGCGGAGCAATCGCCCGCCGAAGCCAAGCGACACGAAGAAAACGTCGCTCGGCAACTGGACAAGATCCCCGAGAACCGCGATTTGCCCGAGGCGGTCGAATCGGCCATGCAGGCCGCGGAGCAATCCGCCACGGAAGCCGCCGCCGCCATGGGCAGCCAGCCCGAGCAGCGAATGGAGTCCGTCCAAGAGACCACCGAGGCGGTGGAGCAGGCGGTTTCCACGACCGAAGCGGCCCTGGCCGATGCCAAGCGCGAGCAGATCTACACGACGATCGCCGAATTGGCCCACGCCGCCCGCTCGCTCGACGAAGCCGCCCAGGCCGAACGCGAAATCGCCGCCGAGGCCCAACAGGCCGCCGGCAACGAAGGACTCGAGGCGGAACAAGCCCAAGAGCTCGGCAACACGCAGGCAGACGTTCAGGCGATTGCCGAGAAGGTGGCCGAAGGCGTCCAGGGCTCGGTGCCGAAGGCCGCCGAGACGCTCGGCCAGGCCCGGCAGCCCATCGCCGAGGCCGGCAAGCAGTTGCAGTCGGCCCGGCAGAATCCGGGCGCGCCGTCGAAGCCGGCCGCGGAAGCGGTCGCCCAGCAGACCGGCACCGCCGCCGAGATGCTCGACCAGGCGGCCGAGCAGATCCGCGACGAACTGCGGCGCGCCGCCGAGCAGATGGCCCAGGTCGGCGGCCGGCAGTTCGAGCAAGTGCAGCAGGTGCGTGAGAACGTCGAGCAGAACATGGCCAACACGCTCGATTCGGGGGCACCGCCGATGACCCAACAGGCACAGCAGGCAAGCCAGCTTGCCCAACAGAGCGTTCCGGTCGATCCGTCGGCGACCTCCGCGTTGCGCGACGCCCAGCATCACGCGGAGCAAGCCGCGGAGCAGGGCCCGCCCCCGCAGGCCGCTTCCGCCGAACAGGGCATCCAGGAGGCGATGGGCGAAGCCGCCGGCAGCCTGGCCGACCGTGGAGAGCAGATTCTCCAGGACATGGCCAACGCGGCGGCGCTGGCCGCGGCAGGCCTGCAACCCGCTCCGGAACAGCAGGCGGCGGCTCCCTCCGGAGAGCAGCCCGGCGGCGAGTCGCCCCACGCGCAGTCGCAAGCCGCCATGCCCATGCCCGGTGGAGAGCTGCCCGGTGGAGAGCTGCCCGGTGGAGAGCTGCCCGGTGGCATGCCCATGCCCGCCGCCCGGCAACCCGGCGCCCTGCCGCTTCCCGGCGGGCAACCGCTGGCCAATGAGCCGATCCGCGAGGCGTCCCAGTTGGCCGCCGCGATGGCCGGGATGCCGGCGGGAATGCCGATCCTTGGCATGCCCATGCCCGGCAGCATGCCCATACCCGGCATGCCTATGCCCGGGCTGCCCAGTTCACAAAGTAGCCCCGGCGGCGTCTCGCTGGCCGGCTCGCAAGTCTTAAACGCCCCGCCGACGGAGATGGGAACCCAACCGGAGCCCGATCAGATACCCGACGGCCGGGCGACCCCCGACTCGCCTCGGGACGCCGAGCCGGCGGAGCGTGCGTTTCTCGACGACCCCTGGTTTGCCAGGTTGCCGCCCGAGCTGCGCAAGGCGATTCGCAACAACTCGCAGCGGCGGCCTCCGCGCGGATACGAGGAGCGTTTGAACCGATATTTTCAGAGCATCGACTGACCCCAAGAAGAGACAGACCCATGACGACCGACAAAACCCCGCCGGATGATCTGGCCGCGGTAGAACTGTGCAAGAAGTCGTACGAGCGGATCCGCGCCGAGCTGGCCGAGGTGATCGTCGGCCAGGGCAGCGTGATCGAGCAGGTGCTGGTGGCCATCTTCTCCCGGGGCCATGCCCTGCTGGAGGGCGTGCCGGGGCTGGCCAAGACGCTGCTGATCAGCTCGCTGGCCGAGGCCACGCACCTGAGCTTCAAGCGGATCCAGTTCACTCCGGACCTGATGCCCAGCGACGTGACCGGGACCGAGGTGATTCAAGAGGACTTGCAGACGGGCGAGCGGAAGTACAAGTTTCTGCCCGGCCCGCTGTTCGCCAACATGATCCTGGCCGACGAGATCAACCGAACGCCGCCGAAGACGCAGGCGGCCATGCTGGAAGGGATGCAGGAGCGGCAGGTCAGCGCCGGCGGCGAGGTCCATCGGCTGCCCGATCCGTTCTTCGTGCTGGCCACCCAGAACCCCTTGGAGCAGGAGGGCACCTACCCGCTGCCCGAGGCCCAGCTCGACCGCTTCCTGCTCTACATCAAGGTCGATTACCCCAGCGGCGCGGAAGAATGGGAGATTGCCCGTCGGGTGACGACCGGCAAGCAGGGCACGATTTCGCCGACTCTCTCGGGCGAGGACATCGTCGGCCTGCAGCAGTTGGTGACGCGCGTGCCGGTCAGCGACCAGGTCTTGGGATACGCCTGGGCGCTGGTTCGGGCGACCCGCCCGCAAACCCCCGAATCGCCCGAGTTCGTCAACAAGTGGGTTGCCTGGGGAGCCGGGCCGCGAGGCGTGCTCACGCTGGTCACCTGCGCCAAGGCTCGGGCGATCCTGCACGGCCGTTACCACGCCACGGTCGGCGACGTGCAGGCGGTGCTCAAGCCGGCGCTGCGCCACCGCATCGCCGGCAATTACGCCGCCCAGGCCAACAACCTCACCAGCGACCAACTGATCGACATGCTCACGGAGGCCGTCCCGGCCGACCGGAAGTATGAGAAACCGGCGGCATAGGCACGCTGCTCCAGACGAAAGCACCCGCCATGGCCAAGTCCATCCTTTCGCGATACCTCAACCCGGAAGTGCTCAGCCGCATTTCCGGCCGGCGGATCGAGCCGCGCGGCCTGGTGATCGGCAACCTGGCGGGGGCCCACAAGTCGCCGCTGTCGGGGTTCGCCGTGGAGTTCGCCGGCCACCGCGAGTACGTCTGGGGCGACGACCCGAAGCATATCGATTGGCGGGTTTACTTCACGCGCGAGCGCTACTTCGTCAAACAGTACGAGATGGAGACCAACCTGGTCTGCCATTTCGTTCTCGACACCAGCGCCTCGATGCGCTACGGCCGGCAGCAGCAACAGAAGCTCCGCTACGCGTCGCAGATGATCGCGGCGCTGGGCTATGCGATCATCCACCAGAGCGACAAGGTCTCGCTGGCCACCTTCGACGAGAAGATCCGGGGCGTGGTGCCGCCGAGCAACTCCATGGCCCAAATCCTCCGCATGACCGAGCTGCTGGACCAGTGCGAGCCGGTCCACAAGACGGCGATGTCCGATTGTCTGACCGAGCTGGCCGGGCGGATGAAGCGCCGCGAGGTGGTGATGATCTTCAGCGACCTCTTCACCGACCTGGACCTGCTGGAAACCGCCTTGCAGCAGATGCGCTATCAGCGCCACGAAGTGGTTTTGTTTCAGATCATGCACCGCGACGAACTGCATTTCGAGTTCGACCAGATGACCAAGTTCGTCGGTCTGGAGATGCCCGACGAGCTGCTGGCCCAGCCCGATCAGATCCGCCAGGCCTATCTCCGGGCCGTGCAGCGCCACAACGACGAGCTGGAAACGCTCTGCCAGCGGAACCGGATCGAGCGCGTGCTGGTCGACACAAGCCTCGACATGGGCACGGTGCTGGTCGACTACCTCAACCAGCGGAGCCGGCTGAATCGCGGGCGGTAAGGACTCGCAGAAGAACAAGTTGGGCATTCTCATGGTGGGAAAGGCGGCGCAGACGCCTCTCCAGCCATAACGCTCGCCCTGGGTGAGACGTCGTTTCCCGTGACTGCTGATCGGGAAAGAACCGCGAAACTCAAAGGCACCTTCGGTCAGCGTGTGATGAAAGAGCAAGCCCGCTGCGCGTCCTTGCACTTTCATGTATGTCCAACTTGTTGTTCTGCGAGTCCTACGGACTCGCAGAACAACGGGGCCCGGCCTATATTCGGGCCGTCTCGCCGCACGACGCGGCGTCGGGCGGGACGCGGACCGCGGAGCCTTCGCCGGAGGGAAGCGTGAAACAGAAAGTCGAGCCTTGCCCCGCGCCGGCCGATTCGACCCAGATCCTCCCGCCGTGAACCTCGACGATGCGCTTCACCAACGCCAGACCGACTCCGGAACCGCCGGCGCTCGGGTCGAGCTGATCGAACAGCCCGAAGATCTTCTCCTGGTAGCAGGGGTCAACGCCCAGGCCGTTGTCGCGCACAAAGCAGACCGTTTGCCCGTCCTCGAGCCGGGCTCCAATCGTGATGCGCGGCTCCGCCTGGTCGCCCATGTATTTGGCAGCGTTGTCTACCAGGTTCTGGAGCACTTCCGACAGCCGCGCCCGGTCGCCGCAAACGACGGGCAGTTCGGGAGCGATTTCCACGCGGGCTCCCGCTTTGGCGATCTGCCCGCCGACAAGCTCCACCGCCTCGTGAGCCAAATCGGCCAGCGACACGTCTTCCGGTGGATTGACCAGGCGTCCGATCCGCGACAGTTCCAGCAACTCGTCGAGCAATCGGGCCATTTTGTCCGCGGCGTTGGACATCCGGGAGAGGTCGTCGTCGATCGCCTGGACGTCGTTTTCCTGCAGGTCTTCTTCCAACAGCCCCAGGTAGCCTTTGAGCGTGATCAGAGGGGACTTCAAATCATGGGAGACGGTATAGGTGAACCGCTCCAGTTCGGCGTTCTGGGCCTCCAGATTGGCGATCAACTCCTCGCGGAGCCGTTCCGCCTGCTTCATCCCCGTGATGTCCTCGAAGGCGACACCCAGACGGTCGCCGGGCATGCGAAATGCGCGGATCCGATACGTCCCGACAAGCCTAGAATCGCCGTACTCAAAATCGTCGCTCTGAAAGGGCTTTCCGGTTCGCATCACTTCCAGATAGCTTCCCGTGAGCCCCAGTGGTCGCGCCTGGGGCCACAGCTCGTCGTACTGCCGGCCGCGACACTCCTGCGCCGTCACGCCCGTTAGCTTCTCCGCCTGGGGATTGGTTTCCAGCAGCGTCAACCGGTCGGGCCGTTCGTATTGGAAGATGAGCAGGCCGGAGGGAATCGACCGCACAATGTCTGCCGATGCCTCCAGCGATTCACGCAGAGCCTGTTCGGCTTGTTTCCGCTCGGTAATGTCGGACAAGACCGCGACGCCGGCGACGATCTTCCCCGCTCCGTCGCGGACCGGAGCCGCGTTGGCCAGCACCCAGCGATCCTGCCCGTCGGCGTGCCGAATGATAACCTCCACGTTCTTGGACGTCTTGCCCCGCAGAATCGCCTGCGACAGGGGGAGGTCCTCCGGGGCATAAGGAGATCCGTCGGGGTAAAAGACCCGCCAGCTTCTGACGTGCAGTTCGACGGGGATCCCCGTCAGCCGTTGCGATGTCTTGCCGCGGATTCCCAGGGCGGCCGCATTGGCCACCCGGATGTTCACGTCGGGGGCGTCGGCAATGAGAATTCCGGACGGCGATTGCTCGATGGCCGCCTGGAGCAAGGCCTGGAGCTGCACCAATTCCTCCTCGGCGCGGACTCGTTGCAGCTCCGCGGTGGCCCGGGCGGCGAATACCTTCAACAAGGACCGTGCATGCGGGAGCAGATCCGTCGGCAAGGATCCGTCGTCCAGCACGGCCAGCAGTCCCAGCGGGCACCCCGAGGCGTCGAACAAGGGCATGCCCAGAAAGCTCTCGGCTCCCAGCTTCTTCAGCAACGGATCTTCCGGAAACCGCGCCCCCACGCCCTCTTCGTACAGGCAGGTTGTTCGCCCGACGGCCTTTTCCCAGACGGTGTCGGTCAGGTCGAACTCGGTATCCGCTTCCGGGTCGCTTTCCCCGAAGATGCTGAGCGTCTTGAGCTTTCTCGGCGGCTTGCCGCTGACCTCTCCGAAAACGGCGCAGCGGACGTCCAACGCCGTGGCGAGGTGCTGCACCATCGAGTGGAAGTAGTCTTTCCCGGTTGTGGCCGCGGTCCCCTCCACCATGTGGCGAATCATCCCTTGGATCCGTTTGCGTTCGGTGATGTCCTGGATCACCGCGATGAAATACTTCGGCTCGCCCGTCGGCTCGCGGATCAGCGAAGCGGTCAAGTTGATCCATACGGCCGACCCATCCGATCGCAGGTACCTTTTCTCCATCGAGTAATTGGGAATCTCGCCGGCCAGCAATTGCTGGACGTTTTCCAGGTCCGCTTCCAGGTCGTCCGGATGGGTGATCTCCTGAAAGGTTCGCGTGAGCAGATCCTCCGTCGGATAGCCGGCGATGTCGCAGAACTTGCGGTTGATTCGGATGAACCGGCCGTCGAGGGCCACGTGCGCAAGCCCCACCGCCGCCTGTTCGAACGTGCTGCGGAATCGCTGCTCGCTCTCCTGCAATCGTCGGGCCAAGGGATCGGTGACCAGCAGGCTGGTCGCCCCCAGCAGCACCAGCAGGACCGTCGTGCCGGCGGCCAGACTCGCCGCCTTCACCAGCGGCGCGCGCACCTCCTTCAGATCGCACTTGGCCACCAGCCCCACGCCCAAGGCGTCGATCGGCTCGTACGCGGCCAAGACGGTTTCGCCGCGATAATCGGGCGCGACGGTCCAGCCTTGGCGCCCGGAAAGCGCTCGACGCATCGGCTCGGCCCACTCCGCGTCGATCGGAATCGACATCGGCGCGTCGTCACTGGGGAACCGGCGTTCGCACAAGAAGACGATTGAGTCTCCCTCGCGCTGGCCAATCACGATCTCGCCGGTCTGCCCGAATTCACCGAACTTCTCGTGCCCAGCCACGATTCGCCGCAGCGTCGCCCGGTTGACCTCTTGCGGCGGTCTTCCGTCTCGGTAAGTCGATTCGGACCCGGCAACGGCTTCGATCAGGCGTGCCTGGCCCCGAACCATCATCTGAAGCCAGTCCACTTTCTCCCGAAACGCCGCGCGATACAGGGCCCATGTGGTAATCCATCCGACCAACAACGCCACCACCGTCACGATGATGATCGAGACCGAGAGAATCTTCTGGCGTTCTTGCATGCGTTTCGTTCTCTGCCTCCACTTCGGCGGGCTTGTCCGGGCGTCCGCTCCCGGTGGTGGCTTCGCACACCCCACCTCATCGAGCGGTCGAGAGACTTGAGTCCCGAATCAAGTCATCATCTCCGGCGGTCTCCGTCGCTGAAGAATCCCTCAATCTCTTCATTATACGACGCCCGCATAGCGTCGATTCCGAATAGGCCGGATTCCCCACCTTTACAGCCTGGCGGACTGACGAGATCCGCGTGGGTCGAACAGGCCTGTCGGTGGAACTTGCATTTGTGCGCTACCGCATGCGGTTGCGGGACGATAGAATAGACTGCTCGCTGCGCCTTGACCTCGGAGGAAATCGCACCCCCCTGCAAGAACCCACCGTGATAGAAGAAGCCCTAAAACTCGTCGAATCGGGCCGGAGTCTCTCGATGGATCTGATGTCGGAGACGATGGGCCGTATCATGCAGGGGCGCTGTGGCGAGGCCGAAATTGCCCGGCTTCTGGTCGCCCTGCACGAAAAGGGTGAAACCGTCTCCGAAGTTGCCGGCGCGGCAGCCGCCATGCGGGAGCGGATGACACCCATCCGCAGTGGTCACACGGGCTTGATCGACACTTGTGGCACCGGCGGCGATGCCTCGCACACATTCAACATCAGCACCACGGCGGCCCTGGTCACCGCGGCGGCCGGCGTGCCCGTGGCCAAGCACGGCAATCGCGGCATCACCAGCCGCAGCGGTTCGGCCGACGTGCTGGCCGCCTTGGGCGTGAACATCGAGGCCGACGTGCACCGGGTCGAGGCCTGCCTGGAAGAGCTGGGAATCTGCTTCTGCTTCGCTCCCTTGCTGCACGGGGCCATGCGCCACGTCGGACCGGTCCGCAAGAGGCTCGGCCACCCGACAATCTTCAACGTCCTCGGCCCGTTGGTCAATCCGGCCGCGGCGCCGTTCCAGCTGCTGGGCGTGGGCCGGGCCGAGTTGCAGCCGCTGCTGGCCGAGGCGTTGGCCCTGCTGGGAACCCGGCGGACACTGGTCGTCCACGGCGCCGACGGCCTGGACGAGGTCTCGCTGGCGGGCATCACGCACGTCATCGAGGCGGCCCGTCGCAAGCTGCGCCAGTTCGATTGGACGCCGTCCGACTTCGGTCTGCCGGCGGCCGGCCGGGAGACGATGCTGGTCGAGGGGCCCGAGCAGAGCGCGGAGATGATCCGCGAGATTCTCGCGGGGCAGCCCGGCCCGCCGCGCGACATCGTCGTGGCCAACGCCGCGGCCGCCTTGTGGACCGCCGGTGCCGAGGATTCGTTGCCGGCGTGTGTCCGGCGAGCGGCGGAAGCCGTCGACAGCGGCGCCGCCCGAGACCTCTTGACCCGGCTGGCGGAGCGATCATGGGCAAAATGAGTTCCGCCACGTTGCGGCTGGTGTTGTTGGTCTCCTGCTGCCACGCCTTGGTCCACGTCTACGAACATTCGCTGGCCAGCGTCGAGCAGTGGATCGTGACCGATTCGGCCTTCGGCATCGCGCCGGAGCAGCAGAAAGAGGTTTCCGGCGAGTTGGGCAATTGGCTGCGGCTGCCCTTCGGCCTCTGCGCCCTGGCGGCCGGCTGGCTGGCCGATCGTTTCGGCGCCAAGCGGCTGCTGCTGGCGTACCTGCTCGGGTGTAGCGGCGCGGCGGTGCTGGCCTGGTTTTCGCCGAGCCTGCTGGTCGTCGTTGCCTCGATGTTCCTGCTGGGCCTGTTCGCCAGTATTTACCACCCGGCCGGCGTCGGCTTGATTACCCATCACACGAATCCCGAGAATCGCCCCATGGCTTTGGGGTACCACGGGATTTTCGGGTCGGCGGGGATCGCCATGGGTCCGTTCCTGGCCGGGGCCGTGCTGATGACCGGTGCCAGTTGGCGGCAGTACTACCTGGTGTTGGCCGTGCCCGGCACGCTGCTGGCGATCTTGCTGCTGATGCGGCTTTCCGGCGACGACCAGCGGTCGCAGCCGGTCGAGCCCACGGACGGCACGCGTCATCCCGAGGACAACGCCTACTGGTCCTCCTACTTCACGCTGATGACGCTCACCTGCCTGGCGGGATTCGTCTATGCGGCGATTCTCCACTTTCTGCCCCGTTACCTGATGGAGTCCGGGCTGCACTTCCGGGGGGTCCCCGAGAAAAGCCTCTGCAACTTCTTGGCCGCAGGCGTGTTGCTGCTGGGGGTGGTCGGGCAGTACACGGCCGGACGGCTGGCCAAGCCGAGCACGCTGGAGCCGCTGATGGCGACCGCGTTCTTCTGTACGGTCCCGTGCGTGTTGTGGATGGGGCTGGCCCAAGGAACGGCGCGACTCTGGGCGGCCGCCCTCTTCTCCCCGTTGTTCTTCATGCACCAACCGCTGTTCAACAGCCTGGTGGCCAAGTATGTCCCGCGGCGGCGGCGCAGCCTGTGTTACGGACTCAGCTTCACGCTCGGCTTCGGCGTCGGCAGCATCGGCCCCAACGTGGCGGGGCGTATCGAGAGTTCCGCACTGCTGCATGCGATCCTGGCCGGCGTGCTGGCCGTCAACGGCGTGCTGGCCCTGATCCTCTGGCGCTGGCACGGCCCGCTAACCGAATCGGAAGAAACGGATGAGGCGCTGTTGTAGAGTAATCTCCCTCGACCATTCTCGACCAGAAAAGGAGTATCTCATGATTCGGCACCTGCTACCGATTGTCGCATGGCTCCTCGTTGCTGCCTCCCTGGCGGCTGCCGGCGACGAGATCGAGAAGGGCTTCGTCTCGATGTTCAACGGCAAGGACCTCGCCGGTTGGGAGGGGAAACCCGGCGGATGGTGGGTCGAAGACGGGGCCATCACCAGCCGCAGCACGCCGGAGAAGCCCTGCACGAAGCACCACTACCTGATGTGGCGCGGCGGCAAGCCGGGTGATTTCGAGCTGCGGCTCTCCTACCGCGTGGTGGGTGGCAACTCCGGTATCCAGTTCCGCAGCCGCGAGCTGCCCGATTGGGACACCAACGGCTATCAGGCCGATCTGGAGGCCGGCCCGCAATGGTCCGGCGCCCTGTTCGAGCACACCCGCGGCGGCGTGGCCATGCGAGGAACCCGCGTGGTGATCGATCCCGACGGCACAAGACACGTGACCACCTTCGCCGAATCGTCGCAGCTGCAAAAGAAGATCAAGCCGGACGACTGGAACCGGTACGTGGTGCTCGCCCGGGGCAACAAGATCACGCTGACGATCAACGGCGTGCTGATGTCTCAGGTCGTCGACAACGACAAGCAGCACGCCGCCCGCAGCGGTGTGTTGGCACTGCAGATGCACCCGGGGCCGCCGATGACCGTGCAGTTTCGGGACCTGCAGATCAAGATGCTCGATGAGGGTTCGTAGCTGAATTCGCATCGCACCGCCCGTCGGTCGAAGCGCGCAACCGTTTACAGAAGTACAACTTGCGTCATTCGCATCGCCAGAAATCCGCCTTGCCATCCCCGGCGGTCTCCGATAGAATTCGGGCCTTCGTCGGCCGTGCCTGGACACTACGCCGACAGGCAACTCTCGGGAGGCGGAGTGGGCCCTGCCCGCCACCACCCGTATTGGCGATCGCAAGGGTGCTCTTGGTGGGCGGTGCCCACCCTACCGTTGAATCTCACCTGGGAAGGGCCGCATGTCCGCGGAACGGATGCCGCAGGCCGAGCCGTCGCTCTTGGCACGGCCGCTGGAATGGACCACACGGCTGGTGCTGCGTTTTCCCATCCCCACTGTGGCGCTGGGGTTGGCCGCCGCGCTGATTGCCCTGGCGCTGAGCGGCAGTCGCCTGGGTTTTCGCACCAGCCGGTTGGATCTGCTCAATTCCGAGTGCGGCTATAACCGCCTCTGGATCGACTACATCGACGAGTTCGGCGACAAGGACGACGTGGTGGTGGTGGTCGAAGGGGCCGACCGTGCCGAGGTAGTCCCGGTTCTGGAAGAGATCTCCGCCTCGCTGGGACGCGAAACGCGGCTGTTCGACGCCGTGCTGCACGGCGTCGATCTCTCGAAAATCCGCCGCAAGGTCCTGTACTTCCTCAACTGGGACCAACTGGTGGACATCGAGCGTTTCCTGCAGAAGGTCGAGCCGATCGTCCACGGCGACTGGTCGCGACTGAAGCTGGGCACCATGGCCGAGGGAATGTGCGCGCGGCTCCAAAACGCCGGCTCGCCGCAAGCGGTCGGAACCCAAGAAGAGTACGCGCGCCTCTCGGAAAGCCTTCAGGCGGCCGTCAGCCAAGAGGGCCGCTACCGGTCGCCCTGGCCGGAAATGCCGGGGCTGGTGGCCACCATCAGCGAGTTGCACGACCGCTATCTCTTGACTCCCGACGGGCGGCTCGGCTTCGTGCTGTTGCGCCTGGCCGACGACGACAAGGACCAGGACAGCTTCGTCCAGGGGACCCAGGCCATCGATGCCCTGCGGGAACTGATTGCCCGAGTCGAAGCCCAGCACCCGGAAACCAAGATCGGCCTGACCGGGTTGCCGGTGATGGAAAACGACGAGATGCGCGTCAGCCAGGTCTCGATGATGGAGGCCAGCCTGCTGTCGCTGGTCGGCGTGGCCTGCCTCTTCGTGGCCGGTTTCGGCGGTCTGCGCCATCCGCTGATGACCGTCGGCGCCCTGCTGCTGGGCATGGCCTGGTCGCTGGGGTACATCACCCTGGCCGTGGGCCATCTGAACATCCTGAGCATCTCCTTCGGCGTGATCCTGATCGGGTTGGGAATCGACTTCGGCATCCACTACCTCGCCCGATACCTGCAACTGTGCCGGGTGAGCCACCGCTGCGACGAATCGCTGGTGCGGACCGCGTCGCGTGTGGGGCCCGGTATCCTCACCGGCGCGGCCACGACGGCCATCGCCTTCTTCACCGCGGGGCTGACGGACTTCACCGGCGTGGCCGAGTTGGGTACGATCGCCGGCGGCGGCGTGCTCTTGTGTTGCCTGGCCGCGATCACCGTGCTGCCCGCGATGATCCACCTCTCCGACGCCAGGCACAGCCACCGAATCCTCCCCGCACCCTTGGATATCCACGGCTGGATGGGGCCGCTGTTTCGCGCTCCCAGGGCGCTGCTGGCGGTGACGCTGGCCGCCACGGTGCTGCTCTCCCTGGGAATGAGCCGGCTCTGGTACGACCACAACCTGCTGAATCTCCAGCCGGAGGGGCTGGAAAGCGTCGAGCTGGAGAAGAAGCTGTTGGACGAGGGCGACCGAAGCGTGTGGTTCGCCCTGTCGATCGCCGAAAACCGCCAGGAGTTGCTCCAGCGCAAACAGCAATTCGTACGGCTTGCCTCGGTGGAGCGGGTGGAAGAAATCGCCTCGCTGTTGCCCGACGACCCGCAACGACGCCCGATCATCCAGCGGATCCAGCAACGCCTGGCCAATCTGCCCGAGCGGCCGCCGCGCATCCCGGTCGATCCCCCCGACGAACTCGGCCGCGTCCTTGCCCGGGGACAAACGCTCCTGGCCGGCTATCCCCAAACGCTGCAAACCCAACACCGCCTGGCCCAGGTCCGCGATCTGTTGCGCCGCATGCCGCTGGCCGAGTGCTACAGCCGGGTCGACCGCTATCAACAAGACATCGCCGGCGATCTTCTCAGCCGCCTGCACAACTTGCGGACGATGGCCGACCCCGAGCCGCCCACGCTCAGCGATCTGCCCGAAGAACTGGTCACCCGGTTCGTCGGCCAGGACGGCCGCTACCTGCTGAAAATCTTCGCCAAGGGCGACATCTGGGACATGGACGCGATGAAGCGGTTCGTCGACAACGTCCGCAGCATCGACCCCAAGGCAACCGGCAATCCGCTGCAAACCTACGAAGCCTCGTGGCAAATGAAACGCAGCTACGAGCAGGCCGCCTGGTACGCCCTGGCCGCCGTGCTGTTCGTGCTCTATCTCGACTTCCGCAGCCTGCGCTACACGCTGCTGGCCATGGTGCCCTTGGGCCTGGGAGTCGTGCAGATGTTCGGGCTGCTCGGGCTGTTGAACATCCCGCTGAATCCGGCCAACATGATCGTGCTGCCGCTGATCCTGGGCATCGGCATCGACGACGGCGTCCACGTGACCCACGACTTCCGCTGCCAACGCGGACGCTACCGGATGAGCCCCTCGACGGCCAGCGCCGTGTTGATCACGTCGCTGACCACCATGGTCGGATTCGGCAGCCTGATGATCGCCAGCCACCGGGGGCTGCAAAGCCTGGGAAGGGTGTTGACGATCGGTGTGAGTTGCTGCCTGTTCGCTTCGCTGATCATGTTGCCGGCCCTGTTGGCCTGGCTCACCCGACACCGCGCGGAGCCCGCCGACGAATCGGGGCTCGATCAGGACGAGTCGCCGACCGCCGAAGCGCCCCGGCGAAAAACGTACCGCCGCGATCCGGCCCACCCCCCAGGCACCAGCACCCACGCCATGCCGAAAACCGATCATTCGCGTTTGTTCAGCGACAAAGGCCGCTAGCGCCCCGTCGCGATCTTGCGTGCGTGCTGCCGGCCGCTTAGAATGGCGGTCGAATCGGTTCGTCTCGTCGCGGATTGTGTGCCGCAATGGTCCAAACAGGGGAGGATCGTCAATATGTGGAAAACGGTGTTCGGCCTGACGTTCGTGTTGTGTATCGGACTCGCCCTGGCGCTCGCCCAGGACGCCGAAAGACCAAAGCGAGACCCCGTGCGTAGGCCTGACGTGGCGCCCGCCAGGGCCGCCGCTGAATCGCGCGTCCCGGCGCCTGCTGGCGTCCCGCGCTCAAGGCCCGCTGAACGCGGGGACTATGCGCCCCCCTACCCCGCACAACGCCCGCAGCGTGTTGTTGCCGCGAAACCGCCCCAGCGGAAGGTCTTTCGCCTGAACAACGCCCCCGCCGCCGACCTGGCCGCGACGATCACCAGGCTGCTGGCTGCCGAACCGACTCCGCAGTCTGCAATCGTCCTGCCGGAAGTGGTCAGCAACAGTCTGGTCGTCAGCGCACCGCCGGAGGCGCTCGAAAAAATCGAGCGGCTTGTCGAGAACCTTGACCGGCGGCCAGCAATGGTCCGTGTCGAGATTCTGATTGCCCGGCTCACCCTTGCCGACGACGAAGATCCGGACGACAAGGATCCGGACGACGACGGGGACGACGACGGGGACGACGAAGCCGTCGAGGAAGACGCGGATGGGGACGACAAGGATTCCGACGACGCCGACGACGACGGGGGGAAGGACTCCGACGACGACGGACCGGCGCCGCCGTTCTCCAGCGAGGACGTTCAGGCCCGGATTCGCGCCTTCAGCACCGCACCCGGAGGCCGAGTCTTTGTCCGCCGCCTGCACCTGGTCGCGCTGGACAACCAGCCGGCGTCGCTGCAGATCAACGACGGCGTGCCCACGGTCCGCTCCGTCCGGAGCACCAATGCCGGCTCCGCGCGTAGCGTGACTTACGAAGAGGTCGGCCTGGTCGTCGGCCTGACGCCGCGAGTCAGCCCCGACGGACAGGTGACCATGGAAATCGACCTGGCGAGCTCGCAACTCGGGCCGGCCGACGAAGGCGTGCCCGTAGTGGCCTCCGGCTCCGAGGTGGTTCGCGCGCCACGAAAGCAGACCACCACGCTGGAGACCACCGTCAGTGCGGCCGACGGAAAGTCCACCGTCCTCGGCGGGCTGATCACCGAATCGGAGGGCAAGCGCAGCGAGCTGCTGATCGTCCTCACGCCGCACATCGTCCACGACGATTGATCTCTGCATTCTGAATGCTCCAGGCCGACCATGCCTTGCACCATTCGACCGTTGGCGGCCGGGCTGCGATCGATCTTGGCGGCGGTGCTCGTCTGCGCCGCCGCTGCGGCCGCCGACCAGCCCCAGCCCCAGCGCGATGCCGACCAGCGCCGGGCCCTGCGCCGCACGCCGGTGGTCGAGGTCTTCCAGCAGTGGCGAAACTCGGTCGTCTATCTGACCGGCCCGACGGTTCCCGACGGCGGACCCGCGATCGATGAGTTCTTCCAAGTGCCGCGGAAGACGCCCAACGTCGTCAGCGCCGGCAGCGGGTTCGTGATCCATCCGGCCGGCTATATCCTGGCCACCGCCCACAGCGTCGACAAGGTGGCGGCCCATCTGGCGACCTTCAGTAACCAGACGGTCTATCGGGCCGAGCTGATCGACGTCGCCCGCCAGCACGACCTGGCGCTGCTGAAGATCGAGCCGACCCATCGGCTGACGGCCGTGCGGCTGGCCACCAGCGGCGATTTGATGATCGGCGAGACGGTGATCGTCATCAGCAACCCCCATGGCCTGATGCACACTTGCACCGCCGGCATCCTCAGCGCCACCCACCGCGCCACCCGCCTGGAAGGCCAGCCGGGCGTGACCCTCGGCCCGCTGATCCAGACCGACGCCGGGCTCCACCCGGGCAGCTCGGGCGGGCCCTGGTTCAACGTGCTCGGCGAGGTGATCGGCATCACCACCGGCGGCCGCCGCGACACCGAAGGCATCGGCTTCGCGGTGACCGTTGACGCCATCCGCCGCATGCTCCCGGCCATGCTCGACGTCGAGCGACGCTACGGCATCGCCACCGGCCTGGACGTCCACGCCGGCGACTCGTGCAAGGTGATGGGCGTCGGTGGCCTCTCGTCGGCCGCGGCCGCGGGGCTGCGACCCGGCGACCTGATCGTCCGGCTCGACGGCGCCCCGGTCGCCAGCGGCACCGATTTCCACCTGGCCTTGATCGGCCGCACCCCGGGCGAGAAGCTTCCCTTCGAGGTGCTCCGCCAGGGCAAGCGGTATCGGGGCTCGCTCACGCTGGGCCAACGCCCCAAGCCCGACGGCGCCGCACTGCTGAAAGCCCGGCTCGGACTGACCGCCGCACCGCTTCAGCAGTCAAACATCCCGGCCACGTCGCTGCGCGTCGCCGGCGGCGTGGTGCTCACGGCCGTGGCCGACGGCCTCTACGACCAACTGAGCAATCCGCCCCGGCCGGGCGACGTGCTGGCGCGGATCAACCGGTTGCGTCCCCGCGACCTGGACCACATCGGGCTGTTGCTCGAGCGTCTCGAGCCGGGCCGACCGGTCCAGCTCGTGCTCCTGCGGCTCGACGGCGACATGGCCACCCGGATCGATCTGACGGTCACCCCCCGGCCCCCGACGACGGCTTCCCAGTAGCAAAGACCTCTCTCGCCGCCGCTCTCATCCCCCGTGACCAAAACGAAACCATCCGACCGACGTAGTAATTATGGTCTATCAGGAGTTGACAGCCGGGTGGAAACCGGGTAGGCTCAGTGCCGTGTAGTCGCCAACCTCGGAGGCGGCTGAGCTACGGCCCTCTGCCGGCACCAAGGAGACGGAAATGGCCAACGCACTGAACGTGATTCACCCATACAAGTGGGAGGGGCTGTGGGTGTTCGACGATGCCCGCGTCGGGCTCGACAAGGAACCGTTCGTCGAGGGCGCCGACGCGATCATCGAGAAAGCGCTGGCGGTCAAAGGCATCGAGGAACCGGAGAAGGGGTTCCGCCTGCTCTTCAGCGCGGGCCCTTTTCCCAACTACGATCTGAAGCTCCGGTGGCTGCGCGAAAGTGAAGGGGGCAATTGGTACCGGGCCGAGGAGTTCGCCATGGAGGGCTGGCTCTGTCCGGCGCTGCTGAAATACTTCGACGAGCCGCCGACGGAGATCTACGCCCGCCTCGAGGCAAAAGGCGCGCACAGTGATCATCCACGGACCTCGTAGTCAGAAGAACGGTCGACCAACCAGGGCCCGCCGGGCAACTGGAGGACGAGCATGGACCCAAGCATCGTGGATCGAGAGGCGTTTCTGGCGGCCGGCGTGGTGGCGCCAGTCCGGCGCGGCGCCGAAAGCCCGGAGCTGTTCGCTCGGATTTGGAGTGATTTCGAGTCCCGTCGCGGGGAGCTGGCCGCGCGGGCCGTCGAGAGCTCGTACTTCGGCGTGAGCTTTCCGACGGGCGACGCGGACGTGTTCGACTACTTGGCAGGCGTGGCGGTCGCCGACCGGAGTCCGCCGCCGGCCGGCTGCGAGATCCGCACGGTCGCCGGCGGCCGGTTTGCCGTCTTTGCGTGCCCGGTCGACGGCATCGGCGCGACTTACCAGCAGATCTTCGGCACCTGGCTGCCGGGCGCGGCGTTCGATTTCGACGGCGCCCGGGCGTCTTTCGAGCAGTACCCGAAAGACACGGCGAAAGACCCCGTGCGGATTCACATTCCCGTCCGCGGGCAACCTTGAACACACACGAGACGTGTGAGTTTCCGGAAGACATCGACACGGTGGGCGGCGAGTGTCTGATTCCTGCTACGTAGTAGCCGCCCGACGGCGATGCCCAGGCCAACCGGCCGAGGCGTGAAGCCAGCAAGACGCAGGTGCTGGACACTGCGTCGCACAGAGTGGTACACTGGCGGTCGGATCGGGCCGCGGGAAGGCCGCGGAATACGTCGAGCGAGCCGGCCCCATGCGCGGAAGAGGGGGGAGGTCGGCAGGAGAAAGGGTATGATGCATGCGTGAATTGACGGTGGAACTCCTGAAGAAGGAAGCGAAGGCGTTCGCCGATATCGAATCCAGCCATGACGAACCGGCGCTGTTCGGTGTCACCGACGGAAAGGCTGTGGGCACGTACTTCGAGCACAAGTTTCAGGCGTATCTCCGTGTGCGGTACCACTACGAGGAGGGATCCTCTGCAAAGGGCATTGATTTCCCATCTCTTGGCGTGGATATGAAGGTCACCAGCATCAAACAGCCCCAGTCTTCCTGTCCGTACAAGTCGGCACGCCAAAAGATGTATGGTCTGGGTTATTCCCTCCTCGTGTTCGTCTACGAAAAGACCGACAACCTGGAAAACTCCACCGGCCGGCTGAGTATTCTGCATGTGGTCTTCGTGGAGGCAGAGCGCACTGCCGATTATCAGATGACCACGGGGCTCGTCAGTATACTCGACAACCAGGGCAACAAGGATGATCTCATCGCGTTCATGTCGGACAAGATGCTCCCCGTGGAAGAGATCGAAGCGTCAAGCATCGCGGGTGAACTCCTGGAGAAACGTCCTCAAATCGGATACCTCACGATCTCCAATGCGCTACAATGGCGGTTGCAGTACCGCCGAGTCATCGAGAAGGCAGGCGAAGTCCAAGGAGTGGTTCGCGTCAAATGAGCACGAAGCAGGCGAAGCAGAAGGTCGAGTTTGGGGATTTTCAGACCCCGCGTGGTCTCGCGCGCGAAGTCTGCTCGCTCTTGGCGCACACAGGACCCCCGCCTGCTTCCATATTGGAGCCCACATGCGGCAGAGGCGCGTTTCTCGAGGCTGCCCTGGAGGCTTTTCCCGGCGTCACGGCCGTGCGAGGTTTCGACTGCAACGCCAGCCACGTTCAGGCGTCGCTGGCGGTTGTTGGTAATTATCCCGGCGCACGGGTCGAGTGCCAGAACTTCTTCAAGGTGGATTGGGGCTCACGGCTATCCGAACTGCCTGATCCGATCCTTGTGGTCGGCAACCCTCCTTGGGTCACCAATGCCGCGGTGGGATCGCTGGGAGGCGCCAACCTCCCGCAAAAGTCCAACATTGACGGGCTGCGGGGAATCGATGCTCTCACGGGGCGCTCGAACTTCGATATCTCGGAGTGGATGCTTCGCGAGACGATGGAGTGGCTGGAAGACCGCGTCGGCACCATGGCCGTTCTCTGCAAGACCGCCGTCGCCAGAAAGGTCCTTGTCTTCTGCTGGTCGAAGCGCGCTCAGATTCAATCGGCCGCGATCTATCGGATCAACGCCCTGGAACATTTCGGCGCTTCGGTGGATGCGTGTCTGCTCTTGGTGCGCCTGAAGCCGGGCTCGCACTCGATGGAATGCGATCTCCACGAGAGCCTATTCTCCAATAGGCCATCGTCGCGAATCGGCATGCGCGACGGTCGCCTGGTGGCCGACCTCGAAGCATACGACCGTCTTTCATTCCTCTGCTGCGACGGACTTGTGGGATGGCGTTCCGGCGTCAAGCACGACTGCAGCCGCGTGTTCGAGCTAGCAGGAGAACAGGGCGCTTTCGTCAACGGTCTTGATGAACATGTCTCTATCGAAGCCGACGTAGTGTATCCTCTCCTCAAGAGTTCGGACCTTGTTCGTGGGCGCGAACCGCGCAGGTCGCTGTTGATTCCTCACCGCTCGATGGACGAGTCGCCGTTTGACCTTGAGAGGCGCGCTCCCGCAGCCTGGGAATACCTCCTCTCCCATGCCGACATCCTCGGCAGGCGGCGAAGTTCCATCTATAAGAGAAGGCCGCCGTTTTCCATATTCGGGATTGGCTCCTATTCGCTCACACCTTGGAAGGTGGCAGTATCCGGACTCTATAAGCAGCTCAAGTTCTCCAAGATCGGTCCTTATCTGGGACGCCCCGTTGTACTCGACGATACGTGCTATCTGTTTCCTTGTGACACGGAAGAGGAATGCAATACTCTCCACGAGTTGGTTTCCTCTTCGGCCGCGACGGAGTTTTGGTCGTCGCTTGTTTTCTGGGACGCAAAGCGTCCCATAACGGCCAGACTGCTGAACGTTCTTGATCTAGCTGCTCTCGCACGGAAACTCGACCGTTGGACACCCGTCGCAAGGCGATTGGCTGAACGGCAGATGACACGCTACTCGGAGCAGGTTCATCAGAAGATGCTCTTTCAAGAGTCGTCGGCTGAGTGTCGCGGAACATGAGATATCCGACAGAACACACGCCCACCTTGCGGGTTGGCACCAACAATCCGTGACGTCCGGCAATGAAGACGAAGTAGCATGGATACTATCACGTTGATTGTCTGCGAATTGGCATCGTACAGCGTGCTGTCGTGGCTGGTTTTCGCCTGCGTCGTCTATGGTGCAGCGAGGTATGGGGGCGCGGGCTTCGTTCCGTTCGCCCATTTTGCCGTGGTCGTGGTGGTCGTGTTCCTTGATCTTCGCTCGATTGACGCGGAAATGAGCAAGCCTGGCTGGAACGGCATCCCCGACAGGGACTTCCTTTTCTGCATCGGCATGGCGATGCGAATCGTGGTCATCAATGTCGTTCTGCTGCCGGTGACGGGCATTGGTCTTTGGCGCCGACAGCATAAGCACGTGCAGGACTGCCCAGCTCTTGCTGCAGACCCAGCAGGGGACAATCCCAACCCGCTGCACGAGACTTAGGACAATCCCCCGCAACGCCGGGATTTCGAAGGCGAACAGCCCCGTTTTCTCTCCGCTATGCCGTGCGAAAATCGGGATAGCCACCAAGTTGCTCCTGTACGAGTTCTCAGCCTTCAACCGGTCCGAACGGCGTGGTACAATGACCACTTGCCACGAAAACTGGGGGAGATGATCATGAAACGACTTGTTTTGCAGGGGCGACTGCGGCCCGGTCCGTGTGCACGGTGGTACCGCGCGTTTGTCGCTGTGGCGATCGCGATCGGTTTCGGCGGAAGCGTTCCGGCGGCGGAGACGGCGGGCGAGCGGATCGAGCCGCTGGTGCGCGTGGTCGATCTGGACGTCGGCCAGGCGTGCCAGGTCGAGCTGTGCGACGGCCGCAAGGTCGCGGTGAAGCTGTTGGACTTGCAGGAGACGGCCGACTCGGTGCGCGAAGCGGTCCGCGAGGCCCGCGTCCACGTCGAGATCGACGGCCGCCGAGTCTGGCTCACGTCGGCTACCTACCGGCTGCCCGAAACGGTCGGCACGGTGCGCGTCGATTGCCCGGTGACCAAGGGCTACGTCCGCAACAGCAGCAAGACGAACGCCTGGGCCTTGGAGAAAGACGCCCGGTTGCGGTTCTGGCCGGCCGGGTCGCCGGCAATCCGGCCCGGCACGTTCGTCTACCCCGTGAAGCAACGCTGGTTCGCCAGCGCCACGCAGATGGCCAACGAGCCCTGCTACGTCGACGCTGGCGAACGACCGGACGTCCGCACCATTTACTATCACTACGGGTTGGACTTCGGCGGGGCCGAGGGGCTGGTCGAGGTGGTGGCGGCCACCGACGGGCTGGTCGTCTCGGCGCGAACCCAACGGCTGTCGGGCTACGACGACACGCCGGTGCAACCGCGCTACGACGTGGTCTACGTGCTCGACCGACGCGGCTGGTACTACCGCTACAGCCATTTTCAGTCGATCGATGAGTCGATCCAGCCCGGCGTAACGGTCCGCGCCGGGCAGCGGCTGGGGCTGCTCGGCAAGGAAGGCGGCAGCGGCGGCTGGACGCACCTGCACTTCGGCGTCTGGGCGCCCCAGCCGTCGGGCAAGTGGGGCTCGCAGGAGGCCTACGTGTTCGCCTGGGAGGCCTACCTGCGGCAATTCGGGCCGAAGCTGGTCGCGCTGGCACGACCGCACCACCTGGTCTACACGGGCGAGCCGGTCACGCTGGACGGCAGCCGGTCGTACAGCGCTGAAGGCCCCATCGCCCGGTTCCACTGGACCTTCACCGACGGCACCACGGCCGAAGGGCCGAAGGTGCGGCGGACCTACGCCAGGCCCGGCTACTACAGCGAGATCCTCAAGGTGACCGACGCGGCGGGTCGCATCGATTACGACTTCGCCATCGTCCATGTGCACGACCGCGAGAAGCCCGACGCGTATCCCCACACGATCCACTCGGTCTACTGGCCCACGTTCGGCATCGACCCGGGCGATGAGGTGACGTTCAAGGTCCGCACGTTTGCCACCACCGACGGCGAGGAGACTTGGGACTTCGGCGACGGCAGCCCGCCGGTCCGCAGCAAGTCGGACGGCAACGTCGAGATGCACGCGAAAGACGGCTACGCCGTGGTCAAGCACCGCTTCGAGAAGTCGGGCCATTACCTGGTTCGGGTCGAGCGGACCAGCCGGCATGGATACCAGGCGATCGCGTACGTTGAAGTTCGCGTCGGCCGACAGCAACAGCAGTAGGACTGTGACGTGCGATTGCCCCGGATGAAGCGGCGACGATTCCTGAAGCTGGCCGGCGGCTCGACGCTGGTGGCCGGCGCGGCCCTGTTCGGCTATACCTGGCGAATCGAACCGCATTGGATCGAAGTGGTGCGGCGCAAGCTGCCCATCGCCGGGCTGCCCGATTCGCTGCTGGGCCGAACGCTCGTGCAGATCAGCGACCTGCACGTCGGCCCGATCGTCGACGAGGACTACATCATCGGGGCGGTCGAGCAGGTCTCGTCGCTGGACGCCGATCTGCTGGTGCTCAGCGGCGACCTGATTACCTATCGCGGCCCGCGGCAGATCGATCAAACCGTGCGCGTGCTCGGGCGTCTTCAGCCCGGGCGGCTGGCCACGCTGGCCGTACTGGGCAACCACGACTACGGCCATGGCTGGTCGCAGGCGGGCGTGGCCGACGAGCTGGCGGGCCGGCTGGAAGCGTTGGGGATGACGATCCTACGCAACCGGCTACAGGACGTGCAGGGGCTGCAAGTCTTGGGCATGGACGACCTCTGGGCGGGACGCTTTGAGGCGGAAACCGTGTTGGGGCAGCTCGATCGGCAGCGGGCCGCGATCGCCGTGTGTCACAATCCCGACGCCGTCGACCGGCCCGAGTGGTCGGGCTATCGGGGCTGGATTCTCAGCGGCCACACGCACGGCGGCCAGTGCAAGCCGCCCTGGCTGGCTCCCCCGCGTCTGCCGGTCCGCAACAAGCGATACAGCGCCGGCGAGATCGATTTGTACGACGGCAGGCGCCTTTACATCAATCGCGGCCTGGGATATGTCCGCCGCGTGCGTTTCAACGCCCGTCCGGAGATCACCGTATTCACGCTCACCCGCCCGGCGTAGTCTTAGCCGGCGTGTAGTCTGAACTGGCGTTGTCTGAACCGGCGTAGCCCGGACCGGCGTAGCCCGGACGGACGACGGATGCTGTTGCCCCCTGTTTGTGCTGGTCGGGAATGGCCTTCGCCGGCAACCACGCCTTTACAGGGCCGGCCCGATCGGACAGAATGGGGGACGTTCACCACGACCGTTCGCCACGGCCATGCCAGCGGCATGGGGCCGGGTGAAGGTCGCGGTTTTTTTTCGCCCTCGTTGGAGAACCCGACATGTCCGAACGGATTCCCATGACCCGCACCGGCTACGACAAGCTCAAGGCCGATCTCGACCACCTGCACACCGTCGAGCTGCCCAAGATCCTCGAGCGTCTGGCCAAGGCCCGGGCGGAAGGCGATCTGAGTGAGAACGCCGAGTATCACGGTGCCCAGGAGAGCCGCGGGCTGATGGAGGCGCGGATCAATGTGCTGCGGGACAAGCTGGCCAGGGCCGTGCTGATCGACGCCTCGAAGCTGCCGAAGGACGAAGCGGGCTTCGGCAGCACCGTGACCGTCAAGGACCTCGAATTCGACGACGAGGAACAGTTCACGCTGGTCGGGGCGGGCGAGGAGGACTACGACGCGGGCAAGATCCTCTTCACCAGCCCGCTGGCGCAAGGGCTGGTCGGCAAGAAGGTGGGCGATCGCGTGGAAATCGATGTGCCGCGAGGGACACTGAGATTCGAGATCCTCGCGATTGACTTTCCGGAATGAACGGCCGGCCTCTTTTTCCACCTTGCCAGGGGGCGGCGGACGGTCTCTGCGCGTCGATTCTCCGCTTCTCGTCGCTTCTTTCCTGGGGCGACTGCGGTGCGTACCGAAACCTGCGGGGGCGATCCGGGTTAAATAGGGTGAGTTTTTCTGGAGTTCACCTTCGCAAGACGCAGCAGATTACACAGGAGAAGAACGATGAGACAGCGGTTCGTTTGCCTTGCTGGTTGCGCGGCCGTGTTCTGGGCCATCGTGTCGAGTCTACCGGCGCAAGAGAGGGGGCCACAGCCTCCTCCTGAGGGCGGAAGGAGGATGCGCGGTGGGCCGCCGGGCGCCGGCCAGGCCGCCCCGTTCCAGGCCGCCACGGTCCCTAAGGACGACGCCGAGAAGAAGATCCTCGACTGCCTGGAGGAAATCAACCGGACGCAGGGCCGGATGATGAACGTGCCTGCGGCAGACGGCCGCTTGCTGAGGCTGCTGGCCGAGACGACCGGTGCCAAGACGGTGGTCGAAATCGGGACTTCCAACGGGATTTCGGCAATCTGGATTTCCATGGGATTGCGCAAGACAGGTGGGAAGCTGATCACCCACGAGCTCGACCAGGGACGGGCCGCCCTGGCACGGGAGAACTTCGTCAAAGCTGGTGTCGCCGACATCGTCACGGTGGTCGAGGGCAACGCCCACGAGACGCTCTCCCGTCTGAAAGGCCCCGTAGACATGGTCTTCATCGACGCCGAAAAGGAAGGCTACCTGGACTATCTCGAGCAGGTCCTGCCCCTGGTCCGCCCCGGCGGGCTCGTGCTGGCGCACAATATGACAGCCCGCATGGCCCGAGCGGACTTCGCCGAGGCGATCCGAACCGACCCCAATCTGGAGACGATCCTGTACATGCAGGGCGGCGGGATGAGCGTTTCGCTGAAGAAGATGTGATTCGCTTGCCACGGCTCCTCGCGAGGACTATACTCGTTCGGGCAGTGGCGGCCGGCTGCAAGCGCGCGGGCCGCTTCTGCTCGGATGAGTAATTGTAGCAAAGGCGAGTCGGAGCGAGGTTCAATCTGGCTGCAGCAAGGGAGAAGAGACGATGCTTAGCGCGACGCGAATGGTAATGCTTGGGACGTTGATCGCCGTGGTGTGTGTGGCCCTGGTCGGCACACTGTCGGCCGTTCCCTCTGAATCGCAGAAGACTACTCCGCCGGAGGACCAGACCTACGTCGGCGTGAAGGAGTGCGCCTCGTGCCATTTCAAGGCGTTTGCGGCCTGGCAGAAGACCGGGCACTCCCGCGCGTTCCGCCCACTTACGGAAAAGTACCAAAAGGACCCGAAGTGTCTCAAGTGCCATACCACCGGTTACGGAGAGCCCACCGGCTACCAGGACGCCTCCGGCACCGATCTGCAAGGGATCACCTGCGAATCGTGCCACGGGCCGGGAAGCAAGCACACGGAGATCTGCAAGGCGTTCGGCGAGAAGAAGCTCAGCGAAGAAGAGAAGCGGATCGCCAAGCAGTCGATCTGGGAGATCCTGCCGAAGAACGTCTGCATCGAGTGCCACACCGTCCTGGCGCACAAGGAATCCGAGACGCCGGAGGAGCTCCGACGCAGGCACTAAGGACTCGCAAAAGAGTAAGTTGGACATACATGAAAGCGCAAGGACGCGCAGCGGTCTTGCCGGGTCTTCTGGCAGTGGCGATCGCCTGGACAGGCCCGGTCGGAGACCTCGCGGCGCAACCGCCGACCGGCCCCCCACCGTCGCCGGAGGAAAATGCCTGCGCCATGTGCCACGGCACGGCGGCGATGTGGAAGCAGGAGTCGCTCCACCTCTATGTCCCCTGGCAACCGCTTGTCGAGGACGTCCATTGGCAGAACGGCGTCGCGTGTCACGACTGCCATGGAGGCAATCCCGAGACGTTCGAGCCCGGCGAGCTCCACGCTCGCGAAGACGGCTACCGCAAGCTCGAAGACGTCCGGCGCGGCTGCGGCGACTGCCATCAGGAACAGGCAGGCGGAGTGTTGGCGGGAGTGCACGCCGAAGCCGGCCGCAGCGACCGGGGCGGTGAGGCCGCAGCGCTGGACTGCCTGACCTGCCATGGCGAGGACCAGCATCATATCCTCCCGGTGCACGACAGCCGCTCGCCCGTCTTCTTGAACCACCAGGTGGAGACCTGCAGCCGGTGCCACCCGGGGACAACGAGAACCTTCCGAGCCGGCGCACATGGCCACGGGCTCTACAAGTCCGGGCTGGTATCGGCTGCCGTGTGTGCCGACTGCCACGGCGGCCATACGGTGCTCCCTGCGGACGATCCGCGATCGACGCTGCACCGTGCCAACGTCGGCGGCACTTGCGGCCGGTGCCACCGTTTCGTCGCCGAGGAGATGGCACGGACCGTGCACGGGCGCGGGGAGCCTCGGGCCGATCAGTCGGCGCCCGACGAGGACGCCACGCACAGTCCGACGTGCACCGATTGCCATCCGGGACACGATGTCCCGCACGCCGATCGGCTGGGGCTTCGGATGGCGCTTCCCCATCGCTGCGGCAAGTGTCACGTCGACCTGTCCGATCGCTATGCGCTAAGCGTGCACGGCGAACTCACGGAGCTCGGCTACGGCCCGGCGGCTTCCTGTTCCGATTGCCACGGCGCCCACACGATCCTGCCGACTTCGGATGCCGGCTCCCGCGTCTCGTCGGAGAATCGCTGGAAGACCTGCCAGGGCTGCCATGCCGGGCTGCGAGCCGGCAGCAGCTTTCTGGACTACGACCCGCATGCCGATCACCGCAACGCCGAGGAGTATCCCCTGCTCCACGCCGTGTACGTCGGCTTGCTGAGCCTGCTGATTGCCGTGTTCGGGTTCTTCGGTCTGCACTCTCTGTTCTGGTTCGTGCGAGGTCTGGTGCACGTGCTCGGGCACGGACGCCCGCGGGGATTGGTGCCCGGCACCACGGCATACCGGCGATTCCCCTTCTCCCAGCGCATCGCCCACCTGGTGCTGCTGGCTTCCTTCCTGGGGCTGGCGGCGACGGGGCTGCCACTGAAGTTCAGTCAGCACGGCTGGGCGAAGTGGCTGGCACGGGAGTTGGGCGGCTTCGAAACGACCGGGCGCTGGCACCGGGTCTTCGGCGTGCTGCTGCTGGCCGTCTTCTTGGCATCTCTGGCGGGCATGCTGCGTGCCTGTCTGGTCCGCCGCAGGCGGGGAGACTCCTGGCGGCAAGTGGTTTTTGGGCCGGATTCCCCGGTGCCCAACCGGCGCGATCTGCGTGATTTCGGCCGGATGGGCCTGTGGCTGGTCGGGCTGCGGGCCAAGCCGACGTTCGAGCGTTGGAGCTACTGGGAGAAGTTCGACTTCTGGGGCGCGATGGCCGACGTGGTGATCATCGGGCTCAGCGGCCTGGTGCTTTGGTTTCCCGCCCCGTTCTGCGCCCTGCTGCCCGGCAGCGCCATCAACATCGCCAAGGTGATCCATTCCACCCAGGCGCTGCTGGCAACCGGCTTCGTGTTCGCGATTCACTTCTTCACGGCGCATCTGCGGGCGGAGAAGTTCCCCGCCGATCTGTCGATGATTACGGGGTTGGTCAGCCAGGAGGAGTTCGCCGAAGAGCGGCCCGAGTTTCTGCGGCGCATGGCTGGCGAAGGCGGGCTGGAGCGTCTGCGGGCCGTGGTGCCTTCGGCCGGCAGTCTCTGGCTCAGCCGGCTGGTCGCGGTGATCGCCCTTGTGATCGGCCTGGGCCTGCTTGCGGCGATGATCTGGGCCGGCCTGGGGACGTTGCGAGGAATTTGATCGAGCGACCCGGCACGCTGGGAAGCCGGTCGTTGCTCGTCACCCCCTGCCCCGGTGGCCCGTCGTCGGCCACACGTCGCTACTGCATCGCCGCCAGCAACTCGGCCACGTAGTCGCCGATCTCGTCCAGGACTTGCTCGCGGGGCCGCGTTTCGGCCTGGGCGATGCGACGCACAATCGCCGAGCCGACGATCAGCCCGTCGGCCACCGGCGAGAGCATCCGCACGTGGTCCGGGCGGCTGATGCCAAACCCGATGCAGACCGGCAGCGGCGTCTGTTGGCGAAGCCAGGTCACGCTCCGGAGAATCTCCGGCGGCAGCTCGGTCCGCTCGCCCGTGATGCCGGTGACCGAAACGTAGTAGATGAATCCCGTCGTCCGTTCGGCGATGCGCAGGGCCCGGTCGCGCGGCGTGATCGGCGTGATCAGTTGGATCAGGCTGACATCCTCGCGGCGGCAGATCTCGTCCAGCGGGCCGGCCTCTTCAGCCGGCAGGTCGGGAACGATCAGGCCGGCGACCCCGGCTCGCTTCGCGTCGGCGACATACTGCCCAAGCCCGTGGCGATAAACGATCGCGTAGCTGACCATGGTCACGATCGGGGCCGCCAGTTCGGGCGTCAGCCGGCCGAGTGTATCAAGAATCTCCGCGAGCTTGACCCGCTTGGCCAGCGATCGGGTGTACGAGGCCTGGATCACCGGGCCGTCGGCGATCGGATCGCTATAGGGGATGCCCAGCTCGCAGAGGCTGCTGCCGTGGGCGACGAGCCGGCGGATCACTTCCGCCGTGAACTCCAGGTCCGGGTCGCCGGCGGTCACAAAGGGCATCAGCGCCTTGCGCCCCGCGCGGCGGAGCTGGTCGAAAAGCTGGTCGATCTTGCTCATGGTGTTGCCTACTCGAACTTTTCGCCGCGCAATCGGGCTATTTCGGCGGCGTCTTTGTCGCCGCGGCCGGAGAGACACACGACGATGGCCTCTTCGGGCTTTCGCGCTGCGGCGAGCTGCATGGCCTTGGCCACCGCGTGGGAGCTTTCCAGGGCCGGCAGAATGCCTTCGCTCTTGGCCAGGGCGTCGAAGGCGGCCAGGATCTCGTCGTCGCGGGCGTTGGTGTAATCGACCCGGCCGGTGTCTTTCCAGTAGCTGTGCTCCGGCCCGGTGCCCGGATAGTCGAGCCCGGCGGAAATGCTGTGGACGTCGCAAGTCTGGCCGTCCTCGTCCTGCATCACGTAGCTGAAGCTGCCGTGCAGCACACCGGGCTGGCCGAAGCAGAGCGGCGCGGCGTGGTCGCCCATCTTCTCGCCGCGCCCGCCGGCTTCGACGCCCACCAGCGCCACGTCGTCGTCCTTGATGAACGGATAGAACATGCCGCCGGCGTTGCTGCCGCCGCCGACGCACGCCACGATCAGGTCGGGCAGGCGGCCGAGCTGATCGAGACACTGCCGGCGGGTTTCGCGGCCGATGACCGACTGGAAGTCGCGAACGATTTGCGGGAAAGGATGCGGCCCGACGACCGAGCCGAGGCAGTAGTGGGTCGTCTCGACGGAGCTCATCCAGTCGCGCATGGCCTCGTTGATCGCGTCGCGCAGCGTCCGCGATCCGCTGGCGACCGGCCGGACCTCGGCACCCAGCAGCCGCATGCTGAAAACGTTGGGCTTCTGGCGGCGGATGTCCTCCTCGCCCATGTAGACCACGCACTCCAGGCCGAAGCGGGCACAGGCCGTCGCCGTGGCCACGCCGTGCTGGCCGGCGCCCGTTTCGGCGATCACCCGCGGCTTGCCCATCCGCCGGGTCAAGAGGGCTTGGCCCAGCGTGTTGTTGATTTTGTGGGCCCCGGTGTGATTCAGGTCCTCGCGCTTCAGGTAGATCTGCGCGCCGCCGCAGCGGCGGCTGAGACGCTCGGCATGGTACAGCGGCGAGGGCCGGCCGACGTAGTGCCGGTACAGCTCGGCAAGCTCCGCCTGGAACGACTCATCGCCGGCCGCCCGCTGGTACTCGGCGGCCAATTGCTCCAGCGCCCGGGTCAGCGTTTCGGGCACGTAGCGGCCGCCGAACGGCCCGAAACGGCCGGTGGCGTCGGGAACCTGGGTGGTTGCTGGCATCGTTGTCTTCTCACTTCGGCGCGGTCGCAGGCGGCGGACAAACCCTTTATTATCCCCGCCCCCAAGATGTCGGTCAAGGGGCGCCGCGAGGGGGTGTCCGGGGGCGACTTCTTCCCTGGGCATTCAAATCATACGAGACGCGAGTGCCGGCAGAGGTTCACTTACGCACGGAAGGCGCAGACCGCTCGCCTGGTGACTCTTCCCGCAAGCGGGCCCGCGGAGAACGTTTTGGAATTGCCACCGAGCTGGCTTGTCGGCCGGGCTTCCGGGCCGCCAAAACCCTTGCCTTCGCTACAACCGTGCGGCCACCGACGGATTCCGCTTGCCCGATCGGCGGGTGTGCCCTATGAGTAAGTGGGGCCGCGGCGCCGCGGCCGCCGATCTTCCGGTTTGCAGCCCTGTTGGACACGTCGGGCGGAGGTCGTCGAACCGGAGGCCGGCGGCGAAGAAAGGAACGGCAAACATGACACGCACCAACCAGGAAATCGACGCCAACTTCTTCAATCTGATTCACCAACTAGTCGATTCACCCCAGGAAGACGCCGAGCGGCGCAAGCGCACGCGGCGGTCGTATCCGGCGCAGCAGTGGATTGCCGTGCGTCGCGGGCCGGAGATTCCGAACGATTCGGAGTTCATCGAGGTGTCGTGCTACGACCTGACTCGCAACGGCTTCTCGTTCTTTCTGCCGAGCCAGCCCGATTTCAACGCGCTCGTCGCCGCCTTGCGCACCGACGAGGAGGTGATTTACGCGGGGGCCGAGGTCGTCCACTGCGACGACGTGTTGGTCGATTCGTGGGGACGGGTGGAGCACGTCGTGGATCAGGCTCTGCGAGGCGGTGCGGAAGACCACAGCAGCCGGACGGCCACGCCGATGGTTCTGGTGGGCTGCCGTTTCACCGAACGACTGGACACACGGCCGGCCGGATCCGGACCTTCGCGGCCGTGTTGAGAGAGTCCAGTCAGGCCGACAGGAGAAGCGGCCGGACCGCAGCGCGGCTGTCGTTCACCGCCGCGCGTGTTCGCGCGACTGCGAAAAGAGTCTCCGTCCAGGGCCGTTCGCGACGTCCGGTTTCCTCTGCTTCCTTCTGTGGCAGCAGACGCTACAATACAGTTTGGGGCTGTGGCGGTGCGATGCGGGCTTAGGAGCGACCCGAGCGGAAGATGAATCGCGTACTGGCTTTGGTTGTCATTTCTTGGGGGAGTTCGTGGCCGCTTTCCGGTGCGGTGGCCGCCCCCCCCGCGCCGAACCAGGTCGCCCACTGGCCGACCGAGTCCGTCCAATTGCAGGGCGGCCGGGAGGTGCGGGGGCTGATCGAGTCGGAAGATGACGTCTGGGTGCGCGTGATCGAAATCCGCCGCCTTCCCGGCCGGCCGATGTATCTGCTGATCCGCAGCATCGATCGGGCGTCGATCGCCGGCGTGACCCGCCTGGAGCCCGACGCGCGGGCCGAGCTGCGGCAGCGGATCGACCGGTTTCGCAACCGCTCGCGGATTGAGCGCGGGCGGGAGGAAGCGGTTCGGCTAAGCCTGGTGACCCTGGGGGATACGCACTTCCAGCAGTACCGCGGCAAGTGGTTCACGTTTCAGAGCACGGTCGAGGAGGCCATGACGCGGCGCTTGATCGTGCGCGTCGAGCAGGTCTTCACCGCGTATCGGCAGGTTCTTCCGCCACGGGTGACGCCATCGCGGCCGTTGCGGCTGGTCGTGTACGGCTCCAAGGATGAGTACCGGGGGCACCTCGGTCGTTTGGGCGTCGATCTCCACAACCCGGCCTGTTTCGTCTGCGAAGATAATCTGGTGCTGGCCGGGAGTGAGCTGTCGCGGCATGCGGCCCAGTTGGCCGCGGTGACCGCACACCACGATCAGCTTCGCGACGAGTTGAAGCGGCTTGAAGAGGAGTTCGCGGCGCGGCTGTCGGCGCTGGCCCGGCAGCTCCAGCAGGAGGGCAAGCCCAAGGACCAGATCCGCGATCTGCTGACCGCCGAGAAGGCCGGTTTCGAGCGTCGCATCCTGGCGAAGCAGCGGGAGCTCGACTCCTGCGATCGGCGGAACGAGCAATTGTTCGACGAGGCGACGGGCCGGATGCTCGCCCGGCTTTACCACGAAGCGTTCCACGCCTATCTCGAAAACTACGTCTATCCCCATGGAGACTATCGCGTGCCGCACTGGCTCCACGAAGGGTTGGCAATGATCTTCGAGGGAGGGTTGCTGGAATCGGAGACGCTGCGGGTCGACGCCCCCCACCGCGAAGCGCTGAGACAATTGCAGACCGAGTTGCGGGGCGACGACCCGCTACCGCTTGACGAGCTGCTGACGGCCGGCCCGCAAGCCTTCTTGGGCCCGGAACCAGTCAACCGCTACTACCTCTACTCCTGGGGCCTGGTCTATTACCTGGCGTTCGAGAAGCAGTTGCTGGGAAACCCGGCGTTGGACCAATACGTCCGGCCGCCGTCGCCGGAACTGTCCGCGCCGCGGCGCTTCGAGGCGTTGATCCAAATGCCCTTGCCGGCGTTCGAGGCATCCTGGCGCCGGTCGATCCTGGAGCTGCAGTGAGAACGTGTTCCGAAGCCCTGAGCCGGGGGGTCAGAGCGCCCGGCGATGGCGGCGGCTGCGGGTGCCGAAGACCGGCTTCGGCTTGGGGGTCTCAAGGGGCTTGGCGACGGCTTCTTCCAGGTCGATCTCTTCGGTCGCTTGGGGCTTGCCGAAGGCGACGCAGCCGGGAATCTCATCACGGTGCAACAGCCGGTTGATGCGCATTTCGATCCGCGTCAACTCGTTGCCTTCCTCGGGCGTGACGAAGGTGAAGGCGACGCCCTCGCGGCCCATCCGCCCGGTGCGGCCAACACGGTGGACGTAGTCGTCGCAGAACTGGGGCACGTCGTAGTTGATGATGTGGGAGATCCGCGTCACGTCGATCCCCCGGCCCACCACGTCGGTGGCCACCAGAATCTGCGCCTTGCCCTCGCGAAACTGCCGCATCACGCGGTCGCGGGCACTCTGGGCCAGATCACCGTGGATCGTGTCGACCGACTCGAACCTGCGGCTCAGCCGCCGCTGGAGCTTGTCGGTTCCGCGTTTGGTGCGGCAGAAGACGATCGCCTGGGTGGGGTTCTCCCGTTTGAGCAGCTCGACCAACAGATCGTATTTCTTTTCCGCGTCGACCGTGAAGTAGAACTGTTCGATGGTCTCGACCGAGAGATCCTGGGGCGAGAAATCGAGCATTTCCGGATCGCGCATGTAGCGCTTGGCCAGCCGCATCACCGGCGGGGGGATCGTGGCGCTGAGCAACAGGGTCTGGCGCGACTGGGGGCAGCGGCGGAGGATCTTCTCGATATCGGGACGGAAGCCGATGTCGAGCATCCGGTCGGCCTCGTCGAGCACCATGAAGCGGATCTCGCCCAACATCAGGGCCGCCCGATCCATCAAGTCCATGACCCGGCCCGGGGTACCCACGACGACTTCAGCCCCGCGTTTGAGTTGCTCGATCTGCCTACGGATCGGCTTGCCGCCGTAGACGGCCACCACGTGGGCCTTGCGGCCGAGGGCCAGCTTGGCCCATTCGTCGCGAACCTGGACCGCCAATTCTCTGGTGGGGACCAGGGCCAATGCCTGCGGATGACCCCCTTTCCTACTGCGCTGGAGCATTTCGAGAATCGGGATGGCGAAGGCGGCCGTTTTTCCGGTGCCCGTGCGGGCCTGGCCCATCAGATCGGTGCCCTCGAGCGCCCGGGGGATCAGGCCGGCTTGAATGGGAGTCGGCTCGAGATAGTCGGCCGCTTGCAGGGCGTCGAGCATCACCTCCGAGAGGCCCAACTTGCCGAACGGCGTGTCTGCCCGGGGACTCGGTTCGGCGCTGGTCGGCTCCGCTGTTTCCACCGCCGCGTCGGCGTCCGTTTCGACTGCCGCGTCGACTGCCAAATCGTCTGTCGTTTCCGCCGCGGTCTCCGCCGCAATCGTCTCCGGCTTGGGTTTGCGGCGCCGGCGGGATCTCCGTCGTTTGGGTGGGCCGGATCCTTTCTCCGGCGGCGACTGGGGCCGCGATTGCGACGTCTCGTCCGGCGCGGAATCGGACGGGCGATCAGATTTCGGTTCTGAGCGGGGTTTTCGTTTGGCCATAATTCCTTTTGCCTTGTGCAAACGTGCAACCTATTGATGTTTGCATTGTGAATGGGCGGGCGGCCGGACAAGTCGGACTCCCGTTAGTCGCCCTCGCGCATCGAGAGTGCAAGCGTCAATGGTCTCTTGCCCAATCCTCCAGCATCTGGTATTGCCGGTCGAAGCGGTGCTCCTCGACACCGTAGGGGCTCTTGAAGAAGCTGGCCAGGAAGGTCAGGCGCCCCGTCTGGCCGCGCCGGCGGGCCAGGTCGGCAAAACGCACCAAGTCCAAGACCAGCGGCGCCGCCAGCACCGAATCGCAGCCCTGCCAAATGAACTGCATCGTCATGGGCGTGCCGAGGAAACCCGTAAAGTGGATGTGGTCCCAGGCCGTCTTCCAATCGCCCAGACTCTTGATGTACTCGATCGACACGTGCGTCTGCGGCTGGCAGTCGAGGATCTTGCCCAGCAGACGGTCCTTGCTGGCGACCTTTGCCTGCTTGTTCAACGGATCGGCGAGCACCTTGCCGTCGAGATTGCCGAAAATGTTGTGCCCGACCCAGCTCATCACCGGAAGGTTCCGCCGGGCGAACATCGGCGCCAACACACTCTTCAGCAGTGTTTCGCCCGTCTTGCCGTCGCAGCCCATGTGCCGGGTGTTGCGGAGCCGGGCCAATTGGTCGATGGCTGCCGGGGCCGAACCGAGCGACGGCGTGAAGTTGATGTACGAGCAGCCCTCCTCCAAGGCCGCCACGGCGTACAACGAGCTGGCCGGCAAGGGGCACTTTCGGGGCTTCTGAAGAAGCGGTCGCAGCTCGGCCCAAGTCTCGGGCAGCGAAGCGGCGTCGGCCGGCGGTTCGGTCGAGGCCACGTTGACCACCACGACGTGCTCGATTCGCTCTGCCCGGGCGAACTCGGCCAGGTCGCCACGGAGCCGCTCGACCGCCTCCCCGGGCGATTCCTGCCGCGGAACACCCTTGTCGGCGAGTCCGGCAATCGTGCTCCCGGTGTTGTGGAGGGTGCCGAGGCAGATCCGCGGATCGATGCGGGCCAGCTCGCTCTTGCACCGGTTGATGACGCTGGGATCGAGGATGCGGTTGTTGGTCGCCAGGCGCATCGCTTCGTCGGCCAGGGCGACTTGGCGGATTTCGTGTCCCCCGACGACGAAGTCGGCCCAGGCGGTCGGCTGAAGCCGCTGGAACTGGGGCAGCTCACTGACCAGACCGGCCTCGCCGATCAAGCCCTTCTTGAGGGCAACAAGCCCCACTGTGGTGGTTGTTGCCACTCCGCCTCTTGCTCCGATGAGCCAGATTCCGATACGCCTTTTTGCCATAGTCGCGGGAGTTTGTGAACGGATGACTGGGGGTACTTGGAAGCGAACCGTCGAGCTACTATGATTGTCCCGACCTCTTCAATTGTCCGAAGTAGTATCCGGCGCGTCAACCGCCCAAGGTTTTCCGGAGTGTTGCCATGACCCCCGTTATTTCGCGTATTGTGCAAGCCCTCGAACCCTCGGCGACCATGGCCATGGCGGCCAAGGCGAAGGAGCTGAAGGCCGCCGGCAGGACGGTCTACGATCTCAGTCTTGGCGAGCCCGACTTCACCACCCCCCAGCACATCTGCCAGGCGGCCCTGGAGGCAATGGAGGCGGGGCATACCCACTACACGGTCGCCAGCGGGATCCCCGAGTTGAAGCAGGCCGTGGTCGATCAGTATCAGGCCAGGCACGGGCTGCAGTTCGATCCGGCACAGGTCGTCGTCGCCAACGGGGCGAAGCACGCGTTGCACAACGTGTTCACGGTGCTCTTGAACCCCGGCGACGAGGTGGTCATTCCCGCGCCGTATTGGGTCAGCTATGCGGAGTTGGTCAAGCTCACCGGAGCTGTGCCCGCCATCGTCCAAACGCGCCAGGAAGATGATTTCAAGCTCACGCCCGAACAGTTCCGCGCGGCCGTGACCGACAAGACGAAGATGCTGCTGTTGTGCAGCCCCTCGAATCCCACCGGCAGCATGTACTCGCCGGAAGAGTTGGGCGCGCTGGCCGATCTGGCCGTCGAACACGACCTGCTCGTGGTGTCCGACGAGATCTACGAGCGGCTGGTCTATCCGGGCCACACGTTCGCCAGCTTCGCCACGGTGCGCCCCGGGCTGGCCGAGCGGACGATTCTGGTCCACGGGGTGAGCAAGACCTACGCGATGACCGGCTGGCGGATCGGTTGGACGATCTCCCCGGCGAACGTGGCCAAGGCGATGGGCGGCCTGCAGAGCCAAGAGACGTCGAATCCGTGCAGCATCAGCCAGTTTGCCGCCGTGGCCGCGCTGACCGGCCCGCAAGATTGCGTCGATCTGATGCTGGCGGAGTTCACCAAGCGGCGCGATCTCGTCACGCGGCGGATTGCCGAGATTCCGGGTTTGAGTTGTGCGGAGATGGGCGGCGCGTTCTACGCGTTTATCAATATCAGCGAGCACCTGGGACGCTCGTACAACGGCGTGCGGATCGACAATTCCACGCAGTGGTGTCTGGAGCTTCTGGACCGCCAGAACGTGGCCACCGTAATGGGCTCGGCGTTCGGCGCCGAAGGCTACGCCCGCGTGTCGTTCGCCACCAGCATGGAGAACCTGGAGGTGTCGTTTGCGCGCATCGAGCAGTTCGTCGCCCAGTAACCGGACCCCGCGGGGACCCTTCGCATGAGCACCCATCCGATCTTTTGCTCCGCCTTGGCGATGGCCGTAGCCGTGACGTGCCGCGCGGTAGCGGCCGAAGACTCCCCGCCGCGCGGATACAGCATCCCCACCATCGATCTGGCCGCCGAGACGCATCGCCAGGTGATCGTCGATCGCGAGCCGGGACAATATCTCGGCCATCCCACGACCGTGCTGCTGGAAGACAACCGGACAATCATCGCCGTGTACCCCAAGGGCCACGGCCGCGGCGCGATCGTGATGAAGCGCAGCCGCGACGCGGGCCTGACCTGGAGCCGGCGGCTGCCGACGCCGAAGAGTTGGGCCACTTCGCTGGAAGTACCCACGCTCTATCGCACGATCGATCCGCGGGGCGCGAAGCGGCTGATCATGTTTTCCGGGCTGTATCCGATCCGCATGGCCCATAGCGAAGACGACGGCCACACGTGGTCGGAACTGGAGCCGATCGGCGACTGGGTCGCGTGGATTGGCACGTACGACGATCTGGTCCGGGGCCGCGAAGGCCAGTACCGCGTGCGGCTGATGGACAACACCAAAGGCCGCGACTGTGCCTATCCGGGTCTGGTGGTGTTGCCCGACGGGACGTTCGTCGCCACGACCTACGGCCATTGGACCGAAGGCGAATCACCCTACATTGCCAGCGTGCGTTTCAAGCTGGAAGAGATCGACGCCCTGGCGCGGCGGCAGTAGGAACGCGCTGTCGAGAGACTGATTGGCACGCCGGAGCCCGCCACAAAGATGGAGACGGCACGCATGGAGTTTCGCCTGACCGGCCTGGTTGCCGCCACGTTCACGCCGATGCGCGACGACGGCTCGCTGCACCTCGATCGGGTCGGCCCGATGGTCGATCGGCTGATCGCCGACGGAATCGCCGCGTTCTACGTATGCGGCAGCACGGGCGAGGGGCCGTTGATGACGGTCGAGGAGCGGGAAGCGACCGCCGCGGCGTTTGTCGGTGCGGCCGCCGGGCGAATCCCCGTGGTCGTTCAGGTGGGACACAGCAGCCTGGCCGACGCCCGCCGACTGGCCGGCCATGCCCAGACGATCGGGGCCGATGCGATTTCCGCGGTGGCGCCGTACTATTTCAAGCCCGATTCGGTCGCCGTGTTGGTCGATTGCCTGGCCGAGATTGCCGCCGCCGCGCCCGAGTTGCCCTTTTACTACTACCACATACCGAGCATCACGGGCGTGGACCTCGATTTGGGCGAGCTGCTGCGCCGCGGGGCCGAGAAGCTGCCGACGTTGGTAGGCATCAAGCATACCTCGGCGCTGATGAACGAAGCCCAGGCGCTCAGGCACATCGCCGGCGGCCGGTACGACGTGCTGCACGGCCGCGACGAAATGCTGCTGGCCGGCATGGCGACCGGGGCCTCCGGCGCGGTTGGCAGCACCTACAACTTCGCCGCGCCGCTGTACCACCGCTTGATCATCGCCATGGATAGCGGCGACGTCGAAGAAGCCCGGCGATGCCAGGGGCTCTCGGTCGCGATGATCCACGGAATCCTCAAAGGCTGGGGGCAGGCCGGCTTGAAGGCGACCATGAGTCTGGTCGGACCCGACTGCGGTCCCACCCGGCTGCCGCTGGTGTCCTTGAGCCCGGAGCAAACGACCGAGCTGCGCCGATCGCTGGAATCGATCGGTTTCTTCGATTGGGGGCGGTGAAGAGCCGCGGGGCGACGCTGCCGCGCGGAGGCGGGAGATAGCCTGCCGCACTTCGGCAAGACGGCAGGGGCCTACCACCGGACGGAGCAGCCCGCGCCGGTGAAGAAGTCGCCAGCCGACTTCGTCAGGCCGACGCCGGCCCGCCAGTCGAGCTGCAAGTTCGGGCTGAGCAGGAAAGTCAGGCCACCGTTGTAGTAGTGCTCGGGTCGTGAATCGTCCGCTCCGCGATGCATCAGGCCGATCCACTCATGATACATGCCCAGCCGATCGGTCAGGACCACGCCCGCAGCGATCGATTGCAGGAATGTCGACCGGTAAACGCCTTCGGGCGCGCCGAAGCCTGCACCGGTGTTCGCTCCCACCGATAGCCAGTCGTTGATCTCCCAGCCGTACGCCAGACGCAGCTCCGTATCGGCCTGGGGGCTGCCGAAATCGTCGTGGCCGCAGGGGAGGGAAACGGAAGCGATCGCCGCCGCCTCCGGAGTCCATCCATCTTGCGACAACAAGTCTCTTTTGAAGCCGAAGGCGACGTCGGAGCTGCCCTGTCGGCTCGACCGGGTAGCGGCGTCTCGCTCTTTTTCAAAGGCGTAGCCTGCCCAGAAGACGCGCAGCTCGAAGTCGTCGCTGACCCCGTAGCGCAACAGCAACTCGGGCAGCAGATGGCCGTCGGTGGTGACTCCCGCCGAGGCGTCGCGAAGGTAGGTGTAGCCTGATTCGATCTGGAGTCGCCGGAGGCCGACCGTGCTGCTCGACTCGGTGAAGTCGGGCCGGTCGGTTACCAGCGGTTCCTCGCCCGCCTGGCCGCGAATGAGCCACGAGGGCCACGGCCGATCAGTTGCGTGTGGGATGCCGGTGGCGCGCGCGGCGGTCGGCGCGAACCGAGTCGAGGCGGACTGCTCGGCGCAGCTCGCATGGCGGCAACCGAAGATCAACAGTCCGAACGTGGCGATGGCGAGCGTGCGTGGCATGGCGGACAACTTTCCGGCAGGTGAGCCACGCGAATGGGGGGCCATGTCCCGGCGGGACCGACCTGTTATGATCATCGGCCGGTAGCGGACCGCAGCATAAACCGATCGACGCCGGCGGCCCGGATGATGGGGCACAATCTGCCCGAGGGAACCGGGCCATGGCGGCGTCGCGCGCCGCCCCGGAGCATGGCTCAGGCGGGGTGTCGGTGCCGGATGTCGGCCCCTTCGACCATGTAGACGATCTGCTCGCAGACGTTGCAGGCCTGATCGCCGATCCGCTCCAGGGATTGCGAGATCATGATCTGGGCCACGGCGCCGGCGACCTCGCGCCGCCCGGCGCCGTTGGAGCGGTCGCCGCCGAGCAACTCGCGGATGATCTCGTCGTTAAGCACGTCGACCAGCTCGTCGTTGGCCATGGTCGACTTGGCCTTGCGGCTGTCTTCCAGGCGGAAGGCCTTCAGCGTGTCGTGGAGCATTGCCCGCACCAGGCGGGCCATGCCCTGGAACTGCGGCAGCAGGGTCTCGTCGGATTTGGAGACCATCAGTTGGATGTGGTTGCACATGCTGACGGTCTGGTCGCCGATCCGTTCCAGCTCCGAGTTGATCCGCGAGACGGAGAGGATCATGCGGAGATTCGCGGCCACCGGCCCGTAGACGGTCAGCAGGCGGATGGCCTCCTTGTCGATATCGAGCTGGAGCTGGTCGAGCCGGTCTTCTTCGGCCTGGATTCGCTGGAAGTGGCTGTCGTCGAGAGGTTCCCCCAGCGCGACGATGGCCTCGACGACCATCGCCTCGGCCAGGTCGCCCATTTTGGCGACGCGCTCCCGCAATTGCTCCAATTCCTGTTCGAGTTTTTTCATGAGCCCTTCACAATTACTTCCCGGGGACTTGCCTTGGCCACAAGAGGGCGGCAGCCGGCGACGCCCGCGCCGCTTCCTTCGACGGGCGGCTAGCCGTAGCGGCCCTCGATGTACATTTCGGTCTGTTCTTTATGGGGATTGAGGAACAGTTGCACGGTATCGTCGTGTTCGATGATCTCGCCCAAGAGCATGAAGATGCACTCGTCGCTGACGCGTCGCGCCTGGGCCATGTTGTGGGTCACGATCACGATGGTGTATTGCCGTTTCAAATCGCCGATCAGCGCTTCCACCCGCTCCGTCCCCTCGGCGTCCAGTGCCGAGCAGGGCTCGTCCATCAAGATCACCCGCGGCTTCAGCGGCAAGAGCCGGGCAATGCAGAGCTTCTGCTGCTGTTCGAGCGTCAGGTGGGTCGCCCGCCGCCTCAACCGATCCTTGACCTCGTCCCAGAGCTGCACGTCGCGCAACGCCGATTCGACCATTTCGTCGCGCTGATGTCGGGGGAAGGCGCCGCGGCGGGTGTGCGTGCGGATGCCAAACAGCACGTTCTTGTAGATCGAGATCGGCAACGGGTTGGGCCGCTGGAAGACCATGCCCACCGATTTGCGCAACTCGCTCAGCGAGATGTCCTCGTCGTACACGTTCCTGCCCAAGATCGTCACCTCGCCGGTCGTGGTCACATTCCCGTACCGCTCGTTGATCCGGTTGAAGCAGCGCAGCAAGGTCGTTTTGCCGCAGCCCGAAGGGCCGATCAGCGAGGTGATCAGACGCGGGCGGATGTCGACGGTTACGTTCTTCAGCGCCTGGAACTTGCCGTACCAGAGGTTCAAGTCCCTGGTCTGAATGCTGTAGTGTGTTCGCGTGGAAGAGTCCGTTGCGACGGTCATTATCCGAAGCCTCCTGTCACGTATCCGCGGGTCAGCTCGTTGTCCGCTTCGGTGAAGATCTTCTCCGTCGCTCCCACTTCGACCAGCCGCGAGGCGTTGAAGAACGCCGTGTGGTCGGCCAGCCGGTGGGCCTGCTGGACCAGGTTGGTCACCAGGATGATCGTCATCTCGTTCTTCAACTCCAACAGCACGTCCTCGATCTTCATCGTGGTCACCGGATCGATGGCGATGGAGAATTCGTCGAGGCAGAGGATCTCGGGGCGGTGGGAAAGGGCCCGGGCCAGCGTCAGCCGTTGCTGCTGCCCCCCGGAAAGCTTCGTGCCGAGCTGGTCCAGGCGGTCTTTCACCTCGTCCCAGAGCACGGCCTGCCGCAGGCACTTCTCGACCAGGGCGTCGAGCTGGTCGCGATCGTGCAGCCCGGCCCGGCGCGGGGCGTACGCCACGTTGTCGTACACGGTCAGCGGCAGCCCCACCGGCAAGGGAAACACCATGCCGATCCGCCGCCGCAGCCCGTAGACGTTGCGGATGCGGAAGACGTCCTGCCCGTCGACGGACACCTCGCCGCGGACCCTCGCCGCCGGAACGAAGTCGATGGTCCGGTTGATGCACTTCAGCAGCGTCGTCTTTCCGGAGTTCGCCGGGCCGATGATCCCGAAGATCTGGTTGCGGGGGATCTCCAGCGAGACTTCCTGCAAGGCCACCTTGTCCCCGTACGACACGTGGACGTCTTGGAAGCGAACGTGTGCAACCATCGGGCGGCCTACCATTTCTTCCGCGAGCGGAGATAGCTCCGCACGCCGATCGAGACGCTGTTGACGATCAGTACCAGGCCGATCAGCACGACCGCCGTGCCGTACTGGGTTTCCTCGGAAACGCCGCGGACCTGAGTGGCCAGAGTGAACAAGTGCATCGACAGGGCCATGCAGCGATCGCCCAGGCCGTAGGGGAAAAAGGACGTCCAGCCGTGGTCGGGCACCGGCACGTAGAACACGGCGCCGGTAAAGAGGATCGGAGCGGTCTCACCCGCCGCTCGCGATACCTGGAGAATCACGCCCGTGAGGATCCCGCTGATCGAATTGGGCAGGACAATGGTGCGGATGGTCTGCCAGCGGGTGGCCCCCATGTTCCAGCAGGCCTCGCGAAACGCCATCGGCACCGATGCCAGGGCCTCGCGCGTGCTGGTGATGATCACCGGCAGCGTCATCACGGCCAACGTGCAGGAAGCGGCCAGCACCGAACGCCCCATGCCGGCGAACAGCACAAAGGCCCCCACGCCGAAAAGGGCATGAACAATGCTCGGCACGCCCGCCAGGTTGACCACCGCCAGGTTGATCAGGCGCGTGAGCCAGTTATCGCGGGCGTACTCGTTCAGATACACCCCGGAGAGCACGCCGATGGGGGCGGCCACCAGCAGCGAGATGGCCACCAGAAAGAACGTGCCCACCAGCGGAGCCCAAATGCCGCCGCTGGTCATGTAGTTCTTCGGATTCTCCAGAAAGAAGGCGGGAGTCAGCACCGGCCAGGCCCGAATCAACAAGTATCCGAGAATGGCGACCACGGGAAGCACCAGGCTCATCGTCATGGCCAGGAAGATGTACTTGGCGATGGTCTCCTTGGTCTCCCTCCAGTTCTCCAGGCGGGACGGTGCAAAAACTCGATGCGGGGAAAGGCGGATGCGATCACCCGGGCGAAGCTCCAATCGACCTGAATGCCGCAGTTGCGCGATGCCCTCGATGGCCGAGTGCACGTCGCGAAACGGCTGCAGCTCGGTTCCGTCTCCTCCGGAACCCTCGCCCGCCAGGTCCACGAAGAAATGATAGCGGGGCCGGCGGCGCGAACGCCCACCAGCGCCGGGCTGGCCGCAGACGATCTCCACGTCGGAATCCGCCCGGGCGGTTTGCCTGCCGTTGGCCGCCCGGGCGCGACGACCGACTGCCGCCAAAGCCTCCTCCAGCGTGCCCAACGGCCGGGCCGGTTGAACGCCGTTGGTGGCGCCCGGCTCGGGCGAAACGAAATACGCCAGCCGCTGGTCGTCGTGATCAGGCCTTTTCACTGCGAATCCCTTTCACCACGAGATCGGCGATCAGATTGACGACGAACGTCACCGCAAACAGCACCACGCCGATCACGAACAGCACCCGGTAGTGGTCGTCCCCTTCCACGGTCTCGCCCAGCTCGGCGGCGATCGTGGCCGTCAGCGTGCGGATGGGATCGAACAGGCTGTGGGGAATCTGCACGGCGTGTCCGGTGGCCATCAACACGGCCATGGTTTCTCCGATGGCGCGGCCCACGCCCAGCAGCACGGCGGCCAGCAGCCCATTCTTGGCGGCCGGAAACAGCACTCGGCAGACGATTTCCCAGCGGCTGGCGCCCAGCGAAAGGGCCGCTTCGCGGTACGAGTCGGGGACGGCCTTCAGCGCGTCTTCGCCGACCGACACGATGATCGGCACGCTCATCAACGCCAGGATGATTCCGCCGTTGAGCACATTGACGCCGACGGGGGCTCCGCTGAGCTGCATGATGAGCGGACCCAGGACCATGTAGCCGACAAATCCCCAAACGACCGAAGGAATGGCGGAAAGCAACTCGATGACGACCTTCAGCACCTCCTTGAGCTTGCCGCCGCAGAACTCGGAAACGTAGATCGCCGCCCCCAGCCCGAACGGCACGGCCAAGACCATCGCCAAGGCCGTGACCGACAACGAGCCGACCAGTAACGCCAGCACGCCGTACTGCGGCTGGATTTCCGACGCCGGCCGCCAATTGGGGCTGGTGAAGAACTCGACCAGGTTCAGGTCCCCGAACAGCATGGGCGCCGCTTCGCGAAAGACGAAATAGAAGATCGCGAAGACGAAGAGGATCGAACTCCAACCGCACAACATGATCGTCAACTCGATGAGCCGTTCGATCATCCGGTAAACCCATTGGATCCCCGGGCGGGAAACGGGGCGAATCTCGCTGGACATCGCTGTGGACCGTCCTTCCTCTTTCATGTATCCCCCGACTTGCTCTTCTGCGCGTCCTTAGGTGTCAGTGTCCGTGCTGGTGTCAGTGTCCGTGCTGGCGTCGGATGCCGCGCCGCCCCCGCCGGCATCCTCTTCCGGGCTGTGCGCCGGAACGTAGCCCAGGTGCAAAACCACTTTCTGGCCCGCCGGCGAATTGATCCAGTCGAGAAACTCCTTCAGCAGCCCCGTCGCCTCGCCGGCCGTGTAGATGTACAGCGGCCGGGTAATCGGATAGGAGCCGTCCTTGGCGTTCTCGACGGTTGGCGGCACGCCCGGCTCCCCCTTGGCCGACGAGATGTTCAGCATCTTCACCTCCGGCGTGGCGTAGCCCATGCCGCTGTAGCCGATGGCGCCCGGCGTCTTGGAAACCAGGGCGACCACGTCCTTCGACCCGCTCTGATCGATGGAGCCGAGCTTGTACTCTCGCTTCGGCCCCAGCACGGCTTCGCGGAAATAGACATAGGTTCCCGAATTGTTCTGGCGGCTGACGCGAGTGATCTCCAGATCGGCGCCGCCGGGTATCTGGGACCAGTTGGTGATCGTGCCGCCCTCGCCGTAGATCTCGGCCAACTGATCGATAGTAATCGTATCAACCGGGTTGTTCTTGTGGACGTAGACTGCCAGGGCGTCGTAGCCGACGATGTGCTCGACCGGTTCGACCCCCCGTTTGTCCTTGACCCGTTCGATCTCCTTCGGCTTCATCTGGCGGCTGGCGTTGGCCATGTCGCAATTGCCGTCAGTCAGGCTGGCAATGCCCACGCCGGAGCCGCCGCCGAGCACTTGGACGCTGATACCGGGGAATTTCTTGTTGTAGTCTTCCGCCCAGGCCTGGGCCAGGTTGACCATTGTGTCGGAGCCTTCGATGCGAATGGTCCGCTGGTCGCCGCCGGCCGGTCCCGACGCGTCCCTTCGGCCACAGCCGGCCGCGAAGATTGCCAGCGCGGCAATGATTAGCACAGCGCAAAAAGATCGGTAAAACACCTGAATCCCTCCCATACAAAGTCCTAACAGAACCGACAAACCGTTTGAGCCCTCCAACGGTTGCATTGGAGCGACAAAACCAACCGCAGGCAACCCTTGGGCGACCCTTCGGCTGCGTTGAATTATCGAAGGCGTCTGTTGGAGCATGATAAGCGGAGTGTTAGAAACCGGTTAGTACCCAACCCGACCTTTTCGACCAACGGCTGGCGTATCCGAGGCGCAGCGGTGTGTCCACGCAGGCGCGCGACCGCTCCGTTTGCAGGCCACCCTGGAGGGGGGCCATGTGGATGGCACATTCGGGGGCCTGTCAGAGACTGGGTGCTCCGGCAGAGTTCGCGGCTGGGTCCGGAAAAGGGCAGGTGTGGCCCAAGGCGGCTATTTCTCGCCGGCCAACGCCTCGGCAATGTTCAGCACATGCTCGCGCACGCGCCGGTAGGCGTTCAGTTGGGCGGTGTACGCCACGATCAACTGGGCGTCCAGCCTCTCTTCCGACATCTTGCGGAGGAATCGTTCGCGCAGTTCCTTCACCCGCAGGGTGATGGCGTGGCCTTGCGAATGCGCCTTGGTAATGATCTCGGGCACGCGCTGCCGGCAGGCGGTGCCGATCATATCCAGGTATTCCGCCACCATGTCGTGCAACTGAAGCAGCTTGTCCATGTCGTCCTGGGAGAAACGCAATCCCGCCTGCTCCAGCTTCAGGTGCGATTTCAGCACGTTGGCCAGGTAATCGCTCACCGATTCGTACTCGTCGGCCATCCGCACCTGGCGGCGGGCCTCTTCGCTCACTTCCAGCGAGATATTGCCGGAAAGCAGATGGGCCATGAACGCCACGATCTCGTCCTGAACCGCGTCGAGCACCTCCTCGCGATGGAACGTCTTCTGCACGATCTTCTGGTCGGGCACGTCCTGGGTCAGGATCTCCCGGAGCCATCCGGCCATCTTGTTGCAACCGTTGGCCATCCGCAGCACCTCGACCCGCGACTGCTCGATGGCGATCGCGGAGGTCTCCAGCATACGGATGTCGAGACTCGTCAGGTGCGGCTTCTCCTCTTTGGCCCGCTGTGGCACCACGCGCTGCAGAAGCCGGGCAAACACCTGAACGAAGGGCAAGAACAGGATCGTGTTGGCGATATTGAAGATCGAGTGCGTCATGGCGATTGTGGCCTCCGGGCCGTCGCCGATGCCCGGCAGGACGTCCACCGAGTTTTCCACGAACCACTGGATGAAAGGGAAGTAGAAGGGAACAAAGATGGCCGTGATCCAGGCCACGCCCATGATGTTGAAGACCATGTGGTAGTAGGCGGCCCGCTTGGCGTTGACGGTGGCCCCGAACGAGGCCAGGAAGGCGGTGATCGTGGTGCCGATGTTCTCGCCCAGCACCAGTGCGCCGGCCGTCTGGACGGAAATCACGCCGGTGACCGCCAGCGAGATCGTGATCCCCAGGGTGGCCGAGGAGGACTGCACGATGAACGTTACCGCACAACCGACGACCGCGCACTTCAACACGCCGAAATACGTGTCGGCGGCGAAGGTGGCGAACCACGCCTCGAAGGCGGGCAGGTCCTTGACGATGGAGAACCCGTCCTTCATCAACTCCAGGCCGAAGAACACCATGCCCAACCCCATCACGGCCATGGCGACAAAGTGCACCCGATCGCGCCGGGAGAAGAGGTAGGCAAAGGCTGCCGCGCCGAGCATGGGCAACCCGTACTTGCCGATCTTCAGCGCCAGGATCCAGCCGGTAATCGTGGTGCCGATATTGGCGCCCATGATCACGCCGATCGCCTGGGAGAGCGTCATGAAGCCGCTGTTGACGAAGCCCACAACCATCACCGTGGTGATCGAGCTGGACTGGATCAGCATCGTCACCAGGCAGCCGACACCGGTGGCCATCAGCCGATTGTCGGTGACCGCGCTGATCATCCGCCGCAATCCGGCGCCGGCCACCGCCTGCAAGCCCTCGGACATGTTCTTCATACCCAACAGGAAGATGCCCAGCCCGCCGATGACGGTCAGTGCCAGCATCCAATAGTCGGGCTGCCAGACCTCGGCGTTGACGCGGTTGTCCAACAACCTGCCGGTCTGCTCGTTTCTCACGCGCAGGGTGATTTCGGTGCTGCCTACCTTGCCCCATTTCAGGATGAGCCTGCTGCCGTCGATGGTCGCGTCGCCGACCGAATCTTTTTTGTTGTAGGCAATCTCGTAGATCAGCGGGCCGCCGCCGAGAACAACCTCCGTGTCGCCGAACAGGCCGTCCAGGTCGATCACCGTGGGGGGAGAGCCTTGAAGCACCTTCTGATTGGGAATCAGTTTGGTGATCTCGCGCTGCATGTTCTGGCCGGCCGGCGAGGCGGCGTCGGCCGGCTTGTCGGCCGGGGGGACCTGCTCGTCGATCGTCTCGGCGCTCGGCTCGGCCGCCGCGGCGCCGGTGGCGAACAATCCCTTCACCGCCGGCACGGCCAGGGCCAACGTCAGTATGAACAGCATCCCGAACTGAAACCGGGAGGCGTGATGCTTGCTGAGGAGCCCACGGCGGAGCGTGTGGCGAGGCGAATCGTTGCTGACCTTCATCTTGCCTCTCTTCGGTTCACTACGCAAATAGGGTTCCAGTCGGGAATCCTCTCCTGCCTGCGCGCCCTAAATAACCGGACCGTACTAGACCGTGTTTCCAGCCAAGCCGTTTGGGATTCCGGGTTCCCAGTAGGATTCCTTGGGAAGAGAAGCACGGATCCACAAGCTCAATCGTGCTGGAACACACTCGCTCTCGACATGCCTCGCAGCAGCTTGCCGACTTCATCCATGCCAATTCAGTATGCGGTCCGCAGCAGCGGACTGTCAAGGACGGCCACCCGGCCAGGCGGGGGTATTTGTTAGCGTTCTGTTAGAACGTGCTCCGAAATCCAAGTCCGGCCAAATTGATCGCCAACAAAAACGCAGCACCGTTGGCTTTCGTGTTTTGGAGAAACCCTTGCCAGCGGCGATAAGTCTTTTGATGACAACAGTTTCATGCGAAGTCGCGCAGATCATGAGCATGGGCTGCGAGCGCGACTACGCCGCTTCCACGGCCCATGAGGTTCGATAGTCTCTCTGTATTGACGCTTGCACACTCAATGCGCGAGGGCGGCCAACGGGAGCCGGCGTGTGTCACTCGTCAGTCGCCGCCCCCTCGGGCGGCTTGGAGGGAAAGTCGAGCTTGTCGATCGGCTGAATCACGCTGGACGCGACGTTCCGCGTGTGGGAGATCACCCGCTTGAAATAGCGGTAGGCCAAGACGTACGCCGCCGGAAGATCGACGTCCCGTTGGGCCCCCAGCAGATCGTGAATCTGCTCGTCGCAGATGTCCTCGGCTTCCTGGGCCTCGCGGATCAACGCGGTGGCCCCGTCCGCGTCGTAGCTGTCGTAGATCTCTCGGCAACTGGCCATCATGTGGGAGATGCGGTCCTTGAGCTCGACGAGGCGATTGCGGTCTTCGCCACTGGGGGGGTGTGGCGACAGCGCGGCAAGGTCGAAGATGTTCTTGGCATAATCGCCGACCCGCTCGGCGTCCTTCACGACACTCATCAGAACCAGGCACGAGGGAAACTCGGTCGCGCCATGCACCGAGGCATGGACGACGATTTGCCGGCGGATTTGCTGTTCGGCCCGGTTGATCCGCTTGTCGGTGTCGAACAAGTCCCGCCGAATCACGTCCAGGTCGGTGCCTCCCAGGAACGCATTGGAGGCCGTGTCGAAGATGTGCCGGCCGGCGTCGAGCATCTGGCCGAACGCGGCCCGCATCTTCTCCAGCCCCGGGGCACCGGTCTCGGTGCTGCTTAAAAACCAGTCAAACATGGGCGACCTCTTGGCACTCGATTATTTCCAGATCAGAATCCCCGCCGCCGGCAACAACAGGAAGACGGTCACCATGTAGGCCGCCACCCACAGCCGGTTCCGCTCGGCGGCCGCTCCCAGCGTGTCGGCCAGGAAGATGGGAATCTGTCGCATGCGCTTGAAGGGTAAAAACATCATCGTTCCCAGCAGGTTGAACTGGGTGTGCACCAACGCGATCGTCAGTCCGGCCGGTCCGGCCACGGCGGCGGCCAGCAGCGCGGTGATCGTTGTTCCGACGTTCGCTCCCAACATGATCGGGAAACCGGCCTCCAGGGCCAACACACCCGACCCGAACATCGGGATCAGCAGCGACGTGGTGATGCTGGAGGACTGCACTACGGCGGTGACCACCATCCCGATGGCAAGCCCCAGCAGTCCGTTGCGGCTGAGCACGCGGTTGAGCCACTCCTCGATGCGATCGGCCATCAACGCCTTCATGTTCTTGGTGATCACGACCAGGGAGGCGATAATCATGATCAGGGCAAACACGGCGAGCATGCCCGCCAGCAGCGAAGACTCTCCTTGGCTCGCTTGTGCAGCCTTGGCGGCCGTTTCCCGGACGTCGAGCAAGCCCACCGTTTCCAGCGCCTCGCGGAAACACCACTCGATCTTCTCGGCGAGCCAACCCACGGCCGTCTTGACGGGGCTCTTGAACGATCCTCCGTGGCTCGCCAATGGCAGATTCTCGACCATCCATCTGGCCGATTTCTCCATGATGCCGGTACTCAACTCCAGCGGCAGCAACACGACGACCGTCAACAGGTTGATGAAGCCGTGCACGGTGGCGCCGGCGAAGGCGCGACGGAAAGCCACGTTCTCCGTGATGTGCCCCAGCGACACGATGGCACAGGTAATCGAAGTACCGATGTTGGCTCCCATGATGATCGGAATGGCACAGCGCAGCGACAGTGTCTGCGCCCCTACCATGGCCACCACGGTGCTGGTCGTCGCCGAAGAGCTTTGCAGGATCGCGGTGACGATGATCCCCACCGCCAGACCCGCAAACGGATTCTCCAACCCGCAGAACATCGCATCGGCCGTGCCCTTGCCCATCATCTTGAACGCGTCCCCAAACAGCTCGATCGCGGCCAAGAAAACGTAGATGGCACAGACGAAAACCATCAGTCGCGTCAGCCAACGGGCGCGCTGTTGTTCCACGGAGTCCGTCATGCCTGAGAGTGCTCGTGTCGCCTCTGCACGATCGCGGCACACAGAAGGAGCCACTGCGACCTGAAGCGATTGTTAGGAAAGTGTTAGGGCATTGTTAGCCAACAATCAGGATCATGCTATTGCCCCATTAGTTTATTGTTAGCAGATCGTTAGATAGACAACAAGCGACCTGCTTTAGGGGGGCATGTCTCGTGGGGGTTTCAGTAGCGTCATCTTCCCCCCTCCAGGCGGTACAGGTCCCACTCGTGCCGGAGAGCAGAGTTCGATACCTCTGCCCATCACGAAACCAGCCGCGACCTCGGTTTCTAGCCATGTCAGGGGGGATGCTACTTGCGATCCGCCCGACGGCATGAGACAATGGATGGATTGAGCCGAGTTTTCCGAAAACAGGGCGTGCGTGCAGCCTTCTGAGCACATTGCACCACCCAGCCATCTGCCTCGACCCCACCTTATCCCAGCAAACGTTGGAGGAGACGACCGAATGAAACGCTGCACCTTGTCCGTAGGCTGTTGTCTGTTGGCCCTGGCCGTCCTGGCCGGCCGCCCGGCCTTCGCCACGACCACACTGCTTCAGGACGCCGATCAGTCGGGGTCGCCCCAGGAGGATTCGGAGCGGGACGAAGCCCAGAAGCAACAGCAGAAACAGCCGCACGAAGAACAGGCGGGTAAGAAGCAGGCGGACAAGCAGCAGTCGGAGCAACAGCCGGCCACGGCAGAAGGGTCCGAGAAGCAGGATGCGCCGAAGGAGGAACCCAAGAAGGACGCGGCTCCGACGGACGCCCCCGCCAAGCCGGCAACCGTCAAGGCCCAGCAAGAACCCTTCAAGATCGAAGTTTCGCTCGACGGCGCCTTCGAGGCCCAAAAGGCCACGGAATTGACCTTGAAGCCCGAGGTCTGGACCAGTTTCAAAGTGCTCAAGACGGTGGAGCACGGCACCCGCGTCAAACAGGGCGATCTGCTCGTGGCGCTCGATACCGAGGACATCGATCGGGCGATCAAGGACCTGCGGACCGACCAACAGATGTCCGATCTGGACCTGAAGCTGGCCGAGCAGCAGTTGGCCATGATGGAGAAGACCACACCGATGGATCTGGAGGCGGCCGAGCGCGGCCACAAAATCGTCCACGAGGACCAAGACTACTACCTCAAGGTCAGCCGTCCCTTGTCGCTCAAGAGCGCGGAGTTCATGCTCAAATCGTCGCAGGAATACCTGGAATACCAGGAGGAAGAGCTCCGCCAGCTTGAGAAGATGTACCAGGCCGACGAGCTGACGGAAGAGACCGAGGAGATCATTCTGAAACGGGCGCGCAGCGACGTGGAATATGCGAGGTTCTATCTCGAACAGGACAAGCTCCTGTACGACCGGCTGCTGAAAGTGGTGATTCCCCGGCGCGACGTGAGCCAGAAGGAGTCGACCCAGCGCTCCGATCTCGCTTACCAGGACGGCAAGGTGACGATGCCCGTCGCTCTGAAGAGACAGCGGCTGGCAGTTCAGAAGCTTCAGGTCGCCCGGGAACGGTCGGCCGAGCGGCTGGAGAAGCTGCTGGCCGATCGGGGGGCGATGAACGTCAAGGCGCCGGTCGGCGGTATCGTCTATCACGGCAAGTTCAGCCGCGGAAAGCTCTCCAGCTCCAATTCCGGTTCCAGCGGTATCCGCCCCGGCGGCAGCCTCTCGGCCAACAGCATCTTCATGACGATCGTCAAGACGCGGCCGATGATCATTCGGGCAACCGTGGCCGAGGCGGAACTGCACAAAGTCCGGGCCGGAATCCAGGGTACGGCCGTCCCGACCGGCTTCCCCGAGATGAAGCTCACGGCGATCGTCGATCAGGTGGGCGCCGTCCCGATGAGCGCCGGCAGCTTCGACTCACGAATCACCGTGGCCCTGGACGGCGACGCCGAAGCCCTCGTGCCCGGCATGACCTGCAAGCTGACGCTGACCGCCTACGAAAACAAGAAGGCCGTCACGATTCCGCCCAAGGCGCTTGAAGCCGACGAAACCGACCGGCACAAGCAGTTCGTCTACGTGTTGGACAAGAAGGGCAAGCCGAAGAAGCGGCCGGTCACGGTCGGCAGGCGGACCAACGAAAAGGTCGAGATTCTCAAGGGGCTTGCCGCGGGCGACGAAATTCTGGCCGAGCCACCCGGGAAGGACGACGACGCCAAGAAGAGCGACGCTGGCAAGAAGAACGGTTCGGCGAAGAAGAATGGCGCTGCCAAGAAGGACGAGGCCGCGAAGAAGGAGAGTTAGTCGCCTGCCAAGAAGAACCCCGGAATCGGCGACGGTTGCCCTGGCCCCGTACTCCCGGCGAAAGAACCCACGATGCCCACACGATGTACTCTGGCGGCCGCGTTGATGCTGATCGGCGCGACCCTTTGGGCGGCGGAGACTCCGCCCGCGAAACCGTCGCCGTTGGCCACCACCGGGCCCAGACCGCAGCCGGTGGCCACGCCGGCCCCCGCCGAGATCGACGCGTCGATTCGCCGCGGAGTCGAGTTCCTGCTGAAGCGGCAGAACCCGAACGGGTCGTGGGGCGCGGCCCGCAGGACCAAGGGGCTGAACATCTACGCCCCGGTGCCGGGCGCCCACCACGCGTTCCGCGCGGCGGTCACCTCACTGTGCATTTCAGCGCTGATCGAGACCGGCGGCGACAAGCCCGAAGTGGTCGAGGCGATCGAGCGGGGCGAGGCATGGATGTACGAGAATCTGCCCCAGGTGCGGCGGGCAACGCCCGACGCGATCTACAACAGTTGGGCCCACGCCTATTCGATCCAGGCCCTGGCCTGCATGCTCGACCGCCGGAGCGAAGACGCGCCGCGCCGCGAGAAGATCCTCGGCATGATCGAGCAGCAGATCGACATGCTCCGCCGCTACGAGTGCGTCGACGGCGGGTGGTGCTATTACGATTCTGATTTCGGCACGCAGCGTCCCGGCGGCTCGACGATCAGCTTCGTTACGGCCACCGTGCTGGTGGCGTTCGACGACGCGCGGCAACGGGGGGTCGAGATTCCCGAGCGGCTGGTCACCCGAGGCGTCGAGTCGATCCGCCGGCAGCGCAAGGCCGACTTCAGCTACTGCTACGGCGAGTATCTGAAGATGACGCCCATGCGGGGCATCAACCGCCCGGCCGGCAGCCTGGGGCGTTCCCAGGCGTGCAACCTGGCGATGCGGCTCTGGGGCGACAAGCTGGTGACCGACGAAGTGCTCGCGGCGTGGCTCGATCGGCTGTTCGCCCGCAACGGCTGGCTCGACATCGGCCGCAAGCGCCCCATTCCGCACGAATCATGGTTCCAGGTGGCCGGCTACTTCTACTACTACGGCCATTACTACGCGGCGCTGTGCATCGAGCAGCTACCGCCGGCGGCCCGCGGCCCGCACCGGGACCAACTGGCCCACCTGATGCTTGGTCTGCAAGAGAAGGACGGCTGCTGGTGGGACTATCCGTTCTACGACTACCATCAGCAATACGGCACGGCGTTTGCGCTGATGACGCTGCATCGCTGCCGGCGGTCGGGCGAGCGGCAGGGACTCTTGGCGGAATAGGCCGGGCACGTTTCGCGGCCTTATCAGGCCAATCTGAATTCCTGCGCATTCAGCGACGAGTCCGTCTCACGCGAACGCCGCCGCCTGGCTCCTTCACCGTTCCCACCGCACGAACGCCTCCATGGCGTAATACTCCGGCAGACCGATCTGGTTGTAGAGATCGGCCGTGTGGCGGTTGCGGTCTTCGGCGCGTTGCCAAAACTCGCGGGGGTCGTCGGGGCCGGGAAACAGGGCCGAATCCTTCTGCGACTCGTGGCGGAAGATGGCCGTCTTCTTCAGCTTCAGATCGCCCGGGCTCAGCGGCACTGCGATGTCGATCACGTGCAAGGCCCATTCCTGCCACGCGCCGCGATACAGCAGCACCTCCGGCCGCTTGCCCGTCTCCGCTTCGATCGTCTCCAAGGCCTTGAAGATCACTTCCGCGCAGAGCCGGTGCGTGCCGTGCGGGTCGGACAGATCGCCGGCGACGTAGACCTGGGCGGGCTCGACCTGCTCGATCAGCTCGCGGACCAGCGCCACGTCTTCCGCGGTAATCGGCTTCTTGGCGACCGTGCCCGTCTGGTAGAAGGGCAGATTCAGAAAATGCAGGCTCTCCTCCCGGCAGCCGCACACGCCGGCGGCCGCCTTGGCTTCGCTCCAGCGGATCAGCTCCTTGATGCGGAGGACTTCGTCCCGGTCGGGCTCGCCGGGCTCCTTTTGGGTCAGAGCCCGGACTACCTCCGCCTCCAGGGCCGGCGACTTCTCCATGTCGATGCCGAAGCGGCGGTTCAGTTCGGTAACCAGATCGGCCACCTGCCGGGCGTCGTGGTCGAAGACGGCGATGTTGCCGCTGGTCATATAGGCCACGTGCACTTCGTGCTCGTCCTCGACCAGCCGGATCATGGTGCCGCCCATGCTGATCACGTCGTCGTCGGGATGGGGGCTGAAGACGAGCACGCGGCGGGGCTCGCGTCCGGCCGGCTTGTACTCGATCGTGTCCATCATCCACTTGAACACGCGATGGGCCAGTTGTTGCGACGGCCCGTGGTCGCGGAGCAGTTGGTGCAGGTTGTGCCGGCGAAAGTCCTGCCCGTCGAGCTTCAACAGGGCCTTGCCCGTCCGCTCGCACAGCCAAAGCACGGCCCGCTTGATCAACTCGTCGGTCCACTCGACGCGGCCGAGGATCCAGGGCGTGGCCACGCTGGTCAGCTCGGCCGCCGCGGCCTCATCGACGATCACCGAAGCGCTGACGTGCTCCTGCAAATAGCTGGCCGGCACCCGATCCGCGACCGGCTCCTCGACCGCTTCGCGGACGATCGGGGCCTTGTGCTCGCCGAAGGCGATCAGGATTACCTTGCGGGCCTCGAAAATCGTGCCGATGCCCATGGTCAGGGCCTGGGTGGGAACGTTCTCTTCGTGGAAAAAGTCGCTGGCGGCGTCCTTTCGGGTGACCGGATCAAGCGTGATCAGCCGGGTGCGGCTGTGGCGATCGCAGAACGGCTCGTTGAAGCCGATGTGGCCGTTGCGGCCGATCCCCAGCAGCATCAGGTCGATCCCGCCGGCGCGGCGAATCGTGTCCTCGAACCGCCGGCAGTGCTCCTCGACGTCTTCCGGGGGCACCGTGCCGTCGAGCAAGTGGACGTTCTCCCTGGCGATGTTGACGTGGTCGAAGAACGCCTCGTTCATCCAACGGTGGTAGCTCTGCAGCCGATCGGAGCGCAGACCGTAGTATTCATCCAGGTTGAACGTCACCACGCGCGACAGATCGAGCCCTTCCTGGCGATGCATTCGCACGAGCTCGCGATACACGCCCACCGGCGTCGAGCCGGTCGGCAACCCGAGCACCGCCTGCTGGCCGAAGGCGCTGCGCTCGCGGATCGTGTTGGCGATCATCTGGGCGACGTGCCGGGCAGCGTCTTCGTTGGTCTCGAAACCGAAACAGGGAATCCGCGTGGCGGCGATCGGATGGGCGGTGTGGGGCATGGGTCGATCGGTGCTAGGGGCTTATTGACGCTTGCACACTCAACGCGCGAGGGCGACCAACGGGAGCCCGACTCACCCGGCCTCCCGTTGGTCGGCCTGGATCCTTCACAATGCAAACATCAATAGGATGTTACTTCTGCGCGCCGTGCGCGCTGCTACAAGTTCTTACGTGGTGATCACCATGTTGTCGCGGTGGACTACTTCGTCATAGGGACAATGCCCTAATGCCTGGGCGATCTGGTCGGTCCGCAGGCCCTTGATCCGCCGGATGTCATCGGTGCCGTAGTTGGTCAGACCTCGGGCGAACTCGACGCCGTCGGGGCCTTGCAGGGCCACCACGTCGCCCTTGCCGAACTGCCCCTCGGCCTGGAGCACGCCGATCGGCAACAGGCTGCAGCCGTCGCGTTCGACCGCCCTCCGGGCACCCGCGTCCAGGCAGAGCCGCCCTCGCGGCTGCACGGCAAAACCGATCCATCGCTTGCGGGCGGCGACCATCTGGCCCTGGGCCAGGAACAACGTGCCCAGCGGCTCGGCGGCGATGATCCGCGTGAGCACGTTCGGCGTGCGGCCGCCGGCGATGATCACGTTCTCGCCGCCACCGGTGGCCAATCGGGCGGCCCTCAGCTTGCTCGACATCCCCCCTTTGCTCAGACCGTCGCTGCGATCGCGAGCCAGATCGAAAACCGACTGGTCCAAACGCTTGACGGTGGGGATCACCCGGCGGCCGGGTTGGGCCGGGTCGCCGTCGTAGAGCCCGTCCACGTCCGACAGCAGCACCAACAGCGGGGCCTGGATCAGGTTCGTGACGATGGCCGCCAGCCGGTCGTTGTCGCCGAAGGTCGTCTGCAACTCGTCGACCGCTACCGTGTCGTTCTCGTTGATCACCGGCACGGCCCCAAGCTCCAACAGCGTGAGGATCGTGTTTCGGGCGTTGAGGTATCGAGGGCGATGCTCCAAATCCTCGGCGGTCAGCAAGACCTGCGCGGCATGGCGGTCGTGCATCCGCAACGACCGCTCGTAGGCCTCCACCAGCACGCTCTGCCCCACGGCCGCCACGGCCTGCAGGTGGGCCAGGTCCTCTGGCCGACGCTGCAAACCCAGGCGTCCCATGCCAGCACCTACCGCCCCAGAGCTAACTAGTACCACCCTGCGACCGGACGTTATCACCTGGTTTACCTGCTCGACCAGCCCGGCAATCTGGCCCGGGTCGAGCTGCCCGTTCTCCCGGGTCAAGACCCGAGTGCCCACCTTCACCACAAGGGTGTTGGCCGCCGTGGCGATTTCCTGGCGCAACAGATCGGTCATGGTGCCGCAACAGGCTTCGATGGTAGCTGAACTGGCAAGAATCAAGATTACTCTGATACGGATACGGCAGAGCCCCGAACCTGAAGCCCCGCAACTCCAGCTACGGGCGACGGCGCCACAGTGGTGGCCAACCATTTAGCATAACTCGCGGCATGTCCGATAGGAAGGCTGGCAGCGGCTGTAGGCTCTCTGCGGCGCGGGTTGTTCGTTCGGGGTCCCGGCGGCCGCGGCCTCCGGCCGTGGTCGGTTGTGAGAATCGGCGGCCCACCCTAGAATAGAGGTATGAACGAACTCCGCGAAGAGTGCGGCGTCGCCGCCATCTACCATTTGCCGGGCCCGGGCGTCAGCCCCCTCTGCCCGGTGCAGGGACCCGAAGAGGTTTCGCGACTGATGCCGCGGATGTTGCTGGACATCCAGAACCGGGGCCAGCTTGCCGCCGGAATGACCACCTACAATCCCGATCGGAACCAACTGATCGACACCCACAAGGAAGTCGGTAGTGTCAGCGAGGTATTCCGCATCGGCCACCAAGGGAAGCATCTGAACCTGATGCGGGAATACGCGGGTCGGGCGGCGATCGGGCACGTCCGCTACGCCACCTGCGGGCGCGACGACCGCAGCTACGCCCAGCCCTTCGAACGCCACCACATCAAGAAGCACAAGTGGTTCAGTTTCGGCTTCAACGGCCAACTGGCCAACTACGGCGAGCTGCGCAACGAGCTGCTCGGCGACAACAACAACTACCTTTCCCGCGAAACCGACACCGAAATCATCATGCACCAGCTCTGCACGGCGCTGTCCTCGGACCGGCACCCGTCGCTGCTGGAGGTCTGCGGCCGGTTGGCCCGCAAGTTCGACGGGGCCTACAGCCTGGTGTTCCTTGATGCCCTGGGCAACATGATGGTCGTCCGGGATCCACTGGGAATCAAGCCGCTCAGCTACGCCATCGAGGGTCCGCTGTTCGCCGCTGCCAGCGAAACGGTGGCGCTGATGAATCTGGGCTTCGCGCAGGACAACATCCAGTCGCTGCCGCCGGGACACGCGGCGATCGTCAGCAACGGGCAGTTTCGCGTGGAATCGTTCGCGCCCAGCCCCCATCGGGCCCATTGTTTCTTCGAGTGGGTCTATTTTTCCAACGTCGCCAGCACGCTCGACGGCCGCAGCGTCTACCTGGCCCGCAAGGCATTGGGCGAAGAGCTGGCCCGCCTGGAAACCGTGTCCATCGACGAGGACACGATCGTGGTGCCCGTGCCCGACACCAGCAAGGCCGCGGCCGACGCGATGGCCTACGCCCTGAAGATCCCCAGCGTCGAGGGGCTGATCCGCAACCGCTACAGCGGCCGCACGTTCATCGACGGCGGCAGCGCCCGCGAGGGCAAGGCCCAGACGAAATACACCCCGCTGCGCGATCTGCTGGAGGGTAAACGGGTGTTGCTGGTCGAGGATTCGATCGTTCGCGGGACCACGCTGAAGATGTTGCTGGCCCGGCTGCGCCGCGTGGGACACCCGCGAGAGATCCACGTCCGGGTGGCCTGCCCGCCGATCATCTCGCCCTGTTTCTACGGCATCGACATGTCGACCTTCAGCGAGCTGTTGGCCCCGCATTATCTCCAGGGCGGCCCGATGACGCCGCAGATCGAGGCCAAGATGGCGGCCGAGTTGGAGGCCGATTCGCTCCGCTATTTGCCGGTCGAGGCGGTGGCCCGGGCGATCGGTTTCGACGCCAGTGACCTGTGCCAGGCCTGTATCACCGGCGACTATCCGACGCCCTGCGGCCGGAAGCTGGCCGACATCGCCCTGGAAAACGACCGCAACCGCATCGCGGGAAGGACGTACGAGGCGGTGGGTGGAGGCAGCTAGCGAAGAGCCTGTAAAGCCCTCAGGTCGCGCAGCAGTTGCTCAATCCGGCGGTGAACGGCGTAGGTCTGCGTGATGCTTAGCGCTTGACCGTTGGCGGCCGGACGAATCGTGCCGCGGCCGCCGACCTGGTCCCACGAGGTAGGATAGACCGTCTGGGTGACGGCCGCCGCCAGCTCGCCCAGGTTGCCGCGGAGCCGCAGATCGCCGACGGGATAGTCTACCGTGGTCATCTTGGCCGCCGCCTGCTGCGGGCTGGTGATCAGCACGCCGTTGCCCTCGACGATCCAGGTAAGGTCATGTTGTGGCAGCATCAGGTCCAGCAGGTCGGCCACGGGGACGTGCCTCATGTTGGCCGAGAACTTGGCGGATGCCCCTGCGCCGACGTCCTTGGCGCCGTCCGGATCGAGTTTAATGTCGAGATGGTGTTGGCTTGCCAGAAAGCCGATCACGTCGGACAACGGCACCTGGGCGAACTCGGCCACGGCAGGCTCTCGCAGGGCCCGCGTGGTGGGCGTTTCGCGAGGGCCGCCTCGCGGGGCTTTGTCTTTCGGGCCGCCGACGACCGGCCGCAACTGTTGGGCAAAATCCTTCTCGATCTGCCGATGCACGCGGTAGCTCTGGCTGATCAGCAGCGCGCCGGACGAGAGGGCCACGCCGCAACCCGGCCCGCCCACCTGGGCCCAACTGCTGGCCGCCACGCGCTGGGACAACTGTTGCAGCACCACGTCGGGCCTTGCCGCGCCGACTAGCGCGTAGACGCGTGTCTGCAACGAGCGCGACTCCGCCTCGGGCGTGGTGATCAGCAGCACGCCGTTGCGGACCAGCCAGGTCAGGCCCGCCGGCCCCAGCGTGGCGTCGAGCGCCGCGGCCAGGGGCGTGTCGGCATGGTTGGCGCTGATGCGAACCGCATCGCTAAAGCCCACTGCGGCCAGCGCCGTTCGATCGAGAAACACGTCGATCTCGTGATGTCGCTCGATCTGAGCCAGCATCTCGCCCAGTGGCGCATTGTCGAGAGCGAGCTTGGTCGGATGGGTCAAGGCCTCTTCGACGGTCGTGAATGGGGCCCCTTTAACCCTGGCCTGCCTCTGCATTTTCCGGGCTACCGTCGCCCGCAGGTTTTTCAGGTAGAGCTGGTCTTGCCGACTGAGTTCGGAGATGGGCACGCGCACGGTCTTGCCGTTGGCCTTCTTCAGGCTGATCTCCTTCATTCCGTGGTCGATCAATTCGGCTTCCACGCTGAACCGGCCGGTCTTGTCGGTCCAGCGGCGCACGGCCGCCGTCGCGGGCGTGGCCAACAAGGCGGCGAGCAGGACCAAGGGCAGAAGCCTTTTCATGAGATTGCCTCGACTGGGTCTGTGGGCGGGGATTTCATAACACGGAGCAATCCAGCTACCGTCTTGCGACATCGGCTGCCGTTGTCCGCCGCGATGCCGTCGTTTTCTACTTTACGGCTGCCTGGTCGGCGGCGTGCGGGGAGAAGTGGGTGCCGGCGAGCTCGGCGGAACCGTCAACGGCGGTGAGGGCGGTGGTGAGGTCGCAGGCGGAATGGTCGCCTCGGGCCCCGCGCCGGCATCCGGCTGCGATTCGGTGCTGGGCTTCGGGGCCCAGGTGACGGCCATGGCCTTGCCGGGCCCCGTGTAGACGTGGTATACCACGCCATCGTAGATGGCCGTGTGCCAGTGCTTGGCTTTGAGGACTTCCTCGTCCAGCGCGGTCTGTTCTTCCATCAGCCGTTGCGCGACCTTCCGCTCGACCAGCTCGTTGAATTGCGATTCCGTGATGGTGACTGTCTTCTCGGCCGGCGGGACGGCGGTCTTCTGCTGTGCCTGAACGGTCAGGTAGCCGGCCAGCGGCAGGATGATGACGGCCAACAGTCCGATACGTTTCATGGTCTGTTCCTCCCGAGATTCTCTTGATGTTTGCATTGTGAATGATCAAGGCCAACCAACGGAAACGCGGCCTTTTATAGCATAGCTCCGTGGTGCGGGCAAGTCGCGCCGATTCTGACCGGAGCCTTGGATTGCCGCCGCGCGTCACTGCTCAAGTACGCCCGATTTGTTCTCATGCGAGTCCCAAGCGGAACGGGCATCACCAGGGGCAGTTCCATCTTCTCTCCGCTGCGCTGTGCGAAAACTGGAACAGTCTCCAAGCTATTCATGTACACGCCCCTCGCTGCGGCCGGATCGTCTTATTGACGGGTCCTTTTGCAGCAGCAACTCAAGGTAACTGCGCCGTTGGCTGCCGCGGAGTTGCAGGCTTTCGGCCAGCGAGGCGATGCAGACCTTGGCCGCTTCGACCTGGTCTTCCTCGACGACCAGCTCCAGCTCGGCGAACGTGCCCAGCCGTTGGACGTCGTCCAGTGAGCCTTCCACGCGCCGGCCCTGCCAGAGGATCTCGACCTTGCGGCGCGACTTGTGGACTTCGGCCACCGGCACGAACCCCAGCACGTCCAACAGCCCCGTCCACGCCTTGGCCGATTCCTCCCCGGCCGCCAGCGGCAACTCGATCTCGCGGCGGGTCTTCGTGGTCCGATCGATCTTCGGCCCCTTGTAGGTGATGAAGTTGGCCGTGCCCTTGCGGCGAATCCGCAAGGCCTCGTCGGTCTCGGCGAAATCGCGGCCCGGATGGGCGAAGTAGAGATCGACCTCCGACTGCGGCCTGCCCGGCGCAAAGCCCATCGACGCCAATCGCTGCTGCAAGGCGGCCATGTCGGCCACCGGATATTTCAGTTCGACTTCGTATTGCATGACGGTCTCGTGAGATGTGGAGTACCAAGCCGCGAGCGACTTCTGGGCGTTCGGCCTTTCGTTGATCGCCCGTCATTCGTCCTCTTCGCTTCCGCCTTTCCGTCGCATTGCCCCGGCTCGGCCGATGGCGGAGCGGCCGTAGCGATCCTGAATGGCGTCGGTGACCGCGTCGAGTTGGGTTTGACGCCGCTGTCCGGCCACATCGAACAGCGGCCGTTGGGTCTCGCCCGAGCCGTCCAGGCCGCTGACGCCCATGCCCAGCAGGCGGACCGGCGGATGGGCAGCCGGTAGACGCGAGGTGAGCATTTCGACGGCGGCCTGCCAGAGCTCGTCGGTGGCGTGGGTCGGCTCGCCGAGCGTCTGGCTTCGCGTGATCGTGCGGAAATCGGCGAAGCGGACCTTCAGTTGCACGGTGCGACCGCGCAAGCCGTGGCGGCGCAAACGCCGGGCGACCTGCCCGGTCAGCTCCAGCAACCACGCCCGCAGCACCTCGCGGTCCGCGACGTCGATCGCGAAGGTGGTTTCGTGCGAAATCGACTTGGCCTGGTGGTCGGGCACGACGGTGCGATCGTCGAGGCCGTGGGCCAGTTGCCAGAGGTGCCGGCCGGCGCTGCCGAACCGCGCGCGCAGCACGTCGATCGGCAATCGGCGCAACTGCCCGACCGTGCGGACGCCCAGCTTCTGAAGCGATCGGTCGGCCACCTTGCCCACGCCCCAAAGCCGCCCCACCGGCAAGGGATCGAGGAATTCCTGAGCCCGGTCGGGCTGGACGACGACGAAGCCGTCGGGCTTGTTCAGGTCGCTGGCGATCTTCGCCAGAAACTTGTTCGGCGCCACGCCCACCGAAGCCACCAGCCGCAACTCGTCGCGGATCTCCGTCTTGATCTTACGCCCGATCTCGGCGGGCAAGCCGAAAAGCCCCACGCTGCCGCGGACATCCAGAAAGGCCTCGTCCAGCGACAGCGGCTCGACCAGGGGCGTGTAACGCTCGAAGATCCCGCGGATCCGACGCGACACCTCGGCGTAGCGGTCCAGACGCGGCCGAATGAACACGGCCTGGGGACAATTCCGCCGGGCCGTGGCCGAGGGCATGGCACTATGCACGCCGAACCGGCGCGCCGCGTAGTTGGCCGCCGAAACCACGCCCCGCGCGTCGGGATCGCCGCCCACGATAACCGGGCGTCCGGCCAGTTCCGGGCGGTCCAGTTCCTCGACCGAGGCGTAGAAGGCGTCCATGTCAATGTGGAGAATCATCGCATCAGTAGGTAGTTATATATGGGGGTGCTTGTAGGTCGTGTGGGTGGTCGTCATTTCCCGGCATGCGCCGCACGGTAACCAATACTATAGATATTCTCTGCCAAAAAAGACCAGCGGGGCGAGGAGAATCCGTCCGGAGATAGACCCATGACCAAGAGCGAGCAAGTCGACCGGCCGAACGTGCCGGCAAGTCCGGCCAGCCAGCCGGTGACACCCGTGGCCGGCCAGCCGCAACCGATCGACGAGGTGTTTCCATCGTCGGTACAACCCGATCAGATCGATACGCGGACCCGATGGTGCAACTGGACGGTGCTGGCGATGCTCGTCCTGTGCATCTTCGTGATCACCTACTTCCGACCGTCCGGCGGGTCCGGCGGGGCGTCGGGCCCGGGTATCGGCCAGACGCTGCCGAAGCTCCATCTGGAGCCGCTGCTGGGCTCCGACGCGCCATTGAGCCTGGCCGACTTGACCGGTCGGGTGGTGCTGATCAACTTCTGGAAGGCCGACTCGGCGCCCAGCGAAGAAGCGCTGCCGCACCTGGCGGCGCTGGCCGAGAAGTTCCGCGACCAGACTGCCTTCCGGCTGCTGTCGGTCTTCGGCAGTCCGGACGCGGGTGCCGACCGGTCGATGCTTCGCCGGCAGGTCCGGGAGATCCTCAAAAGCCAAGGCGTCGATCTGACGGTCTACTGCGACCCGGACGGGGCTAGCCGCGCGGCCGTCAGCGAGATGATCCGCGCCGACGGTCTGCCCGCCACGCTGCTGCTCGATCGTCTTGGACGCATCCGCGGCATCTGGATCGGTTTCCGCCCCGGAATGAAGACCAGGATGAAGCAGCTTACCGCCGAGTTGTTGGCGGAAGGGTAGGACTTCCTCCCTGCCGAAGCGGCTGCATGCGGCGCGGGGACAGCCCCATTTTCGCTGCCCGAGAATCGGGATTGTCTCCCGCGGCGCCGCGCGCCGATATCGGACCGTTCCCCCTGCGCGTCCACGGCAGAGCGTCGACTTCGACCCGCGCGTTCGCTATACTCGGTGGCTGTCAGCTCGGGCCGTCGGGCCCTCGAATCGGGTCCGCGAATCGGGCCCGCGCACAGCGGAGCGAACCATCGTGTTCCACGGGGGAGAACCAGCATGATCCGACAAACAGTCTTTTCGATGCTGTTGGTGGCCGCTTCTGCGGCCGCGGCAGCCGGCCAATCGAACGAAAACCTTCTCGTCGGAGGCGACTTTGAAGAGGGGCTCTCCGGCTGGAGCGAGTTCTGGACTCGCACGCCGGGCGGGCAGGTGACGCTGGACGCCGGACTGCGGCACGGCGGGCGGCAATCGGCGCGGATCGAGCACACCGGCACCCGCGACTGGAGCTTTCAGCAACAGAAGCCGCTGCAGGTTGTGCCCGGCCAAATCTACGAACTGGGCGGCTTCGTCCGCCTCGACGGCGAAGGCAGCGCGACGCTCTGCGTGACCTTGCGCGGCGCCGGCGATCGCGTGCTCGATTGGTCGTTTGGCGGGCGCAGCACGCAGGCCACGCCGTGGCGCCGTCTTCGCTGCCGCTTCATCATCCCGCCCGGTGCGGAGACGATCCAGCCGCGGCTGATCGGCCAGGGGCCGGCCAAGGTCTGGTTCGACGACGCGCGGCTCGTGTTGACCGCAACGCTCGACCAGCTCCGTGCGAAGGACCTGCCCGAGAAAGTCGATCTTGTCCGGGGCGATCTCCAGCTTACCTTCCACGTGGCCGGCGCCGCGCTGTCGGTGGTTGATCGCCGCACGGGCCGGCAATGGGTGCAACCGCCGGCCCATGATTTGGTCGTGCTCGAGGCCAAACGGCACGAGCACGGCTTTCGGCTGGTGCTGCTGGAGCCGGCCGAGATGCTCCGATTCGAGGCGGCGGTCGGCTGCGAGCCCGAGCGGCCGGAAGTCGTCGTGGAGCTGTCGGCCGATGGAGAGCTGTCGCAGTCGCTGGCCTTCCCCCGGCCGTTCGTCAGCGGCAAGGGGACCTTCCTGGTCATGCCGGTCAACGAGGGCATCAGCTATCCGGTCGACGACGAGAGCCTTCCGCCGATGCACTATCATCTCTACGGCGGGCACGGGCTGTGCATGGGCTGGTACGGCGTGACCGACGGCGAGCGGGGCATGATGACCATCGTCGAGACTCCCGACGACGCCGCGGTGCGCGTGCCCCGCCGCAACGGCCTGCTCTGCCTGGCGCCTGAGTGGATCCCGCAAAAAGGCCGCTTCGGCCCCGCGCGGCGGTTGCGCTACGTCTTCCTCGACCGCGGCGGCTACGTGGCGATGTGCCAACGCTACCGGCAACACGCCAGGCAGACCGGCCTGCTGAAAACCATGGCCGAGAAGCGGGAGGCCAACCCCAACGTCGATCTGCTGATCGGCGCGGTGAACGTCTGGTGCTGGGACCGCGACGCGGCGGCCATCTGTCGCGAGATGCAGGCGGTCGGCATCGGCCGCATCCTCTGGAGCCATCGCGGCGACCCCGAGGTCCTGCGGCAGCTCAATAAGATGAACGTGCTGACCAGCCGCTACGACATCTACCAGGACGTAATGAACCCGGAGCACTTCCCAAGGCTCGGAGGCGTTCACCCCGATTGGACCACCGAAGCCTGGCCCGACGACCTGATGATCGGCGCCGACGGCCAACGGATCCGCGGCTGGCAGGTCAAGGCGAAGGACGGCGAGATGATTCCCTGCGGCGTGCTCTGCGACATGCGGGCGGTGGATTACGCCCGGCGACGGATCCCGGCCGAGTTGGAGACCCACGCCTACCGCTGCCGCTTCATCGACACCACCACCGCGTCTTCCTGGCGCGAGTGCTATCACGAGGACCACCCGGCCACGCGCAGCGACAGCCGCCGGGCCAGAATGGACCTGCTCCGCTTCGTCAGCGAGGAGTGCCACCTGGTGACCGGCAGCGAGACGGGCCACGAGGCGGCCGTGCCTTTCGTCCACTATTTCGAGGGCATGCTCAGCCTGGGGCCCTATCGCGTTCCCGACGCGGGACGGGCCATGATGAAGACCATGGACGACGTGCCCGAGCGCGTGGCCAAGTTCCAGACGGGCCACTTCTACCGCCTGCCGCTCTGGGAGCTGGTCTATCACGATTGCGTCGTGGCCCAGTGGTACTGGGGCGATTACAACAACAAACTCCCGAAGCTCTGGGACCGCCGCGATCTGTTCAACGCCCTGTACGGCACGCCGCCGATGTTCATGTTCGACCGCCGCCGCTGGCAGGACCAGAAGGACCGCTTCGTGCAGAGCTACCGGGCGACCGCCCCGATCGCCCGAGCCACCGGCTACGTCGAAATGCTCTCGCACCGCTGGCTGACCGCCGACCACGCCGTGCAGCAGACCCGCTTCGGCAACGGCGTGACCGTGACGGTCAACTTCGGCGACAAGCCGTACCCACTCGAAAACGGGACGATCCTGGAGCCGCTCGGCCGGCACGTCCGCGGGCTGGCGCCACCGGTCGATCCATGAGGACTCGCAAGTGCATGCGCTGTGCCCTCGCCGCCTATCGATGTCTGCCTTGCGAATGGTCAAGGCCGACCAACGGGAGGCCGTAAGAATCGGGTTCCCGTTGGTCGCCCTGGCGCATTGACTATGCAAGCGTCCATAACCCCCGGAGGGACCGTTCCCATGAAAACTCCAAAGCCATGGCCCCTGGCGGCCCTGCTGGCCACCACCGCGTTGTGGGCTTGCCACGGCCAGCCGACTCCGGCCCAAGAGCCGCCGGCCGAAGCCGTCGATCTCGGGAGCCTGGCCCGCGGCAAACAGCAGATCCATCGGTTCTCTACGCTGATTACGGCCCAACAGGTGCGCGACCATCTCTCGACGGACGAGGGGATTGCCTCCGCAATCGACTGGTGCCGGCGCACCGGCGTGACCAAGGTCTATATCGAGACCTTCCGCGATGGGTACCTTGCCCGAAGCGAGACGCTTGAGAACGCCAAGCAGCGGTTTCTGGCGGACGGGTTCGAGGTCGCCGGTTGCGTGACGACCACGCGCGTCGGCAAGCGCTCGACCGGCTGGGACGTGATCTCCTGCTACACCGATCCGCCCACCCAGCAGAAGCTGCAATCGATCTTCGAATACACGGCCGGGCTGTTCGACGAGATCATGATCGACGATTTCTGGTTCACCGACTGCGCGTGCCCTGCCTGCGAGGCGGCCCGTCGGTCCAAGACCGTCACGATTGGCCAGAACACGTATCCCGTCGCCGGCGAGAGCTGGGAAGACTACCGGTGCGAGCTGATGGTGCGGCTGTCGCGCGATCGGGTGCTCGGCGCCGCCAAGGCGGTCAATCCGCAAGCGCGGCTGATCATCAAGTATCCTCAGTGGTACGACCGGTTTCACGAGCGGGGCTACGAAGTGGCCCGCGAAACGGCCGATTTCGATCGTATCTGGGTCGGTACGGAAACCCGCGACTACGACAACCAGCGCTGGGGCGGCACGCCGCAATACGAGGCCTATTTCATCATGCGCTGGCTGGGCGGGATCGGCGGGGCCAAGTGCGGCGGCGGCTGGTACGACCCCTACGGCACGACGGAGCACACCTACGTCGAGCAAGCCCGACAGACCGTGCTGGCCGGCGCCCGCGAGTCGCTGCTGTTCTGTTACGGCTCCTTGCTCAGTCAGACCGGGCCGAAAAACGTGGAGGCGTTGCGCAGGGAGATTCCCGAGTTGTTCGACGTGGCCGAACAGGTCGCCCGCCGCCAGCCGATCGGCGTGGCCGCCTACAAACCGCCCAACAGCCATCCGGAGGACGAGCCGCGGGTGTTCGATTTCGTGGGGATGATGGGGTTACCCCTGGTGCCGTGCCACGTGTTCCCCGCCGACGCGCCTGCGGCCTTCTTCTCCGTCCATGCGCTGAAGGACCCGGAGCTGCCGGTGCGGTTGACGGAGTTCGTGGCGGCGGGCAAGCCGGTTCTGCTGACCGACGGCCTGGTCCGGCGGTTGCAGGGCAAGGTGGACCTGGACGCGGGGAACGTGCGCGTGCTGCCGGTCGGCGGCGATCCCAAGTCGCTGCTGAAGACTCCCCAGGCCGAGCTGGACGCGATCCGCCTGTTCGCGCTTCGCCCGCTGGCCCGTTCCTTCCAGGCGCCGAATCGCGTCGCCCTGTATCTGCTGGGCGACGGAAGCTGGGTGATCGAGAACTTCAACGACCAGGCGGTTGCCGTGGAACTCGACGGCGAGCGAAAGCAAGTGCCGGCACGCGGGTGGATCTACCACTGGCAGTAGCCCGGCAGGGACGCTCAGGACTCGGCAGAAAACAAGCTGCGAGCCCTCGGCCCGGGCCGGTTCAGCGATCGGACGCGGAGGCCACCAGCAGGACCGGCCGCAGGATGCCGCCGAGGAACAGCTCGGTGATCCGCGAATGGTCCACCCGCACCGCGACCATGTTCTTTCCCTCGACGGCGACGGCGGTCACGTCGACGGAGAACGGCTTCCGCTTGCTCTGGCTGCGGCCGACTTCCCGGCCGTTGAGATAGACGATCGCGTCGCCGTCGACTTCCGTGAAGAAGAGCATCAACCGATCGCCCTCGGACGGCTTCGGCAGCTCGAACCTGGTGCGATACCAGAGGATCGTCTGCCGGTCGGCTACGCCCTGGGCGTCCAGGGGACTGCCGTAGGTGGCCACGTCGGTCCACCGCGAGTCGTCCAGCGCCGCCGCGTGAAAACCCTTGGTGACGCCCTGGTCCTCCGGGTCGTGGGCCAGCCGCCAGCGGTCCGGCAGCACCGTCAACAGGCGGTTCGGCGGCGCGGTCACCTCGGCGCCGGCCGCCACGTGCCCTCCCAGGAATCGCTCCAGGTAGCCGACCGTGTAGTGGTTGCCCAGCCCGGTCTGCTGGTGCCGTTGGCTGCGGGCCAGGAGCCGGCCGTAGATCTGCCGGGCCTGCTGGAAGTCGCCGTGGTTGATCGCGTCGCGGAGGGCCACGTACTGCTCGGCGTTGCGCAGCCCCTCCGAAGCCATCTCGACCCGGGCGGCGTAGGTCTCGTCGCCCCGTGCCGCCGCGGTCGCCTCGTCCAGCCGTGCGCGGCACGTGCCGAGGAACTCGGGCGTGTAGACCAGGTGCATCGCGTAGAAGCTGCCCGCATGGCATCGCAGACCGTCAAACGCCCGATCGATTCCCATCCAATACGCGCGCATTGCCGGCCCGGCCGCCGGCCCGTAAAACTTCTGAAAATAGTCGTCCATCACTGCGTCGGCATCGGCGGCCGGGTCGTAGGCCAGGCGAAGGCTCAGGTAGATGTGCGGTCCGTAGATCTGCCAGTTGGTGAGCGTCTCCAAGTTGATCCCCACGCAGCCCTGCTCCCGAAGATAGGGGATGTCGTGTTTCCATACGGCGATCTTCGAGAAGGGCAGGCAGCACTCCGACAGGTTGTAGTTGTACGTGCGATAGCCGATCTTTTCCGCCGCACCGGCCCAGCCGTCCAGCAGCTCGGCCAGTTGCTTGCGCGAAGGGCAGTCGGGATGGCCGATCCGGTGAAACCGGCAATAGCGGATCGGAGCGATCCACGCGCACAGGTTCGCCGGCAGCTCGACGCCGCTGGTCGGCGCCTGCGTGTAGTCGGCATAGCAGTAGAAGTTCAGGATCGCCTCGGGGCACTCCCGGGCGACGCGCCGGGCTACGTCGCGGTAGAAATCGCAATAGCGGTTGGTCACGCAGACCGTGCCGGTCGACGGCTCCCGCGAGCCGGCATCGTCCTGTGCCCGACACGCCTCGCACTGGCAGTAGCCGCGCCCGTCCGGCGGCGAGATCGACGGATGCTCCGTGCCGGCGCGGATCCGCTCGACGACGCCCCGGGCAAAGACCTCGCGCAGCCCCGAGTTGGACGTGCAATACCAGTCGCTCGGTCGGCGGCCGCCGTCGCGGAACTGGAAATACTCCGGGTGTTCCTCGAACAGCTCCTTCGGTACATAGCTGCCCCAGGCGTGACCGGTGGCGAAGCGGATTCCCCCGGCTCCGTTCCAGACCTTCCAGAGTGTGTCACCCGACCACTGCGAGCCCCAGATGCTCCGCATGAGAAAGCCCGGCCGCTCGGTCAGGTCGAGATTGTCGACCGTGAGATCCCTGGTCCGCGGAGCGACCTCGCCGATCGGGTGGTCGACGAAGTAGCGGCAACCGAGCTGCTCGAGCAAACGGCACACCGCCTTGACCGTGGCCGTGGGGCTCTGGCCGGCCAGCAGAAGCCGCCGCCGGTCGCAGCGGATCCGCAATCCTTCGCGGCTGGGGCTGTCGATCGCGTCGAGGTCCAGACCGGCCTCGACGGCGGCCGCCCCGATGCAGACGACCGGGCCGCTCGGGGGCGCCTGATCGACGATCGACAATTCCGCGTCGGTCATCTTGCCCACCCACTCGACGAGCACCTCGGCCGCGCGGCGGTCGCCCCAGCCGCCGCGGCGGTTTCTCGACGGACTGGTCTCCCGCGGCGCGGCGACCACAACCGAGGCGACCGGTTTGCCGTCGCGGACCAGCTCCAGGGCGTCGGCTATGCCGACCGGCGTCGCTGCGAGCATGGTAGCGAGACAGCCGATCCACGCAATGCGCTTCCTGTTCATCGCTTTTTCTCCGTCGGGTGGCAACGCGATGTGCCGAAGCTGCATATCCGAACTCTATCTGGCCCTCGGCGGCCTGGGAGGATAGGGGACGCCGTTGATGTAGTTCAGGCGGTCGTCGATGTCGGCCCCTTGGCAGACGGGATGGAAATCCGCACGATCGGCGCCGTAGCGGCCCCGAAAAAGGTCGCGAAAGAAGACGACGCTATTGAGGGCTTCGGTGGCCAGCACCGGGTTGCCGGTCGCGTTGACGATTTCCGCCAGCGCCGGCTGGGGATTTCGTCGGCCGAGGATTCCCAGAGACTCCAACGCCCGCACGCGCACGATCTCCGCGTCGTCGCCCAGCAGCGCCTCGACGCGGTCGGCCAGATCGGCGGCCTGCTTGCCAAAGCAGCTACAGACGGTCGCTCCCCAGCAGCGGACCATGGGGTTCTCGGACTTCAAGGCCTCCTGGATTCTCGGCCTGGCCGTTTCGTAGGGCAGCAGCGCCAGATCGGCCGTCTCGACGAGCGCGGCGATTTCGGCCCGGTGGCTGCGGCCGAACGCGACCGGGTTTTCCAGGGCGTTTTCCACCAGGTAGCTCTCGGGATAGAAGCTCAGGTCAGGCAGCCCCTCGACGATCTGCTGCAACCGAGCGCGCAGCCCGGCGAGCACGTCGCCGTACGCGGGATCACGGGCCAGGTTGTTGATTTCGTGTGGATCGGCCTCGACGTCGAACAACGCCTCCACCGGCTTCGGTCGGAAGAACTGAAGCGGCGGGCCGCTGAGCTTGCCGGCGGAGAACAGCTCTCGCCACTGTTGGTACGCGAGCATCTTGTAGCGGTAGTTGTTCTGCAAAGCATCCGGCAGGTACGACTGGTAGCTGCGGATATACTGATACTTGCCTTTGCGCAGGGAGCGGACCAGATCGTACTTTTCGTCAAAACGGTCGGCGTAGCCGAACGACTCGTCGCGGGCGTTGACCTCCTTCATCGAAACGCCTTTTCCCAAGAACGGCTTGCCGTCGACCTGCTTGGGGACGTCGACCCCGGCAAGCCGAAGCACAGTGGGGCCGAAGTCGATGAAGTTGACGAAACCGTCGACCCGGCTGCCGACCTCGGCGCCGACCAGGTGTCGATAGTTCTCGGGAACCCGAACCACCAGCGGCACGTGAAGCCCGGACTCGTAGAGGTATCCCTTGCTCCGCGGCAGCACGCCGCCGTTGTCGCCGAAATAGAATATAAACGTGTCTTCCAGCAGTCCGTCCTCTTGGAGCCTGGCGACGGTCCGGCCGACGATCTCGTCGATCACGGCCATGCGGTCGAGATAGCGGGCGTGGGTGTAGCGGAACAGAGGCGTATCCGGGAAGCAGCCGGCCAGCTGCACGGACGTGGGGTCGGTCTGAGTCTTTTCGTTCTCGTAGGCTCTCAACTTGAAATGCAGCGAGCTTTCGTGGGACTGGGCATGCGACTCCATGTGGAAGAAGGGCTGCGACCTGTCCGGGCGATTGCGCCAGGATGCCCGATTCGACGATTCGTCCCAAACACCGTTGCCCTCGATGGCGTTGTAGTCCTTCTTCGCGTTGTTGGTCGTGTAGTAGCCCGCGTCGCGGAGATAGGCGGGGAACATCCGCAGCCCCTCGGGCATGGGGGCCGGCTTGTACTTGCGGTGGAACTGGGTCCCGATGCGCGGGCCGTGGCAGCCGGTGGCCAGTGCGGTGCGGGCGACCGAGCAAACCGGCGCGTTGCAGAAGGCATGGGTGAACGTGAGCCCGGCGTCCGCCAAGGCCTCGATGTTGGGCGCCCTGGCGCCGCCCGGGAAGAAATGCGCAAGGTAGTGCACCGAGTTGTCTTCCGAGAGGATCCAGACCACGTTGGGGCGATCGTCGGCGGCCCGGACGGCAGCAGGCAAGACGGCGGCCGACAGCGCCAGGAGGATCGCGGGCAGGATGAGAAACCGTTTCATAAGGTTGGGCTCCGGATGCGGGTGGCCGAGGCGGGGTGCTGCATTGCGGTTGAGGTCGGCCGGTTATTCTATCATAGCCAGGACTCGTTATCACCATCCTGGGGCCGGTCGTTGACAACGGCAACGTCGAGGTGGTAGAATACTCCCGGATGAACGTTGCCCTAATCTTCCCGCGTTTTAAGTATCCCAGCGGCGATCCGCCGCTGGGAGTTGCATATCTGGCTGCGCGATTGCGCCAGCGGACGGGCATCACGCCGCGCGTGGTCGACACGACCTTCGCCCGGGACCCCATGGCCATGCTCGAACAGGTCCTCCGGGAGGATCGTTTCGAGCTGGTCGGCATTTCGACCATGATCAGCATGGCCCGCGACTCGCTGGCCGTCGCCCGCCTGGTCAAGCAGCATCAGCCCCACGCGAGAGTGCTCATCGGCGGCCCCCAGGCGACCCTGTTACCCGAGCATTTCCTGGCCGACCCGGCCGTCGACGCCGTGGCGGTCGGCGAGGCGGAAGAGACGCTGTCCGACGTGGTCGAGCAGGACCGGCTCGAGGGAATCCCCGGGCTGTGGGTCAGCAACGGGGGTCAGCCGCAGGCGCCGGTCGCGCGGGAGCCGATCGCCGACCTCGACGCCCTCCCGTTTCCGGCCCTCGATTTGCTGCCCATGGAAGACTACTTCGCCAGTTGGTTCCAGCTCGACACGGTTCGGCCGGGCCTGCGGGGCGCGCCGGTGCTGGCCGGCCGGGGGTGTCCTTTCCGTTGCGCATTCTGCCAGCCGATGCTGAACATGCTTTTCGGCGCCAAGGTTCGCAAGCGCTCGCCCGGCAACCTGGCCGACGAGATCGAGTGGCTGAAGGAGCGCTTCGGCATCAACGCTTTCCTCTTCACCGACGACACGTTCATCGTCGATCCCCGCTGGGGCCGAGCGGTGTGCGAGGAGTTGCAGCGCCGCAAGCTCGACCTGGTTTGGGGATGCAACTTCCGGCCCGACCTGGCCGACCGCGACCTGTTCGATTGCATGGTGGCGGCCGGGGCGCGGAAGATCTACATGGGCGTGGAGTGTTACTCTGATACCACGCGGTGCGAGATCCTCAACAAGGGAGTCAACCGCCTACAGATCGCGGCGGCGGTGGCGGCGGCCCGGGCCTCGGGGCTCCGGATCCAATGCTATTTCATGCTCGGCGCCCCGACCGAGACCCGGCAGGATGTCCGCGACACGATCCGCTACGCGCGGCGGCTCGATATCGACGACGTCACCTTCGGCATCGCCACGCCCATGCCCGGCACGCTGCTGCTGGAGAAGTACCGGGGCGACGTGACCATCGAGCCGGACGACATGGACTACTACAAGCGGTTCGCCTTTCGGCCGCGGGCGGGGCTCGACCAGCGATACCTCCGCCGTGCCCAGTTCTGGGGCTACGTCGGCTTCTACCTGCGGCCGTTCCGGATACGGCACCTGACGAAGCTCTTGCTGGGGCGCCACGGCCTGAAGCGGATGTGGCTGAAAGTCCGCCGGCTGCTGGGATAAGGACTCGCGAAAGAACGAAACTCAAAGGCACCTTCGGCCAGCGTCCGTCGATTCGCGGGCCCCTACAGCTCGATCCAGGTGCCCGGCGTGGGCGCCGGATAGCGGCCCGCCGCGTCGGGTTGCACGGGCGGAGGCGTATCGTCGGCGAGCCGGTCGAGGCCGGGACACCACTGGAAGTCCGACTCGTAGGCTTCGTCCCAGGTGACGATTTTGCCGGAATGGATCGCGGCCCGGCCCATGATGTCGGCCAGATTCGACAGTGCGGCGCGTCGGGCTTCGTTGTGGGGCGTATCGCCGCGGATGGCCGCGATCAGGGCGTTCCACTCGGCTTGCCAGGGAGTGTACGGATCGGCCTCGGCGCGCCAATCGATGTTGTCCTTGGCCACCCGCTGGTCCCGGTAGGTGTGTACCGTGGGGGCGTGCGTCTGGCCGGAAAACTGCGCGGCGCGCTTGCTGCCGTGTACAAACGTGGCGAACTCGTTGAAACAGTTGGACAGATACCGGGCGTCGAAGAGGGCCTTCGCCCCGTCGGCAAACGTGTATTCGACGTGGTGGGAATCCAGGTTCTGCGACCGGTCCGTGCTGTCCGGCGCCCGGCCGCCGATGCCGTGGGCGCTGACCGGCAGGGCGTCCTTCAGCCAGCAGATCTCGTCGATCTGGTGGATGTCCATTTCCGCGTAAAGCCCTCCGGAAACCCAGAAGAACCGGGTGAAATTGCGAATCTGCCAGTGCAGCTCTTGGACGTCGTCGGGCTTCGGGCCCATGGGGCCGACCGGCTGCATGCGGTAGCCGCGGATCAACTGGATCTCGCCCAGCGCGCCGTCGCGAATCCGCCGGATCAGCTCGTGCCGGGCCGGCGAATGGCGGCACATCAAGCCGGCGGCGATCTTGAGGTTCTTCTTTTCGGCCGCTTCGCTCGCCGCGATAATCCGTCGCACGCCCGGCGGATCGGTGGCAAACGACTTCTCCATGAAGACGTGGATTCCCTTGGCCACCGCGTACTCCAACTGCAAGGGTCGCCAGCCGGCATAGCCGGTGAGCATGGCGACGTCGCCGGGGCGGAGCAAATCGATGGCCCGCCGGTAGGCGCCAAAGCCTACCAGCCTCCGTTCCGGCGGGACGTCGACCTGCGGGGCGAATCGCTGGGAGAGGGCCTTGTGCGAAGCGGCGAGGCGGTTCTCGAACAGGTCGGCCATGGCGAACAGCTTCACCGGCCCGCCGTCGGGAACCGACAGCGCGTTTCCGGCCGCCCCGCTGCCGCGCCCGCCGCAACCGATCAAGGCCAGCCGGATGGTGTTGTCCTCGGCGGCGTGGACGTGCGGCGGCGCCAAGGCGGCCACGGCAATTCCGGCGGCCGCCTTGCCGCCCGTGGCCAGTGCCTCGCGGCGCGTGGGTTTCCGCGAGGAGGTGGACGACGACTCGGTCTGGCATGTCATGGCGATGGTCCTTTCAGTAGTCTTACTGGTCCGGAAACACGACCTCCGCGTTGACCGGAAAATGATCCGAGGGGTAGCGTGAATCGCGGTGTGTCCGCAGGATCTCCGCCGAGGTGACTCGCACCGACGGATCCGCGAAAATGTAGTCGATCTTCTCCCCGTCGGTGCGCCCCTCGAAGCCGTTGAACGTCCCGACGCTCTCGGCCTCCGGGTGCAGCGCTCGGAACGTATCCACCAGCCGCGCGGACGCGTTTTCGTCCGGCCGCTTCAGATGCTCGATGGCCGGATTGCGCTCGCCCGCGTTGAAATCCCCCGTCAAGATCATCGGGGTGTCGCGCCCCTGGCGGGCGATCAGCTTCGCCAGAAACTCCGCGCTTTTCACCCGGGACGGTTGGGACTGATGGTCGAAATGGGTATTGAAAACGCACAGCGCCCGGCCGGTCTGCTTGTCGACGAACCGTCCCCAGGTGACGATCCGCGGGATGGTGTTGCCCCAGCTTGCCGAGCCCGGCTGCTCGGGAGTATCCGACAGCCAGAGCGTCTCGCCCCGGTCCGGCTTCCAGCGGTCCTCGCGATAGAGGATCGCCGAGTACTCGCCTTGCGTTTTCCCGTCGTCCCGCCCGCAGCCATATTCGGCGTATTCGGGCACGGCCTTGCGGATGGCGTCGATCTGGAACCGCAGCGCCTCCTGCAGGCCGCAAAAATCCGGCTGCTGCGTCCGGATCACCTCGAAGACCATCTCCTGACGATGCGGCCAGGCGTTGGCGCCGTCGGCGGCCGTGCCGTAGCGGATGTTAAACGACAGCACCTTCACGGAAAGGTCGGCCGCCGCACCGTCGCCGGCCGAAAAGACGGCTGCCGCCGTTGCCAACAGCAACGCACTGATTTTCATGGCGATCTCCACTGGTAGGAATCTGGTGGACTCTGGATCATTTCGCTCCCGGACGCAAAACGGCATCGATGGCCCTATAGGCCGCCGCGCGAAGCTCCCCGGGAAAATCGTGGCCGCAGTCGGGATGCTCGACGCAGAGGTGGCCCTTGCCGCCGAGCAGCTCGTAGACCGGGTATGCCGCCGCGGCGCACTCAGCGACGCTTTGACACTGGAAGTTGTCGTCGTATTGCGGCGCGTTGACGAAGCACCGCCGCGGAGCCAGCGCGCCGAGCAACTCGGGGAAGTCGAACGGAATCTCCTCCAACCTTCCGCGGTAGTTGGACAACCGCGGCATGTAGCGGATCTGGCACCAGCCCTTGCCGAAGTACCAGTTGGACTCCGAGCCATCGTAGTATTGCAGGAACGAATCGAACCCGCAACTGCTTGCCAGCACCGTGATCCGCGGGTCGAACACGGCCGTGTAAATGGCGTTGTGCCCGCCCAGCGAATGGCCGATGGCGCCGAAGCCCCGCGACGAGTCGACATACGGCAGCGAGGCGAGCAAATCCAGACCGCGGGAGTTGTCCCAGACCGCCTTCATCGTGCCGCTGACGTAGCCGAGCCGGGCCAGATTGGGCCAGTAGTCGGCCAGGTGCGGGTAGGAAGGGGACAAGGTGACGTAGCCCCGCTCGGCCAACTCCGCGGCGTATTGCCTTCCTGGCCGGCCGCCCAGCCCCACGACGACCTGGTGGCCCACCTGGTTGTCGGTGGGATGCAGGCAGAGCACGGCCGGCGCCCGGCGCCGGCCCGCCAACACGTCCTTGGGAATGCAGAGGTATGCGGGCGTGCGCGACTGCGGCTCCGACTGGTAGGTGATCAGCCGCCGCACGTACGTTCCCGCGTCGGCTTCCTCCTGGACCTTCACGTCCAGCGACACGCGCCGCTCGGGGCCGGGCAGGTTGCCCATCGCCTCCTGCATCCCCCGCACGATCTCCGCCCGGCGTTGCTGCCAGTCGGCCGGCGTCTTCACCGGCCGCACTTCTCCGCCGGCGTCGCGATACCGAAGCAGCTTGTAGCGATCGAGGCGGGCCGGCCCTTCCGCCGCCGCAGTGCAACCCAGAGCGATTCCCGCGCCCAGCACAACACACCGCAGACAGGCCGTTCCGCTTGCCCCCCTCTGCACCTCGGAAGCTCGTTTTGCAGACATATTGGCCTCCGCCGGCTCGTCAAGTGCCTGGCCAATACAGTATAGCCGCTGGTTCCGGCCGTCGCGAGTGCTTGACGCGGCCGGTCCCGGCGGCGGATACTGGTAGCCGTGGTCGGAACTCCGGCAACCGTGCCCCCGGCAACCGTGCCGGCCGGTTGCCCGCCGCCTGACCGCTCCCGGCACACCTCCCTGCCTTGCTTGCCTCCAGCCAACCGAGGACTCTCCCAATGCAAATCAAGTGGAATCGAATCTTGTCGGCCGTCGTGCTCCCAGTCCTGCTGACGACCCCGATCCTTGCAGCCGAGCCGTCCGACGGCAGGGAACGGGAACTCGTGCCGGCCGACTGGCTGCCGCGATGGTCCGATCCTCCGGCGGCCGATCGGCCGATGCAAATCGTTCATGGAATCGCCCCCGGTCGGGCAACGCCGGAAGCGATGCGGTTCTACAAGGATCGAGGTCTCGGTGGCGTGGTCTGCAACGTGGGTTTCGATCAGTACCTGACCTCCGAGGAGAACTGGAAGACGCTGGCGACCGCCGTGGAGTCTTGCCGCGAGCTGGGCATGGTCGTCTGGCTCTACGACGAGGAGGGCTATCCCAGCGGGGCCGCCGGCGGGGTGGTGCTCAAGGAAAACCCGGCGCTGGAGGCGACGGAGCTGGCCCTGGACGCCTCGCGCGACGAGCCGTTTATCGTCCGGCCGGCCTACGAGCACACCCACGCCTCGAACAATTTCCATGCCGCCCGGCGGTATCCCAATCTGATCGACGACCGGGCGACGCGGTGCTTTCTCGATAAGACGCACGAGGCCTACTGGCGCCGACTCGAGCCGCATTTCGGTCGGACGATCGAGGCCATCTTCACCGACGAGCCGTCGCTGATCGCCATCGATCTCGGGCAGCTGCCCGAAGACGTGCGCCGGCGGGTCCGCGTGGTCGATCCGATCGATCCGGCGGTCCGCCCGTTGCCCTGCGTGCCCTGGGGCTACGACTTGGCCGAGCAGTACCGGCAACGTTGGGGCGAAGACCTGATCGAGCGGCGCGGCAGCCTCTTCGGCGGCGACTCCGACGCCGACCGCCAGGTCCGACGCCGGTTCTGGGCGCTGATCGCCGACCTGGTGGCCGACCGCTACTTCGGCCAGATCGGGCGCTGGTGCGCGGAACATCGCCTCGCCTCCTGCGGCCACAGCCTGTGGGAAGAGCAACTGATGCACCACGTGGCGCTGGAAGGCAACGGGCTGAAGGTGCTGGCCCAGATGGACATCCCGGGGCTCGACATGCTGTCGTCCGATCCGCAGGTGGTCGGCCACACGGGCTGGATGACCGCCGCCATGCCCGCCTCAGCCGCCATCCTCGGCGGGCGACGACGCGTGATGACCGAGGTCAGCGACTTCAGCCAGAAGCTGGGCAACCAGGGGCCGGTGGGGTTGGCCGAAATGCAGGCCACCGCCGCCTGGCAGGCCGCCTGGGGCGTGACCGACTTCACGCTCTACTACGGCGTCGGCGACCGGTCGGCCGACGACTATCGGGCGTATGGCGACTGCGTCGGCCGGCTCAACGCCGTGCTCAAGCCGGCCCGGCCCGCGCCCGACGTGCTGCTCTACTACCCCATCTACGACCTCTGGGCCGAATACCTGCCTGTGGCCGGGCCGCTGGGCATGGCGTCGCAATCGCCGCGGGCACGGCGCATCGTGGGCTCGTTCATGCGGCTGGGGCAATTGCTTCAGCGGAGCCAGATCCCGTTCACGCTGATCGATCACGAGCACCTGGCCGCCGCGACGGCTCGCGAAGACGGCACCCTGGCAGTCGCGGACCAGGGCCGATACAAAACCGTCGTGCTGCCGGACGGCGTGAAGCTGCCGGAGCCGGCCGCCGCCGTGGTCGAGCGGTTTCGCCGATACCGGGGCCGGATCGTGGCCGAGGGCGATTCGGCGCCCCAGGCCGACGCGGCGCCGCAGTTGACCGGCCCGGCGCTGATCGAGACGCTTCGGCCGGCTTGCCGGATCGCGCCTGCTTCGCCGTGGATCGTCCTGGGGCGGTTCCTGCGCGATGGGCGGACGATTCTGCTGGTTGCCAACGTCGCCAGCGAGGCCTACCAGGGCCACCTGGCCACCGACGCGGGCCCGGGCTGGCTGAGCCTGGACCCGGCCAGCGGCGAGATCCGGCCGGCCGAAACCGACCCGGACGGACGGATTCTCCTCGCGCTGCAGCCCCGGCAGGCCGTGCTGCTGGTCCAGTCGCCGTGAGTTGCTCTTTCGATCCGACCGGCCCTGTTCTCCTTGATGCCTGAAAACAAAGGGACCGACCGATGCGAACGACGACACTGAAGTGGTTGTGCCTGTGTGCGGGTCTCTTGGCCATGGGGACCCGGTCGCAGGCGGATTCGGCGGAGCGGCAGATCGGCTTGAGCGTGGGCACGCCAGAAGTGGGCAAGTACGAGCGGGTCGAGTTTACCATCGACGCGCCCACTTCGTACCGAAATCCGTTCGACCCGGACGAGGTAGACCTGACGCTGGTGCTGAAGGCGCCCGACGGCACGGCGCTCTCGATTCCGGCCTTCTACTGCCAGCTCTACGAGCGGCGGCAGATTCGCGGCGGCCGCGGGACGACCGACTGGATGGCCCCGGCGGGCCCGCCGGTGTGGAAGGCGCGGTTCGCCCCCGGCCGGCTCGGCGTCTACACGGCCACCGCCCGGCTGAAGGACGGTCGTGGCACGGCCGAATCCGAATCGGTCCGGTTCGAGGCAACGCCGTCGCGGCGGGCCGGCTTTCTGCGCGTCAGCCGCCGCGATCCCCGCTTCCTTGAGTTCAGCGAGGGGCAGCCGTTTTTTGCGATCGGGCAGAACCTGGCCTTCATCGGCGCCGGGCAACAGATCAACCTATCCAAGGCAGAAGAGGTCTTCGCCAAGCTGTCGCAGAACGGGGCCAACTATCTCCGCATCTGGACCTGTTGCGAAGATTGGGCCATGGCGATCGAAGCCCGCAAGAGCGCCTGGGGCCGGTCGTGGAACTGGAAGCCGCCCTGGGTGGCGATGCCCGGCAACGAGAACGACCCCGCGGGGCTGAAGTGCGTGAGGCTGGCCGGCCCGGACGGGGCCACGCTGAGCGTTTCGCCTTCCCATGACGTTGCCGTGCGGCCGAACACCCGCTACGTCGTCTCCGGCAAGGTCCGCACCGACGCCACGGCAAAGCTGCGCGTGGAACTGGGCGGCGGGCCGGGCGAGTCGTATGCTTCCGACCCCGTCGACCAGTGGACCGCCTTTCGGCAGGAATTTGTGACCGGGCCGGACCAGATGTGGCTGGGCCGCATGATCCTGCGGCTGGACGGCGCCGGCGAGGTGCTGCTGGACGCCCTCTCGCTGAAGGAGGCCGGCGGCGGCGAGTTGCTTTGGGAGGCCGAGGTCAACCGTACCCTCCGCGGTTTCTACAACCCGCCCGACTGCTTCATGCTCGACGAGCTGCTCGAAGCGGCCGAAGCCCACGGCATCTATTTGCAGCTCTGCCTGATCACCCGCGATTTGTACATGAAGTCGCTGAAAGATCCCGGCAGCGAGGAGTATCGACAGGCGACCGACGACGCGAAGAAGCTGCTGCGCTACGCGGTGGCCCGCTGGGGCTATTCGACCAGTGTGGCCGCCTGGGAGTACTTCAACGAAATCGACCCCGGCCTGCCGACCGATCGATTCTACGCGACCTTGGGCGAATACCTCGAGCGGATCGACGTCTACGGCCACCTGCGAACGACCAGCACCTGGCACCCCTCGCCCAAGGATTGGCGGCATCCCAAGCTGGACATGGCCCAGATGCACCATTACCTCCGCCCGGTGCCCGACGCCGAGTGGAAGGACGGCGTGGCGGTGATGGTCGACAAGACGCGGATGATGCGGGAGAACACGCCGGCGGGGCCGATGATGGTCGGCGAGTTCGGGCTGGCCGGGACGAAGTGGGAGCGCAGCGACTACATGAAGCAGGACCGGGAGCTGGTCCATTTCCACAACGCGCTGTGGGCCTCGGCCCTTTCGGGTGCGTCGGGCACGGCGTTGTTTTGGTGGTGGGAACAGCTCGAGGCCCAAGAATGCTACCATCACTACCGGCCGCTGGCCGATTTTCTGGCCGACGTCCCCTTCACCACGGCCGGGCTGCAACCGACTTCCGCGACCGTCTCTGCCCGGCCGGTCCGCGTCCTCGGCTTGCAGGGCAACGACTGTGCCTACGTCTGGTTGTTCAATCCCGAGGCCGCCTGGTGGAACCTGGTGGTGCAGAAGGCGACGCCCGCGGCGATCGAGTCGGCCACGATCGAGGTGCCAACCCTGGCGCCCGGCCCGTATCAAGTCACCTGGTGGGACACTCTTCGTGGCGCGGTCTTGAAACAGCAGGACGTCTCCGTCGCGCCGCGGCAGGTTCTTCGGCTGGCGGTGCCGGCCTTCTCGCGGGACATCGCCGGTAAGATCGTCCGTTCACCCGAGAAACGGTAAGGACTCGTCACCCCGTCTCGGGCAGGAACGCGGGAAAATGGACACCGCGGGGCGCCGCGCAGTCGCCGCGGATCTGATAGAAGTGCATCTCGCAGTTGCGGGCACCCCAACGATACATCTGCCGGACGAGCCGCCCGCACTCGACCGGAACCAGCACGATCGGCCGGCGGCCGCGATGGCGGTTCAGCTCGGCGCGGATCAGTGCCGCTGCCTGCCGTTGCGTCCGTGCGAGGCCGGGGCCGATCATGTTGCAGCCGGGATGGGCCGAAGAGATCATGAACCCGTTCAGCCCGCCGCGGCCGTCCTCGCACACCGATGCGTGCCAGGACCCTTCGGCGTCGGCGAGGCAGTAGCGGAAGTCCTGCCCGCGCTCGATGCCGACCAACTCCCGTTCCACCGCAACCATGGCCGGCACGTCGTCGGCCGTCGCCTCGCGGACCGCGTCGTCGTCGGTTTCCCGATCGTCGATCCCCGCGTCGGGCACCTCGACGCACATGTCCTGATACGCCCGGCAGGGCACGAATCCGGCCCGCGTATAGAGCGAGAACGAATCGAGGTTCATCGCGCTGGAGACCAGCCGCAAGGGCTTCCCGGACCGTTGGGCGTCGTCGATGATGGCCTGCAACATGGCCCGGGCGACGCCCTTGCCCAGGTAGTTGGGGTGGACGTTCATGATGCCGACCGAGACGTGTGTCGGCCGCGGATGGAAAAAGCACGAGCCCATCAGCCGGCCGTTTTGCGGGCCGACGGCCACCACTCCGCAGCCGGGGTCCAGCTTCTCATACACCTCGAAGAAGATGTCCGACGCGGCCGGCCCGCCGGAGAACCGCGGCGGCAGCCCCCGCGACAGAAACCCATAGTTCATCGACACGCAGATCAACTCGGCCACTTCCGAGCGATCGTCCGGCTCGATTCGGCGCAGGTGGATTTGGCGCATGGCAGGCTGTCTAGTTGTTCGTGTGGGCTTATTGACCTTGGCAGTGCAGACGTCAATAGCGTCTTATTGATGTCTGCATTGTGAATGATCCAGGCCGACTGAAGATACCTCTGAGTCCCCCGGTTCTTTCCCGATCAGAAGTCACCCAAATCGACGCCCCATACAGAGCGAGCGTTATGGCGGGAAAGGCGTCTGCGCCGCCTTTCCCACCATGAGAATGCCCAACTTATTCTCTGACGAGTCCTTGCGTTACCGCTGCCCCACGACGTCATCGATCCGCTGCTGCAATTCCGCCGGCGCGATGTCTCGCACCAGGAACCGCTTCTGGTGCGAGGTCTCGCCGGCGATCAGCTCCAACTGCGATTTCCGCAGCGCCAGCGACTTGCTCAACAGGCCGATCAGCGCCTTGTTCGCCTTGCCTTTTTCCGGCGACTGGGTGACGCAGACCTTCAGCATGCCCTGCTGCTGGCCGCGGATTTCGTTGTGCCGCGCCCCGGGCTGGGCGCGAACCGGCAGGATCGTGCCCTCGGCGTGCGGTTGCAGGTCGATCATTCCATCACCCCGTGAAACAGCGCCGAGCCGACCCGCACGATCGTGGCCCCCTCTTCGATCGCCACCTCGTAGTCACCGCTCATCCCCATCGACAACTCGTCGAGCGCGACGCCCTGGGGGCATTTCCCGCGCAGGCGGTCGCGCAGCCCGCGCAGCGCGGCGAAGTCGCGCCGGGCGGCCTCCAACCCGCCGGTGAAGCTCGCCATGCACATCAGGCCGCGGACCTCCACGTGGCGGTATCCGGCCAGTTGCTCCAGAAACGGCTCCACTGCCGTCGGGTCGAAGCCGTGCTTGGCGGTCTCGCCCGAGATGTTCACCTCCAACAGCATCGGCACGCGGCGGGAACACCCGGCGGCGATGCGGTCGATCGCTTCGACCAGGCGGGGGCTGTCGGCCGACTCGATCATATCGATCAACGGCAGCGTACGGCGGACCTTGTTTCGCTGCAGGTGTCCGATCATGTGCCAGCAGACTTGCAGATCGTGCAGCGTTTCAGCCTTCTCGCAGAGTTGCTGCGGCCGGCTCTCGCCCAACGCCGTGCAACCGGCCATGGCCAGCGTCCGGGATTCCGCCGCGCCGACGTACTTGGTCACGCCCACCAGGGTAATCGCCTCAGCCGGGCGACCGGAACGGGCCGCGGCGTCGGCAATCCGCCCGCGGACTTCACGGAGGTTCTCGCTGATTTGGGCCGTCAGGTCGGGCATGGGCTGGGCGATCGAGTCTTCTTATTATTGACGCTTGCACAGTCAATGCGCGAGGGCAACCAACGGGAGCCCGATTCTGCCGGCCTTCCGTTGGTCGGCCTGGATCATTCGCAATGCAGACATCAATAGAGGTCCTGGGATAAAGGCAACTGCTCCGTGGTGACCATCGCGCGCTGGGCGTTGGACAACGCAACACAGGAGCGATGACGCCGGGCCAGGCGGGTCAGCTCGTCGGGCGCGGCGACGTGGATCATGTCCAACTCTTCCACCTGCGAGGCCTCCAGCCGGCTCAGCAGATACACCTTGCCGCGGTCCAGCGCCCGGGCAAGCTGCGCGGCCACCAAGGCGTCGGGCGGCTTCTTCTTGCGGATTCGCCGCAGGGCGGCGTCGCGCGACCGGGCGCCCATCATCTGCTGCACGGCCGGGCCGGGCTCGGCGGCCAGCTCGCAGCAAACGGCAATCGCCCCGTCCTCCTCGACCAGGGCCGTGGCCACCTCCAACGCGCGACCGAAGTTCTCCCAGGTCTGCTCGCCCGCGTCCCCTTCCACGGCGGCCACCACGAGTTCCGCTTCCTCGGGCACCGACGAGCCCCAGGCCGCTCGAAAAAGCTCATGTCCCCGCCGGGCCACCGCGTCGCTCTGGCCGGCCAACACGTGCAACACGCTTCCGCCGGCGCCGGGCACGAGCTGAATCGTGAAGGTGATCCCCAACAGCCAGGCCACCTGCTCGACGTCGTGAACCAGGGCCTTGCGGTAGTCGCCGGCCGTGTCGAGCGCGCCGAGCGAGCGATACCGCCGCAAGGTTCGCTGGTCGGAGAGGGCGGGAAAGATCGTGCCGTGGATGCCCCAGTAGCCGGCGGCCGACCGATCATGCAGACAGCCGATCGGCAACACGAGATCGGCGTCGTGGATGGCCCTGCTCAACAGAATCGGCTCGCCCGCGCTGCTGGCGGCCAGATACGCCAGCTCGTTGCGGTCCTTCGGCTGGTGGGTCGCCAAGGTGATCCGAGGCTGGACCTCGCCGTCCAGCAGCCGGCGCGGATCGCCCCGGCCCTCCCCGGCGTCTTCTTGTGTTCGCAACACGGTGATGCCGTCGGCCGCGACGCCCGCGGCAACCAGAGACTGGATGACCACGGCCGCGATCCGGTCGGCTTGAGGAAGACCGTGGCCCAACGCCAGCACGACCCGGTCGCCCGGCGTGGTGCTGCGGGCCAACGGCGGGTAGTCCAGCGGCGCCGCCAGGACCTCGGCCAGCGCGGCCGCCGGATCTTCGATCGGCGCACCCCGGGGAAAGCCGCATTCGACCGGCAGCGCCCCCTCCGCAAGTTCAAGCCGAACCGATGAGCCGGTCCCGTACTGCATCACAGCCATGAGCGTTAAAACTGGGCTTCTGCAAAATGGCGAGCCAAGGGTATATCCATGGAAACGGCTGCACCGCCGTTGGATCCAACAAACTCCCCAGCTTGTCTGTTGACGGCCCTCACAGAAACCCAGTCAAAATACACAGCCGAGGGGGAGTGGGCGAAACGACGATCCCGCCGCTTTCATTATCGGCGGAATCCAACGCTGGTCAAGAAGTCGAGGTTTACGCGAAAGCCCGGTTCGCGAATAATTGGGCGGCTTGGCCATCCCGCGTTTCTCTGCCGATTTGAAAGGATTGATCGATGTGCCATTTGAGGAATCGACCGCTCTTGGCCCGCGGTTTGCCATTACGCGGTTTGCCATTACACTGTCTGGCCGTCGCCACCCTGGCTTGCCTGTTGACGTGCCTTGGAGGTTGCGGGTCCGCCGAAGGGCCCGATGCCAAGTCGCCGACCGGCGAGGGAACGAAGCCGGGCGACGCGGGGCCGGCGTCTCCGGCGGGTGAGCAGGTGCCGCCGGGCGAGCAAGGGCTGCTGACGGGTGACGACGTGTTGCGGAAGATGATCGAAGTCTATCAGAATGCACCGAGCTACGCCGACACCGGCACGGTGCGCCTGGTGATCGATCGTCCCGAAGGACAGATCGACGAGACGGCCAAGTTCTCGCTCACGCTGGCCCGCCCGAACCGGCTCCGCCTGGAAGTCTACCAGACGATGGTGGTCTGCGACGGCCGGCAATTGCACGCGGCGATCGAGGATCTGCCGGGCCAGGTGCTGGCCAAAGAGGCCCCGGAAACGCTGACGTTGCGGGACATTTACGCCGACCGCGTGCTGATGTCGGCGATCGGCGGCGGCTTTGCCGGCGCTTCGCCCCAGTTGATGCTGATGCTGGGCGACGACCCGCTGGCGGCCATGACCGACGGCGCCGAGATGACCGTTTTGGGCGAGCCGGGCAGCATCGCCGGGCGGGAGCATTATCGCGTGCAGATCACGCGGCCCGACGGAATGGTCGTCTTCTGGATCGACCGGCAGACGTACGTCCTGCGGAAAATCAAGTTTCCCACCGGCGGGCTGTTGCGCATGCTGGCGGCGGATGGACCGGTCCTGAGTATCTCGCTGGAGGCCGATCTCACCAATGCTCGGCTCGGCGGGTCCGTGGACCCGCAGGCGTTTCAATTCGAGGTTCCGCCGGGGGCCGAGCTGGTGAAGTTCTTCGTCCCGCCGCACCCGGCCCAACTGCTGGGCAAGAAGGTGCCCGACTTCAAGTTCGTCGACCTGGACGGCAATCCCCTCGGGCCCGCAGCCCTGGCCGGCAAGATCGCCGTGCTGGACTTCTGGGCGACCTGGTGCGCGCCGTGCCGCACGAGTCTCCCCAACCTCGAAAAGGTCCGCCGACAATACGCCGCCGACGGCCGCGTCGCGTTGTTGGCCGTGAGCGTCGACCAGCCGGACGTGGACAACCAAGTGCTGCGAGACACGTTCACCGAGTTGGGCGTGCAGGTGCCGATCGCCCGCGACTTGGAGCAGCACACGAACCTGGTCTTCCACACGACCAGCATTCCCGCGATTTTCATTCTCGGCGCCGACGGGATCGTGCAGGACTTCGAATTCGGCGGCAATCCCGAGTTGGCCACTGCGCTGCCGCAGAAGATCGAACGACTACTGGCGGGCGAGAACATCTATGCGGAGCCGCTGGCGGCCTACCAGAAGGATCTCGAGGAATACGAGAAGTCGCTCAACACGCCGCCGGACGAGACCGTGCCCGGCGAAGACGCCCCGGCGGGAGAGAAGATCCCACTCCCGCTGACGGAAATCGCCCCGCGCAGCGAGCCGACGACGTTTCGGCTGGCACCGCTTTGGAAATGCACGGAGTTGCAGGCCCCGGGCAACGTCCTGGTGGTCGATGCACCCGACGGCCGATCGCGCGTGCTGGTGGTCGACAATTGGCGGACGGTGGCCGAGGTGGGCACCGACGGCCGGGTGATCGCCGAGCATCGGCCGGCCCTCGACCAGCGCGAGGCCATCAGCAACCTGCGCACGGCCGTGGCGGCCGATGGCAATCGCTACTTCGCCGCCACGTCGTTCGCCCTGATGCGATTCCACCTGTTCGACCAGGACTGGAACCTGCTCGGCAGCCACCCGACCGACGCCCTGGAGAACCCGCACGCCGGAATCGGCGACGTGATCCTCGGCGACCTCAGCGGCGACGGCGTGGTCAAGGCCTACGTCGGCTACCGCGGCGTGGTCGGTGTGAAGGCCGTTTCGCTTCGAGGAGAGCCTCTCTGGTCGAACCGCTCGGTGGTCGACGTGGCCCAACTCGCCATCGGCGGCCCGGACGCCCAGGGGTGCCGGAAGCTGGTCTGCACCAGCAGCAGCGGCGTGCTGGCCGTGCTCGACGCCGGCGGGCTCCGCGAGGCGGACGTCGCCGTGCCGCCCTACCGATTCATGCACCGCATCGTCGCGGCCGAGCTGGCGGGCGACGGCCAGCCCCGCTGGTGCGGCATCGCCGTCCAAGGACCCGGCGAAAACGTGGCCGTGGGGCTGAACCTGCAAGGCGAGGCGCTCTGGAACTACCCCTTGCCCCAAGGCGTCCATCGCCAGCCGATCGAACTGATCGTACCCGGCCAGGTCCTCGGCAGCGGCCCCGGCCAATGGTTGTTGCCCGGCCCCGACGGCTCGATCCATATCCTGGCGGCCGACGGCCAGTTGCAGGACCGGTTCAACTACGGCGCCACGCTACAGGGTCTGGCCACCGCCCGATTCGGCAACCAGCCGGTGCTGATCGTCGCCGCGTCGCGCACGGTCGGCGAGCAGACGGAACAGGCGCTGGAAGCCTGGGCCATCCAATAGCGGCCGCATGCGTCCCCTCAGCGCGACCAGCCACGGGGCTTCTCCCCGCGCAAGCCGCCTGCGGTGCGCGATCAATCCCAAGGGCTCTTCTTGACCGGCTCCGGCGGCACCTTGACGGCGGCCAGCTCGGCGTCTTCTTCGGCTACCCGCCTGGGCTTGGCGATCCGCACGTTTCGCACCTCGCGAACGATGCCGCCGAGGTTCAGCACGAACACCAGCAGCGCGGCCAGGGGCACAATTGCCAACAGCACGTAGCCTTCCGGCGGGAGCGCGCTGCGGTCGACCACGTGCATCAGCGACCAGAACGGATTGGTGATTTGCAGCAAGCTGTAGTCCGCATCGTACCAGTAGGTCGACAGCATGTAGATGATCATCGGCACGCCGCATCCCAGCAGCAGCACCAGCACCTGCACCAGCGCGGCCAGGAGGATTCCCACGTGCGTGAACCGCCGCAGGAGCCGAATCACCAGCAGCCCCAGGCCCAGGTAGAACGTCGCATAGGAGAACCCGAGAATGCCGAACGGAAGGGTCGTGCCCGCCGTGTTGAACCGCCAGTTCTGCGGGCTCCACAAGGCGATCCATTTCACCAGCATCAGGGCCATACCGACCGTTACCAGCCCGGCCAGCATGCCGGAGACGGCCAACATGTAGCCGGTGCCCGGCCCGGGGTTCAGCCAGGTGAGAAACACCCGGCCGAGGAAGCTCTGCGGCAACTGGCGTTTCACCCGGGGCGACAACTCGGGAGATTCACCGGTCATCAAGGCCCCCATGACCCACCAATGGATCCCGAGGAACATCAAGAAGACGAAAGGCAGCTCTTCTTCGCCCTGGGCGGGCCAGATCCAGAGCCAGGCCATCCAGCCGGTCAACAGGACGTGCTGCACGACCATGGTGATCCGCAAGCGGGTCGAGCGGTTGTCGCTGGTGAAGCTCAACTGGGCCGCGGCCGCGTAGAACAGCAAGGCGAAGTAGCCGGCGTAGCCGGTGAGGAAGGCGGCGTTGGCCTGCCAGAACTCCGGTTGGAGAAAGACGCCGTGCAACTCGGCCAGCGTGACCCCGGCCAGCAGGAAGCTCATCCCGAAGGCGTAGAACAGCCCCGCGATCAACACCACCGAGAGCACCACCTGCCAGTGCTTCTCCGAGGTCAGCGTACCGGCCAGCAGACCGATGACCGACAAGGCCAGCGACCCGAGGCTCAGGTACAAGAGGATGAACAGGATCGTGGGGGCATCGATCCCGCGGAGCATATAGGTAAACGCCAGGCAGGGCGAAATGGCCGAGAGATAGATCAGCATCTGCAGCACGGCGCTGCCCAGCTTGCCGCGAATGATCTGCCGCGGGCCCAGCCCGGTAATCGACATCAGCTCGTAGGTGCGGTCTTCCTGCTCGCCGGCCAGCGACCGGAACGCCCCGAAGGGGACGATCACCGTCAGGGGAAAGGCCAGGATGGCGTAGTAGCCGAAGAACATGTCGGCGCCCTGAGCCCCGTACCAGATGTCGGGCCCGATCATCGCCACGCCCAGGATCGACCAGACCCAGCCGCACAGCAGCAACAGGGCGAAGGTGATCACGAACTGGCGGCTTTTCAGTGCCTGGCGGGTCTCCTTGACCAGGATCGGGTTCAGCCGGTCGCCGCCCCAGACCATGGCCCGATCGACCGCGGCCCACCAGCGGGCGGGTGCCGTCGGCGCGGCTTTCACTTCGATCGAAGACAATTCCACCTCGGAGCTCATTGCACAAGTCCCTGGGTCACTTGCATGAAGACGTCTTCGAGCGTTTGGCGCTTCGAGCCAAAGGCCACCACCCGGAAACCGGCTTCGATCATCGCCCGCAGCAGATCGGCCTCGGCCTCCAGGTTGCCGGCGTGGAGGAACCGGACGGCCTCGCCGTTGACCTGGAGTTGGCTCACTTCCGGCTGCTCGGCCAGCCACTGGCCCAGGGCTTTTGCCCCGCCGAGCACGCGGACCTCGACGGCGTTGGAGATGCCGGCGCCGGAGGCGGCCTTTTCTTGGGCTTGCTGCTGGATCGCCTCGACGCTGCCCATTGCCAGCAGCTTGCCGCGTTCGATGATGCCCACCACGTCGCAGATCTCGGCCAGCTCGGTGAGAATGTGGGAGCTGATCAGGATCGTTTTGCCGTTGTCGGCCAGGGAGCGGATCATCTGGCGGACTTCGATCCGCGCCCGGGGATCCAAGCCGGCCGCCGGCTCGTCGAGCACCAGCACGGCCGGGTCGTGGATCAGCGCCCGGCCCAGGCAGAGCCGCTGCTTCATCCCCTTGGAAAGCCCGTCGGTCGGCTTGTCGGCCAGCACGTCCAGCCCCGTGAAGTCCATCACCCGATCAACCGCGTCGACCCGCCGGCTGCCGCGCAACTGATACGCCCGGGCGAAGAAGTCGAGATATTCGTATACGTTGACGTTCGAGTACGTTCCGTAGTAATCGGGCATAAACCCCAGCCGGTGGCGGACGCGGTCGGGGTCGTTGACCACCGAGAAGCCGTCGATCGTGGCGTCGCCGGCGGTGGGCAGATCGAGCGAGGCCAGGATCCGCATGCTGGTCGTCTTGCCGGCCCCGTTGGGCCCGATGTAGCCGAACACCTGGCCCCGGTGGACTGCGAACGAGACGTCGTCCACCGCGCGGGTGTTGCCGAAGTAGCGATGCAAGTGCCGCAGCTCGATCATCGGGCGGGTATCGATCATGGTGCCGCCTGAGGACTCGCAGAAATCGTCCATTGATGTTTGCATTGTAAATGATCCAGGCCGACCGACGGAGGGCCGGAAACACCGGGCTCCCGTTGGTCGCCCTCGCGCATTGACTGCGTAAACGTCAATAAAACCTGCCCACAATCACATGAAAACTGGCTTCTTCGTTGGCCGCGGGCGTGCCCAGCACGACCTCCGGCGACCGTTCGACCACGGCCACGTAGCTGCCCGGCGCGAGCCCCTTCCCCTCGGCGGTCGTGCCCAGCGCCGCTTCGAGCCGGCCGGTTCGCTGCTGGGGCTCCGCGGCCGAGGAGTTGTAGTACCACCACGCGTTGCCCGAGAAGCCGAACAGGCTGCCGCGACGCCGGCGGCTCATGTTCGGGGGAAACGTCGGCGCCTGGGCCTTGCCCGTCAGGCGCAGCCGCGCCTCGGCTTCCTGCGGCTCGATCGGCCCCGGCGACACGGTCGCGTCGGCTTTCACGTCTTCGGCCCAGTAATAGTCGCCTTGGACCGAACACACCAGCAGCTCCCGGATCGGTACGCCGAGCCGGTTGCGCGCCCGCAACGGATCGGCCGCGCCGCCGGAGCCGGACACCTCCAGGGCCAAATCGGTCGGCCGCGCCCGGAGCGTCAGCAGCTGCATCGGGGTGCGCGAGCTGAGCCACCCTTCGTCCAGCCATTGGTTCTCGCCCCAAATCACCTCGCGCCGTCGGGGTCTGTCGGAGTAGCCCTGCACCGGCACCTGGTCGAAGGGCAGCACGACGACGTCTTGCGGGAATTCCAGCCCGCGCCCCGGAGCCAGACCGCTGTAGTACGACAAGCGGGCCCAGCAGGCCGCCTGGCCCCGACGCTGGTCGAGTTCCGTGATGCTCCGCACGCGAACCCGCGTTCCCAGCCCATCAGCCAACACCGCGTAGATAAACAGCGTCGCGGTGACCAGCGCCGCGCTGAACGGGATCGTCACAACCAGCATGTGCAGTCGGCCCCAGCGTCGCAGGAGCCAGTAGTTCAACGGGCCGATCGCCAGCACGAACAGCGAAATCAGCACGCAAAACTCGGTCACCGGGGCCATGCCCACGCCGGGAATCAGGAAGTTCAGAAAGTCCCGGTTCTGCCGGACCATCGACACGCCGTGACGCCGGTACCACAGCCAGCGATTCGGCCCCGTCGCGCCCAACACCCAGTTCCACTCGGCAGGCTTGCCCGGAAACGGCTCGGCCGACTGCAGCGCCACAATCCCGCCCAGGCCGTAGTCGCGGTAGACAAAGTGCGCCGGCGGCGATTGCCCGTCGGCGGGAACCGCCGTCTCCATCGGCTCGGACGGCGTCGGCAGGGCTCGTTGCACGCCGTAAGCGCTGTAGTAGGCCGGCGCGTCCGAGCCGCCGAGCTCGTTCTGAATGGCGCGTCGGTATGGCTTCGGCACGGTCCAGCCGCGGCCCGCTGGATCGTCCGCGTCGCCGGGCGCCGCCGGCAAACCGACCAGGGCCTCCAGTTCGCCCAAGCGCGACCACTCGTCGCCGGCGCCGTAGATCCATAGATTGCCGCCGGCCTGGGTCCATGCCAGCACCGCCTGAAATGTCGTGGCCCGCTGCTGCCGCATCCGCTTCAACTGGTCCAGCGAGAGGCAAACCACGTCCAGACTCGAATAGTCGATCCAACGCTGAGGCAGCTCTCCCAACGTCCGGACCACCGAGGACGGCAACTGGGGCGAGCCGTTGCTCGACACCGTGCTCGTGGCAATCGATCGATACTGCTGGTACTCCTCGATCGGCAACAGGTCGGCCAACCCGCCCGTGTCGGGTGGCTGCTTCACGTTGTCGACCACGAACAACGTTCGCGGAAGACTTTCGGGCACCGGGAAACCGGATCCGCCGACCGACCCCCGCGGCACCGACAGCTTCTCCAGAAGCTCCCCGTCCTCGAACACGTTGATCTGGCACGTGTTCCAGCACGTGTGCTGCGGGACCGACATCGTCGTCTGCACCGGCCCCGAGCCGGCCGGAATCTCGATCTCCTCGGCAAACCGCAAGTCGTAATCGGAATCCCAAAGACGCCGGATCAGAAACTCGACGGTCAGCGTCCGATCGGCCGGCGAGGCGACAATCGGCGTCACCGTGATCGGCACCGGCCGATAACCGAAGCCGTCGACCCAGCGGGTGTCGAAGTCGATGCGCAGCCCGTTGCCGCTGGTGCTGACCACGGTTCCCGATTCGCCGCGGGCCGGACCGCCCCCGCCGGCCAGCCAGCAGCACGCCGCCAGGGCCGCCGCGGTGGCGACGCGCCGGGCGACTGCCACACTCCGCGTTGGGTATCTGCGAGAGACGTTCATGGGGTTTTCCCGTTGGCGCGGCCCCGCGAGGCCGTCGGTTCCGACATCCTACTCCAAGACGATTGGCGTGGCGGGCGTCTCCGGGTCATCGCCGGAAGGCGCTGCCGGCGAGGGCGCTGCCGCTGAGAGCGCGCCGGGCGGCGAGCCGGCCGACGGCGACAAGAACGGCGATCGTCCGGAAACGACCCGGCGACGCTGCAACGGCTCGGTCAGCACCGACCACATCCAGACCACCCCGAACATGCCCGCCTGGACCAGCATCAACACGGCCAGCGATACCACGGCCAGCGACACCCCGGCGGCCCATTGGCTTCCCCTGATCGCCAGGCCGAAAACCGAGAAAACCACCGCACAGCCGGCCGTGACCGTCAGCATCCAGCGGATGGAGAACTGCGGGATGAGCGGGCGCGGCGGCTCTCGGCCCGCAGCGTGCCGAGCGATTTTGCCGGATTCGTCGGATTGGGTCATGGTTGTCGTATTACACTGTCATCAAAGGACTTATCACACCACGCCCGCCGCCTCCGCGCAGGGAGGCGAAATCGCCCAATACGACGGCGTGGTCCTCCTGGAACCCTTTGGCGTATTCCAGACGTTGATTATATCACGCCCCCCGGCCCCCGATACCCGCCCGAAGGCCTGCGACCTTAGCTACATGCTCCCCCCCGTCTGAAGTCTTGCGACGTCAGCTACCAATGGGTCGCATCGGGCCAAACCATGGGCCGCAAGGCTCTATTCGCCGGCCGCGTACGCATATTTATTGGCGCTTGCACGGTCAATGCACGAGGGTGACCAACGGGAGCCCGATTTTTCCGGCCTCCCGTCGGGGCTTGATTATTCGCAATGCAGACACCCATCGAGGCCGTCGCGGCTGCCGGAGTTCCAGCTTCCGTCCGCGGCCGATGGCTGCCCGTCGTCGCCGGATGGCCGCCGCCATTCCTCGCCGAGTTTCCGCTGAGCTTGCTGCAAGAAACCGTTACTTCCGATTGGCGAAGGAACAAACCACCACCCGTGCAAAAATCGTAGGGGATTGGCATCCGATCTGCCATATGCCCGGCCGCCGGTGATCGTCAGGCCGTCGAGCCGCACCGGCTCGGCAAGATCCGCGGCCTACGCAACGGTGTCGGCGTTCTCGTCGTGGCTCGACTCGTCCCCCGGATGATCGTTGCCCAGAAGATGGCCGGAGAGCACCGTTTCGTGGGCCCAGGTGCCGTCCGGATTCTGCAGGCGCTGGTCAAGCGAGGTCTCGTGGCCGGCAAAGGCCCCATAGAGCGAAACACCCGAAAGAAGCCGGAATGTCTCGGTCCGAGAAATCCCAGACACTGATTGGACGGTGGGCCGATACGTCCCCTCGGCGATCCAGATCTCGCCGATGTTGTTGGCCGGATCGGTGTCTCCATTGAGCAACTCGGCCCGGTCGAGGGCCTGTTGCAGCGATGCCGCCGCGTCGGCCCAGGTGTCGCCCGAGCCGCCGGGCAAGGCATCCGCGTCGACGTGCAAGATGTGTCCGTCGGGCGGGG
>JAFGRD010000108.1 GCA_016935315.1 Pirellulales bacterium
CCATTGTGGCCAACCGGCCTGCCGAGTGCAATCGGCGGGGCAAGACCCCAGTGGCACGACCTCCTGCGGCTGCGCCGCCCAGGTTCGCAAAGCCTGGGCGACCCGCTGAGTTGTAGGGCCTCCCGTTGGTTCGCCGCGGCACTCAGCTTGCATCCACACCGTGCGTTCGTATAATGCCGGAAGTATCGACACCCGGCATCCATTTAGGGGGAAGTCTGCCATGCTAGAGAATGACAATGGCACGCTGCGCGCGGTGGCGTGGACGGAGGTTTGTCCCTGGCTGAACCTTGTCCGTGCCTTTCGCATGGCAATCAGCTTCCGCGTTCTACCGCTGGCCGCGGTCGCCGTGTTGCTGATGCTGTGTGGCTGGGCCATGTTTGGCCACGTGTTCTCGATTGACGCCGAAGCGGAACCCTGGATGCAGCCGCAGGGCGGCAGCCCCTGGCTGGCGATCGACACGGCCGTGGCCGACCGGCCCGAGATGCCCAAGGTGCCCAACGTCGCCGATGGCGACCGGCTTGCGCTTGCCCCGACGGCCTGGACGGCCTTCGACCCGCTGCTGGGAACATGGGCCCATCTGAGCCGGCCGCTGTGGGCGGCGCTGGTCAGCCCGGAAGCGAAGCCCTCCTATTTGGCCTGCCTATTGCTCTGCGGATTATGGTCGCTGGCAATTTGGGCGTTCTTCGGTGGGGCCATTAGTCGGATGACGGCCGTCCAACTCGCCTGCGACGAACGCGTCGGCTGGGCCGCGGCCATGCGTTATGCCTGCTCGAAGTGGGCCAGCTACTTCGCCGGGCCCCTGTTTCCCTTGATCGGTGTGCTGCTGGCCGCGCTGCCGGCTTTCGTGCTGGGTCTGCTGATCTGGGCGGGCGGCTTTGGCGTGCTGCTGGCGGCCCTGCTGTGGCCGTTGGTGCTGCTGGCCGGGTTGGTCATGGCCACGTTGCTGCTGGGGCTGGTCTTCGGATGGCCCTTGATGTGGGGCACCATCAGCACCGAGGGGACCGACTGCTACGACGCCTTGGGCCGGTGCTACGCCTACGTCTTCCGCCGCCCCCTGCACTATCTGTTCTATGCCATCGTGGCGGCCCTGATCGGCGCTCTCGGTTGGCTGCTGGTCCGCAGTTTTGCCGCCGGGGTGATTGGCCTGACCTATGGAGCCGCCGGTTGGCTTGCCGGCGGCGACCAGATTGGCGCGATCCTCGAAGGCAGCGACTCGCTCGGCCCGGTCGGCGGCGTCGGCGCCGCGCTGATTCGGCTCTGTGCCGGGTGCGTCAAGCTGCTGGCCGTCGGCTACGTCTACGGCTATTTCTGGACGGCCTCGACCGCCATCTACCTCCTCCTGCGACGCGATGTCGACGCCACCGAGATGGACGAGGTGTTTCTCGACGAGGACGCCAGCGAAGAGAGCTACGGACTGCCGCCGCTTGGGACCGACGAAGCCGGCGCACCGATCGCCAACGACGACATCCCGGAAGTCGAACCCGAGGACGACCCGGAGGATGACCCGGAGCCGTCCGAAGACCCCCGAGAAGAAGACCCCAGGGAAGAAGAAAGGTAGGGCCCCGCGGTTCGCCCCTTGCCGCCGGCGACGGCGGTCACGAGTCGTTACACGGCCCCCGGACCCCGCGAGCCGTCGTTGATTTGGATGGCCTCGTCGGCCGGCAGAACGAAGATCTTGCCGTCGCCGAGCGTTCCCTCGGGGCCGGTTCGGGCGACATGGATGATCGTCTCGATGGTCCGGTCGAGAAAATCGTCGTTGATGACAATTTCCAGGGCTATCTTCCGCAGCAATGTCGTCTGGTATTCGTGTCCGCGGTATCTCTCCGTCCGCCCACGCTGGCGGCCGAAACCTTGGGCATCGCAGACGGTCAACCGGCCCACCTCGAGCTTCTCCAACGCCTCGCGGACGGCGTTGAGCTTGGGCGGTTGGATGATGGCGATCACCAGCTTCACACGAATATCTCCCTGGTCAAGCGGCTCTGCGGCGGCCCGAGTACGGCCGCCACATGGCGAGCAGCTTCTCGCCACGGCACGACCGCGGAAGACCGTCCCGGGGGCGCGAAACCTGCCGCGGACCGACGCGATGCGTCCGCAACGGCAACACCAGCATATCCGCCACCACACTCGAGGCAAAGACCGCTGCCGATTCCCCCTCGGTCGGCCCGGAATCCACCTGGCGCGAATCCACGTGCTATGCCGGGTTGAGCAACCCGGCGTGGATTCCGCTTACGCCGATTGGGCGCCGCGGCGATGTTCCTTAAAGCGTTTGTCGCCAACAGGTTCGACCTCCCATTGTGCAAGGACACATCGTCGTAACCGAGAACGCGCCAATCACGCGAAACGAAGCATGCAGGCAATTCGACGCAACTGGTTGTCACCACAAGAGTTAATGGCAGAGTCTCCGCTCCAGCTCAGGAAAACGGCTCGCCGTGTTCTGGCTGCTGTAGGACCATTCTACCTGGCGCAACTCCTTGTCTCAACAACACTTTCTGGGCCACTGGGTCCCGCGGTGACGAACCAGAACCGAAGTGGTTTCTCGGAAAATCGGCCTCGATAGGGTGGGCACCCGCAAGAGTGTCCAGTCAGTGACGACCTCGCAGATACCTTGCGCGCAGGTGATTTCGGCGACAGGCTTTCCGCCGAAGCGGCCCATTCCGTAGGATGATCGCGGAATCATCGTCGCCAAGGCACGAGACCCGTTGACGTTGATCCGATCGGCGCGGAGCAATAGACTTGGGGCTCACGGAGTTTGGTGGTCAGAAAAGGATGCGTTTCCAATGCGGCGAGTTCTTCTCAGTTTGTTGATTCTACCGGTTCTGTTGATTGGCCTGGCGGCCGCGGTTTCGCCCGTTTGGGCCCAGGCGTTCGATCCGCTGGGAGGTGGGCAGGCGGGCGCCCCGTTCGGGGACGAACAGAAGGTGTTGGCCGTTACTGCGCAGTACGCCGCCGCCACCGCCGACCGGCCTGCGGGGCTGTTCATCACCGCCGAGATCGAACCCGGCTGGCACATCTATTCGATCACCCAACCTGCCGGTGGGCCGGTTCGCACGACGATCGAGCTGGACGATTCCGACGAGTTCAGATTGGCCGGGCAGTTTCGCGCGTTGTCGCCGCCGGAGAAGAAGCGGGAGGAAGTATTCGACAACCTGATCGTCGAGAGTCACTACGGAACGGTCACGTGGTACGCCCCGTTGGAGCTCTCGTTCGGGGTCGATCCGTCCTCATTGAGGATCACCGGGAAGCTCACCGCACAGCCGTGCGACGCGAACGGCTGCCTGATGCCTCAGAGCTTCCCGTTCGTGGCCGTGTTGGGCCAGGGTCTGGAGATTCCCGACGAATTCTCGACGACGACTCCGCCCGACGCGGCCGCCCCGCCGGGCGACGGATCGACCGGCCAAGGGGCCGCCGCCCTTGATCCCAGCGCCCTGGTCATTGCCGAGAATGAGGAAATCCAGAAGAAACCGTTCGCGTTGGTTTTGTGTTTGGGCTTTCTCGGCGGGCTGATCCTCAACCTGATGCCTTGCGTCCTTCCGGTGATCGGGTTGAAGGTCCTTTCGTTCGTTGAGCAGGCCGGCCAGAGCCGGCAGCGGGCGTTGGTGCTCAACGTCTGGTACTCACTGGGCCTGCTCTCGGTGTTTGTCCTCTTGGCCAGCCTGGCGGTGTTCCTCGGGTATGGCTGGGGCCAGTTGTTCAGCTTCAAGGGATTCAACATCACCTTGGCGGCTGTAGTTTTCGTAATGGGTCTGAGCTTCCTGGGTGTGTGGGAAATTCCCATTCCCGGCTTTGTAGGCAGCGGGAAGGCCTTGGAGGCAGCGGAGCGGGAAGGCGTGGCAGGCGCGTTTCTCAAGGGCATCTTGACCACCATCCTGGCTACGCCCTGCGGCGCGCCGTTTCTCGCACCCGCGCTGACCTGGGCCGTCGCCCAGCCACCGCTGCAAACCTATGCCGTGTTTCTCTGCATGGGACTCGGAATGGCCAGTCCCTATCTGCTGATCGGTGCTTTTCCCGCTCTGCTGAGGTTCCTGCCCAAGCCGGGCATGTGGATGGAAACGTTCAAGCAGTTGATGGGTTTCGTGTTGATGGGCACGGTCGTCTTCCTGCTGACCTTCGTTCCGTGGTCATACATCGTGCCGACCGTGGGCATGCTTTTTGGGCTGTGGGCCTCCTGCTGGTGGATCGGCCGCACGCCGCCGACCGCGGAGGCGGGGCGCAAGACGCGGGCCTGGCTGGAGGCGATCGCGTTTGCGGGCGTCGTCTGGCTGTTCTGCTTTCCCGGCCTCGACAAGGTCATCCGCAGCCGGTACGCCTTCGGCCTGCACGGCGTGATGCAACACCGCTTGGCCCGGGAAATCGAGCAGGGAATCGCCAACCGACTGGCAGGACTTGATGTCTTGGCCTCGGAAGCCGACGCAGACTTGGGGCCCGACGGGGGTCCCGCTTCATCCGGGCTTCCCTGGCAGCCCTTCACGCGCAAGGCTCTGGACGATCTGATTGCGGCAAGGCAAACCGTGCTGGTAGACTTCACGGCCGACTGGTGCTTGACCTGCAAGACCTTGGAGACGGCCGTGCTCAACACGCCGGAGGTTCGCGAGGCGGTCCGGGCAAACGGCGTCGTCGCGTTGCAGGCCGATTGGACACATGGCCAGCCGGAGGTGAGCCAGATGCTGGAGTTGCTCGGCAGCAAACAGGTGCCGGTGATCGCGGTTTTCCCCGCCGGCCGCCCGAACGAACCGATCGTCTTTCGCGGCGGCTACGTTCGGCAGCAATTGCTGGACGCCCTGAAAGAGGCCGGCCCGTCGAAGCCCGCGTCGTAGGTTCCGTGCGAGACGCGGACTGCTGTCAGTCGCCGGCCGCCGGGCGCCAGAGATCGATCGGCCGCTGCACGCCTTTGGGCCGAAACGGCAACGCGACCTTGCACCCGGTCCGGGCCGACTCGTAGCCGGCATATAACACCTCCTGCACGACGCGGCCGTCCTCGCCGGTGGCCTGCGGCTCCTCCTTGCCCCGCACACAACGGGCGAAGTGGCGCATCTCCTGGGGAAAGCCGTAGTTCCAAAGCTCCTCGAAGACCGGATACGTCCAGCCTTTCGTCTCGGGGGCCTTCTCTACCGCGTAGCCGAAGCCGTATTCGCTGTAGGTGGGCAAGGCGTTGCCCATGTGCAGGTTTGCGTACGTCAGACCGCCTTCGCCGTAGACCTCGATGCGGTCGTCCATCCCGCCGCGCCGGGCCCAACTGTTCTCCACGACACCGACTGCGTTGCCGGCGAACTCCAGGATGCAGATGCTGTCGTCCTCGCCCCGAGTACGCGCGCCGTGGACGTACGTGCCCATGTGGCACAGGACGCTCTGGATCTGCGGCCGTCCCAAAAACCAGTAGCAGAATGCAATCCCGTGGCAACCCATGTCCATGAAGACGCCGCCGCCGGAGCGCTCGACGTTCCAGAACCACTCGGCGTGGGGGCCGAAGTGCTTCTCGCTCTGTTTGACCAGATATAGCCGACCGAAAGCCCCCTCGTCGGCCATCTCCTTGGCCTTGACGTACTTGGGCGTGAAGAAGAGCTCCTCGGCATACATCAGCAGCACGCCCTGCCGGCGACACGTGTCGATCATTGCGTCGGCCTCCTCCAGCGTCATGCACAGAGGCTTCTCGCAGACGACGTGCTTGCCGGCCTTGGCGGCATGGATCGTTATCTGGGCGTGGAGGTAGTTCGGCGCGGCGACCGTGACCATCTCGATGTCGCTTTGCGCAAGCATCTGCCGATAGTCGTGGAAGACTCGGGGGATACCGTATCGCTTAGCCAACGCTTCCGGATGGCCAGCCGTAGGGGAGGCCACGGCAACGACTTCCGCCTCCTCCGTCATGATCGCGAACGAAGCGGCGTGGATTTCGGCCTCGAACTGCGACCCGATAATGCCCACCTTGACCTTTCCGGTTGCTGCCACCGATCGTTCCCTCCCTTGGAGATTGGGTGAAGCCACACGGAGTAGACGGTAGCCCTACGGCAAGCCACATGCAAGAGGGTGTTGGGCCATCGCAAGATGCGTGGGCGGCGAAAAGGCCTTGGGGTTGACGTATCCAGTGTCTTGCAGAACCCCACCGGCAAGATTCGCCTGGATCCTCCCCCCGTTGCAGCAGGGTCAATCTTATCTATTTTGTCACAAACGGGGTTTCAGCGGTCTATGAGTAAATAGAGAAGAAGGTGTGGCCAGTACGGTACTGGCCTGGCATCCGTGAGAGGCAGCGAGCGGAAAGGGAACAGATGAGGCAACTCTGGGCGGCAGGACTTGCCGTCCTGGCGCTGGGGGTCTGCATGGCGACCCAAGCTCAGGCGGCAATCGACGGAATTCTGGATGACTGGGGAGTGACGATTACCGAAAGCGGGAACTTGGTCTATGACCCAGCCTACGGGGCTTCTTACAGCACCGCACAAAGCCCGATCACCCCGCAGGTCGGCGTGAATGTCTCGGTTAACGGGCGAGAAGTCACGTATCAGATCGAGGACACCAACGACGGCAGCAACGACTACCGTGTTGGGCCACTGTGGGGCGGCCAGAACTACGATGGCGAGGCGTTGTTTGTCTCCATTGATCAGGGCGACCTCTATATCGCCATCGCCACCGGCCAGCGCCCTGACAACGCTGGCTCCGGAGACGACGCGAAGTATTTCGCTCCGGGAGATATCTCCATCGCCCGGTCCGACACGCTGGTCTGGGGAATCGAAGTCGGCGGCGGCCGAGGCGGCCAAGACATCGCCAACTCGGTAATCACGGCGAGCGACCCCGGGACGACCTACATCATCGATGCCAACGGCTTTGCGATTCCTGCCCTCTCGCCCGATGTGGGCCATCCGGCAGATCGCACGGCCGGCTCGTTGTGGGAGACTGACGGCTCGTCCAGCCACGCTCTGGACCCTGGTCAAGCGTGGCAGACAGGAATCGCCGGCAGCAGCATGCCACGACCGAGAACGCAATTGACCGGCGGGAGGCTTGTCGAGGCGAGTGTGGTCCCCGGTCGCGTCGAGTACGCCTATAATTTCGGCTTCGATCCCCTTGGGTTGGCAGACGATTTTGGGCAACACGCGTTTGTTGAGCTGTGCATTCGAGACTACGCAGATCTCGATATGTTTGGTGATGATTTGGCCGGTGCCACGATCCTGTGGGCTCCTGTTTGTGGCAACGACCTGCTGTCTGTCGAAGTACACCTCCCCAAGGGAGAGGTGCCTGAGCCGGCCAGTCTGGCCATATGGTGCCTGCTGGGTATCGCCGGCGTCGCCATCGGCCGGTGTCGGCGGCGAAAGTCGGCGTGACCAGACGAACCAGTCCACTACCAAAGTGGTTCCGAGAGTCGTCGGCTGGCTGACGGCTCCTTTTCTTTCGTTGCCCTTCATTTCCTGCTACTGTGGACAGTATGTCCGCAGACTATTGGTGCGAGCAAACGCTGCTGATTGTGGGAGACGGCCCCAAAGGGCCGTTCTCGGTCTCCATCGAAAAACCGTTCGCTCGGATCGGCTCACACGAGTCTTCTGAGGTCGTCTTGCGGGCTGAAGATGAGGGAATCGCCGGCCGTTGCCTGTATCTTCATGCAACGAACCGAGGCATCTATTGTGTCGACCTGGTTTCCTCGCACTCGGCCCAAGGGGCTGTACACGGGTGGTTGCGCCCGGCAGAGGTGCTCCACTTGGGGCCTTATCGCATTTCGGCCCGGTTAAGCGGCGACGACGGAAACGGCACGAACACCGCCAGTCAACCGGAGATGAAAGCCCGAGGAACAGCCCCACCGCCGTACCCGGTAGTGGTGCTGTCGACGCAAGAAGGAGAGATCGGTACGCGGCGGCTGACGCGGCGACTGACGATTGTCGGGCGACAGCGACCGAGTTCCATCCGACTGACCAGCCATACTGTGTCGGCCGCGCACTGCGCGATGTACTGGGACGGCCGTGCGTTGTGGGTCGTTGACTTGCTCAGCGGCAACGGGACCCGACTGGACGGTTCTGCCGTCGAAGCGGCGGTACTGCCGCTGGGAAGCACGTTGGCGCTGGGACGCGTGGAACTGAGATTTCTCGCTCTGTCCGGCGGAGAGAAGGTCGCGGCCGCTCAGTTGGCTGCACTGCAGCGACCACCGGAGGAAACGGCTCAAGGTGAAGCGGCATCCACCGACGTACCTACTACGGCCACCGATTCGGAAGAGGACTCCGACCACTTGCCAGACCGGCTGACGAACTGCCTGATTCGAGCCAAGCGCCGCAAGGTTATCCGTCGGCGCGCGTTGTGGCTGGCCCTTTTTCTCGCGGCGGTTCTGTTCGTCGCGGCCGGAGGGGCCGTCGTCTGGATGTTATGGGGCGAAGACGTTCCTGTAGATCTGCCTTTTCTTTCGGAGACCTAGCCTTTCAAGCCGTCGTTGTCCCGCGGTCTGACCGTACCGAGCCAGTCGAGGTAGGCTTCGATTTCGTGCAGCGGCATGCCCAGATAGAGAGCCGTCTCGATCGCCTCCGTACGTTCGAGGAAGGTCTCCGCGTGTTCGAGCATCAGTTTGGCGATTTCATTCGACATGGTAACCTGCGCGGCGGCCATCCTGGGATCTCCAGCCTGGCACTGCAGCAGCCAGATGAAGCCGAATCGGAGCGCCAGTTCCGGAGTCTCGTACGGGATTCGGCGTTTCGGGAGTCTCTGAAAGTGACGAGATGACGACGCGCAAGATCTCCGCTCTCTTCCCAGCCAATTCTACGACCCTGCCAAGACGGTACCACACCCCAACGGGGGACTTGGCTTGGCTCGCATCGCAAGCAGGGTGGGCTCCTCTGCCTGCTTGACACCCTTTTACGCCCTACGCGAGAGCAGATGGCAAGCCCAGACGCGCCGGACCAACGTCTCTTCGATGTCTCTCCGCGCGCGACCATCGGCGGCGCCAGGCGGTCACGACTGGGCATCGCCCAATCCAGCGCCGGCTCGGGCCATGGCGGCCCGCAGAGAACGTTAGCCGTTGACATCCTCTTTCAGGTGGGAACCCAGCATTTCGAGCCAGTCGAGGTACTGCTCGATCTCGTGCAGCGGCATTCCCAGAGAAACTGCGGTTTCCACCGCTTCGGCACGCTCCAAAAACGTGCTGGAATGTTCCAGCATCAGCTTGGCAATCTCGTGTGCCATGTCAAACCGTCCTGGCTTGGTGTACAGGTTTCCGTCCGAGAAACACTGCTGCCCCATCCGGTGATTATAGGAATTCGTGGACGGGGCCAAAGGCCAATCGTCGGACGGGAAGGGCGGGGGCCAGGATGGCCCGTCAATGCATCCTGCCGGCTCACGGTCGTCGCTCCCGGCCCAGCGCGGTTGCCGGAAAAACCAATTCCACGGGCTCGCCTTGCGAGAGAAGAGTGGCTGGCCCCGGTTTCGCCAACGCAGCGAAACGAGCTTCGGCCTCGTCGTCAAGGGCCTCAGTAGCAGAAACCGCCTCTATTATGCCGGTTTCCCGACCGGTCTCGCCTTCTGGCACCAGGGGACGCCAGGTCGTCGTGACGTAGGCCGAAGCATGAGCATCGGACGAACCCGGCGTCGCGTCGGCTGAGAGAGCCGACAAGGAGTCGCCAATTCCATGTGCGGCGCAGCCCCCTAGTGCAAACATGCACACCACCGCGGCAGCAAGGCCATTACACCGCTGGACTGCCGAGTGACTATTCATTGGCCGATTCCTCGCTCAACTCGCCTCTGTTTGCCATCGGTTGACGGCGAGTGTGCCGTCGGTCAGAAGTTCGACCCCGGGTTCCCGCCACCACGCAACACCGGCCCGGAGAGCCTGGTTGCCGTTCCGGTTCCCAACAGCGTAAAGCCCATAACCCGTTCGATCGGAGCGATCAGCTTCCCAAGATTGGAATCGAAGGCGATCAGCTTGTCTTCGGCGATGTAGACCCGATCGCTGGGTAGGATTTGATAGTTCGTGTCGGCCTCCCCACACTGCGTAATCGCAGTCCAGTCGACCGGCAGAAGGCGTTGGCAACTCCGGCCGGGGCCCGCCCGGGCAATCCAGATTCTCTTGGACGACACCTGGTCCAGGCCGTTGATCTGGGAAATGGCGTCCAGCACCGTCTCGTTCCCCGTTACCGGAAACCGGTAGACACCGTCACCCAGCCCGGCGCCCTGGGTGACCACATAGTACACCTTACTGTTGTACGCGAAGACATCGACGGAGACCTCCGGATCGTCGAGGGATTGGCTGAGGTGCTCTTCGACGGCCTGTCTGGCCTCGGCAATGGTCTTGCCGACGACGAGCACGCTTCCGTAGCTGCCAAGGGTCACGGTCCCGTCGGGCCCGACAAGGTGCTCGCCGGCGATCTGCTGGCGGGCAGCCGTCTCGGCCAGGCTCACGGTGACTTCCGGCTGGGCCAAGTGCTGACTGAGATGTCTGTCGAGGGCGTCTTCGACTTCCTCAACCGTCTTGCCGGCAACCTTTGCGGTCCCGTACGAGAAGCCGAGTTCCACCAGCCCGCCTGCCTGCACCTGATAGACGCCGTCGATCGGCGCGTCCGGCAAGGTGCCACGGACTTGAATGGCCAACAAGTCGAGCGTTCTGACGCGGTAGGGCGACTTAGGCACGATGTGGATCGCGTCGATCGTCAGAATGTCGGGTGGCTCGATCCTGTAAGTCGGCAGGATCGCCTTGTCCAACTCCCGGGGGGCGTTGTCCGACAAACCGTCGAGCAGCGATGTGTGCGCAAGCTGATCCTGCGTGTGGACTGCGCGGCAGCCGGCGCCGCCGGTCAGGGCCGTCAGCAAGCAAGCCAACGTCGCCAGAGAAGCCCCCGCTCGCATTCCAACCATAAGGAATCCCCCGAAGATTACACAGCCCGCCCGGGCCGGTCACTCGCGCAGAGCCGGGCCTCGGCGCCTTCCAGGCGGAACAGTCTATGTGATCGGCAGATTCGCCACAGACAGAATACACTTATTTGTCGGAATATCTTGCTTTTCTCCCCTGCATTAACAGGGCGTGTTGCGTAGGAGTCTCGATAGACACGTTCGGCGAAAAGGCGCAGCCGTGGTCGGTTTCTGCTCCGCTGGGCCGGCTGGCGCATGGCCTGCGGAACCTCAGAGAAATGTAGGCGGGGGCCGGAGTCCCAACGCGCACCCTCTGCGCGTCCCCGAGGCATTCTGTCGGCGAGGGCCACGGCATGTGGTCGGCGGCGACTTCTCAGCGCCGTCGGCCAATTGGAGGTCGCACGGAGTAGTAGTGCGAATAGTTCATGAAGACGCTGGCTGTCCCGGTCGGACGTACCGACCCGGTGCGTTCGAACTGGGTGAGTTGCTGTCCCAGCGTCTGAAGGCCGACGTTCTGTCGCTGCAAACTCGCTTGCTGTCGCTGCAACGTGTTGATCAACTGCTGCTCGGGACGGACGAAGTTGTGGTACGGATCAAGCACGCCCGAATCGCGCCGGTAGAGGTTCAACCACGGGCTAAAGGAAGGCTGGCGAAACGCCGAGGGCCGGTAGTTTGCACCGGGAAACTGGGCCAGCGCCGAATCGGCCACCGCCAACAACAGAACCGCCGTGGAAAGTCCTAGAATCAGATAGCGTCGCATCATCGCGAACCCCCTTCTTTTTGGGTGTTCAGTCACCAGCCCACCGAAAAACACCCGCAAACAACCATACCATTATACCCCGAACGGGTCGCCTGACAACAAGGGTGCCCTTGCATCCCCACTTATCGACAGAATCGGTCGGCCAACTTGGCGGATTCCTCGCGCTGGGACGCGGATGATTTATCAGCAAGAAAGACATCTATGCTGGCCTGGCTTATGTCACAATTCGGCAGTCGGCGGCCTATAGGAGATAGAGGAGAGCAGCGTGCCTGCGACCGCAGGCTGACACATGGAGTAGGAGCACGAGAATCATGACTCGATCGATTGCCACAGCCATCGCCTGCATCGTCCTGCTGGGGGCGGGAGAACTCCAAGGCGCCATTTTTTCTGACAATTTCAATGGAGAAAATGGCGGCGCCTATCAACTCAACTACACCGGATTCGCCAACTGGACCGTGACCGCTGGCACGGTAGACCTAATCGGTGAAGGCAGCCCCTGGAATTGGTTCACCGGCTACGGCCTCTATGTCGATATGGACGGCAGCACGTCGGCGCCCGGAACCATGCTCTCGATCAACCTCGATTTGGACCCGGGCCAGTACGTGCTCAGCTACGAGCTAGCCGGCTCCCAAAGACCGGGGCACCCGGCCCAGAACTGGGTCGAAGCCACGGTCGAAACGGGACCGACCTTGCGAACCGTTTCGCTAGCGCCCAATGCTCCGTTTGCGGTGTACGAAGACTGCTTCACCCTGGCGGCCCCGACCACGGTCCAGATTCGATTCTCCGCCAGCGGCGTCGGCGACAACGTCGGGATGTTGCTCGACAATGTGATGGTCGATAATGTCAAGGACGACGTCATTCCGGAGCCGGCCAGCGTGGCCATCTGGTCGCTGATCGGCTTGAGCTGGATCGGATTTGGCGCGTGGCGGCGTCGCCGCAATGCGATGGCACGTCTCGGCGGCGACGGCGGACAACCGACTGGTTGGTCGGACGCGAATCGAACAGCGATCCACCAGATCATCGAGCGTGGGCGCATGCGATAGGTGCCTTCACACCTGGCCCACAGCGTGCTGCTGGAAGCGCTGCACGGCCGAAAACGATGACTGTGGCAAACCTCAGTTGCTTTCCTTGCGGCCGATGAAGCGGAACAGGGGAGTGTCTGCACACAGGGCCGAGGGGGAGGTTTGTTCTTCCCCGCGAAACTCGGGACAGTCCCCGACAATCTTGTGCATTGCCCTTCCATCCCCGGTGCGTGTCAACGCGCCATGTTGTGCGCTACGGCGCGGCGGCTCTCGCGCGACCCCTCTGTCTGCGCAACCGGCTTCCCAAACAACCATGGGTTCCATTTCTTTTGTCAAGAATTGGCGTTCGGCGGCCTATAAGTTCATAGAAGGCCGTCCCCCCCAAGTCTCACTCTTGAGACATGGCACGCCGAGGGCGCGGCCCTCGGTCGGCGTCTCAGACAGAGCGCGTGTTGACGGTGGACTGCCATGGCGCGAAAACCGAAGGGATACTGGAAGAACCTCGCCAACGTCAAGCGTGAGATTCTAGCGTTTGTCGCGGCACACGGCGAGCCGGGTGTCATGCCCACGATCACCCAACTGCGACGCGCCGGACACGGCAGCCTGACAACAGCCATCCACAACTACCACGGCGACTTCCACGAAGTTGCGCGCAAGCTGCGGCTTTCGATCGCGCAGCGCAGGAAAGGCTATTGGAAGGACTTTGCCAACGTCAGACGCGAGGTCCTCGCGTTTGTCGCCCAGCACGGACGCCCCGGCGTCATGCCCACGCTGGCGGAATTAAGAGACGCCGGACACGGAGGGTTGGTCTCGGCCGTCCACCAGTATCACAGCGACGTCTACGAGGTCGCTCGACGGCTGGGTCTCGCGCCTCCCAACAAACCCAAGGGCTACTGGAAGGATTTTGCCAACGTCCGCCGCGAATTGCTCGCTTTCATCGCCCGGCACGGCATCGCCGGGATGATGCCCACCGAGGGTGAGTTGCGGCAAACCGGCCATAGCAGCCTGACATTTGCCATCTGCCAATACCACGGCGACTTTTACCAAGTGGCCCGGCGTCTGAATCTCACGACGCGGCGAAACTACAACAGTTCGCTTGCCGCAGGGTAGACGGTTTCGACGCGCGGTTTGGCGGGATGGATAGGATAGGACAGGATCTCTTGCACGATTTCTGGTAAGAATGCCACCTCCGTGCAGCATGGTGCCCGCGAAGACTCGACGGATGAACCCGAATCGCATACGCTCCAGGTTGGGGGCCGGTCGCAATGTCCGACTACCCCCGCTGTGGGAGCAACGACACATGAAACTCTACGACTTGGCGACCGGGGTCCGTTGGCTCAGCAGCCTGGAATGGGCGCTGGCCTTGCGGCTGGCCCAAACCTACGGTTGGGAACCGGCCGGCAGCGAGGCGCCTCGCGAAGACGCCAACGCAGGTCGATTCTTGTATGAAGACTGGGACGGTAGCTATATCGAACCGGAAGGGCAACGGATCCTCCCCGACGACTGTGGTACGCTGGCCGACGCGCTGGAGCGGGGTTTCCTGGAGGCCATCTACCGCCGCAAGCTCTACTTGGGCGAGGACGGTATGGAACAGTGGTCCAGCCTGATCGCGTTTTGCCGCGACGCCGCCTCCAAGCAGGGCCTTCAGATCCTGGCCGACCGAGGCTTCCTTGCCGACGAGGGCGCGGATCAGGCGTGAACTGCCCGTTGCGTTGGACCGTGACCTGGCTCGGCGTCAACTCCTTCGTCGGCTGATTACGTCAAGCGACGAGGCATTCTGGCTCAGGCAAAAGGCCATGCTTTGCCCAACGCACTGTGTTGAATCTCGGTCAGTTCGCGGATGCCAGTGCGGGCGAGCTTGAGCATGGCGGCGAGCTGCTTCTCGGTGAAGGTGGCTTCCTCGCCAGTGCCTTGGACCTCGACGAAGCGGCCGGCGCCGGTCATCACAACGTTCATGTCGACTGCGGCGGCGAAGTCTTCTTCGTAGTCCAGGTCGAGCACCGGCCGGCCTTCGACAATGCCCACGCTGACCGCTGCCGTGCTGTCGCCGAGCGGGAGCGTCGCCGCCGCGGAGAATTCCCTGCGCAGGGCATCGACCAGGGCGATGAACGCGCCGGTGATGCTCAGCGTTCGCGTGCCGCCGTCGGCCTCCAGGACGTCGCAATCGACCGTCACTGTGCGTTCGCCCAAGGCGGCCAGATCGGTCACCGCGCGAAGGCTGCGGCCGATCAGGCGTTGGATCTCCGTTATGCGGCCGTCGAGTCTTGCGCCGCGGTCGCGTCGCTTCCGCGGGTTGGTGCTGCCGGGCAGCATGCTATACTCCGCGGTGACCCAACCACGTTGCTGGCCAGCCAGCCAGGGCGGCACGCCGGCGTCGATGCTGGCTGCACAGAGCACGACCGTCCGGCCGGCCTGGATCAGCACGCTGCCGGCCGCCGATCGGGTGAAACGACGCTTGATCCTGATCGGGCGGAGCTGGTCGGCCCGGCGGTTGTCGTAACGCATGGGCAAACGTCCTGAATGCGGTTAGCCGATGAAGAGCAAATGACCAATGGCGGAACGCCTCCGTGCTCCGTCGGTCGCCCTTACGCCTTCGCCCCCAGCAGCCAGGCCAAGATTCCTTTCTGGGCGTGCATGCGGTTCGCCGCTTGCTGGACCACGACGCTCTGGGGGCCGTCGATCACCTCGTCGGTCACTTCCTCGCCGCGGCGGGCAGGAAGGCAGTGCATAAACACGGCGCCCTTTTGAGCGTGCGCCAGCAACTCGGCGTTGACCTGATAGCCAGCGAAGTCCTTGAGGCGGATCTCCCGCTCCTGTTCCTGGCCCATGCTGGCCCAAACGTCGGTGTAGATCGCCAAGGCGTCGCGCACGGCTTCGACCGGATCGGTGGTCACGTGGAGATCCAGGTCGGGCACTTCGCGCCGGAGCCAGGCGAGCGTCTCGGCGTCGAACTGGTACTTCTTCGGCGTGGCCATCATCAGTCGCATGCCGAGTCGGCCGCAGCCCATCGCGAGGCTTCGCACGACATTGTTGGCATCGCCGACCCAGGCCAACGTGCGTCCGGCCAGCGGGCCCGCCAGCTCACGGAGCGTGAACAGGTCGGCCATGGCCTGGCAGGGATGGGTGTAGTTGGTCAGGCCGTTGATTACCGAGCACTTGCAGTGTTTGGCTAGTTCGACGACGGTCTGGTGCTGATTGGCTCGGACCACCACGACGTCGACGTATTCACCAAGCACGCGTCCGAAATCGGCGATGCTCTCGCGGCTTCCGAACCCCACCTCGTTGCCCAGGAACATCGTGTTTCCGCCTAGGTGGGTCATGCCCGCCTCGAAGCTCACGCGGGTCCTCAGCGACTGCTTCTCGAACAGCAGGGCCATCACCCTACCCGGCAACAGCGGCTCGCGAAGCCCCTTGGCGAACTTGTTCTTGAGGTCCTCGGTGATGGAGAAGATCCGTTCAGTTTCGATCGCCGTCAGATCGGCCAGGGTAATCAGGTGTCGCATGGCGTGCTCCTGGAGTTGGTGATCACGACGCGTTGCCGCCGGCTTGGGCCTTGATGACTTCGGCGAGGATGTCGCAGCCTCTGTGGGCTTGCTCCTCCGTGAGGTTCATGGCGGGTAACAGCCGGATCACGTTGCCTTGCGTGCAATTGACCAGCAGCTTGCGGTTCATGCAAGCTTTGACAGTCGCAGCGCCTTCGATCGCCAGCTCCAGACCGATCATCAACCCGCAAACACGCACCTCGCGAATCAAGTCGCACTCTTGCTGGAGCCGCTGGAATCGTTCGCGGAACAACTCGCTGAGCTTTGCGGCGGCCTGAAGCAGGTTCTGCCGTTCGATCATTTCGATGGTGGCCAGGCCCGCGCGAGCGGCGATGGGATTGCCGCCGAAGGTGGCCGCGTGCATCCCGGGGCGGAGGCTGGGGGCAATCTCGGCCGTGGTCAGCATGGCCGCACCCGCCAACCCGCCGCAGATCGCCTTGGCCAGCGTCATCACGTCGGGAGTAACGCCGAATCGCTGGTAGGCGAACCAGTTGCCCGTACGCCCGCAGCCGGTTTGCACCTCATCGAACATCAACAACAGCTCGTTCTCGTCGGCCAGTTTCCGCAGGCCGGCGAGGAATCCCTCGGGCGAGATTCGAATGCCGCCTTCGCCCTGGACCGGCTCGACGAGAATCGCCGCCGTCTCGTCATCGATCAAGTCGCTGACCGCATCCAGATTTCCGTACGGCGCATAGACGAATCCGGCCATCAACGGTCCCAGCCCTTCGTGGTATTTGGGCTGAGCCGTTGCGGCGGTGGAGCCGAGCGTGCGACCGTGAAAACCGCCCTCGAAGGTGATGATTTTGTAGCGGTGTTTTGGCGTATGCAGCCGGGCCAGCTTGATGGCCGCTTCGTTGGCCTCGGTGCCCGAGTTGCAGAAGAAGGCCTTCCCGCCGAAGCTCCGCCGGCTGAGCGCCTCGGCCCAACGCCCCTGGGCCTCCGTGTACCAGGTGTTGGGGACGTGGATCAGCCGCCCCAACTGTTCCCGAACCGCCTCCACAACCATCGTTGGACAGTGTCCGAGCAGATTGCAGCCCCAGCCAGGAAACAGGTCGAGGTAGCGGTTTCCCTCGCTGTCCCAGACAAACGATCCCTCGCCGCGAACAAGCGACACGGGGAAGCGGGCGTAATTGGGGACGACGTATTCATCGAACAGTTTGATTGTTTCTGCGGGACTTGTCGGGCCGCTGTCATCCACGGACGGTTCTCCTTGATCGGGAGTTCTCGGGTCGGAAAAAGACAATCACCAGTGAAGACACACACCTGGGAGTTGCGGTTCGGGCTCGTCGTCTAGCGTGTCTTCGGCGAGGTTGGCGGTTTTCGGCACGTTGGAGTTCATTCACTTCCCTTGACGATTTCCGTTCCCACCCCCTTGCTCGTGTAGACTTCCAGCAACAACGAGTGCCGCAGTCGCCCGTCGATGATGTGGACTTTGTGAACACCCCGTTCGAGGGTTTCCAGGCAAGCTTGAACCTTGGGGATCATGCCGGCGTCGATCGCACCGGAGTCGATCATCTCGCGGGCCTGCCGCTCGCTGAGCGAGTGGACCAGTGACTCGGGATCACCTTTGTCTCGCCGCACGCCGTTGACGTCGCTGAGATAGACCAGCTTCTCGACTCTGAGGGCCTGCGCCACGGCGGTCGCGGCCATGTCGGCGTTGACGTTGAGCCGCTCTCCTGCGTCGGTCATGCACATCGAGGGAATTACCGGAACGACACCCTGGCGGCAGAGATCTTCGATCGTATCCCGATCTACCCGGGTGACGCGCCCGACGTGCCCCAAATCGATCGGCTCGCCGCCGTTGCCCGGCAGATACGTGCGTTCGCCGAACAGGACGTTGGTGGAGCGGAAGTTCAAGGGCCTGGCCTGGCTGCCGAGGTCGCTGATTCTCCGGGCGAGTTGCTCGTTGACCTCGCCGGCGAGCACTCGATCGACGATCTCAAGCGTGGCGTCGTCGGTATAGCGACGCCCGTGAACAAAGCGCGGTTGAAGTCCGGCGTCGGCCATGGCCCGGCTGATAGCGGCGCCCCCGCCGTGGACGACGACGGGCAGCATCCCCACTGTCTCCATGAACACGACGTCCAGCAGCAGGTGGGTTAGGGCACCGGGGTCTTCCATGACGCTTCCGCCGAGTTTGATCACGGTGATCTTGTTGCGAAAGCGTCGGATCCACGGCAACGCTTCGATCAGCACATCGGCTTTCTGGATGGCCTCTTCCAACAGCCAACTCCTATTGCGGTGTCCTCGGGTCGCGCGCTGGCACCTCCGTAACGAAACAGCCCCGGCCAGGGGGGCCTGGAACCGGGGAAACCCTGCATTTTAATCGTGGCGCGGGAGATGTCAATAGCCATGCACCGGGATTCTCCGAAACGAAGAGTTGCAGGCCGCCCTGCCACAGAGGTGTTCTGCCGTTGAGCCGGATGTGCAGCCTGCAAATGGACGTGTACGACTCGCAAAGAGTCTGCTTCGCCGCCACCCTTCGAGAGGCGGCTCCAGGGCTGCGGGCCCCGCGCGGAGCCCTCCCCCCTGGAACGCGAGGCCATTTCGTGAGAAGATGTGGCCGATCGCTGGGAGAGCAGCGGAACACCGCGGTGCCAAAACCCGGCGGCTGCACGGCCAAAAGAGAATTGGCCTTTACGAACCCGTACTCTGGACTCGAACGACCCGAAGATGTCTGAACCATTAGCCGTTGTTTTGGCCGCCGGCAAGGGCACGCGGATGAAATCCGATCTGCCCAAAGTGCTTGTGGAAGTCTGCGAGCGGCCCATGATTGAATACGTGCTCGACGCGTTGGCTGCCGGAGGCGTGCGGCGGATCGTGGTGGTCGTCGGCTATCGAGCCGAATTGGTCCGCGATGCGCTGCATGATCGCCCGGCCGTTGAGTTCGTGCTTCAGACCGAACAACTCGGGACCGGACACGCCGTGATGGCCAGCCGCGAAGTGCTCGAGGGCCACGACGGCCCGGTGCTTGTAGTCACCGGCGACTCTCCGATGATGCGAGCCGAGTCGGTCGAGGCGTTGTTGGCCGAGTTCGACCGGCACGATGCTGCGTGCATCCTCGGCACTGCCCACAGGAAAGACGCCGACGGCCTGGGCAGAATACGTCGCGATGCGGAGGGCCATTTCTTGGGCATCGTTGAGGAGAAGGACTGTACCCCGCAGCAGCGGCTGATCACGGAAGTCAACATGAGCTACTACGTGTTCGACTGCCGAGAACTGCTGCAGTCGCTCGGGCACATTCGAGACGACAACGCCCAGGGCGAATACTACGTGACCGACTGCCCCGGCGTGCTGATTGCCCAGGGCAAGGACGTGCGGGCCCTGGACGTACTGGACCCAGTTGAATCGTTGGGCGTGAATACGATTGAGGAAATCGCCGTGGTCGAAGCGGCGATGCGGGGAGGGTTATGAACGACATGAAGCTGTTCAGTGGACGAGCGCATCCGGAGTTGGCTAAGCGGATGTGCGAATACCTGGGGCTGCCGTTGGGGCACCTGACCGTGGGTAATTTTCCCGACGGCGAAATCTCCTGCAAAATCGACGAGGACGTCCGCGGCCGCGATGTCTTCCTGGTGCAGCCCACCTGTCCGCCGGTCAACGAGAACCTGATGGAACTGTTGATCATGATCGAGAGTTTCCGCCGGGCCAGTGCCGAGCGGATTACTGCTGTGATACCTTATTTCGGCTACGCCCGGCAGGATCGCAAGGACGAAGGCCGCGTGCCGATTACCGCCAAACTGGTGGCCAACATCATTACCCGCGCCGGGGCCGGCCGCGTACTGACGATGGATCTGCACGCCGCCCAAATCCAGGGGTTCTTCGATATCCCGGTCGACCACCTCTACGCGGCCCCGGTGATCGACGAACACATCCTTAAGATGAATCTTGAGGCCGAGGAGATCGTGGTCGTCAGTCCAGATGAAGGGAGTATCAAGCGGGCCTTGTGGCACATGAACCAGTTGGGCGGCCATCTGGCAATTATTGACAAGCGGCGTGCCAGCGCCGAATCGACCCGGCAGGAACACATCATCGGTGCACCGGTCGAAGGCAAGACGGCCTTGATCTTCGACGACATGATCAGCACGGCTGGGTCGATCTGCGGCGCCGCCAAGGTGATGCACGAGCACGGGGCCGCCCAAATCTACTTGGCCGCCACCCACGGCATTCTCTGTGGCCAGGCCATCGAGCGGATCGAGCAGTCGCTCGTCGACGGCGTGATCATCACCGACACGATCCCGCTGGCCCCCGAAAAGGCCATTCCCAAGATCACCGCTCTCAGCGTAGCCCCTCTGTTGGGCGAGGCAATCAAGCGAATCCATCGCAACGAATCGGTCAGCCGGTTGTTTAAGTGATGCCCCAATGCCCCCAACCCTTGTTGATCCTTCTGCGGAAAATCACTAGGATGAACGGATGAGGGCGTCCGATTCTGAGAAGGGGAACAGGAGGAGGTCTGATCATGTCTACGTTCTGGGCCATCGTGGTCGTGCTGGGGGTTGCTCCGGTCGAGGGGAGCACAGCACCAGCGGTCCCGTCGTTGCCGGCCATCGAACACGACAAGCCGATAGTGCCGTTGCGCGAAGGCGTCGAGCTGCGCGACGCCGCCCGGGCGGCCTTGGCTCGTTGGGCCCGGCCAGGCAATCAGGAAGCCGAGCTGGCCGCTCGCGAATTCCTGTTGCTCTACCGCGAGTTGCAGGCCGACGATGAGTTGGCCCGATCGCAACGCAAGCCGTTGCGCGGCACGGTCCGTGGCCGGCTGGTTGCCTTGAGCCGCCAACTCCAGAAGCGTGCGGCCGTTGAGCGACGCTTGGCCAAGAAGCAGCAGCCCAAGTCGGTCGAGGCGGCCGTCAAGGAACACGCCGCGCTGGCACAATGGGGCGGCTTTGGAGGTGGCTTCGGTCAGCAGGGTATCGGCGGTCCCGGTATCGGCGGCGGGATGATGGGTGGTGGACCCGGCAGTGCGAACGACGACTACGGCGAAGACCTTATCGAGTTGATCCAGCAGACCATCGCCCCGCGTACCTGGGACGTCAACGGCGGCCCCGGCTCGATCTATTACTGGCGGCCCGGCCGCGCGATGGTCGTTCGCCAGACGGCCGAAGTCCACGAACAAATCTCCGACGTGCTTCAGCAGATGGGCAAGCTTGGTAAGTAGTCTATGCACGCAGAAGTCATCGCCATCGGCGACGAGATCACCAGCGGGCAACTCCTCGACACCAACACCCAGTGGCTCAGCCAGCGGTTGGAAGAGCTGGGTATCCGCGTGCTCTACCACACGACCGTCGGCGATGAGATCCAGCCGTGCGCAGACGTCTTCCGACGAGCCGTCGCCCGGGCCGACGTGGTCGTCGCCACCGGCGGTCTGGGCCCTACCGCCGACGATCTGACCCGTGAGGCGATTGCCCTGGCAGCGGGACGGGAACTGGTCCTCGATCCCCATGCGCTGAAGCACGTCCGCGACATGTTCGCCCGGCGCCAGCGCCAAATGCCCGAACGCAATGAGCGGCAGGCCGAGTTTCCCGACGGTGCGACGATGATTGACAACCCCAACGGCACCGCGCCAGGCATCGCCCTGGAATTGCCGCGGGAGGGAGTCGGACCGTGCCGCCTCTTCGCGTTGCCGGGTGTGCCGCCAGAGGTGCACGAAATGTGGCACGGCTCGGTTGCCGACGCCCTGCGGCAATTCGGAGCGGACCGCAAAGTGGTTCGCCACCGGCGGCTGAAATGTTTTGGGGCCGGCGAAAGCCACGTCGAGGCGATGCTGCCCGACATGATCCGACGGGGCAGAACGCCCCGAGTGGGCATCAACGCCAGCAAAACGACGATCATCCTCCGTATCACGGCCGAAGGGGTGACCGAGCAGGAGTGTGACGCGGCCATGGAGCCCACCATCGCCACCATCCGGCAGTGTCTGGGCAATCTCGTTTTCGGCCAAGACGACGACGAGTTGCAGGACGCCGTGGTGCGGCTGCTGCGGCGGCAGAACAGAACGCTGGCGACCGTTGAGTGGGGCACGGCCGGAATGGTCGCCCAATGGCTCGGCGATGCGGCCGAAGGGAAGGGCCTTTTCCTGGGCGGACTGGTCACCACCAGCGCAGCGGCACTGCACGACGTGCTCGGCGTCGACCAGCAGCTTCTCGCCCCTCACTCGGCGACCAGCGCGGAGGCGGTGGCGGCCATGGCCCGGAGCTGCCGCGACCGGTTTGGAGCCGACTACGCGCTGGCGGTCGGCCGTTTTCCTGAGTTCGATCCCACGGCGGCCGAGCCGAATCCGGTTTTCATGGCCCTGGCGGTTGCCGACGGCGTGCAGGTCAAGTCGTATCCTTTCGCCGGCCACCCGGCCACGCTGAAGATCTTCTGCGGCAAGCGGGCGCTGAACACGGTTCGGCTGGCGATGTTGGGGGAGTGAGTGGCGAACGTCGCCGGCGCGCGGCCTTGGCGGGCGGCAATCTGCGGCCCTTGGTGAAATACCAAAGGCCGATCACGCCTTGCCCCACAGTTCCATCATCGACACACTTCCACGTAGACGAGGCCCCAGTGTGCCCTGTCTTACTGCTTCACGTCTTCTCGATCGCGGTCATACTCCCAACCGGCATGGGCGAAACCCGTGCGAACCTCGGGTTTGATCTGGGCCACGTCGGGTGATTGAGCGAGGAAATTCGACGGCCATACGCTCAAGCAGGAGATTCTGCCAGTCGTCAGTGATGCGTGACAGGTTTTCATGGTGTGCTGCCTTTCGTGGCCTCTCTCTGCGATGTGAAGCCGCTGGCTATCTCAGCGGTACTTCCTGCTTGTCAGTTCCATCACTCGTTTGGCATCCTTCCGGGGCACGACACCGGCTCCGACGTCGACGTAGGACGGCTGGATCCCGACCTGTCCGGCCTCCCGTTGGTGGGCCTGGATCATTCACAATGCAAACATCAATAAACAGCCAGAAGGCTTTTTCCCATTCCGAGAAGGTCCTTTTTCGTTCCTTCGCTCGCTTGGGATGGGCCGAGGCCCTGCTACAGCAGGCTGGTGCCGACGTGGAAGCGTTGCTGGACCGTTGCACCCCTTGAAAAAGGGAACGAATGTCCTTACGCTTTCTATCGATTTGAGGAATTGGAGATCCGATGGACACAAGGCGGGAATCGACTGCCTGGTGTTGAAGAAAGAGGGGGGAAGAGGTCATGGTGAAAGAGACGAGGCTATTCGCAATTGCAGTTCTGGTCCTCCTGGGGCTGGTGTGGGAGGGTAGGGTCGGGAGGTTGTCGGCGGAGACGTTGGCGATACCAGAGCCCCTCAGACCATACATACAGACGATTTCGGTCGACGAACTGGGGGGCGTTCGCGCCGAGACACGGCTGGAACGAATCGATGAAAACCTGTATCGCCTCCGATTGACGTTCGATCTCCAAACCGAGGCGGCGCAGGACGACTGGCGGGTCAAGATTACGCCGGCGTTCCAGCCGAGCTTTCACTGGTCCCCTCATCTGACGCCAACGAAACGACACATCGTTGACCAACATGCATTCCGGTCGCCCGCTCTGGTCGCCCACGCGGCCGACAGGGGTCTTACCATTGTCCCCGATCTGGACATCATGTCACGGGGGACACCGGTTCGTTGGTACGTGGATATGGACGCGCCCCGAAACACGCTTGTGTTGGGCATGAGCGATTATGATCTCGACGCCGCCGATCAACTGCTGTTTGTCCGAAAGCCGGGCACCGTATATCCGTCGGGAAAAATCGGGTTCGGCTTCTATCTCTTCATTACGGCCGACGAACGTGATCTGCAGAACCCTTGGCGCCGACCCCTGGCGTTCCTCTGGAAGAACTGGGGCCAGCCGCTGTTCGAGTCCGGACATCCCTTGAAGGGCGACCTGGAGCCGTACGTCGAACACACCTACCATTGGGCCTTCAACACTTGGAAGGACAGTATCTGGCAGGAATTCGAGTGGAATGGGAAGAAGGTGGGCGCGCCCGTATTCATCGTCAACGTTACGCAAAGCCCGAACTATCCCGGCCGGATCAGCGAACGGGAATTCCGCTCCATCTGGAACCAGGCATGGTTTAGTTCTTTACGCTCGGCCTCAGGCCTCTATCGTTACGGGCGCCGAACGAGGAACAAGGATCTGATGAACAAGGCGCTGCTAACGAAGGAATTGGCCCTGGCGGCGCCAATGAAGGACGGTCTCTTCGACACGGTGATCGCCACCGAGATGGAGATGGTGGAGATCGAGGGCAAACAGTACAAACGATCCAAGGGCTGGAGGACGGCCTTCTGGGGCAACTCGGACCGCAATCCCGTGAATCGGCCCGTCGGAGAACGCTCCAAGAGAGACTGTCGGATCGCCCCCTATCACGTCCTGGATATGAGCTGGACTGCCCTGCTGATGCTGCGCTGGCATGAGGAACTGGAGAACGACACGCGATTGGTCGATTATGCGAGAACCTACGCCGACCGTCTCCTGAAGCTCCAGGATGAGGAAGGGTTCTTCCCGGCGTGGCTGGACAAGACAACACAGCGATCCATCGGCATTCTCGACCGATCACCAGAGACCTCCATGACGGTCACGTTCCTATTGAAGCTGGCCCAGATCACGGGTAACGAAGTTTATCGTGAGTCGGCCCTGAAGGCCATGGACGCCGTCGCTCGCGAAATCGTGTCGGCGGGCCGCTGGGAGGATTTTGAGACATACTGGTCGAGCTCGCCCTACCGCGCGGGCCCCCTCGTCGGCAAGAAGGTGGCCCGCAACAATATGCACAAGCAATGTAACTTCTCGATGTTCTGGACTACCGAGGCCCTGTATGAAACTTACCAGGTCACGAAGGACAGGGAGTATCTGCAGTGGGGCCGGCGCGTACTCGATGAAATGCTGATGACGCAAGCATCCTGGCAGCCTCCCTACATGTACGTGAACGTGCTGGGCGGTTTCGGCGTAATGAACTGCGATGGCGAATGGCTCGACTCCCGAGAGAGTCTGTTCGCCGAGATCATCGTGAAATACGGACAGGAGCTGAACTGCACCGAGTACATCCAGAGGGGCCTGGCGGCGCTGCGGTCTTCGTATGTGATGATGTACTGCCCGGAGAATCCGAAGACCAAGTTGCAGTGGGAAAAGAAGCATCCTTTCTTCGGTCCGGCCGATTACGGGTTCACCATGGAAAACTACGCCCATGGAGGCCGAACCAGTCCTGAAGGCGCGGGCATGGGGGTCTTCACGATCTACGACTGGGGCAACGGCGCCGCGGC
>JAFGRD010000109.1 GCA_016935315.1 Pirellulales bacterium
GCTCTCCGTGTCGCCGTTGCCTTGGCCGTTGTGCAGCCAGTTGCAGAACCGCGCGGCGTCCCAGAAGCTCACGAAGTTCACCGGCCGCCTGTCCCAGGACGACACGCCACCCTTCGGCAAGTAGACATAGGGGTCTTCGATCGTGCCCGAGCCGCTACGGTCGATGCCGCCGTAGGTACCTGCCATTTCGGCGTCGTAGAGCCCGTAGGGGTCGTCCAGGCTGGCCTTGGCGTTGAGGAACTCCCGCCACTGGGCGTTGGTGATCTCGTACTTGCCGATCAAGTAGCAGTAGTCCACGCGGCCGTAGCCGGTGTCGTCGTTTGGGTTGCCGGGGTTGCCGACCGGCACCATTTCGATCGTCACGCCCCCGGCCGCGCCGGCCAACAGCGCGACCGCCAACAGCGCGATCGCCGCCACGGCCGCCAGCGATCGCCGCAGGCACTTTTCGAAAATGCTCTCTCTCGTCGTGCGAGTCCAGTTACGAGTCGCCGCGGCCGCCATCCGGCCGAAGTGGTAGGACAATTCGATTCTGCACTCAGCCGACCCTGTATGTCAACAGTCCGTGTATCGCCACCCCCCGAGAGATCGCAAGAACCTCGCGGCAAGCTCCTTCTGCGGCCGACACAAGCCCATCCGGCGCGCCGCCTACACCAGCGGCATGGCCCAGGCCAGCAACAGCGTGACGCCCAGGGCGGTGACGCCGAGGATCGCCAGCAGAATGGTCCAGGTCTTCAGGGCTTCGATCTCGGTCAACCCGCTCATCCGGGCGAAGATCCAGAAACCGCTGTCGTTCATCCAGGAGCCGGTCAGCGAGCCCGCGCCGATGGCGGCGGCCAGATAGACGGGATGGCAGCCGAGCATGGCCGAGGAGACGCCCATCGAGGCCATGATGCCGGAGGTGGTGATCATCGAGACCGTGCCGGAGCCCTGAGCGATCTTCATCACCGTGCCGATGCCGTAGCCCAGCAGGAGCATCAGCAGGCCGACGTTCTGGCCGCCGCTGTCGACCATGCCCTCGATCGCCTCCTTCACGCCGCACTGGCGCAGCATGGCGCCGAAGGCCCCGCCGCCGGACGTGATCAGGATGATCACGCCGCCGCTCATCAGGGCCGTTTCGGTCTTCTTGGCCAGCTCGGCGAACGACAGCCCGCGCCGGCGGACGAGCACCCACATGGCGATAGCCGCCGAAAGCAGCAGGGCCAGGTTGGGGTCGCCCAACAGGGCCGTGACCTGCGACGCCTTGCCCAGCCCGGTCGTCCGCACCTGGCCGGGCAAGACGGCTTCGAGCAGGCACCAATTCAACACGGCCGCATCTTCCTTCGAGAGCTTCTCGATGCCCCGGTCGCGGAGATTCTTGGCGGCGTTGCCTAGTGGCAGGCCCAGCAGCACTTCGTTGTCCGTCAAGGCGTTGCCGGCCGCCAGCTCCATCAGCGCCTCGCGGAGCCTGGCTTGTGGCGGCTGGACGTCGCTCTTGCTCTCGGCGGCGGCCAGCGACTGCTGCACGTCGGCCGGCAACAGCTCGAGCAATTGGCGCTGCGCCAGAGGCATCTTCCTCCTGTCGCCGCCGGCCAGCTCGGCCCATACGCCGGGCCAATCAAAGATCGCGTCGTCGCGCTGGAGCACGGCCCGGCGGGCCAGCGCGGCGTGTTGTTGCTCGGCGTACATCGAGGTGACCGTGTTGGTCGAAATCAGAACGACCGGCAGGAGGACCGGCAACAGCGAGACCCACAGCGACGGCAGCTCGTCGTCGGCCAGGGGCTCCGACTCCGGCTCGTCGCCGTAGGGCCGCATCGGCAGGTCCATCAGCCGGTTCATCACGCGGCAGACCAGCAGCCCGACGACGGCCGTGGGCAGGCCGATCAACGTGCCGATCAGGATCATCATGCCGATGTCGATGCCCAGGGTGTCGGCCATGATCAGCGGACCGGGCGTGGGCGGCACCAGGGTGTGGGTGATGGCGCCGCCGGTGGCGATGGCGGTGATGTAGAGCACGTAGTTCTTGTGGGTGCGTTTCCAGAGCGAGCGGGCCAGCGGCACCAGCAGGTAGAAGACGGTATCGAAGAAGACGGGTACCGAGAGGACGAAGCCGCTTCCCACCAGGGCGGTGGCCGCCCGCTTCTCCCCCAGCACCTTGAGAAACGATCGCACGATGCGGTCGGCAGCCCCGCTGTCCATCAGGCACTTGCCGATGATAGCGGCCATGGCGATGACGATGCCGATCTTCGCGGCCGTGTCTCCGAACGCGCCCGCCACGCGTTCGATCTTGTCGGCCAGGCGGCCCGACGAGAGCAGGCTGACCAGGATGGCCGCGGTCACCAGCGCGAGGAAGGCGTTGACCCGCAGGATGATGATCATGCCGATGACCGTCACCACGCCGATCACCAGGATGACCAGGGGATTTGCGAGCAGGCTGACCAGCGAATCGAACATGGCTACACACCGAGTCCTATTGATGTCCGCGTTGTGAATGATCCAGGCCGACCAACGGGAGGCCGGCAAAATCGGACTCCCGTTGGTCGCCCTCGCGCATTGACTGTGCAAGCGTCAATAAGGCAAGGGAACGAGCCCAAACACGGCCGCAGTTTACGGGCGTCCGGCCGCCAGTGCAACCCCTGGGGGAAGAACGCCCGCTACTGCTCTTTGCTGAGCGTGAATCCCTTGAAGAACCAACCCTTCGGCTCGCCGGTGGTCTGGTCGCTTTCGCTGGCCACGACCATGCCGGCCGGGCCGAGGAACCGCCGGACGGCGTCGTAGGCGGGCAGCTTCGAGCCGTCGATCCTTTGGTTACGGACGTCGCCCCTGCCCTCCCCGAAGATCCTGTTGAGCACGCGGCCCAGCAGGGTTTCGCTTTCGGGCATTCTGCCCTGGCGGATCAACTCGTAGGTCGGGCGGTATTCCTCGTCGGTGCGGGAGAAGGACCGGCCGCATTGCCCGGCGATAGACAACTGCCCGACCGCGTCGTCGACCATCCGGTAGTCGATGTTGTTGGCCAGCGTCTCGCGCTGTGCGGAGAGACGGAGGACCTTGGTGAGGAACTCCAGATGCGAGGCGATAAACAGATGGCCGTTGGCCACGGTCACCGCGGCATGGGGGAGCAAGCGAAACGGCTCCTTGGGCGTTTCCGAGTCGTCCTCGTCGCCCGACTCGTCGGGCATCAGCGACGGGATCGCTCCGACCCGGACCTCCGGCACGTCGAGATGCGCTTCCTCGATGATCTCCCAGACGACGTGGCCGTCGATCTCGCGGCGTTTGGCGGTGGGCTCGGTCTTCATCGTCTTCTCGATGGCCAGGGCCACCTTCTGCTCGTCGGCCGTCTCGATGGCGTACAGCAACCGTTCGCTGGTCGTGGTGATGGGCAGCTCGTAGTCGCTGATGACGGTGATTCGCCGTCCCAAGTGGCGGATCAACTCGGCGCGGAGATCGATTTTCGGCCCGTCTTCCTGGGTCTTCATGCCGTCGAGAACCTCGGCCCAAATGCCCGTGTACTGCAAATAGGCCCGCAGATCGGCCGCCCTCTTGCGTACGACGTAGATGGCGTCCTGGTCGGTGATTTCCCAGACGCTCCCGGCCTGTCGCGTGGCCACGGCAGCCTGTGGCGAGAGCGTCATCCGCAGCTTGTCGAGCTGTTCGCCAATCGCCTGCGGGACCGTGCCCTTCTCGAGATCCTGTTGGCACTCCGCGGCAACGCGGAACATGTACTCCTCTCCGCCGAACACTTCGTCGAACAACGGCCCGAAGTTGTCGAAGGCAACCAGCACGTCGCAGTAGAACGTGGTGTAGGTGGCCACGTCGCGGGGGACCCAGGGCTGGGGCTTGAAATCGCTCCCGGCGGGAAAGGCGAGCATCTTCATCGCATTCTTGTACGGCGGCGGGACGTAGACGAAGGTCCGATGGACCATCTCGTATCCTTCCGAAGCGAGGCTGACGAACCCGGCCGCGCTGCGAACGGCCGCCAGGCCCTGGTTCTGCAGGATCTCGACGACGGGTTTGCCCTTGCGGCGCTGTTGTGGGGGCGTGGCGGCCCGTATCGCCTCGGCATAGCCCAAGGGGTGAATGAACCAGCGAATCTGCGGTATCGCGCCGCCTGCGTCCTGGCTGCAGCGACCCATCGCCACCTGGAAATCCGGCAGCGTGGCCAGGCTGCTGCGCGGGGTACCCGCGGCCCGGGCAAGGATCCCCCGCAAGACGTTCAGGTCGGTTGACGCAACCAGCAACTGATCGGTCAACAGATAGTAGACCTGCTGGTTCTTGGCGCCCTCGATTTCCGGCGGCGGCGGAACGTCGAAGTGGACGACGGGCTGGGTGCCTTCGGCCACGGTGCCGGTGTCTTGCTTGGCGCCGCGAGCGATCAGGTTCTCGGCGACCTTCTCCAGCAGGGCTTGGGCCTTCGGGAGGTTGCCGGTCACGTCCATGACCAGGGCCACGGCCGCCCGATCCGGGGCCGCAAGGACGACGCCGATGCCGATCTCGCCGCTGGGCACGTCCTTCAGATCGTCCAGCGTCAGACCCAGCCGCCGTCGGACTCCGGTCCAGCGGCTCTCATACTGCTGCCGAAGGTCATCGGCGAACGGCTCCATCACCGGGTCGGCCATCAGTCGGCCAAGCTGGGTCTGGTTCCAGTGTTCGATCAAGCTCGGGACACTGGCCACCGCCAAGAAGCCCTTGGTCGTCTCGGGAAACAGGTTTTCGGCCGGTTGGGCGGCTCGCGACGGCGGCGCAGCCAAGACGCACAGAAAACCGAGAAGCCAAAACGTCACACAGGTCCAAATCCGCGGCACGGCGATACTCCTTCCAGGGCTCCAGCCACACATAGAGAACAGGAAGTTTATCCGGATGAGATCATTCACGCTAGACTAGTTGGACGAACTAGGCAAAGGGGGGGTGGCTTCGTCTTGCCTATGGGTTGGAGAAGGTTTGCCGGGCGTCAGCCGCCCCGCCTGACCCAACTCCCGCATCTACCCAGCGGGCCTGATGGACACGCGGCCGCACGAAGTCCATAATGGCCCCCATGCACGATTTCCAGAGCGAAAGCCTCAGCCACGACCCGGTTCACGGCTACATTCCGTTCACTTCCCCCGTCGGGCTTCCCGAAGGGGAGGTCTCGGAGCAACGGCTGATCGACCATCCGTGGTTGCAGCGGCTGCGACAGATTCACCAGCTGCAAACCGCCTGGTGGGTCTTTCCGACGGCCGAGCACACACGTTTTCAGCACGTTTTGGGGGCCATGCACCTGGCCAGCCGGGCCACCGACGCCTTGTTCGCCAGCCTCCAGGAAGTCTGCCCCGACGTGCCCAGCCGCGGCTATGTCGAGTCGCTTCTGCGGTTGGCCGCGTTGCTGCACGACGTGGGGCACGGCCCGTTCGGGCATTTCTTCGACGCGCATTTTCTGGCCGACTACGGGCTGACGCACGAGACGGTCGGCAGCGAGATCATCCGGCGGGAGTTGGCCCCGATGATTTGCCGGGTTCGCCGCAACCCCAACAGCCGGCTTCAGGCCCAGGAGACCTTGGACCCGGAGCAGATCGCGTTCTTGATTTCCCGACCCCGCGAGGAGTCCGGCGGCGAAAGCCCGCAGTGGCTCAGGCTGTTGCGAAGCCTGTTCAGCGGGCTGTACACGGTCGACAACATGGACTTCGTGCTGCGCGACGCTTACATGTCGGGCTACAGCGTCCGGGCTTTCGACCTGCAGCGTCTGCTGCATTACAGTGTATTTACCCCTAGCGGTCTGACCATTCACGAGCGGGGGCTGTCGGCGCTGGTGCAGTTCATTTCGGTTCGGGCGGAGCTATTTCGGACGGTCTATTTTCACCGCACGGTCCGCGCCATCGACCTGACGCTGCAGGAGCTGTTCGCCGAAAGCAAGCGACACCTGTTTCCCGGCAATCCGCTGGAGCACCTCGACGCCTACCAGCGGCTGACCGAATGGTCGCTGCTGGTCGAAGTTAGCCACTGGCCCGACAGCACGGATCCGGCCCTGCGGGTGCTGGGAGGACGCTGGCAGCGTTTCCTCCACCGCGAGATCCCCTGGAAAATGGCTTGCGAACGGACGATCTTTTTCGCGCCGGGCGAGGCGGAAAAGAGCAGCGTCTTCAGCAACGAGAAGGTGTTCGAGGCGGCGGTGCGCGGCGCCTTGCCGGCCGATTTGCGGGAGATGCCGCTGCGGGTCGACACGGCCCGGCACGTCCATCGCCCCGGCAGTCACACGCCCGCGGCCGGACAGAACTTCCTTTACGAGCCCACCAGCGGCAAGATCCGGAGCCTGGACGACCGCGAGCTGTTCCGGCGAATTGCCATCAGCTATCGGATCTGTCGCGTTTACGCCCAGGACAGTCGCCACAACGCCGCCCTGGCGTCCGCCGTCGATCGTCTGACGGCAACCGGCGGCACCGACGACGTGACCAATATGTAACGAGAACTTGTCCGATTTGGGGCCCGCAAAAGAACAAGTTGGGCATTTTTTGGTCGGAAAGGCGGCGCAGACGCCTTTCCAACTATAACGCTCCAGCCTTCTCCGAATCCCAGGGGCGATACCCATGAGCGCCAAGGTCAGACTGAGCGAAATTCTCGAGGCGATGGAGCCCCAGAGCGGGGAGTCCTCTGCTTATCTCGACAAGCGGTCGGGCAAAGTCGTCGTGTTCATGGACGAGGAGTTGCGGGCCGCCGAGGACGACGAGCCGCTGGACGACTATCCCGATTGGCAACGCGAGAACATCAAGCTGGCGCAGGAGATGCTCGTTGACGACGACGCCTTTGTCGGCTTGCCCACGGAATTCGACATCCACGAGTACGGCATCATGGAGAGGTTCTGTCTCTCGCTGGAAGACGGGGAGGTTTCCGACGTCCTGACCCGTGCCATCCAGGGCAGCGGCGCGTTCCGCCGGTTCAAGAACGGGATCCAGCGATACGGAATCGCCGAAACATGGTATCCGTTTCGCGACGAGGCGCTGAAGAGAATCGCCGTCGAGTGGTGCCGGTCGCACGAGATTTCCTATCGCGACGACGTCAAGCCAATGCTGAAGTCGAGCGGACCTCCGGAGACGGCCAAGGCTGGGCTCTACCATCAACTCGTATTGCGGTTGCGCGGGTTGCTGGAGGGCGAAAGGGACTTCACGGCCAACGCGGCCAACACGGCGGGTGTGATCTCTCACGGGCTAGCGGAGGTAAACTGGGTTGGATTCTACGTCCTCCGGGGCAACGAGCTGGTTCTGGGACCTTTCCAGGGAAGACCGGCCTGCACGCGAATCCCCCTCGGAAAGGGCGTCTGCGGCTCGGCCGCCCAGTCGCGCCAGACCGTGGTGGTGGAGAACGTTCGCGAGTTTCCCGGACACATCGCCTGCGACGATGCGTCCGCCTCGGAAATCGTCGTCCCGCTGATCCACGACGATCGGCTGATCGGCGTCCTCGACCTGGACAGCCCGGCCCTCGGACGCTTCGACGACGAGGACCGGCAAGGACTGGAGAAGCTGGTGGAAGTGTTTCTGGAGGCGACGGAGTTGCGCACTCAGCCGTGAAAGCCTGTCGGAGATTCGAGTTGAGCATGCACGAAGGCGAAGGCAACCGCAGCCTGGTTTCCGACCAGCCATTGACGCGCAAGCGGAAGCCGGTGTGCCCAGCCTACCGAAACGCCGGAATGCGGGTATAATCATCTAATGCGTGTTGGAGTTTCAAGCCGGCAGCCGGCGGCCGACAGCCAACCATCGATAACGCACCACGGACAGGCGAACGCAAAGGGGACGGCCCGCGCCGCATCTCATCCGCTCGACAAGAGGGAGCCGATCCATGACAGCCCAGGTCCTCGGCATCAGTGGCAGCCCGATCCTCGACAGCAATACGGACCGGGCCGTCCAACGGATCCTGCAACACATCGGGCTCCGCACCGAATTCGTCAAGCTCAGCACGCTGGACTTCGCGCCGTGTCGGGCGTGCCTGGGATGCGTCAACAGCAACGAGTGCGTGGTCAACGACGACGCCCGGGAGCTGGCCGCCAAGTTCCGCGACGCGCCGGCGTTCGTGCTCGGCGGCTACACGCCCTACAGCAGTCTCGACGCCCGGACCAAGGCCTTCATGGAGCGGATGTACTGCTTCCGACACATCAGCTGGGGCAACGCGGGCAAGGTGGGTGTGTCGGTGGTGACCACGGCCTGTCGTCCAGGTGTGCCCGGTCTGCCCCCGGCGTCCGAGACGGCCCTGTCGCAGATCGCCATGTGGATGAAGGAGGAGGGCATCGAGAACCTCGGCTCGCTAGTGGTCGAGGGTAACGTCCCCTGCATCCGCTGTGGCCGCGGCGACGCCTGTCCGGCCAGCGGCGTGAAGGTGCTTCACGGCCCCGAGGCGACCGTGGCATCGGTCGGCGTGCGGACCTTTGAGGAGGACGAATCGTTGCTGCGCAACGCGGAACAGCTCGGCGAGAAGATCCGCGCTGCGGTGCTCGGCAAGGAATCCGATCGTTGACGCCGGTGTAATAAACACGCAGGGCGAGCATTATGGCCGCAAAGGCACCTGCGCCGCCGTTGTGGCCATAAGAAGGCCCAACTTGTTCTTTTGCGAGTCCATAGCATCGGGGGCCGCCAGCCGTGGTCGATGAAGCGAAGTGGAAACGCGGGCTGCTCGCCTCGAATTTGCCGTTGGAGTCCGAGGCCGCGCGGTTGTTGGCGACGCGCGGATTCACGGTCGAGTCGGATTTCCAGTTCCCTTCGCCTGATCCTGCCGCGGCGGGCGATCTTTCGGTCGCCCTCCATGCTCGGGCATGGACGCCTTCTTCCCAGGCGCGGCGTCCGACTGCGGCGCTGGAGTTGCTGATCGAGTGCCGGCACCGGCCTCCAGACGCCCACTGGCTTTGTCTGCCCGATCTGAATCCGCCGGACGCCGCTTCGGCCTCCCAAGGTTGCTCCATCCGGCTGTTCGACGAGTTTTCGCTGTACGCGGCCGAGTCGAAGGCTGCGGCGGAGTTCGACGTGGGGATGCCGATCTGCCACAAGGGGCTTGAGATCGACGCGGCCGACGGCGGCGTGGCGGCCGCGCCGCTGACGTCGGCTTTGGAGTTGCTGCAATCCGCGTTGCCTCGGTTGCTCAGCGAAAGCATCCGCTTCCAGCTTGCCGCCGGGGTGAAGCGAAGCGTGCCGTTTCTGCTCTGCCCGGTGCTGGTGACCACCGCCCGGCTGCTGGTAGCCGACCAGCACCTCGGCGAAAAGGACGTGTGCCAGGCGTCGCGGCTGGACGATTTGGCCGACGAAGTGCCCTACGTCGTGATGATTTCCGACTGTGGCCCTGGTTTTCAGGCCCAGTGCAGGCGGGAATTCCACGAGTTGGAGCCCTTGGCCCGAAGCGAAGAGTTCACTCTGATCGAAGACCGCCGCGCCCGGCACTTCAAGGCGGAAAAGAAGCTTCCCTACAGCATGGTCGAATCGCTGATGGCCGCCGAGCGGCACTGGCTCCGGCGGCTGTTCACGCGGAGCATCCTCTGCACGAAGTCGCGGTTGCCGTCGCTGATCGACGCATTGAAGCAGACGGCGGAGAAGGCGATGCAGTCGCCGACGGAGCTTCCGTGAAGCAGCAGGACTCTTGCGGGACGGCGCGTTGCCGGTCTTCCTGTGCTTTGGTCGGGGGGCGAAGCCGTCGGCGCAAAGGGCGAACGGACCGCGCACGTCGGCTCAACCTGGCGATCTCCTCCGCCCTTGTAGTAGGCCGCCTTGTACCATTCGTCCTCGCTGGGCAGCCACACCCGCGCATCCGCCTTCCGAGAAATGCTCGCCCCACGCGACATGTCGTAGGCGTCGTCTTCGGTGGTGGTCGGACCCTGGGCAGCGCGGCGCTGGCCGTTGTGCAGCCAGTTGGCGAATCGCAGCGCGTCGTACCAGCCGACATAGTCTACCGGGCGGTTGCCTCGCTGCGGGAGCACCTCATACCGGTAGCTGCCGGGCAAGCCGCTGCGGGTGATGCCCAATATTGTTGAAGCCGCCAGCCATGTCGGCGTCGTACAGGTCGTCGGCCGCCACGGCTTTGAGAAACTCGCCAGGGAGCCAATTGTGGGGGCAAACAGTGGAGAGGAAATCCGGAGACCCCGGCCTCTACGAGACCTTGGGTGGGGTGCGGGGAATTGAGTGGGGGAGTGAAAAAGTTGCGGGAAGGACGCCGGCCGCGGGAAGGGCCCGACGCCCAGACTCTTCTACCTTTCCCTCGTTCGACTCGGGGTCTCCGGAAATGTGCGCTGTTGAAACTGGGGGTCGTTGACGTCGCGGCTGGGGAACAGTCCGAAGCGATGGCTTTGTAGTGCTACGACGATCAGCCTGTGTTGGTTCGCGAAATCGATCAGCTCGGGCTGATCGAGGATGATGGTGCGGCCGGCCTCGACAGCCAGCACGCGGCCGCCGGCCTCGACCATGGTTTCCAGGGTGCCGCGGCCGATGGTGGGCACGTCGAATCGCATGTCCTGCTGCGGCTTGGCCACCTTGACGATGGTGAACCCGCCCGTCGGGCAAAGCGCGCCCGCGCGGCGAATGCACTCGTCGGTCCCCTCGATTGCCTCCAAGGCCATCACGGCCCGATCCTTCACAGCCACGCTCTGTCCGATGTCGAGCCGGCCCAACTCCTTGGCGATTTCCCAGCCGAACTCGATGTCGAGATCCTGTCGGGCCGAGGGGCCGCAGCAGGTCAATTGTCCCTGGCCGATCAACAGATCGGGGGCGTAGTCGGTGGCCGGGCCGAAGCGGATTCCTTCCGAGGCGAACTCGTCGACCACGGCCTTCAGCAGCGTATCGTCCTTGAGGTCTTTTCGCCGGGCCAGGAAGTGCGGGGTGAACATGCGGATCGTTCGCAGATCGGGCAGGTGGCTCAGCCAGCCGCCGGGCCGAAACAGGACCACCTTGCGGATCTTGCCGGCCATGGTGGCCTCGGTCACGCCGTGATGCTTGAAGTAGCGGATGGCCCGGCCGAACTTGGCCAGGCCGCTGAAGCGGAAGTCGTCGCACAGCTCGGCCAGCCCGGGATCGGCGTGGCCGGTCACGCCCAGACAGTAGACTGCGTGGCCCGCGCGCCGCATGGCCGCAGCGACGACCAGAGGGTATCGCCCCCAGCCGGCGATCAGGCCCACGCGGCGCGGCCCGTCGCGGTGGGTGGCGTCCCTGCGAGTGATTTGTCGGGCAGGTCCCCCCACGTGAGCGTCCTCTCCGTGCTACGCCACGGCGCGGCACTGCTTTGAGTTCTCCGATGTCGAGCCGTCGTTGCGCGCCGCCGACTCTTGCGCCAGTTTGTCGACGGCCGCTTGCAGCCGTTTCATCTGGCGTCGCATCTCGGGCAGTTTCGAGAGGGCGGCTTGTTTGATTTTCTGTTCGCGTTCGGGGGTGGCGGGGATGCCGATCATACGGTTCCCGGCGGGCACGTCGTTGCTCACCCCGGCCATGGCGCCCAGCACGGCGCCGTTGCCGATATGGACGTGGTCGCGCACACCCACCTGGCCGGCCATCACCACGTAATCGCCGGTGGTCGTGCTGCCGGCAATGCCCACCTGTGAGCAGAGCATGTTATGGCGCCCGATGCAGCAGTTGTGGGCGACCATCACCAGGTCGTCAATCTTGGTCCCCTCGCCGATCGACGTGGGGCCGTAGGTGCCGCGGTCGACCGTGCTGCCGGCGCCGATTTCGACGTCCGGTCCCAGCACGACGTTGCCCAGTTGGGGCGAAAGCTCGTGATGCCCTTCGACAAACGCGTAGCCGAACCCGTAGGCCCCCAGCACGGCGCCCGCGTGAATCACGCAGCGAGGCCCCACCACTGTGTCTTCGTAGAGCACGGCGTTGGGGAAGATGGTCACGTCCGGGCCGATCTGGCAGCCAGCCATAATGTGAACCCCCCCATGGATCGTCGTCCGCTCGCCAATCACGACGTCGTCGCCGACGGTGACCGTGGGGTGGATGTCGACATCTTCGGCCAGTCGGGCCAAGGGGCTGACGACCGCCAGCGGGCTGACGCCGATGCGGCGGTTCCTCCGCGGCGGTCGGAAATGGGTCACCACCATCGCGAACGCCTGATGGACGTCCTCGACCTGGACGACGGACAGTTCGCCGGGCGAAGAACCCCTGGCAACGATGGCAGCGGCGGCCCGGCACTCGGCCAGATCGCGATTCTTCGCCTCGCCGTCGATCAGCGTGATCTCGCCCGGTCCGGCGATGCATAGCGGTGCGGCGCCGTGGATCAACAGTTTGCCGTCGCCTACCAGGCGTCCAGCGACCAGGGCGGCAAGCTCCGCCAGAGTAGCCTGCATGATTCGGATTCCTTTCCGTCAACGGCCGTCAGTGGCAGCCCCTGGATGGGGGGGCAAGAAGTGCGAGTGGCACAATTTACCGAAATCAGGGCTATCCGGCAAGAGCAGATCGCATCGGACGAATCCTCTAATCCTCTCTCCCTCTTCTGACGCTCCTAGCGCGAGATCAACCGCATCACGTCCAGGCCGATCACCCAGACCATCAGGCCCAGGATGAAAACCAACCCGATATAGGTTAGTACGATCTGCACCCGTTCGTCGGCCGGCTTGCGGCGGATCCCCTCCCACGCCAACAGGATCATGTGCCCGCCGTCCAGCAGCGGGATCGGCAGGAAGTTGATCACCGCCAGGTTGGCGTTGAGCAGGGTCAGAAAGATCAGCAGATCGGAAGTGCTCTGTTCGGCGGCCCTCTTGGCCACCTGGAAAATCGAAATCGGGCCGCCCAGCGCTTTCGGCGAGATTTGGGTGCCGAGCTTCTGGAGGAAGCGATAGACCACCAGCGTCGAGTGGATCGTCTCGTCGGCCCCCAGCCGGAAGGCCTCGCCGACGGTGTCGGCCTTTTCCTGGAAGGTCAACGGTTCGAGGAAGAAGCCGCGATCCGGGTTGAACCAGTCTTCGCCGACCACGGTCGGCTGCAGGGTGGCCGACAGCGTCTTGTCCTGTCGCCGCCACTGAAGTTCCACTTGCGTACCGCGCAGTACCCGCTGCAAGGCGAACACGAACGCCGGCCAGTTGCGGTGTTCTTCGTTGAACTCCACCGTCTTGATGGCTTGCTCGAGCTTCCGTTCATCCTCGGTTTGTTGCTCCGGCGGTGTGAGCTTCGCCGAGAGGATCTCGTCGCCGGGGCGCAAACCGGCCTCGGCCGCCGGGCTGCCGTCGATGACTGCCAGCACGCGATTGAGCACCGGGTAGGCGATTCCCAACGCGGGGACGGTCGTGGGGTTGTTGTCGTCCACGGGCGTTTCGTACCAGTCGGCCTGCCGCAGCATGACCACGATATCGAGTGGCTCTTGTTCCGACTCGCGGCTGACGGTCAGCGTGACCGTCTCGCCTGCGCGCCGACGGAGACGATCGGGCAGCGTCATGGGATCGCCGGGCTGCTGGCCATCGATCTCGGTGATCAGATCGCCCGGCAGGAGGCCCGCCGCCTCGGCCGGCGAACCACCCTGCACCGCGCTGATCTCCCCCATTGCCATCACCAGACCCAACCGCCGCATCCGCGCGGCGGCCACGTCGATGGTGAGCCTTTGCGGCTCGCCGGGCGACGTTTCCGTCGGCGGGCCCTTGCTCATCGGGCGCTCGATGGTCACCCGCAACGACGTCTGCGGGTGCAGCGCCAAATAGGCATGCAACTCGGCGTGGCTGGCGACCGGCTGACCGTCGATCTCGATGATCTTGTCGCCGGGGCGGAATCCCCCTTGGCACTCGGCCGCGGGCGAGCCAGGCCGGGCTACCAGGTTCGGCTTCGCCTCTGAGAGCGTGGTGGTCGAGGAACTGAAGATGCCGATCATCGGCAACTGTCCGCTGCTGTCGGGCGTCACGGTGAACGTCAGCGGGTCCTTCACGCCGGGCCGTTGCACCGTGATCGGCAGCCCCGCCTCGAGGTTGTCGCCCAACGAGATGGCCTCGCGCATATCGCGGAACTTCTCGATCTTCCGGCCGGCGATTTCGATGATTCGGTCGCCGGGAATGAGTCCTTCCTGCCAGGCGGCTTCGCCGGGCATCACGCCGCCGACAACGCACCGGGTGCGGGTCACGCCCATCTCGAAGGCGATCACCGCGCAGACGTAGGCAAACACCAGGTTCATGATCACGCCCGCCGAGATGATGGCCATCCGCCGGGGAACGCTCTGGGCCAGGTAGCTGCGCGGATCGAACAGGGCTCGTTCCGCCGCCTCGAGATCGATCGCCACGCTTCTCGCGTGCGTGTGCGCGCCTGCGTCATGCGGTCTGTCGCCGTCAGCCGGTTTCTCAGCGGCTTCTGCCGCAGTCGTCTGCTCGATGGTGGCCGGCTCGCCTTCGGCCAGCTTGGCGCGATCGATCTCGGCCTTCAGGCGGGCGGGGTTGTCCTCCTGGCCGAGCATCTTCACGTATCCGCCGAATGGGATGATGCCCAGCCCGTATTCCGTTTCACCCCAGGTGAACTTGAAGAACTTCAACCCGGCTACGTCGAACCCGATGTAGAACTTCTCGCACTTCACGCCGCACCACTTGGCCACAGTGAAGTGGCCCAATTCGTGGACGAAGATGGCCAGCCCCAATCCGACGGCGACCTTCAACACGGCAATCCAGAGGGCGGGATCGCTCCACGCCAACGCCATCAAGCACAAACCCAACGCAATACCTCCTGACGAGCCCAACCGTCCAACGCGAGGACCTGTTCCAGTGTGGGGTTAGGATCGAAGTTGTGTTCGTCCAAAACGCTTTTACAGGCCGGCACGATTTCGTGGAAGCCCAGCCGCCGGTCGAGAAACGCCGCCACGGCCGCCTCGTTGGCCCCGTTGAGAACCGCCCCGGCCGTTCCTCCCGCTCGCGCTACCTCCAGCCCCAGCCGCAGCGCCCCGAACCGCTCGAAGTCGGGCGGTTCGAACTGCAACTGCATCGCCTGGTCCCAATCGAGCTTCTCCGCCACGCCCGGACACCGCTTCGGAAACGTCAAGGCGTATTGGATCGGCAGCTTCATGTCGGGCGGGCTGAGCTGCGCGATAACCGACCCGTCTTGAAACTCTACCATGGAATGGACGATCGACTGCGGGTGGATGACCACCCCGATCTGGTCTGGGGAGAGATCGAACAGCCATCGGGCCTCGATGATCTCCAGCGCCTTGTTCATCATCGTGGCCGAATCGATGGTGATCTTCGGCCCCATGTCCCAGGTAGGATGGTCCAGTGCATCGGCGACGGACACTTGGGCCAGTTGCTCGGCCGTGTAGGTGCGAAACGGGCCGCCGCTGGCCGTCAGCACCACCCGCCGCACCTCGTCGCGACGGCCCGCCTGCATCGCCTGAAACACCGCGCTGTGCTCGCTGTCCACAGGCAGCAAGCGAGCCCCCCGCTGCTCGGCCAGCCGGGTGACCAGGGGCCCGGCGACCACCAGCGTTTCCTTGTTGGCCAACGCGACGGTCTTGCCGGCCTGCAGCGAGGCCCAAGTACCCCGCAGGCCCGCGCTTCCGACGATTGCCGAAACCACCACGTCGATCTCGGTGTCGGACACCGCCTGGGCCAACGCCTCATGGCCGACCAGCAGTTCCACGCCCTTAGGCAGCGACGACCAGTCGTGGCTCTTGGCTGCAGCAGGGTCCGTAACCACAATTTGGCGGGGCCCTGCGGACCTGGTCTGTTGTTCGAGCAGGTCCGTATTGCCGTGGGCCGAGAGCACGACCGCCCGCAGACTCCCGCGGGAAGCCGCGATGACCTCCAGCGTGCTCCGGCCGATACTCCCGGTAGACCCCAGCACGGCAACGTTGGTGACAGGGTCGGTCATGGAGAATGGCGGAGTTGGAAGGATCTGGCGGTTCGAGACAAGGATAGCATAGCGCCGGACACCACCCGGGGTGGTGCTTGGTAACTCCCGCGAGGGGAAATAATGCCACAACATTATTTTAGACGCGGGCCCGTTGCCCGGCAACCCGATTCAGGCCCGTCGCGTCCGCACCGGAGGAACCCTATGCGTCTGCTCGGTGTTGGAGGAAGAATCACGGGATTGCAGCCAAAGGGTAGCTGAAATCGCACGACTTCAGATTCGGGAGCTTTCAGGAGCACAACAACCTGCAGTTCTTGCGAAAGCTGAATTCTCGCGAATCCAGCTACAAGTTGTCCCAGCCCCCATTTCCTGAACGTGGTATCATTGTGAATAATTTGTTGTCGCGAGCAAGGAATCCGTCCATGGAGAAGAAGCAGCCTGATTCGGATCACCAGACGCCGGAGCGCAAGACGCCGCCGATGGGAGGGAATCTGATCTGGTACCTCCTTGCGATGGGAGTTGGAACCCTCTTTGTGGTGAGTTTGCTGGGCCGGGACAGCACGGTCGACATCCCCCTCGGCGAGTTGGAGAAGCTGATCGACAAAGGAGCCCCCGGCACCGACAAGGCCGATCCGAATCCGCATGTCGACGTTTCGGAGGAGTCCGGCGGCAAGCGCGCAACGATTCGATACTCCAATCTCTCGGAACTGAAATTCGGTCCGCACGAGATCTCCGGCAAGGTTACCATGCAGGTGCTTGCGCCGGAGAAGAAGGACCCGGTCGCGGACGTTTCGTTCAGCACCGCTCGCCTGGGGCTGGAAGACGATCGCAACGCCCTCTACGACAAGGCCAAGCAGAAGGGATTCACGAACCTCCGCGGCCAGAAGGCCCGCAGCGGCTGGCAGGCCTATGTGCCGATGTTCGTCTTTATGACGCTGTTGATCGTGGTCTTCTTTCTGATGATGCGGCGACTGGGCGGGACCGGCTCGGCGATGGCCTTCGGTCGCAGTCGGGGGCGGCTCTATGCCCAGGAAGACATGGGCGTCTCCTTCGACGACGTGGCCGGCATCGACGAAGCGGTCGACGAGCTGCGCGAAGTGGTCGACTTCCTCAAAACACCCGAGAAGTATCAGGCGCTCGGTGGCCGCATTCCCAAGGGCGTGCTGCTGGTCGGTCCGCCGGGGACGGGCAAGACGCTGCTGGCCAAAGCGATCGCGGGCGAGGCGGGCGTGCCGTTCTTCAGCATCTCGGGCTCTGATTTCGTCGAGATGTTCGTCGGCGTCGGCGCCGCCCGGGTCCGCGACATGTTCCAGCAGGCCCAGGCCAAGGCCCCCTGCATCGTGTTCATCGACGAACTGGACGCCCTGGGGAAAACGCGTGGCAGCAGCATCGTGGGCGGGCACGACGAACGGGAACAGACGCTCAACGCGCTGCTGGTCGAGATGGACGGCTTCAGCTCCAACAGCGGCGTGATCGTGATGGCCGCCACCAACCGACCGGAAACGCTCGATCCGGCCCTGTTGCGCCCGGGCCGCTTCGACCGCCATGTGCTGGTTGACCGGCCCGACGTCCGCGGCCGCGAAGAGATTCTCAAGGTCCACGTCGGTAACGTCAAGCTCGACGAGTCGGTTGATTTGAAGGAAATCGCCGGGATTACCTCCGGATTCGTGGGCGCCGATCTGGCCAACCTGGTCAACGAGGCTGCCTTGCTGGCCGCCCGGGCGGACAAGTCGGCCGTTTCCATGCAGGAATTCACCGAGGGCGTCGAGCGCGTGACCACGGGCCTGGAGAAACGGCAGCGGGTGATTCACGTGGACGAAAAGCAGCGGGTTGCCTATCACGAGAGCGCCCACGCCCTGGTGGCCTTCAGCTTGCCGAACACCGATCCGGTGCACAAGGTTTCGATCATTCCCCGCGGGCTGGCCGCGTTGGGCTACACGATGCAGCGGCCCGAGGGCGACCGCTATTTGCTGACCCAGAGTGAGCTGGAGAGCCGCATCCAAGTGCTGTTGGCGGGCACCCTGGCCGAAGAGATGATCTTCGACGACGCCTCGACCGGCGCCCAGAACGACCTGGAGCGCGCCACGGAGATTGCCCGCAGCATCGTGATGGACTACGGCATGAGCCGCCTGGGGCGAATCAACTATCGCGAGAGCGGTCGTTCGGTCTTTCTCGGCGGCCAGGACGAGATGCCTCGGGAGCGGACCCACAGCGAGCAAACGGCCCGCGAAATCGACGAAGAGATCAAGCATATCATCGACCAGTCGCAGGAGAAGGTGCGCCACATCCTCCACACGCGGCGCAAGGCCCTGCTGGCTTTAGCCGAACGGCTGATCGAGCAGGAAGTAATCGATACGGACGAGCTGAAGCAGATCGTCGAGGCCAACTCCCCCAGCCCGATGATCGTCCCCGGCACGACCAGCGTGCCCAAGCGCCCGACGGCCGAGCAGGCCGAGCCGAAAGTCGTCAATCCCGAAGCGGCCGAAGGGGGATAGCAGCCCGTGGGCTGCAGAAGCGCAATCAGTGCAGAAGCACGGTCAGTGCATCAGTGCGGAAACGCCGTCAGAACCAGCCGGCGCCGGGCGTAGGCAACAGCAGCACCGCCAGGACTGCCCCGACCGCATAGGCTAGCATCAACTCGAGCCACTGGATTATGCTCATATCCAAACATAGCTTGCCGGCGGAGTCGCCAGGGATAGCCCCATTCTCACTGCGCGAAAATCACGCCAGTCTCCGACCACCGCGAAGACCGGGATAGACCCCGCTCAGGTTGCCGCGATCCACGACTTGTAGATCCCGTCGAGGCCCGCGTCCTTGGGATCGCTTGCGTGCAGCACCACGCGGTAGCGGAGCGTGACCGACTCGCCGGCGGGAAGCCGCCAGGGCTTTTCGAGGAAGTTCATTGGCGTCGGGGAGATGAAGCCGTAGTCGCGGGTGAACCAGGGACAAGGGGACCAGGGGTTTTCAGGATGGTCCAGGATGGCGATGCCTTCGACCACGTTGCCCGGCACGTTCTGCCGCTTGCCGTGATAGCCGCACCAAGCGGCCGGCTTGCCGAACGTGGCCTGCTCGCCCGAGAGACCCTCGCTGTTGACCAGCGCGCCGCCACCCCAGGGCGTGATGTCGCCGGCGGCACGGATAGAAAACAAGGAGTGATTGGTGCGGGTGACCGTCACCTCTTCAACGGCGACCCACTTCAGTTGCCAATCGATCAGACGCAGCCGCGGCCCCGACACGGCCACGGTGATCTTCCGCTCGTCCCGGCAGATGACCGGCCCGTCGGGCTGCTTCCAGACGCACCGGTCGAGGATTTCGGCCGATTCAGGCGTGACCTCGCCCAGCCGTGGACCCCGAGAGAGGATCTGTCCGGCTGCCAGGTTGTCCTGCCAGTAGTTGCCCCCGTTGACACGGTCGCAGGCGAACAGCAGCGAGCGGTGGTGGGGATAGGGAAGCGACGTCTCGGTCGTCAGCGACAAACCGGAAATGGGGCCTGTGACCGGATACATGTAGGGGTACTTCTGCGATTGGTGCGCGCGATAGCTCGTCAGAAGGCGATTGCCCCAGCGGACCCAAATATGCGGATTGCCCGGCTCGACCTGATAAGCGGTCAGCTTTTCGGCGCCCGGCACGGGCCTCGGCTGGGTACCCGCAGGGGAGGCGGCCCAAAGAGCGCCGGCCGGCGCGGCGGCGGCCAGGGACAGTCTCAGGAAGTCACGTCGAGGGAGGCTGCAAGGCATGGCTCCGGCTCCGGGTTGCAGGGCACAGTAGAATCAGCAGTGATCGGGGGCGACGCCGCCCACAGCGAATCGGACCGCGGGCGCTCACTTCCGCGCAAGCCAGTAGAAGTGCTCGGACCGTGCATGTCAAACGACCGAGAACGAATTCACGAGGATTTTGGGGGCTGCCCCAGTTTTCGTGTCAGCCGAAGAGTTCAGAGGATTCTGGCCTTGACCCGCGTTCTGCGAGGACATACAATCGATTGAAACGAACATTTGTTTTAATCGAGCGTTTACATCGGGAAGGATGCCATGGCGGCCCAAGCAGACGACACCCGGCACCGGCTCCTGGAGGCTGCGGGCGAAGTCTTTGCGGAGAAAGGATTTCAGGCGGCGACGGTTCGCGACATTTGCGGCCGGGCGGGCGCCAATCTGGCAGCGGTCAATTACCATTTTGGCGACAAGGAGCGGCTGTACGTGGAGGTGGTCAAGCATGCCCATCACTGCGGAGAGGAAATTGCCTACCCGCAGTGGCCGCCCGGAACGCGGCCCAGGAAGAAGTTTCGCGACTATGTCTCTCACATGCTGATCCGATTGCTCGATCCGCGTCGGCCTGCCTGGCACACCCAGTTGATGGCTCGAGAGATGGCCCAGCCGTCGGCCGCGTGCGCGGCGTTGGTGGAATCGTACATTCGCTCAGGTCATGAGTTGCTGGAGGAAATCCTTGTCGAGCTGATGCCGCCGGAGACTTCGGCGATCGCACGGCATCTGGCGGCGTTCAGCATCGTCGGCCAGTGTTTGTACTTCCGAATTGGCCGTCCGATCGTGGAACGGCTGGTGGGTGAGGACGAGTTCCGCACCTACGACGTCGCGCGGCTGACCGACCATATTGTGCGATTCAGTCTGGCCGCGCTGGGGAGCCGGCAGCCGGCGGGCGAGGCCTCGCAACCGGCCTCCACGGCAGGACGTTCACGAGAGGTGATCCGCTGATGAGCAAGCGAATCGGCAGGTTTCTGGGGCTGATTATTGTGACGGGGACGGCTCTGGCTGTGGCGATCACGGTTACCGCGGGCGGCTGGGGACGGACCGCGCCGATTGGAAACGGCACCTCGAAAACCAACATGCCGAAAACGCCGGTTGCGGTGATGGAGGTGAAGCCGGAATTGATCGAGATTACCGATTCCTATTCGGGCATGATCCGGCCGCTGGAGCGGTTTACGCTGGGGTTCGAGATTGCCGGGCGCGTGGTCGCCTTGGGCGCCGACGCCGAGGGCCAGCCGCTGGACGACGGGGACCGCGTTACGGCGGGACAGGTTCTGGCGAAGCTGGACGATCGCGTGTATCGCTCGCGGGTCGACGAGGCCAAAGCCCAGCTCGAAGCCGTCCGGGCCCAGTCCCGCGACGCCAACGCCCGACTGGAGAAGGCCCAGTCGGACCTCAACCGCAGCGAGCAGCTCCGGCAGCTCGAGCAGCGGACGGGCAAGCGAGCGATCACCGGGGAGGAATACCAGGCCGACGTGACCCAGTTGTCGGTAGCCAAGGCCCAGGCCGAGATGGTCCAGGCCCAATTGGCCGTCGCGCTGGCCCAATTGCCCACGGCGGAGAAGAACCTGGAAGATGCCACGCTGCGTTCGCCCGTGGCCGGCGTGCTCTCCAAGCGGCTGATCAACGTGGGCGAGTCGGTCACTCCACACCAGGTCGTCATGGAGATCATCCAGGTGGACGAAGTACTGCTGGTGGCGGGCGTGCCCGAGGCCTACGTCGGCGCCATCCAGATCGGCCAACCGGTCCACGTGGAGCTGCTGGCCCGCGACCGGTTCCAGCAGCAGCGGGCCCGGAGCGACGGCCGCGTGTATCGAGTGGCCGAGGCGGCCGACCAGACGACCGGTCTGTTTGAGGTGGAAATCATCCTGCCCAATCCGCAGCGACGGTGGAGACCGGGACTGATTGCACTGGCCCACATCGTGCTCGATCGGGTCCAGGGGTTCCGCGTCCCGATGACGTGCGCGGTCTTCCGCGACGATGCGGCCTATCTGTTCACGGTGGAGACGACCGGGCTGGCGTCCCCGGACGCCGAGGAGCTGGGCAAGGCCCGACGTTTGGACTTGAGCAGGTGGATCGAGCAGGGGCGCGACTTGATCCTCGCGGAGTTGCCGCCGGGACGCCGGATCGTGGTCCAACGCGGGCAACACCGCCTGGTCGACGGGCGCGATGTGCGGTTGATTCGGGCAGACGTGGAGGGGCCGGCCGAGAGCGACGCGGTGCCGGCGGTGCGTTCGCCCGCCCGCGTTGTCAATGCAAAGTCGTGAGTTGACAGGCCCACAGCCCAAGCCATGCACATCAGCCACAGAGCCATTGACCGTCCCCGCGTGGTGATCGTGGGCGTCTTGATGGTGATCGCGATCGCGATCCTGGCCGCCCTCTACATACCCGTGCAGCGAACACCCGGAATCAACACCGCGGTGATCCTGGTGACGATCCCCTATCCGGGCGCCCAGCCCACCGAGGTCGAGGACGAAGTCACTCGCAAGGTCGAAGAGGCACTGAAGAAACTCGACCGGGTCGACTTCATCGCCTCGACGAGTATGCGGGGATCGAGCGTCACCCAGATCATCTTCCTCGACGGGGTGGACGCGAAAGAAGCGCGGACCGACGTGGCCCATCTGGTCGACGAGGTGCGGGCCCTGTTGCCGCAGGGCCGCGAAGTGCAGCCGATCATCACCGACATCGACTTCGAGAGCGCCCCGATCATGCTGGTGAACCTCAGCGGCCCGAAGGGTTTCGACCCCCGCGCCCTGAAGCAGATCGCCGAAGACGTGCAGGACGAGCTCGAGGCGATTTCTGGCGTGGCCAACACCCAGCAATTTGGCGGCCGCGAGCGGGAAATCCACGTCAACGTCAACCCCGATCTGTTCATGGAATACGGCTTCTCGATCGGCGAGATCTTCCGCGCCGTGTCCGATTTCCACAGCAAGCTGCCGGGCGGGTCGCTGAACACGGAGGAGTTCGACTACCAGGTCCGCAACGCGACCAAGCTGCGCAGCGTGAACGATATTCGCCAGGCGGTGGTGGCCGAGCGCAGCGGGCGGTTGATTCGCGTGCGCGACGTCGCCGACGTCCGCGACACCTACCGGCGGTTGAAAAACGTGGCCCAACTCGACGGCCAGGAAACCGCTACGATCGTGGTCAACAAGGAAGCCAACATCAACACGCTGGATACGGCCCGGCAGATCAAGCAGCGGGTGGCCGAACTCCAGGACGAGTATCCCCACATCAAGTTCTCGACCACCCGCGACATCTCCGAAGACATCAGTATCATGTTCTCCGTCCTGGGATCCAGCGCCGTGTTCGGGGCCATGCTGGTGCTGATCATCCTGGCGTGGTCGATGGGGCTGCGAATCTCGATCCTGGTGCTGTTGGCAATTCCCTTCAGCTCGGCCATTGCGTTGATCTTCCTGTTTGCCGCGAGTATCCCCATCTCGAACATGGTGATCTTCAGCTTCATCCTCGTGCTGGGGATGGTCGTCGACGGGGCCATCATTGTGGCCGAGAACATCCACCGCCACATCGAACGGGGGGAGCCGCCGATCGTGGCCGCCAAGACGGGAATCGACGAGGTGGGCATCCCGGTGATCGCCGCCGATCTGACCACCGCGGCCGCTTTCCTGCCGATGTTGCTGGTGCCGGGCATCATGGGCGACTTCATGGGTGTGATGCCCAAGGTGGTCAGCGTGGCCCTGTTCGGCTCGATGGTGGTCGACCACTTCCTAATTCCTGTGCTGGCCGCCTACTGGTATCGGCAGCCCGAGCCGGAGTCCGGGCTCGCCGCGGAAGGCGGCCCCGAGGCCCCGGCCCCAGCGGCCGCGACGGGAAATGGTCTCGTGTACGCCCATCCACAGAGCCGCGTCCGCCCCAACCACGGGGCGCTGACCCGGGCCTATGCCGCGGTGCTGCACTACTCGCTGAGCAACCGTTGGGTGGTGCTCTGCTGTTGTGCCATGGCCATCTTCTGGGCGGTCTGGAAGCTGGAGCATATCGGATTCGTCTTCTTCCCGGTCAGCGATCGCGGCCAGTTCGAGATCAACTACGAGTTGCCGCTGGGCTATAGCATCGAAGAGACCCTCCGGGCGTCGAAGAACTTGACCAATCCGCTGCTGGAACTGAAGGAGACGGGCGAGCTGATCCACTTCGTCAACGCGGTCGGCTCCACGGCCGGACTGGCCACGCGTTTGGAAACCGATCCGACCAGCGGACCCGAGTTCGGCAAAATCATGGTCCAGCTCGCGCCACCCACGGAGCGCGAGCGGCACCAGAAGACGATCCTCCGGGAACTCCGCGAGAAGATCGACGCGAACCCGTATCCCGGGCTGAAGTATACGATCGAGGAGCTCAAGGAGGGCCCGCCGGGCGGTTCCGATGTGGCGGTGCGGCTGACGGGCAAGAACCTCGAACAGCTCGGGCGGCTGGCCGAGAGAATCGCCCGTCGCCTGGAGGAAACACCCGGCACCGTCGAAGTCAGTGCCGATTATCGCCCCGACAGCCCCGAACTGGTCGTCGAGCCCGACAAGTCGGCGGCGGGGCTGTTCGGGCTCAGCGACGCCGAGGTCGCCGTGGCGGTGCAGACGGCCATCCTCGGCAACAGCGTGATCCAATTGCCGCTGGACGACGAGGACGTGACACTGCGGCTCCAGGCCGACCCCGAATATCAGAAGACCAAGGACGACGTCGAGCGGCTGATGCTCACCAGCCGGGACGGCCGTCGGGCGACCGTCGGCCAGGTCGCCCGGGTCCACCGCGGCACCGGGCTGTACGCGGTGAATCGTTGGGATCGCCGCCGGGCCGTGACTGTGCGGTCTGACGTCCGCGACGACGAAGGCTTCATTCCCGACGACATCTTCGCCGTGTTGCGCAAAGACATCCTACCGGAGATCGGCTTCGGAGATGTCAAGGAAAACAAGATGACCTTGTTGGGCGCGCCCGCCACGGAAGCCGAAGGCGTTCGGGCCACCTTCACGGGCGAGAACGAAGAACGCGACGAGAACTTCGGCTATCTGCTCCGCTCGATGATCGTGGGCGTCCTGTTGATCTTCGGGATCCTGGTGGTCCAGTTCAACAGCTTCCGCCAGACCGTGGTGGTGCTGGGGGCGGTGCCGCTGAGCTTTGTGGGCGTGGTGTTCGGCATGTGGATCTGCGGGCATTCCTTCAGCCTGGCGTCGTTCATCGGGCTGATTTGCCTGGCCGGCATTGTGGTCAACGACGCGATCGTGTTGGTCGACTTCACCAACCAGGCCCGGCGCCGCGGCATGCGCGTGAAACATGCTCTGCTGGAAGCGGGTGTGAACCGGCTACGCCCGGTGATCTTGACGACCGTGACCACCATCGGCGGGCTGGCCCCGTTGTTTCTGAACATCTCCGGCGGGGCCGAGTTCTGGCAGCCGCTGACCGGGGCAGTGATCTTCGGGCTGGCGTTTGCCACGGTGCTGACGCTGCTGGTGATTCCGGTCTGTTACAGCCTGGCCTACAGCTTCGCCGACCGGAAAACGCATCCTGAGTAGACTCTGGCAGAACGGCCCGTCGAAGACGTTTTTGGGTCTCTCGGGCGTATTACCGTGCCTATGGCTCGACATTTTGCGGAAGTCCAGTCATAACAGGTGTATGCTTTCCTCCCGGCGACTGCCCACGACGCTCTGGCTGATCCTGCTGGTCGCGCTGGCGCTGCGCTTGCTGGGGGCATGGCATGCGAATCTGACCTTCGACGAGCGGGCCCGGGTGGCCCTGGCCGAAACGATTGATCTGCGGCCCGGCCACCTTCACCTCGTTTCCCGAACCGTCGCCCATCCGCCGATGAGCATCTACCTGATGAAGCTTAGCGGCCTGGCGTTCGGCACCGGCGACCTCGGGCTGCGGATGCTGCACGTGGTGGCCGGCACGCTGACCGTGCTGCTGGTCTTCTTCCTGGGACGGCGGGTCTTTTCGGAGCGGGCCGGCCTTTGGGCGGCGGCGCTGCTGGCCGTCGACCAGTTCCACGCCGGCTGGTCGCGGGTGGTGCTGACCGAGGTGCTGATGCTGCTGTTTGCATCCCTGGTCCTGCTGCAATTCCTGCGCGTGCTGGAAAGCGGCACGACTCGGCGGTTCGCGGTGCTCGGACTGCTGCTGGGGCTGGCCTATCTGGCCAAGGAAGTGGCGATCCTGCTGCTGCCGGTCCTTTGGATCTACCTGCTGATCACGCCCCGGCACCGTCGCGTCCTGCGCCGGCCGACGTGGTACCTGGCCCAGGGCGTGTTCCTGGCGGCCGTTGCCCCCGACGTGATCTGGAACCTCGTCCAGGGGATGGAAAGCTACCTGTACCGCGATCTGATGTTCGCTTCCGAGCCGTTTCACATTTCGCTGAAGTCGCTGAGCCTGTACGTCGGCGAGCTGTTTCGGGCGTGGTTCGGCGATCCGGCCCTGGACGTCGAATACGAGCAGGGCAGCCTCTATACGTGCTACTGGCCGGCGGGGGTGCTGTACCTGGGGGCCGTAACGACCGCCGTCGTCCGCCGCAAGGACCCGGCCGTGAGACTGCTGCTGGTGATGTTTACCGTGATCTTCGGAGCGTTTTTCCTGCTGCCCGGCGGCGATCGGTTCGAGCCGTTCTGGTGGGCGTCGATGAGCCTGATTCCGGCGGTCGTGTGTGCGGGCTGGGCGTTGGATTGGGCCGCCCGCAGCGGTAGAATGCCCGCCCTGGCCGCGCTGCTGCTGATCGGATTGCTGGGTGCTCACTACGTGCCGGTGGCGCTTCGTTCCGGGGAAGCGCAACCGCGGGCGACAGTCCGGCAGTTTGTCGACGATTTCCTCCGCCGCGCCGACGCCGCCCTGCGGCGGGGCAATTTGCGCGAGGCCGAAAGCCGCTACGTTTTCATGTTGAATCTGGGCGGCCCGAATGCCGAGGCATTCTATGGGCTGGCCACCGTGGCCGCGATGCGGGGACAAACCGAGAAGGCCGAGCTGTTGCTGCAGAAATGTCTGGAGCTGGACCCGGATCACGAAGCCGCGTCGGAGCGACTTCGGCAACTCAGAGCCCGTCCGAAAGGCCCCGACTCCCGGCCCCTCTCGCCGCAAGCGGGGCCGTCGGAGAACGTTCCAACCCAACAGACACAGCGGGAACCCACGCTTTGACATACGAACCGGCGACAACGCGAAGCGACCGCCCGCTGCTTTCGGCGGCAGCGTTCCTGTCAATGGTGATGGCGCCGCTCGGCGTCTACTCGCTGGCCGCGCTGGCCGCAGCCGCAACCGACGCCACGGCCCCGGCCCGGGTGGCCTGCTTCGATCCGGCCAACCTGGACACCATGTCGGCCGGCCGCAAGGCCGCTTCGCTGGCCATGGCGCTGTCGGCCGTGGTCTTTCTGTTCGTCGTTCCCGGCCTGCTGGGCACGCTGGCCTTCACGCGGCGGGCCGGCACCCGGCGCAACGCCCATCTCTGGAGCCTGGCGGTCAATTCAGCGGCGCTGATCGTGGTTTGTCTGCTGTTGCGCCACACGACCGGGGTCCAGCGCGGCCCGCTGGCGGTCGCGTGGCTGGCGTGGACCGTCGTGCTGTTCGCCTTCGGCTGGCAACCCCGGCGGTCGCCCGTGCTGCTGGGCCGCTGGCGGAGGCGCTACGGCGGCGGCCTGCTGGTCGGGCTGCTGGCCGCGGCGGCCGCCGGCTGGGCCATGTTTCCCGAGCAGTTCGTGCAGTGCTTCGCCGAAGACGGCACCGAGACCTACGAGCTGGCTCGAAGTCTGCGGGAACACTTTCTTCCCTATTGGGAATTGGAGACGTGGACCCCGGAAGGGGGCAACCGGCTGGGGACCGTGGTGGTCAACCCTTCGCTGATCAACTCCTATTGGACGTGCGGTCTGCAAACGCTGTTAGGCAGCGGCGAGCATAGCGGGGGCGAATTGGGTACGCGGTTACCCTATTGGGTCTGGTGGTTGGCCGTGTTTGCCGTGGCGCTGCGGCTGGTGCGTCCGTCGAGGCGAGGTGGAAGCTGGACCAACGGCCTGATACTCGCTCTGCTGATGATTCTGGTGAGTGTGCTGTTCAGTTTCTACGTTGGCTACAACCCGTACATGGCCGACCTGGCCAACCCCGGCGTGCCCGATGCCCTGTTTACGCTCTGTGTGCTGCTGGCCTTCGATTGTCTTCGGCGACGGGATCACTGGGCGTTTGTCGTCTCCATGCTGCTGGCTTCGCTGGTGCTCTACGCCGGCCCGGTCATGCTGGCGGCCGTTCTGGCGGCGGCCTGGGTCTGGCGGCCGATCGAACGCAGGGAGGTGCTTCGGTGGGGCGTGCGGACGGTGGAACTGTTGCTGGCGATTGCGCTGGGCTATCTGGCCTGGGGCTGGTGGGAGGGATCGCTGGAAGTCTGGGCCCACACGGCCGACGTCGAATACGTTGCCGATTACCTCTCACCCTTTCCACGCTGGAAATCGGCCCCCTTGTTCTTCGGCTATTTCCTGCTGCTTTGCGGCGGGGTCCCGGCTCTGGGCCTGATCTGGACGTTTCGGCGCGGGCGGTGGGAGCGGACCGTGGCCACCGCCGGTTTGCTCTATCTGGCGATCGTGCTGCTCTCGGGGTTCAAGAACATCCATTACCTCGGGCCGCTGTTGCCGATTCCCGTGGTGCTGCTGCTGGCGGAGTTGGAGCGAAGGAATCGGGCCGTCCCGCGACGAGAGAAGAAAACGCCCGGCTCGCCGGACTCGTGGGCTTGCTGGGGCTCTTTGGGCCCTGTGAAGACGTTGGCGGCCTGCTCCCTGATCGTTTGCATCGTCCTCTGTTGGCCCAAGGCACGATCCACGTTCACACTCACTCGCGAGTTGGGCGCGCGGACCACCATCACCACCGACTCGTATCTGACGGCCGCGCGGTGGGCTCGGCTGCGGCTGGTGCTGATCGAGCAGGGTTTGGTCTCCTGGTACTACGACGCCCACACTTGGGCCGCCTATGCCCAGCGCGAGGCGGCGCCGGCGGCACTGCGGCCGCTGGTGCTGACCGACGGGGGAACGCCGGCGCCGGGCTACCGGCCGGTGGCGTCCCGGCCCGTCGAGGGAACGCAGCAGGTGGCCAGGCTCTACGCCCGGGACGAAGCCGCCGAAACGTGGCTGCGCACGCGGCCCACCTTGCGGCCCGTGGATCGCTACCCGGCGATCATGAGACCGCTGGCCAAGGGGCCCTTCTCGCCGCACGAGAACCTGCTCAGCGATCTCGAACTGCTGCGATGGCCGTGGTGACGTCGTGTTTTCAAAGAGTGCGGTCAAGGCCCGAAAACGTGCTTCACCACTGCGGCGTGACGGAGAAGCTCGCGAAATCCCGGACCAGGCCCCAGATGGCGTCGAGGTTCCAGAGCGTCAATCCCAGCATCAGCACGCATACCAGTCGCAGGCGAATCGGGCTGGTCGCCGCCCAGCAAGCCGGCGCCACAAACAGCGACAAAAACAGCGGGCCCAGGTGCTTCGTCTCGCGCCAATCCACCAGCGTAAACGCCACGGCGGTCAACAGGGTCCAAGCGACCCACAGCCCGGGCGAAAAGACGGGCCGATCGGCATCTCGCGAGCCATGTCCTTCGTCTGTTACGGGTCGCGCACCGCGCAGCCAAAGGGCCGCCAGAGTCATGATCCCCAGCGGCAACAGTGCGTAGCCGGTGTGCTGCCAGAATTCGATCCAGAGCCCCGCGCGGCTCGGGTAGTTGCCGAACTCGAAAGGGCTGTAGTGGATCAGGCGATCAAGGAAGTGAATCCGCACGTGCATCTGCCAGAAGTCGGCCGGCGCCACGCTCAGGCCCCAGGCCCAGAACACAGCTAATCCGGCGGCAAAGCCGACCACCGCCGGGTGCAACAGCGCCTTGGCCGCGCGGCGCGAGATGGTGCCCTCGGTCCAGTCAAGCAGCCGCCAGAGGACCAAGGCCGCCGGCAGCAGGACCAGCTTCTGATTGACCAGCCCCAGAAACACGGCCGAGGCAGAACAGGCCGCCCACCAAGATCGGCGCGACTCGGAAGGCCGCTGCTCGACGGCCGTCAGCAGCATCCAGGCCGCGAAGTTTGAGCCGGCGAAATAGCCGCCATAGCTGGAGCGGACGAAGACCTCCGGACTGGTGGCATAGGCCAGCGGGACGACGATCGCCAGTGGCCACTTCCCGGCCCTCCGCCCGATCCAGCATCCCAGCCACGCCACCGTCCATGCGGCCAGAAAGACGTTCGTCGCGCGCGCCGGAAGCCTTTGCGGATCGCGCTCGTAGTGCTGAACCATCACCGCGTTTTCCAATCGCCAAATCTCGATCCGCCGGCTGCCGTCGTTCAGCGGAGGCTCCACGAGATAGTCGGGTCCGTCCCTGCCGACGACCCGATGGTTCTCCACCGTCCCCTTGGCCAAGCCTCCCACCGTGCCGCCAAACGGCGCGAAGTCGATTCCGTTCCGGGCGGCCAACGCCCGGCGCGACGCCTCATCGTAGTAGGCCAGCGATTCGAACTGGTCGAAGTAGAGGAAGGAGCCGGCGATGCAGAACTCCATCAAGGGAGGATGGGCGAAGTGGTAGTAGGTCTGAAGGTGGCTCACGTGCAGCGGCTCGCCCCGGGTGAGCAAGCCGTAGCTGCATGGGAAAACGTGGAAATCCTGGTCTTCCAGCAGCGGCACGACCCGGGTGGCGCCATGGAAGTACAACACATGAGCGGCCAGGAACAGCACAGCGCCGAGCCACGCAAACGGGTCGCTCCAGTCAAGACCCCACGTGGGGACGCGACGCACGACGGTGTGCAGCAGAACGCCCGCGTCGGTCAGCGCCCAGGTGATGTTCCAGACCGTGCTGCCGCAAAGCGACCAGCCCGTCACGTGGACCAGGAGCAGCGCCCCGAGCATCACCGCCAGCGAGGCCGCTACGGCCCAGATCGGCCGAAATCGGTCGAGCCGGTGGCAGCCGATCATCACGCCCACCCAGGCAATCCCCGGCACCAGCAGGATCACCGAGCCGACCGCCAAGGCCCGAAGCCACGGGCAAACCAGTAGCGGCCACCCGGGATGGCAGACCAGGAAGGGAAGATTCAACGCCAGCACCCAAGCGACGTAAGCCGGCAGATGGTGTCGGGTGGTCGTCGTGTCGCGGTGTTCGAGCATGGAACGGGAAACGGCTTTGGTGCGTCGGTTCAGTTGTAGCTGGATCCGCAAAAACTCAGCTAGCTGCGAGACTGAAAGGTCCCAAATCTGAAATCCGGTCTCAGTCCTCACTCAATCGGCTTGCCAACTCGGTAGAGTCTCTCGAGACCTTCGTGAGCCGGCTCGAATTCGTACAGCTCGGCGATTCTTCGAACGATGTGCGTGAAGTAGATCGGCCGCTCGGGCGTGGTCTGCTTGATGTGCCGCACGAACTGCACGGCCGAATCGGCAAGCTCGGGGTGGTTGAAGCCGTCGACATAGTCGATGTAGAACTCCATGCCCGTGCGGCCCTGTTCGACAAGGGCCACGTAGTAGTAGGGATAGAGATGACACCAGCCCGTGAAGACAACGGCGTCGTCCTCCAACTTGCCGAGCAACTCGCGGACGTCGCGGTGATACCCCGTGGAGTATTCGACGCCCACGCTGTCCAGCTCCTCGGGCGGCACCCAATAGGCCCGTCGGTGCTCCCGATCCCAGGCGGCGGCAAACAGCATCGGCCAGACGACTACCGCCACCGCGGCGATCGCGCAGGCTCCATCGCAAGCAGCGGCCGACCAGCGCCGTTTGCCCCGGCCGGCCGCCAGCCGGCGACACCCGTCGCTGGCCCAGGCGAGTCCCACCGTGCCGAACACGGCGAAAAGCACGTACGTCGAGATGTACATCACGTGGACGATGCCGTCGAATTGCAGGTCGTAAACCAGATGGGCAAGGTACGTCAGCGTCAGCAACAGCGACATCTTCGCGTTCTGCCGCAGCAGCCGCCAGACTCCGGCGACGGCCGCCGCCAACCACAGCGGCGGAAACTCGCGAGGCAGGTTCTCCAGGTACTGCTGCGCTTTCTCCGCCGTCCGCTTCAGCGGCTGGGACGTGAGCTTGCCCTGAAATTGCGGGGCCGTGATGCTCAGCCAAACCCGCTCCAGGAAGTCGTCCGTATCGTCCAACTCGAGGTTCCACTCGGAGCGAGAAGGATTGATGACCGTGCGGAAGTAGCTGCACGGGCTGTCGGCCCGATCGATCACGTAGAAAGCGGCCAGTGTGATCGCCGCGCCCGTGGCCGCTCCGGCAACCGCCGCGGCCAGGTTGGCCTTCCACCGCCGCCTGTGCAGCAGCACGAACAGCACGGCCGCCGGGGCCATGAAGGCGACGGTCGTGTGGATTCCCAGGCTGACGCCCCCGACGCACGCCCCGGCGAACAGCCAGCGGAGCCTTCCGGTCTGTTGCCAAAGGGCCAGCCCCAGCAGGACCAGCACGGTGCAGGCAGCGGCCGTCGTGTAGACTTCGGCGATGATGGCCTGGGACCAGAAAGTCGGCGAAAAGGCCAACGCCAGCCCGCCGGCGATCGGGATCCACCTCCGGCCGGTCAGCACCGTGCCCAGCGGCACGACCAGCGCGGCCGCCACCGCCCCCATGAGGGCCGAGAGCAGGTTCACTCGATAGGGCACGTCGCCGACGGGAATCGCCGTGGCCGCCTTGGCCACCAGCAGGTACACTGGATAGCCGGTCGGATGGGCATAGCCGAGCGTGACCGCCAACGTTTGCAGTTCGCCCATATCCGCTCGCAACAGCCCCGGCGCCAGCAGCGGCACGTACGCCACCAGTGCCACCAGGCCGACTCCCAGAGCCGTCCACCCGTCGCGGGCTAGCAGCAGAGTCGGCTGCGATGCCGGCGGCTGTTCGGGCGCAATCGACGGCGGATCGTTGGGGATTTGACCGGTGTCCGACACGATGGCTGAGTCCCGTCAGGAGTCCCCTCAAGTGGGAAAAGGGGTATAATGCTACTATACGGCACTGCCCGGCGTATGACCATTGTGCCCCAAGCAGCCGGGGCCGTCGGTCTGGCCGGAGCGGTTTCCGCTGGCGAACTCGTCCTGGGGCCCCGATGCAAATCGCGCTGATCAAGCCGTGCTGGCAGTACCCCATTGCGGGGGCCGACCATACGTACAACCGGCGCTGGCCCCCGCTGGAGTTGCTCAACTGTGCGGCCCTGCTGGAGGCCGACGACCATCAGGTGCAGATCGTCGATGCCCAGGCCGAAGGCCTCTCGCCCGACAAGGTGGCGGCTCGCGTGGGCGCCGCCGAGCTGGCCCTGGTGACCAGCTCCGCGCTGGACCGCTGGCAATGTCCTAGCTTCGAACTGGCCCCGGTCACCGCGGTGATGAACCTGTTGCGCGGCCGCGTGAGGCAACTGCTGCTGACGGGTTTTCACGGAACCGTCCAGCCTGCGGCGATGCTCGAAATGACCGGCGTCGATGCGGTCGTGCGCGGCGAGCCCGAAACGACGATCCGCGAAGTGGCCGCCGGCAAGGCGTGGCAGGAAACCGCCGGGCTGACGTTCCTCGACCAAGGCCGCCTGGTTTCCACGCCCGACCGGCCGCCGCTGGACTTGACCACCTTGCCCGTGCCCGCCCTCCACCTGATCGACCCGAAACACTACCAGTACGAAATCCTCGGGAGGCGATTCATGGTGCTCGAGGGCGCTCGCGGGTGTCCCTGTCCGTGCACCTTCTGTTCGCGGACGATGCTCGGCAGGAGGCTACGCCGCAAGACGATCGAGCAGTTGGGTCACGAGGTCGAGGTGGCCGTAGGGCAGTTCGGGGTCCGCAACCTCTATTTCATCGATCTGGAGTTCACGGCCTCGAAGGAGCTGGCCGAGGGGGTCTGCCGACACATCCTGAACCGCAAGATCTCCATCCGCTGGTGCTGCCAGACGCGGACCGATCAGATCGACGAGCCGTTGCTGAAGCTGATGCGGCAGGCAGGCTGCCATTTGATTCATTTCGGCGTGGAGGCCGGCAGCCCGCGGATTGCCGAACTCTGCCGCAAGCGCATCACGCCCAAGCAGCAGGTTCGCGGCGTCGAGATGGCCCGGCGGGCGGGAATCGAGACGCTCTGTTTCTTTCTGCTGGGTCATCCCGGCGAAACGGACGAGGAAATGCAGCAGACCATCTGCCTGGCCAAGCAACTGAATCCGACCTACGCCTCGTTCCACCGCGTTTCGCCCTACCATGGCACGCTGCTGTATGACGAGTACGCCAGCGACTCGGACGAGTTGTTTCCCTCCTATGCCGGCTCGCGGCAGCAGCGCGAAAAGGTCGATCGGCTCGTCCGCCGGGCAATCTGGTCGTACTACGTCCGCCCGCGGTACGTCTTGTCGCGAATCTTCCGCAGCTCGCCGATTTCCCTCTGGCGGCAACTAAGGTTGTTTGCCGGGTACTTCCGCTGAGGGTCTGCCCGTATGTGTCGGTTTGTCTTGTACATGGGACCGTCGATCACGCTGGACCTGCTGACGACGAGCCCCACCTACTCGATCATCCACCAGAGCTACAAGGCCCGGATGCGCGTCGAGCCGCTCAACGGCGACGGGTTCGGCCTGGCCTGGTACGTTCCCGACGTCTCGCCCGAGCCGGCCGTCTTTCGGTCGATCCAGCCTGCCTGGAACAACCTCAATCTACGGCACGTGGCGCGGGTCACGCGAAGTTCGGCCGTGCTGGCCCATGTGCGGGCGGCGACGCCCGGCACGGGTGTCTCCGAAGCAAACTGCCACCCTTTCTCCAACGGACGCCCGGTTTCGCGATGCCTCAGCTTCCAGTCAACCGGCGGCACCTCGCTCACCGCCGGTCCAGCCGGTGCAAGCCCTCTTCCGCGGCGATCGCCAACGCCTCTTGATACTCGGCACGGGCCAGGGGGCGGTTGATCCGGGCGTGGCGATGGGCGTAGCCGCCGGGGCGATACTGCGGCATCACGTTGACAAACGTGTCGGGCGAGATCTCTCGGGCGAGAAAACGCAGGATTTGACGCGTGTCTTCCAGACCATCCGGCAGCACCAGATGGCGCACCAACAAGCCCCGGCGGGCGAGGCCCCGATCGTCGATCACCAGATCGCCCACCTGCCGGTGCATCTCCCGGATCGCGCGGTACGCCACCTCGCAATAGTCCTCCGCGTGGGCCAGCTCCTCGGAAACCTTCGGGTCCCAGAACTTCAGATCGGGCATATAGATGTCGACCACGCCGTCCAACAGCCACAGCGCCGCCAGGCTATCGTATCCGCCCGTGTTGTAGACGATCGGCAGCCGCAGCCCGCCCTCGGCCGCCGGGAGCAACCCTTCGAGAATCTGCGGCACCACGTGCGACGGCGTGACCCAGTTGATGTTGTGGCAGCCTTGCCGTTGAAGCGCCAGCATCATGTCGGCAAGCTGCTGCGGGCTCACCTCGCGGCCGTGTCCCTCCAGGCTGATGTCGAAGTTCTGGCAGAAGTCGCACCGCAAGTTGCAGTGCGTGAAGAAGATCGTCCCTGAGCCGCACCAGCCCCGCAGACAGCTTTCCTCGCCATGGTGCGGGCCGGCGCTGCTGACCCGGGCGCGCCGGGCCGTGCGGCAAAACGACGCGGGGCGTTGCTCGTGCAAGCGATCGACGTGGCACTGCCGCCCGCACAAGACACAATTGGCCAGCGACTCGACGGCCCGACGCACACGGCGAGTCCACTCGCCTCTTTCGAGCAAACCTCGATAGGCCGGATCGTCGCGCGGCGGATACACCGGAGTCTCCCGCATGGGGCTGCCTCTTCAGACAACTATATCGCGGTCGGAGGTCCCGCTTCAACCGCACAGCCCGCTTGCGGCCGGCCCCGCGCGAGCGAACATCGACGTTCGGGTTGCAGACCCTTCTGCCGGGCCGGTGGACAGTGTTCAAAGGCATGTGTATGCTTGGTGTGACAATCGTCGATCGGAGTTTGTGCGTTTGGCGCAAGATATTGGGTGCCAGCAACGTCTTGCGTCCATATGTTGTGGTGCCCCCAACGGCCCATCGTGCCGGCGCGGATACACTTGAGTCGAGTGATTGCCCTGGCGCACGGGGCAATTGCGCAAAACCTGGAGAATTCCATGCCAAGACTGAAACACGAAACGCCCGGTATTCCGACCTCGCTCTACCAACCGCTCAGCGCCGAGGGTGTTAAGAAGATCGCCGACGGGGCTCTGGAGATCCTTGCCCGTTCGGGAATGGCCGTCTATTGCGATTCGGCAAGGGAGGCGTTGCGCCGTGCTGGGGCCGAGGTCGATTCACATAGTCCGATCGTGCGGATGCCGCGGGCGACGGTCGAAGACGCGATCGACGCCAACCCGTCGTCTATTACGCTCTATTCCCGCAACGGCCAGTACGACCAGGTGCTGGAGGCCAACCGCGTCCACTACGGAACCGGCGGAACGGCCATCTATGTGCTCGATCCCGACACGGGCCAGCGGCGGCCGTCGACGATCGACGACGTGATCCTCAACGCGCGGATGGTCGAGGCGCTGGAGAACATCCACGGGCTGACGATCAATGTCTTTCCCACGGAGATCGTGCAGAAAGACCAGATCGACGTCAACCGTTTCTTCCATGCCCTGGACAACACCAGCAAGCACGTGATGGGCGGCATCTACAGTCTTCAGGGATGCCGGGAGGTCGTGCGCGTGGCCGAGATGATCGCCGGCGGCGAGCGGGCCCTGCGAGAAAAGCCGTTCGTCTCGTTCATCACGCTGATCATCAGCCCGTTCAAGATCGACAAGGACTACGGCGAGATGACCGGCTATCTGGCTGAGAAGGGCCTGCCCGTCGTGGTGCCCACCGAACCGATCTGCGCCACCACCTCGCCCGTGACGCTGGCCGGCAACGTGGTGACCCACATTGCGGAGACGATCGGCGGCATCGTGCTCGTGCAGAGCGTCCACCGCGGCGCGCCTGGCATCTGCGGCAGCGTGGGATCGATCACCAATCTGAAGACGATGGACCATCTGGGCGGGCCGATCGAACGGGGCATGATCAACGCCGCCGTGGCCCAAATGGCCCAGCACTTCAAAATCCCCATGTACTCGACCGGCGGCACTACCGACTCGAAGGAACTCGATCTGCAGGCCGTCTACGAGAGCGCCATGTCGAGCCTGCTGGTGGCCATGTCGGGCGCCAACTACATCCACGACATCGCCGGCCTGATGGAGGCGGACCTGACCGTCTCGTACGAGAAGCTGGTCGTCGACAACGAGATCCTGGGCATGAACCAGCGGGTGTTGCGGGGAATCGAGGTCAACGACGCGACGCTGCCGGTCGAGTTGATGATCGAAAAGGGCCCGGGAGCCGACTACATGATGGAAGCGCACACCGTGCAACACATGCGCAGCGAGTTCTTTGTTCCTCGGCTGGCCAACCGCGACAAGCGCGGATCGATGAAGCCGGGCGACGATACCCTGAGCCGGGCCAAGGCGTTTGTCGAGCGGATCCGAAGGGCCCCGCCGAAGAGTTGCCTGCCCGAGGACGTCCGCAGCGAGATTCTCACCAAGTTCCCGGAGATCTGCTCGAGTCCTTATTGACGCTTGCACACTCAATGCGCGAGGGCGACCAACGAGAACCCGACGTCTCCGGCCTCCCGTTGGTCGGCCTTGATCATTCACAATGCAGACATCAATAGTGACTGAGAACCACGAATTTCCAGATGCCCAAGCAGAAACGCGTGCTGACCGCGTGGCTCCAGTCGGCCCCGCCACCGGCATTCGCCGGCTACGCGATCGTTGCCTCGTTCTCCGTCTATTTCTTCATGTTCGCCTTCCGCAAGCCGTTTGCGGCCGCGCAGTACGAGGGGCTGAGCTTTCTTGGCACCAAGGTGGATCTGAAAACGGCCCTGGTCATCGGCCAGGTGCTCGGCTATGGGCTGTGCAAGTACGCGGGCATCAAGTTCTGTTCCGAGATCGGCCGGGCTACCCGGGCGAACGCGCTGGTGCTGCTGATCCTGCTGGCCGAGGCCGCCTGGCTGCTGTTCGGAGTCTTGCCCAACGACTGGAAGGTGGTGGCCGTTTTTCTCAACGGCTTCCCATTGGGCATGATCTGGGGTCTGATCGTCTGGTACCTGGAAGGACGCCGCACGTCGGAGTTGCTGCTGGCCGGCATGAGTTGCTCGTACATCGTTGCCAGCGGCCTGTTCAAGGACATCGGGCTGGTGATGATGACCACCTTCGACATGCCCGAGCCCTGGATGCCGGCCGTCACGGGCCTCTGCTTCCTGCCCGCCTATTTGCTGGCCGTCTGGATGCTCAACCAACTCCCCGAGCCCGATCTGCAAGACGTGGCCGCCCGGGTCCGCCGCGAGCCGATGACCGCCGCCGAACGTCTCGCCTTCGTCAAGCGTTTCCTCCCCGGGCTGCTGTTGTTGCTGGTCGTCTATTTTTTCCTAAACGCCTACCGCGAGTATCGCGACAACTTCGGCCGGGAGATGTTCCTCGAACTGGGCTACGACGGCATGCCCGCAATGTTCACCCGGGCCGAGCTCGTCGTGGCCTTCGGCGTGATGGCCGCCTTGGCGGCGCTGAACCTGATTCAGGACAACCGCCGCGGGCTGCTTGGGGCGTTTGCCATCATGGCCTGCGGCACGCTGCTGCTGGGCGTCAGCACTCTGCTGCTGCAACTGGGCCACATCAGCGGCTTCTCGTGGATGGTCGCGGTCGGGCTGGGAGCCTACTTGGCCTACGTCCCCTTCGGCTCGGTGCTGTTCGACCGCCTGATCGCTTCCACCCGGGCCATCGGCACAGCCGTCTTCGCGATCTACATCGCCGACGCCTTGGGCTATACGGGCACGATCAGCGTGATGCTCTACAGCGACCTGGCCCAGGGCGACGTTTCCCGGCTCGACTTTTTCCGCGGCCTGACCTGCTTCATGTCGGCGCTGGGGACCCTGCTGCTGGCAGCCGGCTGCGTCTATTTCTTCGTTAAGAGCCGCGCGTCGACGCCACCCGGCGAGCCGCCGGCTTGATCCCGGCGGCTCACGTCGTCCCGGCAACCTGTTCGAGCAGATCCAACACGGCGGCGGCGATCTTCGGCTCCGCCTCGACCTCCAGACAACTGCTGCGGGCCCGCCAGGTCGTGTAGCCGCCCAGGGGGAATTGCTCCGGCGGCGGAAGGTAGCCCTCGCAGCCGTTGGCCAGGCTGATGTTCAGCGTCGGTTTCAGCGGACTGCCGCGTCTGATCCTCAAGCCGGTGACGCCGTAGACCTCGCAAGGCATCGCCGCGATGCCCAGCCCGCCGATGCGAATCGCCTGCAACTTCAGCTCCCGCGTTGGGGCCATCTGGCTGAGCAACACGGTTTCGCGGGCGTAGACCTCGGTCCACGTCCGCGGCTTGCGTTGTTGAACTTCGGTGGCCAGGTACTGTTTGGCCCGGGCGACCTCTTTCGCGACGGGCTTGCGCACGGCCAGCGTCAGTCGTCGCTCCTGCATCCCCAGCGGCGTCCAGTCGTGATAATCGATCTGCTTGCAGGCCTCCCAGGCCGCCAGCGAAACGTCCTCGGCGACCGAGAGGTAGTCGAACGGGCGGCGGGCGTGGCGGAAGTCGCAGCAGTTCGCGTCGCCGCTGGTGCCGTTGGTCAGCATGGCCATGAACGGCGGATCGCTCCCCTCGGCCCCAAGCCGTTGGGCCATCCGCTTGCAGAACACGCCGAAGTAGTCGGCCGACAGTGCCGGGCTGCCGGCGTAGTGGGTCGAGTAGTTGGCCAGCAGCGCGATCGGACGGCCCGCGGGCGACTGGATCGAAAGCACCGTGACCGCCGGATCCACCGGCCCGAGCGGTTCGATGGCGTTGGCATTCTCGTAGCCCGGATTCATCTGGGCCAGGTCGTCGCGCGTGCCGCTGAAGGGGTTGGTCAGCGCTGTGCTGGGCTTCATCCGAAAGCGGCGGCAGAAGACGTTCTTGCGGTCTTCGCCCACTGCCCAACCCACCCGGGCCGGGGCCAGATTCTCCTGGGCCAGCCGAATCCCCTCGGCAATCCGACCCGGCAGCCAGGCTGCGTAACGCTCGTCGCAGTCGCTTCCCAGACACGCAATGACCGACGGGGCCGAATGGGTGTGGGTCGCCGAGATCAACATCCGCTCGGCAGCCATGCCGGTGGCCGAGGCGGCTTGCTGTTTCGCGTCGTCCAGCAAGACCCGCGGGATCAGGCAACTGTCGACCGCGACGATGGCCAACTGCGTGGCGCCGTCGTCGAGTACCAGGCAGCGGGCGTGCAGCGGGTCGACCACCTGGTCGGCCGTTCGTTCGGCGACGCCGCCGTTGACGATCACCGGTAACTCTCGCGGGGTGATGTCGATCGCAAAGGCACCCGCCCGAAAGGACTTCTTCGGCTCGCCGGCGACGGCCTCGGCCGCCTCCAGCCGCGTCGTCGCCCATGGGGCCACGGCGGCCGTTGCCGTCGTGCCGAGGAACGCTCTCCTGGTCAGATGATCCTGCATCGCTGGTCTTCCCATCGGTTGGAGTTCGGTGGCCGGACGGTGCACCGCCCGCTATCGATCGATTCCGACTCGTAGCGGAATTCGCAAGAAGTCAGCTTGCCCTGATCCTGAAACGTTTCCAACGGAATTCTCGCGACTTCAGCAACCTGCTACCGATCGATTGTACGGCTTGGCACCGCCCGAGCAAGCCCCGGTGGCCAGTCGCCCGCGGCCAGCGACTGTGCCAGCCGAACCGCACCGACGACCGGATCGGGCACGCGGACGACCGGCTCCAGGTTCAGCTTCAGCGCCGCCAGCCGATCGGACAGGCGGGTTTGAAGGCACTCGGCGCCAAGCAACACGCCTCCGGCCAGCGCCAGGGAGATCGGCTCCCGCCGCGAAAAGAGTTTCCCGGCGACGGCCGAGACCATCGCCGCCAGTTCGCCCGCGGCGTCGTCGAGGATCCGGCCGGCCGTTGGGTCGTTCTCGCCGGCAGCCTGGGTGACCACTTCCGCCAGCGCGGCCACCTCGCCGCGGTCGTCGGCAATCCGGTAGACGGCGGGAATCAACTGCGGAGGCTCTTTCAGGTCGAAACGCCGCAACATCGCCGGGAGCAGCCTCGTTTCGGGCGCGCGTCCGTCGGCGGCCTTGGCGGCGGCGCGCAGACCGGCCCGAGCAATGGCGTATCCGCTTCCTTCATCGCCGAAGAGGAAACCCCAACCGCCCGCCCGCGCCACCCGAGCATCGCGGTTGCTGCCGAATGCCAGCGAGCCGGTTCCGCAAATCAGCGCGATGCCGCAACCCGGCGGCGAGGCGATGGCCAACACGGGCAGGGCGTCGTGGACCACGCGAAACCGGTCGGCCAAACGGCGCTGGCGGGCCCAGTGCCCGAACGCCTGCCGATTCTCGTCGCGGTCGGATCCCGCCAAGCCGAGCACGGCGGCGGCGACCGGCCCGCGTTGGGCGGCCGCATCCTTAAAGGCGGCAGCTACGGCAAGGTCGAGGTTTTCCATCGCGGCGTCGAAGCCGACCGTCTGCGGGTTGACCGGCCCGGCCAGGCCGCGGCCGACGACCGGCGTTTCGCCCGAGGCGCAACACGTCGCCAGCCACGCCACGGTTTTGGTACCGCCACCGTCGATTCCGAGCACGAGTTGGTCATGCATCTGTTTCATCGCTCGGCCAGCGCGCGTCGCAAATGCCCCCCCACCTCGTCCAGCAAACGCCGGGCCTCGTCGGGCGAGACTCCCCGCAGCGAGGCCACAATCGCCGTCTTCAGCTCGCCACCGCATCGGGCCAACAGCTTCTCGGCTTCCTGCAGCGAGAGATCGGTCAAGGCCACGACGATGTTTCGCGTGCGTTCGATCAGCTTGCTGTTGGTCGCCTGCAGATCGACCATCAGATTGCCGTAGGTCTTGCCCAGCAGGACCATGGCGCCGGTGGTCAACATGTTCAGCACCATCTTCGTGGCCGTGCCGGCCTTCATGCGGGTGGAGCCGCTGATGACCTCGGGCCCGACCACGGGGGTGATCATCAGGTCGCAGTGCCGAGTCGGCAAGGCATCGGGGTTGCAGCTTAGGCCGATCGTTGCGGCACCGACGCTGCGGGCGTACTCCAATCCGCCCAGCACATAGGGCGTACGACCGCTGGTGGCGATGCCGACCAGGGCGTCGCGACCGGAAAGCCCCTCGGATTTCAGATCGGCCACGGCCAACTCGGGATGGTCTTCGGCGCCCTCGACCGCACGAAACATCGCGCCTTGCCCTCCGGCGATCATCCCCACCACTTGCTCCGGCGGCGTGTTGAACGTCGGGGGGCATTCGGCCGCATCGAGCACGCCCAGCCGGCCGGAGGTTCCCGCGCCGATGTAGATCAGCCGCCCGCCGCCGGCAAGCCGCTGGGCGATGACCTCGACGGCCCGGGCGATCGATTCCGCCTGCCGCCCGACGGCCTCGGCGATGGCTGCGTCTTCCGCATTGATCAGCCGGATGATCTCCAGCGGCGAGAAGGTGTCGATCTTCTCGGAGGCCGGGTTGCGTGCTTCGGTAGTCAGGTCGTTGAGCATGGGGAAGGGGCTAGGTTTCGGGGTTCATTGATGTTTGCATTGTGAATGATCCAGGCCGACCAACGGGAGGCCGGGCAGGTCGAGTTCCCGTTGATCGCCCTCGCGCATTGAGTGTGCAAGCGTCAATAGCACTCGCGTTGCGCAGCGCGCGGGCGTGGGAACCATTGCGGACCCTAATTCGCAACACTTCAGCCAAGTGGCGGCACCGTGTAGCAGAGTTCGCGAGAATTCAGCCTGCCGCGATGCTCAAAGGCGCCAGATCCGAAGTCTTGCGACTCCAGATACTGTTTGGCTGAAATGCTATGCGGGTCTTGATCTGTTACGCCGGCTCCCCTGGCACTGCAATCCTGATGTCATTATAGTCGCAGGGGGCGACTCTGAAAGACTCCGAGACTCGATTGGGCTGTTTCCATGCATTTGGCCATTCATGCGGTCGATGTGGCGGTGCTGGCGGCCTATTTGTCAGGCGTGGTACTGTTCGGGCTGTGGCTGGGACGGGGCCAGCGCGACGTGTCCGACTATCTGCTCGGCGGGCGGAATCTGCCCTGGTGGGGGGTGCTGCTTTCGATCGTCGCTACCGAGACCAGCACGGTCACCTTCCTCAGCGTGCCGGGCATCGCCTTCGATCCGCAACACGGCAGCCTCTGCTTCCTGCAGTTGACTTTCGGCTACGTCCTGGGGCGGCTTCTGGTGGTCCGGTTGTTCCTGCCGCTCTATTTCCGCGGCCAACTGTTCACGGCTTACGAGGTGCTGCACCACCGCTTCGGCGGCGTCACCAAGCAAACGGCGTCGCTGCTGTTCCTGCTCACCCGAACCCTGGCCGACGGGCTGCGGCTGTACCTGACGGCCATCGTGCTGCGGCATGTGGCCGGGCTGGACCTGTCGATGTGTATTGCGGTGATCGGCATCACGACCATCCTCTACACGTTCCTTGGCGGCATGAAGTCGGTCGTCTGGAACGATTGCGTGCAGTTCGCCGTCTACATGGCCGGCGGGGCACTGGCGCTGGGGCTGCTCGCGGCGAAGCTACCGGGCGGCTGGTCACAACTGGCCGAGTTCGCCGCAGCGAACGGCAAGCTGCGGCTGCTCGATTTCTCCTTCGACCCTTCGCAGAAGTACACGTTCTGGGCGGGGCTCGTCGGCGGCACGTTTCTCTCGCTGGCCACCCACGGCGCGGACCAGTTGATGGTGCAACGCTACCTGGCCGCCCGGAGCCAACGCGAGGCAGGCCGGGCACTGGCCCTCAGCGGGCTGGTCGTCTGCGGCCAGTTCGCCCTGTTCCTGCTGATCGGTGTGGGCCTGGCCTGTTTCTACTCTCTCAATCCGCCGCAGGTGCCGTTCGCCAAGAACGACCAGGTCTTCGCCGCCTTCATCGTCGACCACCTGCCGATCGGCGTAGTGGGCGTGTTGCTAGCGGCCGTCTTCTCGGCGGCCATGTCGACGCTATCCGGCTCATTGAACTCGTCGGCCACCGCCGCGGTCAACGACTTCTACCTGCCTTGGCGAAAAGAAAAACCCGAGGCGAGACATCTGCTGCGGGTCAGCCGGGGTTTGACCGTGCTGTTCGGGCTGATGCAAATCGGCGTCGGCATCGCCGGACAGCACCTGACCGAAAGCGTGGTCGACGGCGTGCTGGCCATCGCCGGCTTCGCCACCGGGCCGATCCTGGGTGTCTTCTTCCTGGGCATCCTGCCGCGCCGCATCCCGCAAGTCGCCGCACTGGCCGGTCTGCTCGGCGGGCTGGGGCTGCTGGTCGCCGTCTGGTCCTGCACGCCGTTGGCCTGGCCTTGGTTCGCGGTGCTCGGCGCGTCGACGACATTTGCCGTCGGACTGGTTGCCGCCGAATTGTTGCCCGCGCCCAACTCTAACGTTGACGAGCCCGATTGACCGGCGGATCGACACGCGCAGTTCCAGGTCATTGGGGCACACGGCCGCTGTGGCTCAATTCTCGATGCCGTGCAGCTCCATCTCTTCCTTGGCCTTGATGAGGACTTGCCGGGCTTCGCGTCGCGAGATCCCTTGCTGCTTGGCAAACTCCTTCAACGACACCTCGGGAATGCCGGCCTCCGTACCGTTGGGTGTTTGGCCGACGTTGACGAAGGCCGGATTCTGGCAGCCGGTGGCAAGCGGGGAAAGGAGGGTAATCAAGGCAAAGAAAAGACGTTTCATGGGAACGCCTCCGTGCGGAATGGAGAAGAGGGCGGAGACTGTAGCAACCACCATTCCGGGCGTCAAGGCCGGACTTCCGCACTCTTATCTTCAAATCTTCACGCAGAGCCGCCCGACGCGGGCCCGGTACGGTAGAGCCGCCGCAGAATGACGCAGAACGGCGGCACGTAGACGATGTCGGCGAAAAGGACGACCAGGGCGAACCACCAGGGCAGCGCCTCCACGGCGACGTAATAGAGAGCGAAGACCGAAGCGACGGCCTTGCTGAAGGTGCCCAGCAGCAGGAGGTTGCGGTTGGGCACGGGATCGGTCGCCGTCAGCAGATAGCCCACGCCAAACAGCCCCACCAGGATACCCATCACTTGCACCGGCAGGATCAACTCCGGCTTGGGTACGCCCAGCATCTCGTAGCCTTCGTGATAGAAGCAGATCATGCTCGCGCCGGCCAACAGGTTGAACACGCCGGCGAAGCGGAGCACGAACGTCATCCAGGGCCGCAGCCGATTCATTCGGAAGCCCCTTCCCCGGCCGGCTCGGTGTATCGATAGGCGATCACCCGGGCGCGCTCCAGGGTGACCAGCCCCTCTTCGATCATGAGGTCCAGCTCGGGCAAGAACTCGGCAATTCGCTTGGGCTGGTCGACGATTTCGACGACGATCGGCAGGTCTTCGGAGAGCCGCAGGATTTTGGCCGTGTGCATGCGGCTATGGGCGCCGAAGCCCATCAGCCCGCGCAACACGGTGGCCCCGGCCATGCCGCGATGCCGGGCCTCCTGCACGATGGCCTCGTAGAGCGGCTTGCCGCGAAAGCGGTCGCTCTCGCCGATGAAGATCCGCAGCAATTCGGCCTCGTAGGGCAGCTTCATGATTCGGGCTCCAGGGGTTTCTCAACGTGGGTCTCGTCCCTCGACCCACTCCACCTCTACCTCGATGGTTCTGCAATCCCGTTCAGAGCAGATTCCCGACGGCCATCCCCAACAACAGCGCGATCACCCCAACGATGTTCTGCAATGCCACGTTCCCCAGGGCCAGCGCCCACTGGGAATCCTGGAGGAAGGCTCCCGTTTCGAACACGAACGTCGAGAAAGTGGTGAAGGCACCCATGAATCCGACCAGCACCAGGGCACGCGTTTCGCCGCTGGCCGCCCAACGGCCCTCCATGGACGCCCAGACGACGCCGAAGGTGAAACACCCCAACAGATTCACCACGGCCGTTCCCCAGGGAAAGTCCCTCCCCACCCAATTCTGGACTGCGCCGGAGAGCCCATAGCGGGCCAGGGTGCCCAGGCCGCCGGCCAGGGCAATCAGCAACAACTTCTGTAGCACGCCGGAGTTCCTCGGTTTGTCGGTAACACGCCAGCCGGGTGACCAAGTCAGGACTCGGCCTCCGGGAGAGTCCGATACCAGGTGAAGTATAACGTCACGCCCGCGGCCGCGGCCATCCCAAAACAAGCCGCCGCCGTGGCGTGCCAATGGGCAACCAGGTACATCGGCGCCAGATACGTGCCCAGAATCACCACGCTGCTGAGCACGACGTTCGCCGCCGCCAGCGGCAGACCTTCGGTCCGGTCGGCCAGCTGTGCGGCCGACAGCCCGCTGCGGCGCCGAATCGGACCCCAGAAGCCGAACGGCCGCACGCTGCGGTAGAACGACGTCAACACGTCTTCGTCGGTCGGGCGCGTCCACCACGTGCCGGCCAGGCAGCCGACCGCCGACAGCCCGCACACCAACGGAAACGCCACGTAGGGGAGGCTCAAGGCGGGAACGAACGGCACGATCAGCGAGGCCACCATGCCCACCAGCGTGCCGATCGCATAGCCGTAGCCGTTGAGCCGCCACCAGTACCACCGCATCACGTTGGGGATCACGAACGCGCCGCCCACGGCCATCATGATCCAGTCCCACACCTGGCGTATCGACTCGGCGTGGAAGCCGATGGCCGTGCCGACGATCACCACCGCCAACGTGGCCACGTAGCTCGCCCGCACCAGGTGCCGCTGATCGGCGTTGGGCCGCACCAGCCGCTGCCAGAGGTCGCGCACGATGTAGGAGGCGGCGGCGTTGACCGTCGCGCTGAAGGTGGACATGAAGGCCGCCAGCAGCCCGGCAATGACCACGCCGCGCACCCCGGTCCAGAGATACCGCTGCAAGACGATCGGCATCACCTGCTCTTGATCCTGGGTGTCGACCAGCCCGGTCAAGAACAGCAGGGCGATGCCCATGCACATGGCCCAGCGGACGATCAAGAACGCGCTCCAGGCGGCGCCCAGCTTGGCAGCGTCGCGGGGATGCCGAGCGGCCAGGAAGATCTGGAAGTCGTACATCTGCCCCGGCCCGCCCAAGTTCAGCAACAGCCCCTTGACGACCCAGACGATCACCAGCGCCCCGAACAGCTCGTAGCCCACGTAATCGGTGTTCGCCACCAGGGCGTGTTCGGCGCCGGTCAGCCGCCAGGTGGGCCAGAGCGAGTTCCAGCCGGCCGGGAGCCTCTCGGCCAGCAGTTCGGGCGTGACCATCGAATAGGCCACTGCGGCGATCAGCAGGCTGGCCATCGTGAGCACCACGGTCTGGATCACGTTGGTGATCACCACGCCGTAAAGCCCGCCGAGCAGCACGTACAACGTGGTGATGGCGAACACGATCAGCGCCAACAACTCCGCCTCGTGGCTGCCCAGAAAACGGATCGTCTCGCTGTAGCCGGGAAACAGCTCGGCGGCCACGCGGGTGGGCGTCTTCAAATCGATGTACACGGTCGCGAACTTGCCAATGCCTTGGAAGGCATAGCCGACGAAGCCGGTCAGCGTGACCACGGCCATCAGCGTGTAGGCGATCCGCGCGACCTGTCCGTCGGGCCCAGGTCCGAACCGCGTGACCATCCACTCGGCCCCGGTCATCACGTTGGACCGCCGGACCCACTTGCCCATGTACGACATGAAGAAGGCGGCCATCAGGAAGCCCCACATCCAGTGGTTCCACATCGACTTCATGCCGAACAGGGTAATCAGCGTGACGATCCACATGGTGCCGGTGATATCGAAGGTCGAGACCGAGCCCGACATGGCCATCGCCAGCCAGTGCATGCTCTTGCCGCCGAGGAAGTAGGAGTCGAGGCTCTTCGACGCCCGGCGCTGATACCAGAAGCCGATGCCGATGACGATTGCGAAATAGATGACGATGATCGTGTAGTCGATAGCATGCATGGTGGCGGCAATCCATGGAGGGTGCGGTCGGTGGTAGCGGAAGTCGCAAGACTTCAAATGTGGGTAACGCTGCAGCCCAATGGTAGCGGGGTCACAGGACCTCGGATTTGGGGGCTTTTCGGGGCCCTCTGAATTCTCGCGAATTCAGCCATAATTCTCGCCCGTTGAGTTGTGATCCGCGTTGTGACTCGTCGCTTCGGACTCGCAAAAAAACAAGTTGGGCATTCTTAATTCTCATGGGTAGCAAGGCGGCGCAGACGCCTCTCCACCCAGAACGTTCGCCTCGTGTCGAAGGTCGACTCATGTAACTCCTGATCGGGAAAGAACCACGAGACTCACGGCATCTTCAGTCAGCCTGTAATGAAAGAGCAGCACCGCTGCGAGTCCTTGCGCCTTGCAGTATGTCCAACCTGTTCTTCTACAAGTCCTTCAGGCAACCTGGCGCTGGTTCACGGCATCGAGCATCGCAATCACGTTCTCCGGCGGCACGTCGGCCAGCACGTTGTGGACCTGCTGGAAGACGAAGCCGCCGCCGGGGCTGAGGATCGAGACTTGCTCTTGCACGTGCCGGCGGATTTCGTCCGGCGTGGCCAGCGAAAGCACCCGGTGGGTGTCGCAGCCGCCGCCCCAGAACGTGAGCCGTTGGCCGAAATCGGCCTTCAGGCCCCTGGGGTCCATGCCCTGGCAGGAAATCTGCACCGGGTTGATCGCGTCGAGCCCCGCGTCGATCAAATCGTCCAACAAAGGCCGCACGCCGCCGCAGCAGTGGAGCTGCACCTTCACGTCGGCCAGCTCCTTGGCCCGACGCCACATCTGGGCGTGCCGCGGCTTGAAATACTCGCGGTACATGGCGGGCGACATTTGCGGGCCGCTCTGCATGCCCAGGTCGTCGCCGAAGAGAATGATGTCGATGTACGGCCCGACCAGCGAAAGGAACTTCTCCAGGTTTGCCAGATGGATGGCCACCAGCCGATCGAGGAATTCGTGGACCCGCTTCGGGTCGCCGGCCAGGAGCATCAGGAACTTGTCGTTGCGGTAGAGGAACTGGCCGATCTCCAGGAGGTTGCCTCCAAACAGGGCCAGGATCGCCCGATCGGTCCGCTCGCGGAGCCGCCGGGCCCCGTCGATCATCGCCTGGTCGCCGAACTTGCCGGCCACCAGCGGGCCGGGCGGCGTGCGCATCGCCACCCACATCGTCTCGGCCATCGCCTCCGGCAACCGGTCCAGGTCATCCTCTTCCAGGAAGGGCCAGTAGGTCTGCTCGAAGTAGAGCGCCCCGTCGGGCATCTGCCCGACCACGCGGCCGCTTTCCGACTTCAGCACCCAGCGGCCGTCCTCCCGCTCGGGCATGGCCCAGACGGGCATCTGGCAGGGCGAGCCGTCGGGCAGCGTCCAGTCGGACCAGTGCTCATCCCCCTGGGCGAAGCCGCGACCCAACTCGATCGTGTCGACGCCGAATCGGTCCAGCACGTCCTCGTCGATGATCGCCAGTTGCTGGACCGGGTCGTAGACGCGAATCGGACGCTCCGACAGCCCCAATGCGCGGCGGAGCTTGCCATAGGCGATGGCCGCCATGCCCGACGAGCGGTGGCCGCCGAAGTCGATCGGCACGCGGTCGGGCTGCTGGTGATTGAGGGCGGCCAGGATGCGTTCTCGGGAGTTCATCGTTCTTCTCCGTGCGTTTCCTTGGGCATGTTCGCTGAAGCCGCAGTAGGCCACGTTCCCGATCACGGGCTGATCGGCTCACCTTCGGCGTCAGTTATCCTAACGCACCCAACGGCTTGATCCTAGGGGGGGTTGCGACGCAGAGAGCGTCCGCGGCGCACGGTCAGCACCCGAGACCACGGGCTTTCGCGGCGACGGTTCTACGCCTGCTTCCGGCGGCGGAACCACCAGCCCCAGATGCCGCAGACGGCCGCGGCGAGGGCCATCGCGCTCGTGCTCGGCTCCGGAATCACGGCCCTCCAGGCCTCCGACCGGCCGTCGGGGTTGCCACCCGTTCCGACCAGCACGGTACCGTCGGCCGAGATACCCGTGGCCATGCCCAGCGTCCAGCCTTCCAGGTCGAGCCCGTAGTCATCGGTGAGTACGTCCTGCACTCGGCGCATCCCATGTTCGGCATCCCAAAGGAACGCCGCACTGCCCGATTCCGTCTCACCCTTGCCCACGACGATCGAGCCATCGGCCGACACATCGTAAGCGGTGCTGCCGTAGGCTCCACCGGGGAAATCGCCCAGCCCGATCATCCCTAGGCCGATGGACCAGCGAAAGGCCTCATGGCCCTCGGTCGAGCCGGACCCTCCTACCATCACGGAGCCGTCCGCGGACAGAGCGAACGGTTGGGCGTGGTTGGTCCCGCCGGGGAGGTCACCCAGGTCGACCAGACCTTCGGCGGCCGTCCAGCGAAACGCCATGTAACCGGCCGACGTCGAGCTCTGTCCGGCCACCACGCGGCCGTCTGCCGAGACGGCTTCGGCCAAGGAGTAGTGGGCTCCACCGGGCAAGTCCCCCAGCGCGACCATGCCTCCGGCGACCGTCCAGCGGAACGCCCGCCAGCCGCCCGGCGACTCGGTAATGCCGGCCACAACCGAGCCGTCGGCAGAGACGCCGTGACCTCTGCTGTGACCGAAGTCTCCAGACAAGGCACCCAAACCGATCATGCCTTCGGCCTCGGTCCAGCGAAACGCCTCGTCGCGATTCTCCGACCGGCTGTATCCCACAACGGTCGAACCATCGGCCGATGCGGACGAAGCCGAGCTGGTGAACCAGCCGCCGGACAAGTCGCCCAGGCCGATCATACCGTCGGCCTCGGTCCAACGAAACGCCTCCTGGCCGTTCTCCGAACTGGAATACCCGACGACGACGGAGCCGTCGGCAGAGACATCCCACGCCGCGCTGAGATCACTGAACCCGGGCAGATCGCCCAATCCTTCAAACGTGGCGCCCAAGGCCGACGCGGCGCACATCAACGACAACGCGAACGGGCAACATGCTCTGAAGCGCATCGGGTGTCTCCTGTTGATTTGGCCCCGACTGGCGGCTGTCCTGGTGCGATCCCACAATCAGTCCGATTGTATCAAGCCGTGCCATCGGTTTCCATTGTCCGGCATCCGATTCGGCTCCCTCTGGCGAACGGGGCGCAGAGAGCCTCAGCCGGCTGCCTGGAGATTTACCGCTCGGACCTGCCGTGCGCCCGCAGTCGCTATTCGGCGGTCAGCAGCCCGCGCCAGCCTTTCTTTCTGAGCATGTCCAGCAGCACAGCGCCCAGGATGACCAGCCCCAGCACGACCCGCTGGGTGTAAACACCCACCTCGGTCAAGTTCATGCCGTTCTGGATCACGGCGATGATCAGTGCCCCGATCAGCGTTCCCAACACCTTTCCTTCGCCACCGGCCAGGCTGGTCCCGCCGACGACCACCGCCGCAATCACCTGCAACTCGTACATCAGCCCCGACTTGGGATCGCCGCTGGTGAATTGCGAGGCCTCGATCACGCCGCCCAGCCCGGCCATGGCGGCGCTGACGACATACACGGTCAGCAACACGCGGTTGACGCGGATGCCGGAGAGCCGGGCTGCTTCGCGGTTGCCACCAACGGCGTAGACGTAGCGTCCCAGCCGCGTGCGTCCCATCACGAACTGGGCCGCCGCGTAGATAAAAACCATCAGGATCACCGCGTTGGGGATCTCCAACTCGAAGGCTCGCCCGAAACGCAGCGTGACTACGTCCAGACCCAGCCAGTCGAACGCCGGCGGCAGCCCGGCGATCGATTGGCTCTTGGTGATCATCAGGGCCAGGCCTCGCGCCACCTCCATCATGGCCAGGGTGGCGATGAACGGCGGGATGCGAAACAGCGTGATCATCACGCCGGAAAAGGCCCCCACGCCGGCGCAAATCGTCATCGCCCAGACACAGCAGGAAACCATCACCAGGGGCGTCGTCAGGTTGCCGCAGGCGACCATCATCGTGGCGGTCAGCACGGCCGAAAGCGCCACTAGTCCCATTTTCCGCACCCTGAGATTCTTGCGAAACCCCTATTGCGCCATGCCCCTATATTGCGCATCTTATGGGTATGGCGA
>JAFGRD010000110.1 GCA_016935315.1 Pirellulales bacterium
AGTTGCCCTCGGCTAGCAGTTCCCCCTGTCAGGGTCTGCAGAGGACTTCCACCTCCAAGTTACAGGACATGCTGGGCACACAGAAAAAAAGCCGCCGGACCCAAAGGATCCGGCGGCCGGGTTTTCATCGGATGGCTGCCTGAGGCCTAGGCGGCCCGGCGGCGTCGCCAGAGGATCAGCCCGAGCAGGCCGCTGGCGATCAGCATGGCCATGGTGCAGGGCTCGGGCACAATCGTGGTCGTATCGACTGCCAGATAACCCTCGACGAACATCGAGTCGAGCTGGACGGAGCCGCCGCCCAGTTGGTTGGCATCATCGCGAACGCCATAGTAGAAGCTCAAGGGGGCATAGGCGGCGTACTTGCTGAACTGGTTCGACACGGAGCGTGAATAGGCGTCGGCGCCTTCCGCAAAGGTGACACGGTCCTGTGTCAGACGGTGGGACCGCCCGTTGGGATTCTCTTCGCCAACGGCCAAGTACAGCGCGAACCTCGGATCGCCGACCGCGTCGCCACCGTTTTCCACCAGGGCGTTGTCGCTGGCGGTCACGTCGGCGCTGTAGACATAGGAATAGCCAAGCTCCGCGTCGAACGACGACAAAGGATCCTCTTCCGGATTGTCGTAGCCGGAATCGCCGCTGGGACCGAAGAGCAGATCCACGGCAACGGTATACTCGGTGGTGCCGTCGGTGCCGGTGAGCGTCACCGGACCCTGTCCGCTCCAGTCGAGCCCGACCACCGTTCCCGTGTTGTTGTGGTCGCCACTGGGCACCGTCTGGGTTCCCAGCGAGCCTGCGGGGGTCAGGTCGGGATTCGGGTCATAGATCGCCGGGGCGGGCATGGGGGCGCTGAAATGAATGGGAACCTCGTGGTTGCTCGGCAGATAGAGATCGCCCTCGATCATGCCGGTACCCGTTGCCGTGTCCCAAGTGAAGTGGACCGGCTGGGTGTCGTAAATCGGCGCCTCCAGGTCAACGCTGGGATCGGTGATGATCACGCCGTACATGTTGTTGCCGGTGCCGCCACGCTCGCCCAGCACAATGTCGCCCGCGGCAATCCCCGTCTTCTTCCAGATCTTGAACTGGTTCTCGATCGAGTTGCCGGGGCCCGTGCCGTCGCCATTCTCGTCGATGCCCATCATCCGACCTTGTACGTTCGTCCAGCCATTGTCCGGCAGCCAACTGGGCTGAGTAACCCGGGCATCCATCATCACGTAGGCATTGACCGTGTCGTTGACCGAGACGGTCATCTGATAGTCAGCGACGCCGCGGTTGTCGTTGGCGGTCATCACGTAGTCGGCGCCCACGAATCCCAGCGAGGCGATGCTGGCTTCCGCAGTGACACCATTGTACTGGTGGGTGCGATCGGTGAAGAACGCCACGTCTTCATCCATCGAGGGCACCGTGTACCCGGCTCCCAGATTGGGATGGTCGAAGGTCTGGCCCGTGTAGTAGATGCCAGCCGGGTCCAGGCCGGACCCGGTCTCCGAGGCGGCAGTAATCCAGCCGGCGCTAGCCGTGGCCGACAGGAAGGCGGCCAGAGCGACCGCCGTCAAAAACAGTGCAAGCTTGCGATACATGAGAGCGACTCCCAACAAAAAACGGCCCGTAAGTGGAACAAAGGTGGTTTGGCAGAATCCGTTCAATGCGGAAGCCGACCAAGGACGGCAGCCCCCGATTAATCCTCATAACTCCTATTAGTCTACTAGACCTCACAATGATTGCAAGCAGATGGCAAGTAGAATCGGGGATTTTTTCCGACGCCCAGCCCAGAGGTGGTAGACAACACCCTTGGCACAAAGGAGTTACGCCCGCGCCGACCTTCTTTCCCGCAGGTCCCGCCCAAGCAGTTCACCTGGGGGGTTCGAGATCCTTGCCGAGCATCCGAATCGCCAACTCCCGCTTGGGATCTCCGGCAAGCAGGAGCGTTTGCGTGGGAAAGGCAAACTCGATGCCGGCCTTCTCGAACTCGCTGAAGATCCGCAAGTTCAGGCGTTGGGCATGGTCCAGAAAGTCCCAGTAGGCCGGCGGGATGTACCAGTAGATGACCCGAATGTTCAGGCTCTGGGAATTGAAGTCGTTGAAGTAAACCCGCGGCGGGAACTCGTCGCCCTTGATCGTCTGGTGGATCGGCTCGCGCAGGTCTTCCTCTTCGAGAATGTCGCGGAGAATCTGCACCGCCTGCTCGATCTTCTCTCGCGGTGTGTCGTAGGTGATCGTCACGTCCATGATCCGCCGGATCGACCGGCGGCGGGCGACGTTTTCGACGGCCTCGTTGACGATGGCGGAATTGGGGATCGTCACCACGTTGTCGGTCAGCGTGCGGAGCTTGGTGGAGCGGAAGCCGATTTCCTCAATGACGCCGTCGTAGCCGGCGTAGATGATCCGTTCGCCGATCTGGAAGGGCCGATCCAGCAGGATGGTGATCGATCCGAACAGGTTCTTCAGGGAATCCTGGGCGGCCAGCGACACGGCCAACCCGGCGATTCCCAGCCCGGCCAACAGCGCGCCGATGTCCTGGTCGAAGACCGAATCGACGACGAACATGGTCCCCACGACGACCACGAAGACCCGCAGCGTCTTGCGGATCAGCGGCACGATCTGGTCGTCCAGCACGGATTCTGTCTTGGCCGTGAAGCGGCGCAGCACCAGGTCGACGACCGAAACGAGATTGTAGGCGTACCAGAACACCACGATCGAAAACAGCAGCAACAGCGTCTTGCCCGTAAACTCACTCAGCCCAGCGCTCTTTCCGCCCAGAAAGGCCAGGCCGACCGAGAGCCCCAACGCGAGCAGCCCCAGCTTGGCCGGTCCGACCAGGTCGACGACCAGATGGTTCCAGACGCGCCAACCGCGATGCTCGAAGCGTCGTCCAAAGTTGCCGAGCACGACGGCGGCAATCTTGCCGGCCAGCAGGCCGAGAAAGATCGACACCAGAAAGATCAGCCAGTTGCTCCAACTGTTCTGGGTCCACAGGCCTTCGAGCTTCACGGCCTGGGCGACGGACTCGAACTGGCCCAACAGGCCGCCGGACGACACGGGGGCAGGGTCGGCACGCTTTTCGTCGCCCCCTTCTCCGGGGGGTGGCTCGTCTGGGGCCGGCGCGGCTTGGGGACCTGCCCCCGGAGGTCGCGCCGGGGCGTCCTGCGCCATGGCTTCACAGATGCACAAGACCAGCCCGCACACGGCCGTCGCGGCGGTCCACAGCAGAAAAAACTTGCCTGAGTTTCTCATCATGGGCACATGATACAACATGCGGCGACCTGGACAAACAGCGATCTGGGCGGCGGCCCTCGTCGCGCCGGACTCCGTGCAGCGGTTGTGCAGCGGCTCGGTCCGTTCTGCGTCAGTTGTACGGGGTCTCGGTTCGGGTAGAATAGGCGCCGCGGGCCCATGGGCGTCAGTCAGATGGGCGTCAGTCCACCGTGTGGCAGATGGCGAAGGTCTGGAGTCGGAGAGCAAGGTATGGATTGGCGACCGTCCAAAAGGCTTCGGTCGGCACTGCTGGCAGCCGTGGCCGCGCTGCTGTTTCCGGCGGAAGCGGCCCGGGGCGCCGGCGACGAATCCGGTTCGGCTCGGCGCGAAGCGGCCACGTGCGATGCCGTGCTGCACGACTGGATGCTGCAGGACTACATGGGTATTGTCTTGCCCGACGCGCTGGAGCAGCAGAAGCAGCAGTGGCGCGAAGCGCATCTGACCGCGCGGGAATCCAAGCCGGATGCACCCGTGCTGGAGCGCCTGAGTTGCTTTGTCAGCGACGAGGATTCACTGGTCGAGCGGCGGATGCTCGACCGGGTGTTGGAGGAGCTGGGCGAGGCGGGCAAAGCGATCGGCACCGAGGCGGCCGCGTTGTCCGCGGCCGGTGTGCCGGGCGAGGATCCCCGCTGGCGGCAACTCTACGTACAGGCCTGCGAGCTGCGCCGCGTGCAACGGCTGCAACCGCTGCTGGCGCGGTGGACGCGTTTCGTCCTCAGCCAGCACCGTCACATCCCGAACACCTGGAAATACACCGAGGCACTTTCCGACGCCCAGGGTTTTCGGCTGTTCTCTCCGGGCTCGTGTCTGGAAGTGCTGGAGATGGATGGGCCCTATGGAAGAGTCCGCACGCTGATCGAAGACCCTGGAGGCACGCTGCGGAACCCGGACGTCTCTTACGACGGCAAGCGGATGCTGTTTTCCTGGAAGAAATCGGACCGGGAGGACGACTTCCACCTGTACGAGATGGACCTGGCCACCGGGCAAGTCGCCCCGTTGACGGAGGGGCCGGGAGTTGCCGACTACGAGGGCATCTACCTGCCCGACGGCAACATCCTCTTCAACTCCACGCGCTGTATCCAGACGGTCGACTGCAACTGGACGGAAGTCAGCAATTTCTACCTGATGGACGCGGCGGGCCGCTACATGCGCCGCATCGGGTTCGACCAGGTCCACACGATCTTCCCCACCGCCACCGACGACGGGCGCGTTCTCTATACCCGCTGGGACTACAACGATCGCGGACAGATTTTCACGCAACCGCTGTTCGAGATGAACACCGACGGGACGAGCCAGCGTGAGTTCTACGGCGGCAATTCGTGGTATCCGACGAACATCATCCACGCCCGAAAGATCCCCGGATCGCGGAAGGTGCTGGCGGTGGTCACCGGGCACCATACGCCCGCCCACGGCAAGCTGGCGATCGTCGATCCCGCGCGGGGCCGGCAGGAGCAGCACGGCATCCAGCTTATCGCCCCGATTCGGCGGACCGAGCCGATTCGGATCGACCAGTACGGGCTGGGTGGAAACCAGTTCCAATACCCGTATCCGCTGGACGAGCAACGGTTCCTGGTCACGCTCGCCCTGCCTTCGCCCGAGGGGGAACTGGGACGGTTCAACGTCTACCTGATGGACCAACACGGCCGTCGCGAGCTGCTGGTCGAGGGCCGCGAGTCGGGCGAGGGCATCGGCTGTCGGCAGATCGTGCCGCTGGGGCCGCGCAGTCGGCCGCACGTCCGCCCCAGCCAGGTCGACTACCGCCGAACGACCGGCACCTTCTCCGTGCAAGACGTCTACGAAGGGCCGGGGTTGCAGGGGATCGCTCGCGGAACGGTCAAGCGGTTGCGGGTGGTGGCGCTGAAGTTTCGCGCAGCGGGAATCGGACGCACCAGCCAGCAGGGCGAGGGAGGCTACTCGGACGTCTCCACGCCGATCGCCGTGGGCAATGCGTCCTGGGACGTGAAAGTGGTTCTCGGCACCGCCACGGTCCGTGAAGACGGCTCCGCGCTGTTCCGCGTGCCCGCGCGCACGCCCGTGTACTTCCAGGCGCTGGACGAAAAGAACCGCGTCGTGCAGACCATGCGTAGCTGGGCTACGCTGATGCCCGGCGAGCACCAGTCGTGCACCGGCTGTCACGAGCACAAGAATGACACTCCGCGGGCACAAGGCGGGCTGGCGCTGGCGGCCAGGGCCGGTCCCGAACCGCTGACTGCGTTCCACGGGCCGCCCCGCGGGTTCAGCTTCGCCAAGGAAATCCAACCGATTCTCGACCGTCGCTGTCTGCCCTGCCACGCGGCCGACCGGGACGCGCCCTGTTTGTCGGGCGAGACGATCGTGGTGGAGAGCATGAAACGGCGGCTCAGCCGGTCGTACCTGGCACTGACGCATACGCGCGGCACCAACGGCGACTGCAACCACCCGATGGTCAATTGGATCGACGCCATGTCGGGGCCGGCGATGCTGCCGCCGTACTCCCGGGGCGCGGCCACCAGCCGGCTGATGGCCCTGCTGGAAGAAGGTCATCAGGGCGTGCGGCTCTCGGCGGAGGAGAAAGAAAAGATCGCCTGCTGGATCGACCTGCTGGTCCCCTATTGCGGCGACTACACCGAAGCCAGCGTCTGGTCGGCGGACGAGCAGGAACGGTATGCCCGTTTCGCGGCGAAGCGGAAACGCCAGGAGGAGTTGGAGCGGGCGAACTTGCGGGCGTGGATGGATCGCTCGAAGACAACGGTTCGTCATAATCCACGACTCATCGCTCCCCGAATAGAGGAAAGGAACCCGTAGTCAACCGGCCCGAGTTCTCAAAGAAACTCACCCACGAATTCCGCCGAGGAGCCCGCTTTCGTTACGCCCTGACGGAAGATGCCTTCGACTCTGGTGCTTCCCTCCAGCGTGTCGCCGGTTCGAGGCGCCGCGGCCGCCGGATGCTTGACAACCAGGCGCCCGTGGGCCACGATATCACAGGACGATGGCAGAAGACCACATGCCCGCGGCAAGGCGCCGTCTTCGTTGCGGGGTGTGAGGAATCACTTCAGACACATGCTTTCAGCTCCGGAGGAATCATGAACGTAACCAGGCGAGAGATGTTGAAGTGGGGAGCGGGGACGACCGCGCTGTGGGCCGCGGGCCTCAATCCGCTGGGCGCTCGGGCGCAATCGGGCAAGGCCAGGATCCCGCTGGGCCTTCAGCTCTATTCGGTGCGAAACGACTGCGAGAAGGACCTGCCCGGCGTGCTCGAAGCCGTGGCGAAAATGGGCTACGACGGCGTCGAGTTTGCCGGCTACTACGGCCGCTCGGCCGATGAGCTGCGCAAGCTGCTGGACGACAACGGGCTGAAGTGTTGCGGCACGCACACCGGGTTGAACACCCTGCTGGGCGACGCCTTTGAAGCGACGGTGGCGTTCAACAAGACGCTGGGCAACCCGTATTTGATCGTGCCCAGCCTGCCACGCGAGCGCCAGGAATCGGCCGAGGCGTTGAAAAAGACGGGCCAACTTTTCAGCGAGTTGGCCGCAAAAGCCAAGCCGCTGGGAATGCGGGTCGGCTACCACGCCCATGGCGGCGACTTCAAGAAGTACGACGGCCAGACCGGCTGGGACATCATCTTCAGCACGGCCACGCCCGACGTGGTGATGCAATTGGACATCGGCAACTGCATCGGCGGCGGCGGCGATCCCTATGCCGCGCTGAAGAAGTTCCCCGGTCGCGCCACGACCATCCATCTGAAGGAGCACGGCGGAAAGCGCGGGGCCGTCATCGGCGAAGGCGACGTGGACTGGAAGGAGATCTTCCGGCTCTGCGAGGCCGACGGCAGCACCAAGTGGTACATCGTCGAGCAAGAGGGCTACGACGGCACTCCGCTGGATTGCGTCAAGCGGTGTATCGAAAACCTGCGGAAGATGGGCAAGTAGCCACCGCGTCGCCGCCTGGCCGGACAGACGGTCGTAATCGCGCCGGCAAGAAGGAGACGAGCCCCCGATCGGGAGGGGGCCCGTCTGTTTTCTTGCTGGCCTGTTTTCTTGCTGGCCTGGGATGACTCGCTTGCGAGGTCCTCAACTCAGCTTGGCGTTGGGGTTGGCAAACACCAGGCCGGCGCCGTCGTGGTAGGTGGCGTACTCGGTCACGATGGCGCCCTCGGGGCCGGCGATCATGAAGTGGAACGCCTCCGGGCGGTTCAACGAATTGACCTCGCCGGGCAAGACACGCTTGGCATTGCCGACCGTGCGGTGCTTCTCCTGGCTTTCGGGGAGCTTTACCGGGCAAGGCTTCGTCTGCGGCCCTTCGCCGAAGCAGTAGATCAGCCCGTGCCGGACGTGCCAGGCCTCCATCTTGGCCACGGCGTCCGGCGTCTTGACGTGCTTGTGTTCCGGGATCTGCTGGCCCGGCAACAGGTAGATCTCGTGGCCGAAGTAGTTGTTCGGCTTGTCGTTGACCCAGAAGACCCCGGCCATGCCGGCGTGGACGAAGTCGCCCATGCCGAAGTCCTGGACCCACATCAGCTCTTGCTGCGGCTTGGGGTTCGGATAGCGAAAGCGCTTGAACATCGCGTAGTAGGCTTCGCGAGCCTTCTCGGGCAGGAAGTTGCCGTCGGCGTCGTAGAAATCGCTGTTCTTGGGCCGGGGGACCTCGCGGGCTTGCGGTGTCGCGGCCCGGACCAGGTCGGCCTTGGCCAGGACGATGCCCGCCGCCGCCGCAATCCCGCCGCCGACGGCCTGACGTCTGGTAATTTCACTTCGGTTCTTCATCGTAAGCTCCGTGTGGACTGGTTTGGGTCCGGAATTGTCGCCGGCTGCCTCGGGCAGCGACCGGTGGTTTTTCTACTTGATCTCCAAGTACTCGATCAGTGCCCCATCCATCAGGAAGTAGGCGATGCGGATCCCTTCGCCGACCGTCAGCGGGCCGGCCACCACGTCCTTGCCCCGGATGGCCTCGTCGAGATGGTCGACCGCCCAGGAGACATGGGGCATTTTGGCCACCGGCGTGTCGGCCAGGGGGCTGTCGGGGTGGAAGCGGACCCATTCGATGCGATTCGGATCGTCGTCCGGGTTGGTTCCCCACACCTTCAACGATTCGTAGTAGGTCTCGCCCGGCTTCTCTTCGTCGGTGACGAGCCCGATATGGTGGAATGTTTTCATCAGCGACTCCTTTGGCTGCGGCCCTCGGCCGGGTTGGGGAAGGTCGGGCGTGCGGGCCCAACGAGCAGGTCATTGTAGCCCCGGCGCGCGGGGCCGTCAAACTGCGGCGTGAGGGCGAGCACGGCCGGCGTGACGTCGGTGTGCGAACGGGCACCATAGGCGCGCTTGTCGCGGAAATGCTTGGGGGGTAGAATCGGGCCACGAGTCAGGGGCATCGAAACGGTGCAAATGAAAGGTCCTCCGAGGAACGTGAACCATGGATTCCTCATTTCTTGGGTTTTCGCGGTCCTTGGTGGCGTTCCTCGCGATACTCAACCCGTTTGCACTATCACTCTATCTGGCCGGCTTGATGGACGACCTGGACAAGCGGCAGTTCTTTTCCGTCCTGCTTCAAGCCAGCGCAATCTCCCTGGTGGTCTTCTTCCTCTTCGCCTGGTGTGGCGAGCCGCTGTTGGTCGACTTCCTGGCCGTTCAACCCAGCGCGCTGAGAGTTTTTGGCGGCCTGATCTTCGTCATTGTCGCCTACAGCTACGTGACACAAGGCTACAAGGCAACCGTGTTCTTGCGAGGAGACATTGAGGGGTTGCCTTCCTCCATCGCGTTGCCCTTCATGATCGGCGCGGGCACGATCACTCAGGCCATCCTTACGGGCAAGCGGCACGCGACGGTCCCCGCTTTCCTGGTCATCGCGTGCACGCTCATGGTTTCGTTCGTGATCGTGGCGGCCTTCAAGATAACGCGCGATCACATGTCCGGCCCCCGCGAGCGAGTCTTTCAACGTTATGTAAATACCCTCGCCCGGCTCAATGGCCTGATCATCGGCGCCATTTCCATTGACATGATCGCCGAAGGAGTGAAGCAACTGTGGCTCCGCCCCATGGGCGACTAGTCCCATTTTCCGCACCCTGAGATTCTTGCGAAACCCCTATTGCGCCATGCCCCTATATTGCGCATCTTATGGGTATGGCGA
>JAFGRD010000111.1 GCA_016935315.1 Pirellulales bacterium
CGTCATCCCAACTCCTCCCAGGGTTGAATCGCAAACAACCCCAGGATAACCCCCGCGTCAAGAATGCGCTTCGCCGGACGGTTACGTTCAAACAGGGTTCCTGCGCCCCCGGTTGAAGCTGCACTGGACACTCGTTTCTTCTTGGGCTGATTGGCACTCATTGCCATGTCCCCTGTAGTTATGTGTGACTGTCCTCCGAACTCCCGTCAGAGGTTCTCACCGTGTGAACAACCGTTCGATGACACTGACGGTAATCTGTCGGTTACCGCAATGCGAGTCGATAGAACCGATGCCAGTATACCGCGATTCTACGACGCCGTGATTGTGCTTCAGATCTTCTGTAAACGACAGCGTTGCTAGCTGATGGCTACTAGCGCTGTGGCGTGGAACTCGGGTTGAAAGAGGCGGGCCAAACTTGGTTTCCTTTGTCGGTTGTTTACTCGATCGAGCAAGGAGACCCACGAATGACCCATCCCCCACAGTTTACTGGATGCCGCGAAGCGATCCAACTGCTCGCTGAGCACGGATTCGACGGCCTGGCCGCAGCGTTGGAACTGCTGCTGAACGAGGTGATGAGGCTGGAGCGTAGCGAGGTGCTGCAGGCGGCCCCTTACGAGCGAACCGATCGGCGTCAGGGATACGCCAACGGGTTCAAAGGCAAGACCGTGCACAGTCGCGTCGGCGATTTGCACCTGAAGGTCCCCCAGACACGCGACGTCGACTTCTATCCTCAGGCACTCGAGCGCGGCGTGCGCAGCGAACGGGCCCTGACCGCCGCGTTGGCCGAGATGTACGTCTGCGGCGTCTCGACTCGCAAGGTCTCGCGGATCGTCGAGGAGTTGTGCGGCCACCAGGTGTCGAGTTCCACGGTGAGCCGACTGACGGCACAGCTCGATGAGGAGCTGGAGCGTTGGCGTCAGCGGCCGCTAGGCGAGATCCCGTACCTGATATTCGACGCCCGCTACGAGCACGTTCGTCATCAGGGGACGGTGGTCGACGTGGCGCTCATCGGCATCACGCCGGAAGGCCATCGCACGGTGCTGGGCGTGAGCGTTTCCGACAGCGAGGCCGAAGTCCATTGGCGAGAGTTCTTCAAGGGGCTTTTGGCACGGGGTCTGCATGGCTTCCGCTACATCGTCAGCGACGACCATGCGGGACTGGAAAAGGCACGGACCGCCTGTTTCGCGGGCGTGCCCTGGCAGCGTTGCCAGTTCCACCTGATGAAGAACGCGATGGCCTACCTGCCCAACGAAGCCATGCAGGACGAAGTGACCGCGGAGTTGCGCAACATCTTCGATGCGCCGGACCGCGCCGAAGCCGACCGCCGCCTGGCCAGCGCCGTCCGCAAGTACGCCGAGACCGCCCCCAAGCTGGCCGACTGGATGGAGCGCAACGTCCCCGAGTCGTTGACGGTCTTCTGTTTGCCGGCTCGTCATCGCGTCCGCATGCGAACGAGCAACATGCTGGAACGTCTCAACCGTGAAATCAAACGCCGCACCCGCGTGGTGAGCATCTTCCCCAACGACGCCGCCCTGCTACGCCTGGCCAGCGCCGTGCTGATGGAAGTCGACGAAGACTGGATGTCCGGACGAAAGTACCTTACCATGGAAACCAACTGAGCACCCAGGAAACCAAGTCCCCCAAAGACAATCCGGGGTTTTACAGACGAAGTGAAGCACTACCGACGCCGTCGCCCCCTGAACACAACGAAACGCACTCTGCTGACTCAGCGGTCGCGTCAGCAGAGTGCTATTCCCAGTGAAGCTATAGCGCAGGTGAGGCGTTCCAACAAGAGACGGCGTTTCAGAAAGAGATGCTTCAGCCGAGAAGCAGCGAACTGAAGACCCGGCTCACTGGGCGATCCGCAGATCGCCGGCAACCGGGAACTCAATGGGGCCCTCGTAATCGTCCGGCAATGCAGCAAGGGAGCGGTGGATCTTCTCGGCCGAGCCGAGTCCGACTTCGGCAGCGAACTCTGCGACACGCCAGACAGATCGCAGCAGTGCCCGATCGTGAGAGAACAGAAATCGACTTCACAGACTGAAAGGACGGCCAACAACCACATTCAGCATATTGTCACTGGCGCGCCAAATGCTGATGTGACACGTTCGCCATTCGGCAACTGGTCGCTGAGGACCCGATAAGCAGTGGCAGAGGTGTTCGCCGGCCAGTGGCTAGCGCAGGAGCTCTCGGCCCCAGTCGTCGTGGATCGTGCCGCTGGGGGCGTCGCCGGGCGGGTCGGGCGGGGCGGTGGCCTCGCGGCGAATTCGCCGGGCCCGCTTGCGGAGATAAAGGCCCAAGAACCACGGCGTGGACATGATCAGCCAAAGCACCATCAGCATGAGCACGTGCGGCCGGCCCGGCTCGTTCTGGATGACCAGCGACGCGCAGAGGATCGCGAACATCAGCGACCAGAGGCCGCCCGGCAACGCCAGCAGCAGGCCGAAAAGCGACAACACCCGACCGCGCCGCAAGCGGGCGTGCCGCTGTTGCGCTTCGGCCATCTCGGCCGCCCGGGCTTCGGCCGCCTGTCGGGCAGCCGTCGCCTCCTCCTCGCTGAAGCGGTGGCGGCAATAGCGGCAGATGCGGGCTTCGAGCTTGATCAGCTCGGCACACTCGGGACAGGTTTTCGTGCCGGCCTGGTAGTGCGACATGGACGCGTGGTTGTCGCCCTCGAAGCCTTCCTGGCCGCAGAGATTGCACCGCGTCACGCCCGCCCCCCGGCCCAGCGGAAGCACCGGCACGAAGAAGAGCGTGAACCAGTCGCGGCGGCGCTCGAGCGAGTGGAAGGTCTCCTTGCCACAGGTCGGGCACGAGCGGAGGTCTTGTCCGCACTGTCGCGTGGAGGTGACAAAGCCGCAAATGTTCATGGGGTCTGACAACCGCTGATCCACGGGCCCGAAACACGGGCGGTCCGCCGCGGCGCCGCCACCGACTCCGATCCCGCACTGGTCAGGATACCAGAACCGGCTGCCTGATTCCACGCGGATCGAGCCGGCCCACCTGCCCGGGACCTCTTGCAGGAAAGACGGCCGTTTGGAAGACTATGGACTGTCGCACGGCGAATCCGAGCGCGCAGGCGTCGAGAGGAGCCGACCCCAAACCCCTCTACGTCGTCCGGTCTCCCCGCGAGCGGGGAGAGCGTTGGGTAATTCGTCTTGTTGGGAGAGATGTCTTGAAGAGCCAAACACCCGACCGGCAGCAGATCCTCGACATGGCCGCCGGCTTCCAAGAGGCCTGTGTGATTGGAGCGGCCGCCGAGCTGGACCTGTTTTCGATCCTGGGCGGCGGGTCGCTCTCGGCCGGCGAGCTGGCCGACCGGCTGGGGGCCGACGCCCGGGCAACGGCCATGCTGTTGGACGCCGTGGCCGCGTTGCGGTTGCTGGAGAAACGGCAGGGGCAATACCGCGTGCCGGCCGACCTGCTGCCGCTTCTGACGGAGGCCAGCCCGCAAAGCATCCTGCCGATGTTGTGGCACCGGATCAACATCCTGCGGGGCTGGTCGCAACTGGCTCGGGTGGTCAAGACCGGGGCTCCCGGCCCGCGTCCGGCGAGCATCCGGGGGGCCGAGGCCGACCGCCAGGCCTTCATCGGGGCAATGCACACGGTGTCCGGACCGGGAGCCGATGAGCTGGTCGCGCGGCTGGGCCCGCCGCGGTTTGCGCACTTGCTGGACGTGGGCGGGGCGTCGGGTACGTGGACGCTGGCGTTTCTGCGGGCGGTGGCCGGCGCCCGGGCGACCATCTTCGACTTGCCCGACGCGATCGACCAGGCACGGGACCGCATTGCCGGCGGCGAGCAGGCCGACCGGATCGCGCTGGTGGTCGGCGACTTCTACGCCGACGCCTTGCCCGACGGGGCCGATTTCGCCTGGGTCAGCGCCATCGTCCATCAACACTCGCGGCAGCACAATCGGGAGCTGTTCGCCAAGGTCCACGCGGCGCTGCAGCCGGGCGGACGGATCGCGATTCGCGACGCGGTGATGGCCCCATCGCGCACGGCGCCGGTGTTCGGGGCGATGTTCGCGATCAACATGCTGACCAACACGGACAGCGGCGGCACGTTCACTTTCGACGAGTTGGCCGAGGATCTTCGTGCCGCCGGGTTCGTCGAGCCGGTCCTGCCGATCGAGGACGAGGCCATGAACTCGGTCGTGATGGCCACGAAGCCGGCGGAGAGTCATTGACGTCGGCACGGGGAAGCATGAAGGCCCACCCACGCGAGGATGCCATGAACGCTCACGACGATATCCGCATCGGCACGCTGGTCCAGGCGGAACACGGTGCGGCCGAGTACATCCGGCAGATCATCCCGCACGGGTTCGAGAGCTTCGAGTTGACGTTTCTGCGCCACGTGGGCGAAACGGACCTGGCGGCCTTGGCGGCGGAGGTCCGCGGCGTGCTGGAGGCCTCGGGCGATATGGCCGCCATCAGCGCGCTGGGCATCTACGGCAACCCGCTGACCGACGAGCAGACGGCCGGCGATTGGGCCCGGCTGATCGACGTGGCCGGGTCGTTCGGCTGCACGCTGGTGTGCGGCTTCACCGGGCGGGTGCCCGACCGGCCCGTGCCCGAGTCGCTGCCGCGGTTCAAGGAAGTGTTCCGGCCGCTGGCGCGGCGGGCGGAGGACCGGGGCGTGCGGCTGGCGTTTGAGAACTGCGACATGCACGGCACCTGGGAATCGGGCGACTGGAACATCGCCCACTGTCCGGCCGCGTGGGAGATGATCTTCCACGAAGTGCCGAGCGACGCATTGGGGCTGGAGTGGGAGCCGTGCCACCAGATGGTCAGCCTGATCGAGCCGCTGCCGCAGCTCCGCCGTTGGATCGACAAGGTGTTTCACGTGCACGGCAAGGACGCTACGGTGCTCTGGGACGTGATCCGCGGCCGGGGCATCCGCGGCGGCGAGCCGTACGTGTTTCACCGCACCCCGGGCTTCGGCGACACGAACTGGACCGACGTGATCAGCGTCTTGCGGCAAGGCGGCTACCGCGGCTCGATCGACATCGAGGGCTGGCACGACCCGGTCTATCGCGGCGAGCTGGAGATGACCGGCCAGGTCCGGGCACTTCAGTATCTGAAGCAATGTCGCGGCGGCCCGTTCGTGGCGAATCCGACGGTGTAGCAGACGGTGTAGCAGCGGGGCGATATTTCGGCCCTTCGGACCGTTGGCTCATGGCTCCGTTGGCGGCGGCGGCCCCTTGTCGAATTCGGCGGCCACCTCGGCCGGTTTGAGGGCCCGGCGATGGATCGTCGCGCCGCCGATCCGTCCGCTGACCTGATACTGCGGCGACTGGCTGGAGTATTGTCCGACGACCAGCGGCCCGGGCCAGGGGGCGGGGTTCGGCTGGGCGTCGACCTCGGCCACCGGCTTGCCGTCCTGGTAGAGGCACGCCCGTCTGCCGTTGAAGGTGCCGACCAGATGGACCCAGCGTCCCACGGCGGGGCTGCCGCCGTCGCAACTGACGCCGCCGAGATGCCACCGCCAACCGCCGGCGAAACGTTGCAGGAACCAGCCGGTCTGGTTGAAGGCCCCGCAACTGAGAATCACCGGCATGGTGCTTTCCCTGTCGATCCGCACCCAACAGGCGACCGAGATCGCCCGGCCGAGGTCGTACTCCGGCAGATGCTCGAAGGTGGCGAACCCGGCAGCACCGAGCTGGAGCGCGCCGCCGGCGACGGCGGCCCCGGCGTGCAGTCGTCCGGCAGCACTGCGGCCTTCGCGCAGCTCGGCCGCCGGCGGCTGCTGGAAACGGGCCACGAAGACCGGCTCGCGGATCTCGGGCAAGGCGGCCGCCTCGACGGTCTCGGACAGCGGGCCGCGCCGGCCGCGGCGGTCCACCGCCCCAACCGCATAGGAGTACGTCGTGCCGGGCTGCGCATCCGGATCGGCATAGTGCAAAGACCTCAATGGCTCGGCGTTGAGCCGGACTTGCTCGACGTCGCCGGGACCGTGGCGGAAGACGTCGTAGCGGAGGCCGGCCGCCTCGACGCCGTCCCAGGTCAGGGCGACTTCGCCGGAGAGCGGTCGCGCGTCGAGGTTCAGCGGCGCCGCCGGCGGCGGCATCGTGGGCACTTCCAGCGGCGCAAACACCGGCCGGCTGCGCCGCGTGCCCGAGGTGACCACCAGGGCATAGTGCTGGGTGCCCTCGGGCGCCAGCGGGTCGACGAACCGCCCCGCCGTGGTCAGGCCGATTCGCGTTGCGTCACCGGGTGTGAAGTCGGGCTGCGCGGCGCGGTGCAGCTCGAATTGCAGACCGATCACTTCGGCCGTCCGCTGCCACCGCAGCTCCACGGCGCCGTCGGGACGCACCGCGGCGGCGAGCTTGGGCGGGGAGTCGGGCACGGGCATGGGAACCTGTAGCCGACACTCGCCCGGCACCACCTCCGCACCCGGCATGTCCACCCGGGGCCTGGCCAGGGCCTCGCCCCGGGCCTGGCGAATGATCGCCAGCATCTGCTGGTAGTGGGGGTCGTCGGTGGAGGCGAAGACGACGTGCTCTTCGCCGCCGGCGTCCCACGGCGGCTGCCGGCTTTCGTAGAGCACGTCGGGCGGTTGCACGCTCTGATCGACCAGCGGATAGCCGCTCCGCGCCTTGCGCTTGCGGCAGAAGCCCACTCCCAGGCCGCCGTCGCTCTTGGCCATGGGCGCCCGCAGAATCCGGCTGAACTCGGGCGTTTGCAGATTGACCCAGTCGTTGCCGATGTGGCCGGCGGCGTGACACTCGGTGCAGCCGGCCGCCTGCATGGCCACGGCCAACGGGCCGCGGGTGGCCAGGATGGCGTCGCAGGTGGCGTGCGGCGTGTAGTCCCAAGTGCCGTAGTAATTGCTGTTGGTGTCCATCCAGGCCAGGACCAGGTCGCGCTCGTGGCGGGCCATTTCCGGGTGGCGCTGGATAAGAACCTCGGCCAGCGGGGCCGCCCCGGAACCGATTCCCCGGGGCTGCAGCAGCTCCGACGTGTGGACGCTGGCGTTGTTGCAGTTGAGGAACCCGACCAGGCGATGCTTGATCAGCGTCTCGTAGCCGATGTTAAAGGCCCAGGTCCACCCGCCCGAATAATCGAGCCCCTTGCCGATGCCTTCCTTGCCGCCGTGACAGCGGACGCAGTACTTGTCGAGCACCGGCTGGACGTGGGTGGGGTAATCGATGTATCCGCTGCCCCACGATTCCGGCTCGGGCCGGGCGGGGCGTTGGAGCATGGCCAGCGGCAGAGCCCCCGGCCGCAGCGGGGCGGCCAGCTTGTTTTCGTGGCAACCGATGCAGGAGCGGGTGGCGCCGGCGGCGGCCTGGACAAACGTCCGCATCCGCTGGATCTCGCGGCCCTCGGCATCCAGGGCCTCGAAATACACGGCCCGGCCCGGCGGCACCTCGAAATAGGCCGAGCCGTCTTCGTGGACGGGCACGGTGCCGAGGAAGTTCTTGACGATATAGGCCCCTTGCCAACTGATGAGGAAGGCCTGGTTCCACCAGCGGCCTCCCGGCGGAATGCCACTGGTGCGAGCCGTTTCCTCGACCACCCGCAGCCGCTTGATCGTGCCGCGCTCGACTCCTTCCAGCCCCTGGTAAACATCGACCACCAGGAACGCGCCCGGCTGGTTCTCCGTGGTCCGCGGGCTGACCACGGCCGGCTTGGCGCGGGGACGGACCAGCATGGGGGCGAAGCATGAGATCCGCGGATCGGCCCAGAGTAGCTCGCGGTGTCCGAAGCGATCGGCCAGCTCGATGATCCCGTGGTCGGCGATGGCGTTGTTGCTCAGAAGCACATCGTCTTCGGAAAGCGGCCAGGGGTCGCATGGCCCGACCTGGAGCCCCTGGTCCATGCGGACGGGATACTCCGGCGTGAAATTGACGACCGGATCGAGGTTGTTCTTTCCCTGCCGCGCGTCGATCGTGGCGATCGCCCCGACGGCCTGGCCGTTGTGGGGCGTGAGCGAGGCCACCACGCGAGCGGAGCCCGGCACCGGCCGGGCATCGAGCAGGGCCGTCGGCCGCGCCAGGTTGTTGGCGAACAGCGCTTCTTCCATCCGCCCGTCGGGCGAGATGGTCCAGAGGCTCTGCATGTAGAGGGCCGTCTTGTCGACGTATTCCCAGCGGCCATAGAGAATGCGTCCGTCGGGCATCACGGCCGGGTCGAATTCGGTGACGTTGTTGTACGAGATGCTGTGGATATCGCTGCCGTCGGCGTTCATCACGTGCAGCGTATCGACGCCCGAATTGAAGCACGGCACCAGCGCCCGGGGCCGCGTCGAGGTGAAGACGATCCGCCCGTCGGGCAGATAGGCGGGCGTGATGTCGTGGTGTTTTTCGCTGGCGGTCAGCCGCCGCAGCCCCCGGCCGTCGATGCCGATCTCGTAGAGACTCGTCGTCGCGGCGGCGTCCGGCTTGTAGGCAAACAGCACGCGGTCGGCGTCCCAGGAGACGTCCGGGTCGCGATAGACGCCCCCGCCCAGGGTCTCGTTGGTCGTCGGATCGATCAGCGGGCGGAGCTTCGCGTCGGGCCCGGGATCGGACGGCTCGTCGAGCAGATAGACGCCGCCGCCGGGATGCCAGGTATAGTAGTCGTCGTAGATGTGGCCGGCGAAGTAGGGATGCCGCTGGGTCAGCAGCAGCGGGGCGTCGAGCATGCTCCGATGGGCGCGGGCCCGCGCCGCCCGCGCGCGGCAGTACAACGCCCGCCAGGCGTCCCGGTCTTGCGGCGAGGTCCGCTTCGCCTCGGCCTCCAACGCCGCGAGTGCCTCCGGCAACGGGGCGGCCGCCCGCCCGGTCGAGCCCAGAGCCGCGCTGCGCTGAGCGATTTGCCGGGCGGCGAACAGCTCGGCGGCCACCGATTCGACGTAGAAGAAACCCTCCGCCGCGAAGGTCTTGCCCTCGGCCTGCGTCTGCCAGGCGTAGGCATAAACCGACGGGTCTTCCGCTTGTGTCAGCTTGATTGTGCCGACGGTCGGCGTCTTGCCTTTTTCGATGACTTCCGTAGCGAGCTCGATCTGCTCGGTGCTTGGCGAGCGGATCGTCAGCCGCACCGCCGCCTCGGACGGAACCAGCCGCACGCTGATCGGGGCCAGCCACAGCGGAGACCGGCCGCGGCCGATGTTGCCGGCGGCCAGTCGATCGAGGCCCAGGTCGGCCGCGCCGGGCGGCAGCTTGCCGTCGATGCGGCGGAGCGCTTCGACGGCAAACGACAGCGTTAGTTCACCCTCATAGGGCAAGGCCAGCTCGACGACCTTGCCGCGGCCGTGAAACGCCTGCTGCCCGATCGTCCACAACTCGCCGGCGGGCGTCAGGGCACCCAGTCCGGCCAAGTCGCGCGGCGACTCGACGGCCAGGTAAACGTGCTGCTGGTCGCGGCAGGCGCTGAGCTGGAGCATCAAGGGACCGGCGCCCCAGGCATCGAAGATCGGCCCGACCGGCAGCCGCGTGGCGCATTGCCAGGCCTGTTCGTCGAGCCGGCCGTCGGCGGTGATCGGTCCGGTTGCCAGCGGCAGCGGGACGGTGGCCGAGCCGGCCGGCACCGTCATGCCGGGCCATTGGGCGACCTGGCCCGTCCGCGCCTTGCCGAGGGCGAACGCCAGGCTGCGGATCTCGTCCTGCCACCAGTAGGCGGCCTGCCGCGGCGTCGGCTCGGCCCCTGCGGCGATCGCGTGGCACGCCAGCAACACACCGGCGATCCCGGCCACGAGCGCGGTTCCGGGGGCGGGGAATCTCGTGGTCCTGGTCATGAGGTCTCCTCGGGAAAGGCGTGTGCCGGCGTATATTCTGGCTGGCGTGCAACGCCCACCAGCGTACGCCTCATTATCGCACGGTCGGGGCGCGCGATTCAAGTCGGCGGCTACGTCTCGGACCAATACCGTTCGGTGATGATCTTCTCTTCGGTAAAGAAGCGGATCGCCGCCTTGCCCTGACCCTTCGTGTCGGCAAACAACGAGCTGCGCATGCCGCCGAACGGGAGCGAGGCCACCGGGGCGGGAATGCCCACGTTGACGCCGATCATGCCGGCCGCGGTTCGGAGCTTGAACTGCCGGGCGTAGTGGCCGTTTTGCGTGTAGATCGACGCCCCGTTGCCGTACGGGTGGTTGTTGATGATCGCGATCGCCTCGTCGAGCGACTCGGCCTTGAGAATCACCACGACCGGGCCGAAGATTTCCGTCTGGTGGATTTTCATGCCGGGCTGCACGTCGGTGAAGACGGTGGGGCCGAGGAAGTGGCCCTGCCGGCAGCCGGGCACGACCAACTCGCGGCCGTCCAACGCCAGCGTGGCCCCTTCGTCAATGCCCGCTTGGATCATCTCGAGTATGAACTGCTTCGACCGGGCGGAAATCACCGGGCCCATTACCATCGGCTCGTCGGCCACGGCCGGGTCGAGCGGGTCGGCCACCGGCACGCGCCGCGACGCCTCGACGAACCGTTTGCAGACCTCGTGATAGGTCGCCTCGCCCACGCCCACAATGGCCGACGAGGCCATGCAGCGCTGGCCGGCGCAGCCGTAGCAGGAGGTGATCATATTGCGGATCACTTCGTCCATCTTGGCGTCGGGCATGGCGACCAGGTGGTTCTTGGCGCTGCCGAGGGCCTGGAACCGCTTGTTGGTCTCGGCGCAGCGAGCGGCCACGATGCGGCAGACGCGCGACGTGCCCACGAAGGAAATCCCTCGCAGATCGGGGTGCTCGAGCAAACGCTCCGCCGCTCGGCGGTCACCGTGGACCAGGTTGAACACGCCCGGCGGGAAGCCGGCTTCGTGGATCAGCCCCGACACGCGGTGCACGCTCAAGGGGACCTGCTCCGAGGGCTTCACCACGTAGGTGTTGCCGGCGGCCAGGGCATAGGGGAAAAACCAGAAGGGGACCATCAGCGGGAAGTTGAACGGGGCGATCATGCCGAAGGGGCCGATGGGCAGGCGGAGCACCTCGCCGTCGATGCCCGCCGCCGCGCCGATCAGCTTGTCGCCTTGTTGCAGGACGGACATACCGCAGGCCACCTCGGTGTTTTCCAGGGCCCGTTTGACCTCGGCCCGGGAATCGGCCAGCGATTTGCCATTCTCCTCGGTGATCTGCCGCGTGAGCACCTCCGCGTTCGCCCGCAACAGCTCGGCGAAGCGAAACAGCAGCTCACAGCGCCCGGAGACCGGCGTGTCGCTCCACCGCGGAAACGCGTCCCGGGCCGCCGCCAGGGCGCGATCGGTCTCGGCCGCGGTGGACAGCGGCACCCGGGCAAGGATCTCGCCGGTGGCGGGGTTCTCCACGTCCAGCGCGCCGTGGCTGTCGGCGTCGGTCCATTGGCCGGCGATGTAGTTCTTCAAGGGGTCCATCCGCTTCCTCTCATGGCTGTAGAATTCGTAAGCATTGTGGCTGAATTCACGGGAATTCAGCCTGCCGTGCCCCACAGAAATCTCAGGTCTGAAGTCGCGCGACTTCGGCTACCATTTGACTCAAACGTTGCCATTTCCTCGGCCCTGCCCTTGCCCGTCACGTCGAGCGGATCCACTGCCCCAGCACGACCGCCGGCGCCAGCAACAACAGGATTGCCACTGCCCAGGAGGTGCCGCGAACCGCGTAACAGGCGGCCGCATCGAGGACGACCAGCGAGAGGATACAGAGTTTCACGGCCGTTTGCACTCGGGCAGGGACCGGATTGAGCACCGCGCGCAAGCACCGCCAGCCGATCAGCACGCCCAGAAACAGCATCATCAGGCGCCATCGCTCGGGTTGCTGCTTAAGCACGGGCACCAGCCGATCGGCGGCGTGGTCGGGAAGCCGGGCCAGCAGGGCAATGCCCGACAGCAGCACGCCGGTGGCCAGGGCAAGCTGCAAGCGACCGCCGGGGCAGACTTCGTTCCGCGCGAACCAGGTCACTCCCGTGATGTAGATGCCGACGGCGCCGGCGACCAGCCAGTGCTGGCTTTGCCAGGGGCTGCCCGCGACGCTCATGCCCAACAACACATTGAACATCCGGCAGGCGCCCATCGCCGGCGGCCCTAGCAGGGTCCGCTTCAGCCAGACGTCGTAGAGCAGGATGCATGCGGCCAGCGCCCCGGCCGCCACGGCCGGACGGAAATCGCCCGCCAGCCAGGCGGCCGGCAGCGCGATCGCCACGCCGGCGGTCAGCAGCGCGGTGCCCAACCGCCGTGCAAACTGGCGGGAAAGACGCCCCGAGGGCAGCGGTCGATCGGGGCGCTCGGCCAGGTCGCGCTGGTAGTCGAACAGGTCGTTGAGTACCACGCCCGAAGCGTACAGCAAGGTCGAGGCGACCACCAGCAGTCCCAGCATGCAGGCGTCGGCCGCCCCGGCGATCGCCCGGACGAACAGCACGCCCATCAGCACGTCGGCCACGGCCGTGAACAGGTTGGGCAGCCGCACCAGCTCGAGGCTGGCCCACCACCGGCGGCTGGGGTCGGGGCTCGTGTCGGCCGGGCTACTCACGCGTCTGTTTCCAGAATTCGTCGCGCATCGCGAGGATATTTTCCGGTGGAACGTCGTACTGGATGTTGTGGACCTGCGTGAAGATCAGTGAGGCGTCGGGTCCGTACTCCCGCAGCCGCCGCCGGACGTCGGCCCGCACGACTTCCGGGTCCGAAGCGTTCAGGGCGTGTTGCGTATCGACGCCGCCGCCCCAGAAGGCGATGTCCTTGCCGTACTCCCGCACCAGGTCGGCCGGGTTCATGCGGGCCGCGCTCACCTGGACCGGATTCAGGGCGTCGATCCCCATCTCGATCAACGACGGCACGAAGGCCGAGACGGCCCCGCAGGAGTGCATGACGACTTTCTTGCCGGCCGCTTTCATCCTGCCGACCGCCTCGGAGATGTAGGGGAAGATCATCTCGCGATAGACGGCCGGCGAGATCATGCTGGTCTTCTGCGTGCCCAGGTCGTCGGTCAGAAAGATGACGTCGAACCACTGGCCGAAGGCGGCCAGGAAGGCATCGATCCGGTCGAGGTAGACCTGGTGCAGCTTCGCCAACAGGGCATGGGCAAGGTCCTTGTTGGCGATCAGGTCCATCAGGAAGTTCTCATAGCCCCGCATCAGCATGCCGGTCTGGAGGTAGTGCATGCGCCACATGCCGGCCACGGCCCGATCGGTCGACTCGTATTGCTTCCGCGCCCGCTCGGCCAGCACGCCCAGCGGTTCGTCGTACACGGTCGAGTAGTCCCAGCGCTCGAACAGGGCGTCGAAGCGGTCCAACTCGGCGGCCGAGGTCACCTCGCCCAGCGGGGCGCCGACCGGATCGTGGTAATAGGCGTCGGCCGCCCGCCTGGCGTAAACCACGCCTTGGGCGTTGCGCACCACGGAGGAGCCGTCGGGGAGGTCTTCGACCAGGAACGCCTCGGGCACGATCAGCTCGACGCCGAAGGGCGTTTGCCAGGTTTTGGTCCGCTGCGAGCCGAACCAGAGGACCTCGACGTCGGTGCCCAGCGCGTCCATCATCTCGGCGTCGGTCTGGGCCACCAGTTGGATCAGGCACCCGCAGCGGATCGGCCCGTCGCCGAGCCCCATCCGCTCCCGGAGCCGCTGGTAGGCGATCACGTGGATGCTCGAGCAGTCGGTCCCGCCGATATCCAGGGGGATGCAATCGGCCGGCTGGCGGTTGAGCGTGGCCAGGACGCGCTCGCGACCGGTCATGGATGTTCTCCTCGACGTTGGGGCGCTGACACCGGCCAGGGCGTGGGCTCTGTCGCTCGCGCCACGCTGCGCATCGACCCGTCCTCAAGACGGCGCATCGAGTTTCTGCAGAAACTGCCTGGCCTCTCGGCCCGCGTCGTCGGGGGAGTCGATATAGGGATACAACTCCACGGTCAGCCACCCATCATAGCCGGTCTTGGCGATTTCGGCCAGGGTAGCCGGCAGATCGACCGCGCCGCGGCCGGGGATCAGGTGGGCGTGGCGGCGGTCGGCGGCGATGTCTTCGATGTGGTAGTGCTTCGTGTGGGCGGCCATCGGCGCGACCCACTCCTGCGGGTCCTGGCCCATGCAGAAGGCATGCCCAACATCGAAGTTCAACCCCACCCAGGGCGAGTCGATCTGCCCGACGAATTCGAGGTACTGCTCGAAGGTCTCGATCATCAGGCCGGGCTCGGGCTCGATCAGCAGCAGCACTTCGAGCCGTTCGGCCAGTTCCACGCACGGCATCAGCTCGTCGTAGAAGACTTTGGCGGCCGCCCGCCACGATTGCCCGGCCCCCAGCGGCCCGCCCGGCTCGGTCTGGATCGACGGGCCGCCCAGGTCCTTGGCCAACGCCAGCGCCCGCCTGGTGTGTTCGCGGCGGATCGCCCGGTAGTGCGGATCGGGCTCGATCCAGGACGGGTGCCAATACGGCTGCCGCGGATCAGCCACGGCGTTCATCATAAAACCGTTGACGTTGGAGATCTCCAGGCCGTGCCGGTCCAGGCAATCGCGGATCGCCTGTTTCCTCTCGTCCAGCAGACCTGCCGGCCAGGCGTGCGGGACATCGGCCAGCAACTCCAGGGCCCCATAGCCCAAGGCGGCGATGCGGGCGATGGCTTCCTCGATCGGGAATTGCAGATAGGCGTTGGAGCTGTAGGCCAGGTGCATGGTGGGAACCGTTGGTGATCCGGGATGGTGCTGACGTGCGTCGGTGGCGGGCCTGCGAGGCCGTATTATCTCGCGACCATCCTGTCGATACAAGGCGAGGACCGACGGTCGGCGACGATAAATCCCTTGACGGCAACACTTTCGCGCGAAGTCGCGCAGGTGGCGACCGGGGTTGCCGGCTCGCGTGCGCCGCCGTTGCAGCCCGCCGGCTGGCCTATGGATGTCTGCATGGTGAATGATCCAGGCCGCCCCACGGGAGGCCGGACGAGTCGGGCTCCCGTGGGCCGCCCTCGCGCATTGAGTGTGCACGCGTCAATAACCCGACCTTTGGGATGGGCTGTCGGCTCCAGGCGGAGTGCAAGGGCGAGGCAGACGTCGAGAAGCGCTTGGCGCGCCCCACGGCCGCGGACCATAATGAGAGCACGATGCAGCGGCAGCACCGACAGGCCGGCGCCGTTTTCAGAACCACGGGACCAGTTGCTCAGCACGGGAGGATCGATCGATGACTTTGGACCAAGTACGTTCGGGTTGTGCATGTTGTGGGGTGAGCCGGCGGCGGTTCCTGGCGGCGGGCTGTGCGACCTGTGCCGGCGCGGTGGGTTTGCTCGGCAGCCGGGTTTCGGCCCGGGCCGCCGACGATGCCCCGAAGACGCGGATCCGAATCATCTACTCGTTGCACGCCCCGAAGCAACCCGGCCCCGACTGGCCCAACGTCGGCTTCGACTTTCAGCCCGTCATGGATCGCATCCGGAGTGAGCTGGCCAAGCGGTGTCCGGACTTCGAGTTCGTTACCTCGATGGCCAACGGGCCGGAAGCGGCGGCCAAGATCCTCAGCGAAGACGCCTCGGCCGCGGTCGACGGCTACCTGGTCTACCAGTTGAACTGCTGGAACAGGGTGGTGCAGACGATTGCGGCCACGGGCAAGCCGACACTCTACGCCGATTTCCAGTACGGCGGCAGCGGCGGGTTCCTGGTCTACACGGCCGGCTTCCTGCGCAACGCGACGCCGAACGTCGGCTTCGTGGCTTCCTCGAACATCGAAGACCTGGTCGCGGCCGTTAACTGCTTCAAGCTGCTGAAGAACGGCGGCACGGCGGCCGACTTCGCCGCGGCGACCGCCCGCGTTCGCGTCCAGCGGACCAAGGCCGCCGGCGACGGCGCGTGCAAGCCCGACGCGCTGGCCGCGCTGGATCCCCAGGAGTGTCTGGCCAAGATGAAGAAGTCGAAGATCCTGGCCGTCGGGGGCGGCTGGCCCGGCATCGCCCCGGCGATTACCAGCGAGATGGGCATCGAGGTGCTCAACGTTCCTTTCGCCGAGGTCAACGCCGCCTGGGAAGCCGCGTCGAAGGAGGAGTCCAAGGCGATTGCCGACCGCTGGCAGCAGACGGCGGCGGTGATTCGCGACGTTTCGCGAGAAACGCTGGAGACTTCCGCGGCGATGTACCTCGGCCAGAAGGCCGTGCTGAAGCAGCACGGCGCCAATGCAATCACCATCAATTGCCTCGGCGGCTTCTACGGCGGACACATCCACGCCTATCCGTGCCTGGGCTTCCACGAATTGCTCAACGAGGGGCTGGTGGGGGCGTGTGAATGCGACGTGCGCTCGACCGCCACCATGCTGACGATATCGGCGCTGACCGGCGGGCGGCCCGGCTACATCTCTGACCCGGTGATCGACACCGCGTCGCGGCAGATCATCTACGCCCACTGCGTGGCGACGAACAAGCCGTTGGGACCGGAAGGTCCCGCCAATCCGTTCGAGATCCTCACCCACTCCGAAGACCGCCAAGGGGCCGCGGTCCGCTCGGTGCTTCCGCTGGGCTACATGACGACGTCGCTCGAGGTGGCGCCGGAGCGGAAACAGATCCTGATTCACCAGGGCAAGGCGGTGGACAACGTGGCCGACGATCGGGCCTGCCGCACGAAGCTGGCCGTCGAGCCCGTCGGCGATCTGGAAAAACTCTTCCGCGAGTGGGACCAGTGGGGCTGGCACCGGGTGACGTGCTACGGCGACCTGAAGGAGCCGGTCTTCGCCCTGGCCGACGCGCTGGGCTGGAAGGTACTGGAGGAAGCTTAAGGACCCGCAAAAGAACAAGTTGGGCATTCTCATGGCTGGAAGGGCGGCGCAGACGCCTTTCCAGCCATAACGCTTTGCTCTTTTGCGAGTCGCTTGCGCACTCCATGCGCGAGGGCGGGTGCCCGCAATCTGATGTCTTGCGACTTCCGCGACAAAACGCCTCAGACGGCCTCCTCGATGACCTCCAGGCCCAGGGCCTTGCCGAATTCCGCCAGCGGCTGCTTCAGGTCGCCGTAGACGGTGACCCGGTGCCAGCCGAACCGGCTCCACTGCTGAAACAGCTTGCCGATGTCGCCGCACACCTCGCCGACGAGCTTCGTGCGGCAGCCGTGGTCGCTGTCGAGCGTTCCGACGGCCTTGGCCTGGTGGAGAATCATCTGCTTCCGCGCCACGTTGGTGCGAAACGAGGTGGTCATGTAGCCGGCCGGCAACAGCGACTCGGCACAGGCCCCGCGCGGGTCCCGGTTGTGCAGCGTGCGGATCCGAAAACCGTTCGCCTGGCCTTGGGGGCCGAACGGCCGCGTCGTCGCCACACAGTGAGCGTAGACGACCTGGTTCTTCGATGTATCCAACGCCGGGTCGGAAACGTAACCGGGCCGGCCGGTGAGGATCCGGGCCATCAGCATGCTGAGCGTGTCGTCGGGCATGGCCTCGCACACGCCTTGCCCGCCGTCGTCGAGTATCTGCATGAACCCCAGGCACGGATAGGCCGGGAGCTTGCCAGCGGCGAATCCCCCAAGACAGTTCATCGTCACGCTGTCGGTGCCGTGTTGTTCCATCAACAGCTTGGTGGCCAGGTAGACGACGCCCGCCTTGTCGATGGCGTCAGGCTGCGGTTCCATCACGCGAGTGGCCCGGCGACGCCAGCGGCCGCCCCATTCGGCGGCCTCGTCGCGGTCGACCTTCTCGTAGAACGACGACAGTTCGTCGAAGTCGACGTAGCGCGCCCGGGCGCCCAGAAACTCCTCCTCCTGGCCCCCGCGGCCGCGGCCGACGATCAAGAACCGCGACCGCCGGAACCGCTCGACGCACCGACCGACGTCGGTCAGCGAAAGCCGGTCCTCGGTACACCGCATGTCTCCCCGGGCGGGGAACGTCTCGCGATACACCTGCTCGCATTGCCGGGCGAACGACGCGGGCGTGGCGCCGGGGGCGCGCACGGAGGCGAACTGCCCGGCAACCGTCGCCAGGTCGCTTAGCCGCGTGGTCGAGACGGCGGCGGCGGGAATCTGGCGGTCGCACAGCTCGCTGTAGCGGGTCAGGAACGTGCCGCAGCCGCCGAGAAACTCGTCGGCCACCAGCAGCGGCTTGCCGAGCTGCCCGATCTGGATCACCGTCCCGCCCAGCCCCCAATCCAACGTGACGAGGTAGACGAGATAGCCGTCGACGTCGTCTTTCATCGCCAGGGCCTTCTGCGCGTCGGCCGGCTTCTCGACGCTTACGGGGATGAATTCGATTTCCGGACAGCCCTTGGCAAGCAGGGCCAGGATCTCGCGCTGGCGTCCGGCGGCGTCGAAGCCCGGATAGGGCCAGCTCTCCCGGACGGTCGTGTTGGCCAGAAAGACGGCCGCGACGCGGACCTTGCGGCGTGGGGTTTCGTCGGCCGCGGCGGCCGGCGACGACAGACCGCCAACGGTCGCCGTTGCCACCGCCGTTGTCACCGTGGTAGCCGAGGTTTGGAGAAAACGCCGCCGATCGACGGCATGACGGCAACCGTGGCAGCGAGCATCAGCGTGACATCGGCACATCGCGTGTCTCCTTGTCTTGACCTGGTTCTTGGGTATTGTGTTCTCTGGTATGGTCTGCACCAGTCCGTGCCGTTTGACGCGGCACTACCCGACGGATATATATATGATACTCGCCGCGGCGCTGCGGGGCACCCTGCCCGCCGCGCGATGCCGGTCCCGCCGCCTACATGCCAGGAGAACCGCCATGAGAAGCCGTGTTTCCCGCCGCCGCTTTCTGCGAGCTTCCGGCAGCCTGGCCGCCGGCCTGTCGGTGATCCCGGAAGGTCTGGCCTTCGGGGCGGTCGCCAACGAGAAGGTGAATATCGCGCTGGTCGGGTGTGGCGGGCGCGGGAACTGGTTCGTCGGCGCGATTCCGCAAATCGGCGAGCGCCTCGTGGCCATGTGCGACGTGAACCGACAGCGAGCGGCCGAATCGTTCCGGAAGCTGCCCGACGTGCCCAAGTTCCACGACTACCGAAAGATGCTCGCCGAGAAGGACAAGCAGATCGACGCGGTGATCGTAGCCGCGCCCGACCACATCCACGCGCCGTGCGGCGTGATGGCCATGAGGATGGGCAAACACCTCTATTGCGAAAAACCGCTGACCAACACGATCAACGAGGCCCGGGTGATGCGACGCACGGCGAAGGAGACGGGCGTGGCGACGCAGATGGGCAACCAGGGCACGGCCACCGCCGCCTTCCGCGAACAGGTCGAGATCATTCAGTCGGGTGATCTGGGCGAGATCCGCGAGGTCTACGTCTGGAATACCAACGCCGGATCCGGCACTGTCCCGCTGCCCCAGGGGAGCATGCCCGTTCCGGAAACCCTGCAGTGGGACCTGTGGCTCGGCCCGCGGGCGTCGCGACCCTACCACAGCCGCTGGATGCAATGGCACGGCTGGCGCGAATTCGGCACGCAGCAATTGGGCAATTGGGCGATCCACACCGCCAACATGCAGTTCATGGGGCTGAAACTCAACTCGCTCTGGTACGCCGATGCGGCGGCCGGATCGTCGCCGACGATCCGGATTCGCGCCGAAGTCTCGGAGACGGACCGCGAGTCGTTCCCGAAGTGGGAAATCATCCACTACGAGTTTCCCGCGCGGGGCTCGATGCCGCCGGTCACCGTCCACTGGCACGCCGGCATGCAAGGCCCCGGCTTCCGCGAAACCCTGGAACCGCTGTTGGGGCGGCGTCTGGTCGCCGGCGGCCCTGGTCCCTGGCTCGACTTCGCCGGTTGTCTGGTCGTGGGGACTCGCGGGAAGATCCACTCGACCGGCCACAATTCCACCTACACGTTGCTGCCAAAAGAGAAGCTCGCCGACTACAAGCTGCCCGCGCCGACGCTTCCTCGCCATGGGAGCCACGAAAGGGAGTGGCTGCAGGCCTGTCGCGGCGGGCCTGCCGCGATGTCCAACTTCGACTACGGCGCCGTCTTGACGGAGTTTGTACTGCTGGGCAACGTCGCCACACAGTTCGATCGGTCGATCGAATACGATCCGATCGCGATGAAGTGTCTCGGCGACGACGAGGCCGACGCGGCGTTGCGACGCGATCACCGGGAGGGCTGGACGTTGCGAGGGGCAGCCCAAGAGTAACCCCCCGGTTGGCAACGTGAATTTGCCGTGCCGGCGGTGCGGTCCAACGCAACAACCCACCTCGCGAAACCGGCCGGATGTCGGTAGAATATGGGTTTCCCGGGCCGTGCGGCTGCCGGGCTTCTGGCTGACGTCTTTTGGGGATGGACCCTTGGTGGCAACCGGCATCATCAATATCCCCCTGGCAGGGCAACGGTTGGCGCGTCCGCCCGGCCCCGGCACGGGCGAAGAGCCTCCGGCAGTGCTGTCCTATTTCGTCGCCGGGCCTGAAAACGCCCTGGTCGAGCTTGCCGTCCGATCGGTGCTCGACCATATCCCGGGTAAATACAACCCCCTGGTGTTGTGCGGGGCGGAAGGAACTGGCAAGTCCCATCTTGCCAGGGGCGTTGCTGGTTTCTGGGGAAAAAATACACCCCGAAAGAGCGTTGCATGCGTATCGGCCTCGGAGTTCGCCGTCGAGTTGACAGAAGCCCTTGAAACACATGCACTCGATGAGTTCCGCAGTCGATACCGGGGTGCCTCGCTGCTGGTTTTCGAGGACGCCGACCAATTGGCTGGGAACCTGCCTGCCCAGGAAGAGTTGATCCACACCATGGATGCGATCGTGGCCGCCGAGAGGCAACTTCTCGTGACCCTGAGGGCGGACGCAGGCCGCCTGGAGCAAATCCTGCCCTCGTTGCGGTCCCGTCTGGGCTGCGGCCTTTCGGTCGACATATGCCCCCCCGGAGTTGCCGCCCGCGCCGCAATCCTGCCGCAGCTTGCCAACTTTTACGGTGTCGCGCTGTCAAAGCCGGCCACGCGCACCCTGGCCGAGGGGCTGGCCGGCATCGTCCCCGAGTTGAATCGGGTCGTCGCCCAACTGGCCGCAGACGCCCGATTCGGCGAGCAGCCATTGGGGCCAGATGCGGCTCGCCGCCACCTCAACGGCCACAACACACCGCCGCGACCCGCCTTGCGCGAAATTGCTTCGGCCACAGCCAGGTACTTCTCGGTGCGACTCTCGGAGTTGCGAAGCCCGTCGCGAGCCAGAGCCGCGGTAACGGCCCGGGGGGTCGCGATGTATCTGGCCCGTCACCTGACCAAACAAAGCCTCCAACAGATCGGCCAATACTTTGCCGGTCGCGACCATACGACCGTCATGCACGGTTGTCGCCGCACGGAAAGCCTGCTGAAGACGGATCCTGCCATCCGCCTGGCAGTGCACCGCTTGCAGCAGAAGTGGCCGGCCACGTGACCGCCAAAAACCTGGCCAGGCTAAGTCTCACGACAAACGAGCAAGGGAAGTAGAAATGAAAGGAGACGCAGCGGAATCGCGTGGCAAAGGCAACGGCCGCGTGTGTCGATAGCCTGTCGATAGGCTGTCGGCCGGCTTGAGTTTATCAACAGGCCTGCCCATGGCCGACGAAAAAACCGTTTAACAGACAAGCGGCCGCCCCGAGACGATCAGGATATCAACACCCTGTCGACAGCCGAGGCGTTGAGACAACCCACGTTCCCGTGCCGAGTTACGATTTATTTGCTTCGACAATCGACGTTTTGCCGCGGGCTCTGATACTGTTACTTGTTTAAGAGAGTTCTATAAGAAACTAAGAAGCCTATGGACTACCTGCGGTTCACGAGGTGGGCAAACAGGTGGCCTCCTTTTCTCAGAACAACGTAGTAAGAACGTAGAAAGGCAGTGTCGATCGATGAAACTCCAATGCGAGCGTGAAAAGCTCTTACACGCCTTCCAAACGGCTGCTAGCGTGGCTCCCGCCCGAAGCACCAAACCGATCCTGCAGAACGTCAAACTCGAAGCTACCGAGGCCGGCGCTACGGTGATGGGCACCGACCTGGAGATCAGCATCCGGATCGAAGTGCCCGGGTTCGAAATCTCGGCTCCCGGCACGATCGTGTTGCCGATATCCCGATTCAGCTCGATTTTGCGCGAGAGCAGCGACGCGAAGCTGAGTATCCAAAGCGATGGACGGAGCATCACGGTCCGCGGCCAGCAAAGCGAGTTCCATTTTCCGTCGGAAAACCCGGATGAGTTTCCGACGGTACCAGTGTTCGAGGCGGAAAAGTACCACGAGTTGCCGGCGAGGTTCTTCCGCGAACTGGTGCGCCGTACGGTCTTTGCCACGGAAACCGAGAGTGGTCGCTATGCCTTGGGCGGCGTCTTGCTGGAGCTGACGGCCAAGGGAATCACGGGCGTGGCCACCGACGGGCGGCGGCTGGCCAGGCAGGAAGGTCCCGCCAAGTCGGTCGGTGGGCACGAGACGGGCGACACCATGACGATTGTCCCGGTGCGAGCCATGCAACTGATCGAGCGGGCCCTGGCCGACAACGAGGGAGACATCCAACTGACCGCCGGCCCCAATGACGTGCGGATCAAGAGCGGCCGGGCCACGATCAACTCCCAATTGGTCGAGGGCCGCTACCCGAAGTGGCAAGACGTTTTCCCCCGCCGGGAAGATATGATCAAAGTCGAACTGGCGGTGGGGCCTTTTCACGCGGCGGTGCGGCAGGCCGCAATCGTCACCAGTGCGGAACGGCGCGGCGTCGATTTCACGTTCGGCGAAGGCAAGGTCGTCCTGGCCGGCCACGGGGCGGAGATGGGGGAATCGCATGTCGAGATGCCGATAGCCTACGATGGAGAACCGGTCGCCATCACGCTGGATCCCCGATACGTAGCCGATTTTCTCCGCGTGTTGGATCCCGAACAGACTTTCACGATGGAGTTGCGTAGCGCGGAAAGCGCGGGGGTCTGCACGACCGAAGACGGATATGGCTACGTGATCATGCCCCTGGCTCGCGACCAGAAGCCTTAGGACTTACCAGCGCCCGGCTCGTAGCTTCGCGAGTCCGCAAGAGGAAGGGAACTTCATGACACGGAGGCCTCAACACATCGGCAACGTGCTCGCGGAATTGATGGCCCGGCAAGGCTATGCGCGACAACGAAGCCCGGAGGCGTATGAAGCGGCCTGGCGCCAGGCGGCCGGCGAGCTGGTGGCCGGCTACACCCGCGTGGGCTCGTTGCGGCGTGGCACCTTGGAGGTGATCGTTGCCCATTCGACCCTGGTGCAGGAGTTGGGATTTCAGAAGTCAACCCTATTGAACACACTTGCCGGGCTGCTGCCGGAAGACGGGATCCGGGATCTGCGTTTCCGCGTCGGCAGCATCGGATAAGTCCAAGACGGTTTTGCACGGAAAACAACACAAAGAGCACATACATGTCGAACGAACTCGAACCACAACCCGGCGGGCCGCAGCCGCCGAAAACCGACCCGGAGGCCGCGGCCGCCTCGCCCGACCTCAACGGCTATAAGCTCCAGGAGACGCCGGCCGAAGCGGCGTACGGCGCCGAACAGCTCGAACACCTCAGCGACCTGGAGCACGTCCGCGAGCGGCCGAGCATGTACATCGCCGACACCACGCTGCGCGGCCTGCACCATCTCGTCTACGAGGTGGTCGACAATTCCATCGACGAGGCCATGGCCGGCTACGCCACGGAGATTTCCGTCACGATCAACAACGACGGCTCGGTCATCGTCGAGGATAACGGACGCGGGATCCCGGTCGAAGAACATCCCGATCTGGGGTGTTCGACGCTGCAAGGCGTGATGACCGTGCTGAAATTCGGGGGTAAGTTCACCAAGGGGGCCTATCAGACGTCTGGCGGACTGCACGGCGTGGGCGTGACGGTGGTGAATTTCCTTTCGGAGTGGTGCGAGGTGGAAGTCCGCCGCGGCGGGCACGTCTACCAACAGGAATACGAGCGGGGCGTGCCCAGCCCGGCGCCGGGCGAAGTCAAGCGGATCGGCCGCACCGACCGCGTGGGCACCAAGACCACCTTCAAACCCGACCCGCTGATCTTCCCCGACACGAGATTCAAGTACAGCACGCTCTATCGGCGGCTTCAGGAACTGGCGTTCCTCAACCGGGGCGTGAAGATTATCTTCCGCGACGAGCGCAGCGACGAGGGGGAGACGTTCCTTTACGAGCGCGGCATTCTGGAGTTTGTCGAGCATCTGAATCGGGCCAGCGAACCCGCCCATGAAGACATCATCTACGTTGCGGGCGACTACGAGGGCGTGGGGTTGGAAGTGGCCGTTCAGTACTCGTCGGAGTATACCGAAAACGTCCACTCCTACGTCAACAACATCTGCACGACCGAGGGCGGCACCCATGTTTCCGGCTTCCGGGCGGCGATGACCCGCAGCCTGAATAACTACGGCCGAAAGATGAACCTTTTCAAGCAGGTCGTCCCTACCGGCGACGACTTCCGCGAAGGGCTCACCGCCGTGATCTCGTTGCGTGTACCCGAGCCGCAGTTCGAGGGCCAGACCAAGACCAAGCTAGGCAACAGCGAAATCGAAGGGATCGTGAACTCGGCGGTGGGCGATTTTCTCGGCAGGTATTTGGAGGAGAACCCGAAATCGGCCCGGGTGATCGCCCAAAAGGGCCTGCTGGCGGCCGAAGCCCGCGAAAGCGCCCGCAAGGCCCGCATGCTGGTGCGCGAACGTAAGGGCGCCCTGACCGGCGGCGGCCTGCCCGGCAAACTCCGCGACTGCACCAGTCGCGAGGTGGACCGTTGCGAGCTGTATCTGGTCGAGGGCGATTCGGCGGGCGGCAGCGCCGAAGGCGGGCGGATGCGCGAATACCAGGCCATTCTTCCCTTGCGAGGAAAGATTATCAATGCCTACAAGGCCCGCGAAAACAAGGTGCTGGCCAACGAAGAGGTCCGCAGCATGATTTCGGCGATCGGCTCGGGCATTGGCGAGGAGATGGATCTGACCAAGCGGCGCTACGGGAAGATAATCATCATGACCGACGCCGACGTCGACGGCTCGCACATCCGCACGCTGTTGCTAACCTTCTTCTATCGCCAGATGTACAGTCTGGTGCGTGCCGGGCACGTCTACGTGGCCCAGCCGCCCCTGTTTCGGGTGCGCCGCAAGAAGCAGGTCGAGTACATTCAAAGCGAAGAGGAAATGAAGGAGCAACTGCTGGAAGCCGGCCTGCAAGACGCGGTGTTCGAACCGAGGGACGGGCGCACGATCCAAGGCCAGGAAATGGAGCGCCTCTGCCGCACCCTGGCCGCCCTGGAAGACTCGCTGATCGCCCTGGAACGTCGTGGCATCAGCCTCCGCGCCCACGCCGTGCGCCAGGACCCCGAATCGGGCAAGCTGCCGGTCTATCACGTCTTCGCCGGCCCCCAGGAACGCTGGTTTCGCTCGCGCCAGGAGCTCGAGGAGTTTCTCGCCCGGCAGGAACGCGCCGTCGGCGAGGAGCTGAAGCTGGAAGACGCCCCGAAAGAGCCGGGGGAGGGGAACGGCAAGGCCGAGGCCCGATTACACATCGTCGAGTTTCACGAAGTCCGTTCGATCAACAACCAGTTGGCCGAGCTGCGTAAGATGGGCTTCGAGATCGACAGCCTGATACCGCAGGAGCGGACCGGTGTGGAAGAGCCCCGCTACCATCTCCGCCGTGGTGAGTTGGTCACGGGCTTGGAGGACCTTCGTGGGCTGCTGGCGGCGGTCCGCGGCGCCGGCGAGAAGGGCCTGCAAATCACCCGCTTCAAGGGCCTGGGCGAAATGAACGCCGAGGAGCTTCGACAGACCACGCTCGATCCGGAGAATCGCACGCTGTTGCAGGTGACCATGGAAGACGCCGGGGCGGCCGACGAAATGTTTCGGGTGCTGATGGGCGACAAGGTGGAGCCGCGGCGAGAGTTCATCGAGAAGCACGCGCTGGAGGCGCGGAACCTGGACGTCTGACGCGAGTGTCCCCAGTCGCGGGTGTCCCGAGCATGGGCCCTGTTGTCGTCCTATTGGCACTCGTCGATAGTCTCTTGGATTGCCAGTTCGATCAACTCGTGCCGCGAAAGCCGTTCGCGTGGTTCACGGAGAATCTCGCCCGAGACGACCTCGGGAAGGCCTGTCGCTACCGATGAAATGTCGTAAGACATAGGGAAGACAGCCGCCTCGTTCATTTTGAGGAAGTCGGCGAGGGCAGCAGGCCCACGTTGGTTCGCGCCAACATCATGATACCGCGACAAATCAAACGTCTGGCCGTCAGCACGAAATAGAGTAACTGTGAGAAAGTGCTCCGTGTGACGTTTGCTGCGCAGGGCGATGTTGCCCAAGATGGCAGGCACAGTCTGACCTGACGCGAGACGCAGATTGATGCCGACCAGCCGACGAGTGAGGTCGTTAACGGGAGTTCTGGAGACAGGGCGGACCCATGTCTCATCCCGCTCCTCCGTCTCGGGAAGAAACTCCCAGATGGAATGTTCGGAGATGTCGGCCCTGGTTAATTGCGAGACACGTCTCTTCATTCTTCTGAGCCGAGTGTCAGTCTTGAGCGGCTTCCGAAGTCCAGCAGCCGAGTTGCCAGGACCGCGCCGACCTTTGCCGTTTAAGAGAGTTTGACGTCGACCAGCAGTCGGGTCTCTTCCGTAAACAGATTTCGCACATGGCGGCCAACGCCCCGCTCGACGCGACGCACGGCCACCATTGCGTAGGTGGCGTACCGCATCGCGGCCAAACACGTCATTTCGTCGGAATCGGGATCGGGCGGGCAGTCCCCAAGGTACTGCTCGACGGTGTTCTGGCCGTCATGATACACGTCGTAGACGCAATAGTCGATCAGCACGCAAGTCTCGTCTTCGGAGCCCAGACCGATATCCACAGCATCCTCCTTCCCAGCTCGGTGCGATGGTCGCGTCGCCATGGTACTATCAGCAGCCCCCCCAAGCGAATTGCCCATGGATTCCCACCCGGCGTGGGGTGATTGCCAAGCAGCCTCACACCTCCTCAGCCGGCCTCCAAAAACCGGCCAAAGTCGGCCGTTTGAAGCCAGGTAGTTTGGGGAAACAGGCGTGACTGTGCGTTGGGTAGGTGCTTTGACGAATTGATCGCGGCCGAGTTGCCGATATCTGGCCTAAGCACCCCATCTTGACGCCCGCGGTGTCTCGACACCTGCGGCGAACTCGGCACTTGCAGAAAGGAAGCACCCTTGAGAGACGGAACCTCCGACGCCCCGAAAGCCTTGCACGCCGACTTCCAGGCCCTTCAGAATGAATTGCAGCAGATCGCCACCAGGACCAAGAAATCGCCCGGGTCGGCCAGAGAAAGGCTGCGGAAGTTCCAGGGGCCGACAATCTTCATTCGCGGCAAGTAGCCGTTTCCCCCGCGGCCAGCCCATTCAGTTCAGCGACGGATCGTCCGGGACGTGCTTCAACTTGAGCATCTCCCGCAGCGCCGAGCCGCCCGCCCGCTTGGCCACCTGGTCCCAGAGGTCTTCGCCTTGGTAGAAGACCAGTTCGGTGGTGGCGGGCAAGGTAAGCCAGCCGCCCATTTCGAACTCTTTTTCGAGCTGTCCGGCCCCCCAGCCGGCGTTGCCGACGAAGAGCTTAAATGGCGGGGTGGCGTGATGGACCAGGTCGTCGAGCTTTTCTTTGCTGGCGGCCAGGTAGAGTTGCGGCAGGATCTCGCCCTCGGCCAGGAAGACGTCGGTATGAACTGCCAGCAAGGGCCCGGAGACGGGGCCGCCCAAATAGACGGGCTGCTCGCAGGGGCACTCTCCCTGGCCCAGTTCCTGCCATAATTCCTTGACCGTCTTGCAGGTAGGGCGGTTCAAGACGACTCCCAGGGCGCCCTCCGCGTTGTGCCGCAACAGCAAGGTGACGGTCTGGACGAAGTTGGGGTCCAGCAGTTGGGGGGATGCTATGAGCAAGTGTCCTTGGAACGAATCCATGGCTCGGCGTTCCTGGCGTGGGGGTCTGTCCCGGCCCGCCGGCGGCCGTCGGGCGTTTTCAGGGGCCCGTTTCACCCATACTATCGGTTTGGGCGTCTCTGGGCAATGAAGGTGCGTGTGGCGTGGCTACGGCGAGGAGGCCGCGCGTCGCGGACAGTCCCGTTTTGCTTCACGCGGCGCTCCTCGCTGCACGGAATACGGGGCCGTTGCCAACGCTTTCGGCCCTGGCGCACCGCAACGGGACACGTTTTGCCCCTCTTAACAGGTATGCGTTTTTTTCCGGCTCCCGTGGGGGAGGCCGATTCGAGCGGTTCCCCATCGCCGACGCTAGACGCCGGGGATACGGATGTCACCGTCTTTGAGCAGCTTGATCTCGCCGGTTTCGAAGTCCTCGGCGGTGGGCCTTAGCTGCAAGTTGTACACGGCGGGGTTCTTGGCGGGGTCGTCGAACATTTCTGCCCAGGTGATCCGCTTACCGCTGTAGGCCGATTCTCGTCCCAGGACGGCGGCCCCGGTGGCCCAGGCCACGTTGCGAGCCTCGTTGAGCTGCTGGCCTTTGACGATCGCATACAGCAGGTGGGCGTGCTCGGCCACGTAGGCATTGGGGTGATAGCCCGCATCGCCATAGGGGTCAGCGGCCTCCAGCTTGAAATCGCCCGGCTTGGACTTCTCGTACGTGAAATCTTCGCCGACCCAGTCCCAGCAGTCGGCGACCTGGCGGCACATGCTGTGGACGTGCGCGCCGCCGGGGTATTCCAGATCAATGCTGAAAAAGTCGTACATATTGCCGGCCACGCGCCGCGCCCGGAAACCGAACCCGCCCGCGCTGATCGGGTGAGAATCGAGATACCAGTTGGCGATGTCGAGGTTGTGGACGTGCTGCTCGCAAATATGGTCGCCGGACATTTCGACCCAGATTTGCCAGGGGCCGACCAACTGGTCGGGGCCGGTCGGGTTGACGGGCGTGTTGGTGAAGATGCGGCCCATGTTCCAGGCGACGCGTCCGGCCATCACACGGCCGTAGGCGCCTTCCTTGATCTCCATCGCCTTGCGGTTGTAGCCTTCCGAATGGCGCCGCTGCGTGCCCGCGACCACGCAAAGCCCCTTCTGCTTGGCCAGCTCGCCGGCTTCGATGACGCGGCGCACGCCCGGCGGATCGACCGCCGAGGGCTTCTCGAAGAAGACGTGCTTGCCGGCCTTGATGGCGGCCTCGAAGTGCAGGGGTCGGAAGACCGGCGGCTGGGCCATCACCACGATGTCGGGTCCGACCTCCAATGCCTTCTTGTAGCAGTCGCCGCCGCTGAAGCAGCGCTCGGTAGGCACGCCGTAGCGTTTGCCGGCGCCTTCGGCCCTTCCCTGGAACCAGTCGGCGGTGGCAATGAACTCGACGTCGAGTTGCCAGCCAAGCTTGTCGTTGAGGTACTTGACCGCTTCGAGGTGGTTGGCCGCGGCGCCATTGCCCCGGCCGCCGCAGCCGATCAAGACCGCCTTGAAGCTGCGCTTCGTTTCTTGAGCCTGTACGGAGAAGACCGGCACGCTTGCCAGGGCCGCCCCCGCGGCGACCGCCGAGGTCTTCATGAAGTCGCGGCGGGAAGTGCCCGTCGCCTCGCCTGTTCTTTTCGGCTGCGCCATCGTGATCCTCCTGTCTACATCGGAAGTGGGATACTCGGAGTCGTCTTGCCTGCAACGGCTGCGGGCTCGATTGCCCCCCATTATCGCGGCACGGCGGGCAGGATGCAAGCGAAGGAGCTCTCGGCCGGCGGAAGCGGCGGAGACCCTGGAGCCGTCGGCCGGACCGTTGACAACGGCTCTGCCGGCAAGGACAATAGGGGCCGTCCGCTGGCCGGCCTCGATCGTTCGCTCTGCAAACGTCCATACCTGACTTGTCCAAAACAACAGAAAGGGCTGCTCCATGAACGCTCCCAAACACAGTCGCAAGTCTTCCACCTCGCGACGCGAGTTTCTCAGGCAATCCAGTGGAGCCCTGGCGGGCACGGCGCTGTTGGGTGCCTTGTCCGCACGGGCCTACGCGGGCGAAGACAACACGGTCAGGATCGCCCTGATCGGTTGCGGAGGGCGCGGGACCGGGGCCGCCGCCAATGCGCTTTCGACCCAAGGGCCTACCAAGCTGGTGGCCATGGCCGACGTGTTCAGCAGCCGGCTGGAGGGCAGCCTGAAGAATCTTTCCTCGCAATTCGAGAAACAGGTCGACGTTCCCCCCGAGCGACAGTTTCTGGGCATGGACGGCTACCGCAAGGCGATCGACGCGCTGGGCGAAGGTGGTGTGGCGCTGCTGACCACGCCGCCGGCCTTCCGGCCGATCCATCTGGAGTACGCCGTGGAGCAGGGCCGCAACGTGTTCATGGAGAAATCCTTCGCGGTCGACGCGCCGGGCATCCGCCGCGTGCTGAAAGCCGGGGAGGCGGCCGCGAAGAAGAACCTCAAAATCGCCGGCGGGTTGATGTCGCGCCACTACAAGCCGCTGGAGGAAGCCGTCGCGCGGATCCACGACGGAGCCATCGGCAACGTCATCACCTGCTGGGCCTACCGGGAGCACGGACCGGTGGGGTTCGCCCCCAAGCCGGCCGACGTCAGCGAGCTGGCCCACCAGATCCGCAACTACTCGTGCTTCACGTGGCTCAACGGCAGCTTCATTCTCGACTGGCTGATTCACAATCTGGACGTCTGCTGTTGGGTCAAGGACGCCTGGCCGATTTCGGCCCAGGGCCAAGGCGGGCGCCAGGTCCGCACCGAGCCGGACCAGTTGTTCGACCACTACGCGGCCGAATACACGTTTCCCGACGGCACGCGTCTGTTCGCCCAAGGGCGGCACATTGCCAAGTGCTGGGGCTTCTTCGGCGACAAGATCCACGGCGCCACCGGGTCGGGCGTTCTCGGCGAAGGCATTCCCAGCCCCCGTCTCTACAAAGGCCACAACCAGACCAAGGAAAACCAGATCTGGGACTATCAGGGCCCGGGCTGCAACGCCTATCAGGTCGAGCACGACCTGCTGTTTGCGGCGATTCGCGAGGACCGACCCTACAACGAGACCGAACGCTGCGCCTACGCGGCGATGACGGGCATTCTGGGTCGGATGGCGGCCGAGTCGGGCAAAGAGATCACCTGGGAGGAGGCCATGGCCTCGAACGTCGTGCTGGCCCCGGGCCTGGACGACTGCACCATGGAAAGCGAGGCCCCGGTCAAGCCCGACGAGAACGGCCGCTATCCGGTCGCCATGCCGGGCATCACCGAGGTGCTATAGTGCGATAACGCCAGTCAGCGAGCGTTTCCGGATGGACGGGGACGGTCCCGGTTTTCGCGTCGCGAAAGGGGACCGTCCCCGTCGGCTTTTTGGCCCCCCGGTCCGTTCCTCTGCCAGTCCTCGCAGGGTGTGCGACGCTGGGCCCTCGACCGCGCGCCGTCCCATCACCGCGGCCCAACAAGTCGCCGGCCATGGCCCACCTGTGAGGCAATGCCGTGCTGCTATCCTTGGTTGCTTTCGGAGCAGGGAAAGTTGACATACCTTCAGTAATGATTAGACTGAAGTTTGGCGATCTGCCAGGTTCCGCCGGGTCTCGTTGCCGGCTGCGGAGAAGGAGCATTCGATGAAACCTCGCCGCCACGGTGGCCGGCTTGCTTGCAGGTGGAGTTCGAATCTCCCAGGCGAGAGAATCTTGCCGCCGAGGCGACGATTGACGCTGGAACCGCTGGAAGACCGCCGGCTGCTCAGTGCCGGGCCGCTGCCGGAGATCCACGGGGCAAAGTGGCACGACTTCGACCGCGACGGCCGCTGGGACGACGGCGAGCCGGGCCTGCCGGGCTGGACGATCTACCTCGATCTGGACCGCAACGGCCGGTTCGACGAGGACGAGCCGGCCACCGTCACCGACGCCGACGGACGCTACGCCTTCACCGGGCTGGCCCCCGGGAGCTATACGGTGGCCGAGGTCTTCCGCGACGGCTGGCAGCAGACCTATCCCGGCGGGGGCGCCGTGCCGGCCGACAAATCGCAGCTTGCGAAACCCGGCACCACCGGTTCGACCGCACCGATCTACCTGACCTCGGCGTCGGTCGACGTCCCCGACCGTAAAGAGCTGTTGCCGAAGACGAACGCTTCGGGGCCGTTGATCGGGATGCAGGAGTTCCGGGCCGATCCTCGCTTTGCGGGCATCGACGGGAGCGGATGGGCCACGGTGATTATCGACACGGGCATGGCGCTGGACCACCCCGCCTTCGGACCCGACGACAACGGCGACGGCGTCGCCGACCGGATCGTCTACCAGTGGGACTTCGCCGAGAACGACGCCGACGCCGGCGACGTCCACGGCCACGGCTCGAACGTGGCGAGCATCGCGGCTTCGCAAGACGCGAGGTATCCGGGCATGGCCCCCGGCGCGAATATCATCGCGCTGAAGGTTTTCGACGATTCGGGCGAGGGCGAGTTCGCCGACGTGGAACGCGCGTTGCAGTGGGTGGTGGCCAACGCGGCGGCCTATCGGATCGCCAGCGTGAACATGTCGCTGGGCGACGACGAGAACCACGGCGGCCCCCAGACGCTCTACGGCATCGACGACGAACTGGCGGCCCTGGCGGCAATGAACGTGATCGTGGTGTCCGCGGCCGGCAACGATTTCTTTCCGCAGGGTAGCGTGTCCGGCGTGAGCTACCCGGCGGCCGACCCCCACAGCCTCGCGGTTGGAGCGGTCTACGATTCCGACATCGGCACGGCCAGCTATGCCAGCGGCGCGGAGGCCTTTTCGACGGGCGCCGACCGCATCGCGCCCTTCTCCCAGCGCCACCCGACGCTGACCAGTGTCTTCGCCCCTGGGGCATCGATCACCGGGGCATGGCTCGTGCCGGGCATCTACAGCGTCATGCACGGCACCAGCCAGGCATCGCCCCACGTGGCGGGGATTGCCGTGCTGGCCCAGCAACTGGCCGTGCGGGAAATGGGACGGCCGTTGACGCCCGGCGAGTTCGCCGCCTTGTTGCGGCAAACGGGCGTGGTCGTTTTCGACGGCGACGACGAAGACGACAACGTGACGAACACAGGCTTGGACTTTCCCCGCGTCGACATGCCCTCGTTGGCCGAAGGGATCCTCGAGCTGGCCAGGCTGGGACTGACGCATACGGTCGAAGTCGACGACGGCGAGGTGGCCGGGGAAGTGAACTTCGGCAATCGCGACGCGTCGCTGCCGGCCGACGTGACCGGGCGCTGGATCTTCTACAACAACTCGAGCTTCGACGCCTACGGCCCGGGGCCGGGACCGAGCGACGACCGGGCCGTCGCCGACGACAAGCGGGCCTTGCTGCCCGGCGAAACGGCCACGTTTGCCAACTATACCAGCTACCCGCGCGGGATCAACGGCGTGATGGTCGACGTGGCCGGTCTGGCCGGCACGCCGACCGTCGCCGACTTTGTGTGGAAGGTAGGCAACGACGACGACCCCGACGGCTTTCGCGACGCCGCGCAACCGGTGAGCATCACCGTGCGACCCAACGCCGGATTGGACGGCTCGGATCGCGTGACGATGATTTGGGAGGACTACGCCGTCAGGGGGCAGTGGCTGCAGGTGACCGTGCTGCCCACCGAGCGGACGGGCCTGGCCGAGGCCGACGTCTTCTATTTCGGCAACGCCGCCGGGGAATCGGGCGACTCGGCGACCGACGCCCGGGTCAGCGCCACCGATTTGCTCCTGGCCCGCAACAATCCGCGAACCTTCCTCGACCCGGCGCCGGTCGGTTTTCCCTACGACTACAACCGCGACGGCCGGGTCAACGCCACCGACGTGCTGCTGGCGCGAAACAACGCGACCCATTTTCTCGATGCACTGAAGCTGATCACGGCCCCGCCCTCGTCCCGAAAGCTCATCACGACGCCGGACCCTTCCCTGAAGCCGATCACGATTCCCGCCTGGGCCGAGAAGGCGATTGCCGCGAGCGGTCTCCCGCAGGCCAACGCGGCCGCAAGCCGCCGGATCGGCCCCGAACCGGCAGAAGAGGAGCCGATGGCTTACGCTCAGGGCGAGATCATCGTCAGGCTGAAGGAGACCGTCTCGCCGCAGGACCTGCGGAAACAGACGTACCGGCAGCGGAAGGCGAGCCACGCCGACATTCTGTGCCGCTTGGAAGCACAATACGGGCTCTGCGGCGCCACGCCGGTGTTCGGCAGCCTGCACACACAAATGGCGGCGAAGAACCTGACGCTCGCCCAAGGGTACGCCGAGACGGAATCGCAACTCCCGGAGGAGAAGCAGCCGCCCGACGGCCGGCCAGTCGATCTGTTTCCGATCTACGTCGTCCGCACACCACAGGACGTGATGGCCGCCTGTGCCCTGCTCCGGCAAGATCCCGACGTCGCGTATGCCGAGCCCAACTACCTCCGCCAGACGTTCGACGCGGCCTTGCCGAACGACTATTTCGTCAGCGACGGCGGCCAGTGGCGGCAGGGAAGCTGGGGGCAGGCGTACGCCGACATGTGGGGTTTGCAGCGAATCGAGGCCCCCGAGGCCTGGCAGGCGCTCTCCGGCTCGCCGCAAGACGCGGGAAGCGGCATCGTCGTGGCGGTGCTCGATACGGGCGTGTACTACTACCACGAAGACCTCCGGGACAGTCTCTGGATCAACGAGAGCACGCTGCCCGGCAAAAGCGAAATCCCGGAAAACGGCATCGACGACGACGGCAACGGCTACGTCGACGACTACATCGGCTACGACTTCAGCGGCGACCAGTCGGTGCAGCATTCGGCCGACGTGCAGGCCGACGCCGATCCCATGGACCAAATCGGCCACGGGACGCACTGCGCGGGGACGATTGCCGCGGCGGCCGACAACGCGGTCGGCATCGCGGGCGTGGCGCCGGGGGCCCGGATCATGGTCTTGAAGACCTTTCCCAACGCCTTCGACAGCGTCTCGGCCGAGGCGATCTACTACGCGGCCAACCAAGGGGCCGACGTGCTGAGCAACTCGTGGGGCGGCCCGGGCGAGAGCCACCTTCTGGCCGACGCATTCGACTATGCTCACGATATGGGCTGCGTTTCGGTGGCGGCTGCCGGCAACGACGACTTCGACGCCCAGTATACGTCGCCGGCCAATCTCGACAGCGTGATTGCCGTAGCCGCGTCGACGCCGGACGACCGGAAGGCCGACTTCTCCAACTACGGACTGGCGGTGGACCTCTCGGCCCCCGGCGGCGGCTACGCCGATGAATTGGGAAGCGGAGCGACCGACCAGTACAACATCCTTTCGACCATGCCCGATGTCTCCACACTGGCGCTTCAGTATCCCGAGCTGAAGGTCTCCGACCAGCCGGACTACTGGCGTCTGGGCGGGACGTCGATGGCATGTCCTCACGTGGCCGGGGCCGCGGCCGTGCTGATCAGCAGCGACGACGCCCTGAGGCAGAATCCCGACGAGGTCCGCGCGCGGCTGATGGCCGGCGCCGATCCGATCGACGCGGACAATCCGGGGCTCGAAGGCCGGCTGGGGACCGGGCGGGTGAACGTCGCGGGCGCGCTCCGGCAAACCGAGCCGGCGCCGCTGCTGCGCATCGTGGCGCTGCAGACCTCCGAGGTGGTCGTCGACCGGCCCGGCCCGGTCGTGGTCGGCGTGAGGAACTTCTGGCAAGACACCTCGCAGGGCGTGACGGCGACGCTCGTCTCCGAGGACCCGCGGGCGGTGGTCGATCCGCTGCATGCCGTGGCCGACCTGGGCGATCTCTCGCGGGGCGAAACGAAGACCAACGCCGCGGACCCTTTCCTCGTCCACTTCGACGAGTCCATCCCTTACGGCGACGTGATCCGCTTCCGCCTGGAAGTCGCCCACGGGGGCACGCCGGTCCAGCGGCTGCCGTTGACGATGACCGTCCCCTTCTTTAGCGATCGGTCGGCCGCGAGCCGGCTTCCGCTTGACGACGTTCTTCCGGTGTCCGCGGCCATGCAGGACTACGACGGAGACGGTTTCAGCGACGTCTACTACGGCGGCTACAGCAGCGGAGAGCTTTACCGAAATCGCGCGGACGGCTCCTTCGAGAACGTCACCGACGTCGCGGGCGTGGGCGGCATGGTCGACCCCAACCAGCAGCTCTTCTTCGACCTCGACAACGACGGCGATCAGGATCTGCTGGTCAACCACGGCAGCATGTACGCGCCGCGGAACAACCTGTTTTTGAACCGTGGCGACGGGACGTTCGACGATATCAGCGACCCCGGCGGCGTCCGGCTGGAGGACGCGTTCACGGTCAACCTGCTGGCGATCGACGCCAACGGGGACCGATGGACCGACGTCTACACGGGCGGCCATCTGCTGCTCGGCCAGGGCGATCGGACCTTTGTGGCGGTCGAGGCGGAGACGGTCGGACTGCCCCGCCTGCGCGGCGATTTCACCCGGCAAATCGTCTCGTTCGATTACGACAACGACACCGATCTGGACCTGTTGATCCAGTGCAACCTGTACCGCAACAACGGCGACGGGACGTTTTCGCACATCGACGCGGCGCTGGAGATTGCGGGCCGTCACGGCACGGCGGACCTCTACGGCGCCGCGGCCGGCGATTACGACAACGACGGGTATCTGGACCTGTTCCTCAGCGCGCTGAGCAGCGAAGACCCTCGCCGGCTCTACGGCGGGCTGCTGCGGAACAACGGCGACGGCACGTTTGCCGACGTGACGGACGCCGCCGGCGAGCTGGCCGAGGGCATTTACGCCCATTGGTGCGGAACCGATTTCTTCGACTACGACAACGACGGGGACCTGGACCTGTACGTGTCCAACCAGGGCGGGGTGACCACGGCGAATCAGCTCTACGAAAACCACGGCGACGGCACGTTCGGTCGCGTCACGGAGATCGCGTTTCCCGAGCAGGTTCGGCCCGGCTTGGGGGCCGCCTGCATCGGCGATTACAACGTCGACGGCGCCTTGGACATCTACGCCCCTTCGGGCAGAGGCTCCGGAGCGCTGCTGCAGAATCGCATCGGGCAGCAGAACCACTGGATCACGATCCGGCTGACCGGGACCACCAGCGGCCGGGACGCCGTCGGGGCCAAGGTCTATCTGCGATCCGCCGGCCGCACACAGCTCCGCCAGGTACACACCTCGGCCGTGCAGACCCAACCGCTGCACTTCGGCCTGGGATCAGACGGGCTGATCGAGGAAATCGAGATCCACTGGCCCAGCGGCCTGGTTCAGACGCTCGACGGCGTCGAGGCCGACCGGTTGCTGGAAATCACCGAGCCGGCCGGCCATCTGCCCCGCATCGCGAGCATCCAGATCGAAGGGTCCCAAGCGACCGTGGGGCTGCCGGGCGACCTGGTCGTGATCCGCGGCAGCAACTTCGGGGCTGCGCAGGCAGCCGTCCACGGGTCCGTGGAGTTCGCCGTTGGGCTCGTGGCGCATGTCACCTATTGGTCGAATACCGAGATTCGCTGTCTCGTGCCCGACAAAGTCGAGGAAGGCAACCTTCACGTTGTGACCGACGCTGGCAGAAGTCGGGGCGTCTGCTTCCGGCTGCTGACGATCCCCGCCGCCCCCTCCGATCTGCGACTGGAGATCGTCGCCTCGGCCGGGATCCGGCTTCACTGGACCGACCGCGCCGACAATGAGGACGGCTTCGAGATCGAGCGGCGGATCGACGACGGCGAGTTCACGCGGATCGCCATGGTGGGCAGCGACGAGGTCTCCTTTCTCGATGCGGAGCCGGTTCCCGAGCATGTGAACGCCTACCGCGTGCGCGCGTGCAATCGGGCGGGCTGTTCCGCCGACACGACCGTCGCTTCGCTTTACGTGGATCGTCCGCCCGCCGCGCCGAGCGATCTCCGCGCCGTGTTCAACGGGCTTCACCTGGAGTTTGCCTGGAACGACCACGCGCACAACGAGCGCCGATTCGATCTGTATCAAAACGTGCAGGGCGATCCGGCGGGCGTTTGGTTGTGCGCCACCTTGGCCCCCAACCGCGAGACGTATGCCTACGCGTATCAGTCGTTGCTGCCCGGACGGACGTACGAGTACCGGATTGCGGCCGTCAACGATTTCGGCCAGTCCGAATTCTCCCCGACGATTGCCGTGACCATGCCGGAGCTGGCGCCGCCGAACGGCCTGGAGGCGCTCGCCGTCTCGTCGTCGGAGATCGCCCTGCGATGGGACTACGGCTCGTGGATCGGGCAAGGTTTTCTCGTCGAGATCAGCACCGACGGAGCCGTCTTCGCTTCGGGAGTCTCGGTGCCCTTTGCCCGCACGGCACACACGCTGGGCGGTCTCAACGCCGATGCGCAATACGTTTTCCGGATCAGCGCCTACTCGTACGGCGAGTCCTCGGGCTTCACCTATGCAGAGCCGGTGGTCACGTTGCCCAACTACGACTACAGCGTCGCCCTGGGGCAGCACCGGATCACCGACGACTGGTCGGGGGCGAGCTACCGGGGCAACGGCGACGGGCGGCTCGGCGCGGGCGAACGGGTCGAGCTCCGCGTCGAGCTGACCAACACGGGCTCCGCGCCCCTCGACAATCTGTCGGTCGAGCTGACTTTGGTCGACGGCCATGCCGCGGGCGTCGAAATCCTCCAGGGCGGCCCGATCACGTTTCCCGTCGGGTTGCTGCCCGGCGAAACGGGCTGCGGCCAGGAGAGTTTCGTGATCGAGGCCCCGCGCCAGGCCACGGACGCCTCGACCACGGCGATCCTGCTGGTGAACGTGTTCGTCGACGGACTCCCGGTGCGCCACGAGCCGTTGCCGCTGTCGATCGCCGAGGCCGGCGCCGTCTCCGGTCCGAGCGATTTCCGGATCAGCGGAATCGACACCGACACGGGTTACCGCTCGCTGGGGCCCTGTCTGAGCATCGACGCCGGCGGCAACATCTATGCCCTCTGGCAAGGTTTTCAAGCTGGGCCCCACGGCGACATCTTCTTCAACCGGTCGCGCGATCGGGGCGTCACCTGGAACCGGGTCGATCTGCGGCTCGATACGGGCGATCCCCTCGGGGCGTCCCATTCGAGCAGCCCTTGCATCGCCTCCGACTCTTCCGGCCACGTCTACGCCGTCTGGGAAGACGATCGCAACGACCGCCGTGACGGCAACGGCGACATCTACTGCAATGTTTCGCACGACTACGGAGCCACCTGGCAAGCAGAAGCCTTCCGGCTGGACCTGGGCGACTCCCCGGGCAGCACCCGCTCCTATTCGCCCAGCCTTTGCGCCGACGAAGACGGCCACGTGTACGTCGTCTGGGGTGATGACCGCAACGGAGAGAGCGACATTTACTTCAACTACTCCCACGACCACGGTACTACCTGGCTGGCGGAACCGATTCGGCTGGACACCGGCGACGCACCGGGCGCACACGATTCGTACTACCCCGTTCTGCAGTGCGACGCCCGGGGAAGCGTCTACGTGGCATGGTCGGATCGCCGAAACGCCGACGTCGAGCTCAACGCCGACATCTATTTCACCCACTCGCGCGATTACGGCGCTACCTGGCAGACGGAACCCGTCCGGCTGAACGTCGGCGCAGACCCCGGCACGTCCTGGTCGAGGTATCCCAGCCTCAGTTGCGACGACGAGGGGCACGTCTACGCGGCGTGGCAAGAATATCGCCACGACCCCACGCGGGCCTGCGCCGACGTCTACGGCAACTTCTCCGCCGATTACGGCGCCACCTGGCGGTCGGACGACGTGCGTCTGAACGCTGGCGACGCCCCGGGCGCGTCCGTCTCGCAGCACGTCCAGATCGGCTCGGACCGCATCGGACACGTCTACGTGCTCTGGAGCGACTCCCGCCACGGCAAGGGGGAGATCTACTTCAACGCCTCCGACGACTACGGCGCCACCTGGCCGACGGACGATGTGCGCATCAGCCACACCGACTCGCCCGGCAGCTACACTCTCTACTCTCCGACCCTCACTTGCGACGATCAGGGCAACGTCTACGTGGCGTGGCAGGATTACCGCAACGCCTTTGCCGACGGAGAGGCGGACGTCTATTTCAATCATTCGCCGGACTACGGCGCCACGTGGCCAAGTAGCGACGTCCGGCTCGACGCCACGGACGCCCCGGGAGAATCCGGCTCCTTTGCTCCCGTTTCGGTCTGCGACGGACGGGGCAGCGTCTACGTGGCCTGGACCGACAACCGCAACGGACCGAACGGCATCTTTTTCGTGTCGGCCCTGCCCGACGAGTCGCCGCAACTCGACCCGATCGCGGACCAGGTCGTGCTGGCCGGCCGACGGCTGGAGTTCGAGGTAACGGCCACCGACGCCAAGGGCATGCCGCTGGGACTCTTCGTCGATCTGCGGGAATTGCCCGAGGACCAGCAAGCACGCCTGGCAGACGCCCTGTTGTCCGAACCGGTCTTCGACGCGGCGACGGGCAAGACGACCAGCACGTTTCGCTGGCTGCCCGACGACTCGGCGGCCGGAACGTATGCGCCCGTGGCGGTCGTGGCCACCAATCCGGTCACGGGTCGTTGCTGGTATCAGGAAATCGCGATGACGGTCCTCGTCGACGAGCCGTCCGTCGTGGGCCGTTGGGTGTTTTACGGCTATTCGGCCTTCGACGGCCGCGACGCGGCCGCGGATGCGAGGGACGACGCGGCGCTGGCCACCGACAAGCGGGCGCTGTTGCCCGGCCAGACCGCCGGCTTCGCCAACTACACCAGCTACAGCCGCGGCATCAACGGGATCATGATCGACCTGGCCGGCCTGCCGGAGAACGCGTTGCCGGCGGCGTCCGATTTCCAGTTCCGCGTGGGCAACGACGAGAACCCGGCGAACTGGATCGCCGCGGCGAATCCGGCTGAAGTCGTTTTGCGCCCCGGGGCCGGCGTGGGCGGGTCCGACCGGGTGACGATCACCTGGCCGGATGGCGCGATTCGCGGCCAATGGCTGCAAGTGACCGTGCTCGGCACGGCCAACACGGGACTGGCCGAATCGGACGTATTCTACTTCGGCAACGCGGTGGCCGACGCGGGCAATTCGACGATCAACGCCAACGTCAACGTCGTCGACATGCTGTTGGCGCGAAACAACTCGCGAACGTTCCTCGACCCCGCCGCCGTCGATTGCCCCTACGACTACAATCGCGATGCCCGCGTCAACGCCACCGACGTGCTCCTGGCGCGAAACAACCAGACGCACTTTCTCAACGCCTTGAAGCTGATCACGGTACCCGGCGGTAAGGTTGCCCAAGGGGAGTCGGGGCCTGCCGGGGTCTCGCTCCCGAAACGGCCCGGTCGGTCCGCGTGGGAGTATGAGTTCGAGCCACGGGAGGCCCGGCAGCAGCGCGGCGGGCGGCAACGCCGTGCGGAAATTGACATGTGTGCGGAATTTGTTATCTTGTAGGTTGTCTTTTCAAGTGTTCGGCGGGGTCCGTCGTTTCCGCAATCCATCACAGGCAGGAGCGCGATCATGCGGCAATTCAGCCCGTTGTTGCTTCGTTGGGAGGCCCTCTCGCGTCATTGCCGGGCGGGAAGGAGCCGCGCGGAACGGCAGCACGCGAATCGGCGGATTCGCGGGCGGGCCACCCGACTGGAAGCCCTGGAGCAACGGGCCCTGTTGAGTCTGGGCGGCGTCGAGTTGCCGTCGGCGGCCGAGGTGTTGCGTCTGAAAGGGCTCGGCATGACGCTGGGGCCGGCGGTCGAAGACCAGGGCCTGTGGGTCGACTTCAACGCGGCCGACGGCCTGGACCCGGACGCGGAGGCCGACTTCAAGCTGACCAAGGCTTCCGCCGAGAAGATCGTCGGGCAGGTTTCCATCCCCGGCGCATGGCTGGAAGCCGTGGCCTTGGGCGACCTGGAGTTTAGCCGGCTGACCGTGCCCGGGTGTGGATACACCAATGTCATCGGCGCGCCGCGGTTGCCGGTGCTGCGGAGCGTCCTGGCCGTCGCCGACGGGGCCGAGGTCACCGCGAAGGTCACCGGCGAGGCGCGCATGCTGTCGCTGATCGATGTGGGCATGCCGTTGCCGCTGGCGCCCGTGCAAGCGCCCGTGCCCAAGTTGCCCGGCGCCCTGGAGGCGGCGCCGCTGGACCTGGACCAGGCGGCTTACGCCACGGATCGGCTCGGGCCGGAAACCAGCGTGCGGGTGGTGGAAGCGGGCGAGCTGGCGGGCCAGCGGCTGGTGATGCTCGAAGTGACCCCGATCGCCTACAACCCCGTGGCGCAGGCGGTCGGCATCTACGACACGCTGACCGTCAACGTCAGCATTCGGGGCGGCGAGAAGGACAGCCCCGTGCTCTCGGCGAGAGAAGACGCCTGGTTGGCGGGCGCGGCCGTCAACCACCTGCCCGAGAAGAGCCAGACCAAGGCCGGCGGCCGGTTGCTGATCGTCGCTCACAGCGACTTCTACGGAGACCTCGACACGTTTGTCGACCACAAGGAAGCCTTGGGCTGGACGGTGGACCTGTGCGGCACGGCGACCGCCGGCACGACGGCCACGGCCATCCGCAGCTACATTCAGAACCGCTACAACAACGTCGGCCTCCGGCCCGACGCCGTGCTGCTGGTGGGCGATACGGATCGCATCCCGGCCTTCACCGGATCGGGAACCGGGACGCCGGCGACCGATCTCTACTACGGCTGCATGGGCACGGGCGACGATTGGTATCCCGAGTTTTCCGTGGGGCGTTTCAGCGTGGCCAATGCCGCGCAGCTAGCCGACGTGGTCGCCAAGACGATCGACTACGAGTCGTCGACCTACGGATCCTGGACCAGCCAGGCGGCGTTCCTGGCGGGCAACGACCACTACTCGCTCACCGAAGGCACGCACAACTGGGTGATCGGCAATCACCTCAACGGCGCGGGCTACACCAGCGACCGGCTCTACGAGGTCACTTACTCGGCGACCACGCAGGACGTCCGCGACGCGCTGAACAACGGCCGGGCGTGGGCCGTCTATTCGGGACACGGCTCCACGCGGTCGTGGGCGGACGGGCCGGCCTTCGAGCAGAACGACGTGCGGAATCTCACCAACGGCGACATGGCGCCCTTCGTCAGCAGTTTCGCCTGCGTCACCGGCAGTTACACGATCGCAGAGTGTTTCATGGAGACCTGGCTGCGGGAACCCAACGGCGGGGCCGTGGTGGCCGTCGGCTCCAGCGTGAACAGTTGGTGGACCGAGGACGACATCCTCGAACGGAAGCTCTTCGACGCCATCTACGACGACGGCTACGCGGCCCACGGCGACGCCTGGCTGCGAGCGAAAGAGCTTTATCGCGGGTATTTCGGGGTCTCTGCCGACACCCGACGCTACTTTGAAATGTACAACCTCTTCGGCGACCCCACCGTGGCGCTGGTGGGACTCCGCGACGACGGCTACGAACCGAACGATTCGCTCGCCGATGCGTATGATCTCAGCAGCCGAGAGGGCACCTGGCTGAGCAGCGTCGGCGGCATGGGGATCCAGCGGGACGACGACTGGTACGGGATCAGTGTCGCCTCCGACGCGCTGCGCCTCGTGGCGGAAGTGACGTTCAACGACGCCGACGGCAACGTCGACCTGGCCTTGTACGACGACTCGGGGACCTTGCTGCAGTCGTCCACCTCGCTGACCGACAGCGAGCGGATCGACTATGCCGTGCCGTCGGCAGGAACCTATTATCTGAGGGTCTATCACGGCAACCGGGGAAACCTTTACGACCTCCGGTGGGACGGTCTGCAGCCGCAGATCGATCTGTTCGGCGCGGCGTTCGACCTGCCGGGTTCCGAGCAGACGGCGGCCGGCAGCACTCTCGACGTCGCGTTCCAGATCGGCAACGGCGAAGCGGACCCCGCCGGTTCTTTCGACGTCGACTTCTACTTCAGCACCGACAACGTGATCGCCTCGACGGATTACCACTTGGGGACGTACCGCGTGGACGGCTTGAGTGGCAACAGCGCGACCGGCACACTGACGAAGCGCCTTGCCTTGCCGCCGGTCGGCGAGCCGCTCTACCACGGCGACGCCTGGTACTACGTCGGAATGATCGTGGATGCCGGCCACGAGATCTCGGAGACGGACGAGGGCAACAACCGGAGCACCGGTTCCGGCCTCGACTGGGAGAACCGGTACGTTTTCGACGACGCCTACGAACAAAACGACGGCCGGACCACGGCGTTCGACCTCAGCGGCTTCGAGGCCACGTGGCTCAGCGCGATCGACGGACCGGGCGCCCAGACCGACGACGACTGGTATCGCATCGACGTCAGTCCGGACGGCGGGCGGGTGATCGTCGACCTAACCTTCGTGCACGATGCCGGCAACCTCGACGTGGCGCTGTACGACACAAACGGCGGCCTGCTGGCGGTCTCGCAGTCCGCCACCGACAACGAGCACGTCGAGGCGGTCGTGTTTGCCGTCGCGCCTTACTATCTGAAGGTCTTCGGCGAGGGTGCCGGCAACCGCTACGACCTGCTCTGGGAAGACGTCGCCGCCGAGCCCCTTTGGTGGGATCAGCTCGGCGACGGCTACTGGGGCGAGATCGACCTCTGGTCGGGGCGGTCGCGCTGGGTCGATTCGGCCGGCCAGGCGACCTCCCGCTCGCCCAGTGATTCCTTTACCGACGCCGTCGTCAGGACCGACGTGGTGACGGTCGGCGCCGACCGCTTCGCGCGCGACCTGACGGTTGAAAGCGGGACGCTGACGATGGTGCCCGGGATGAGCCTCCACCTCGCAGGCGACGCCGCGATGCTCGAGCCTGCCGAGTACGCCCACCAGTTGGGCGCCGCGACCGGTGGTCTCGTCGATGTTGCCGGCCGCGCCGCGCTGGCCGGCCGCCTGAGCCTGGCTGCCCACCAGAAGCTGCACGCGGCGCCGGCCAGCCTGCCGCAGTGGTACGGCTACGAAACGCGAACGGTTCTCCGCGCCGGCGGGGGTGTCGTCGGTGCCTTCGATCACGAGCCGTTCGTGGGGGAGCACCTCGGCCACGGTGTCTTCCTGGCCGACCAGGGGCCGCACGGCCGGGGCGTGACCTACACGGCCACCACCGTCGAGGTGGATCTGTTCCAGGCGGCGCCCGGCGACGCCAACGGCGACGGCGCGGTCAACGGCAAGGACATCCAAGCGATCCTGGCGGCCAACAAGTTCGGCACCGCGGCACGGGCCACCTGGCTCGAAGGCGATTTCACGGGCAACGGCGTGGTCGACGGCAACGACATTCAGGCGATCTTGGCGGCCAATCTGTTTGGCACCGGCCCGTACATCGCGCCGATTCCAAAACCAGCCGACAAGAGCCTTGGCAGCCGCACGACCTCGCCGGGCATGGCACAAGCCCACGACGCCGTCTTCGCACAGGCAGCCCCGAGGACCCAACGCAGTTCGGCGTGGGTCTACGAGCCCCTGCAGACTCGCGCGACGAAACGGACCTCGCCGAGGAGCCCGCTGGTCGCCGCGGCCACGGACCGCTTGCTGGAAACGTGTTGATTGGCTCGCGGACAGCTTGCTTGGCTCTCCGGTAACCAGATCCGGGGTACGCGGCCGACGGCAGCCGGGCGAGCCAACAGAAGGGGATCGCGCACACCATGCAAACGACGACCCACAAGCGACGGGCGCTGATCCGCCGCCTGTTTCCCGAGGGCGTCCCCAAGCTCTGGTGTCCTCCGCTGACGCACTACGACGCCGAGGGGCACCTCGACCGGCGGCGAATCGCCGGGCACTGGCAAGGCATGGCGCCGTACGTGGGAGGGATGCTGATTCCCGGCTCCACGGGCGACGGCTGGGAAATGGACGCGGCGGAGCAACGCCGCCTGCTCGAGCTGACTCTGGAGGTCGCCTCCCCGCTGCGGATTCACGTGCTGGCGGGCGCCTTGCGCACCGACGCCGAAGAGGAGCGGAAGACGGTCGAGGAGACGCTGGGCTGGCTTCGCGGGCGCACGGGCATCGACGACACGATCGGTGCCCTGGCCGCCGCCGGGGTCTGTGGCTTTACGGTGTGCCCGCCCGCCGGTGCCGATCGCTCGCAGCGAGAAATCCACGATCGGCTGGCGGCGATTCTCGACCTGGGCGCACCGACGGCGATCTACCAATTGCCCCAAGTCACGCAGAACGAAGCCGATCCGCAGACCGTCGCCGAGCTGGCCGCCCGCTATCCGAATTTCTACCTCTTCAAAGACACCAGCGGCGCGGACCGCGTGGCCGCCTCGGGGCTCGATTTCGGCGGCGTCTATCTTGTCCGCGGTGCCGAAGGCAACTATGGCCGGTGGCTGCAATCCGCCGGCGGCCCCTATGCGGGCTTCCTGCTGAGCACGGCCAACTGCTTCGCCCGGCAACTGCATCAGATGATCGAACACATCGAACAGGGCGACCTCGCGCGGGCACGCACGCTGATCGGTCGCGTGGAAGAGGTGGTCGCCAGGGTCTTCGACCTCGTGGCCGAGCTGCCCGACGGCAACGCCTTCACCAACGCCAACAAGGCCATCGACCACTTCCTGGCCCATGGCCCCGGGGCCGGCGACGTCGCGCCACCCCGGTTGCACGCCGGCGGTCGGCTTCCGGGCGAAGTGATCGATGCCACGGGCCGCGCGCTGCACGAGAGCGGGCTGATGCCCGAGACCGGCTACCTCGCCGCGTGCTGAAATGCCGCTGCAAAACGCATTCGCGGTCGCGTCGGCCGGTGCCGGCGAATCCGAAGGGGGCCCGCAGGGACTCTCAGGTGGTGTTCGAAATCACTCCTTCCGCAACTCGTCGATCATTTTGCGGAGCTGCTCGATCTGTTCGTTCATCTGCTGCATCTGCTGCTGCATCTGATCTTCGGGCGACTTCTTGATTTGGACCTTGGGCGACTCCTTGACCGGGGCGTCCTGCTTGGGCAGCAAACGCTTCTCGATCCGCAGCCTTTGCTTCCGCAATCCGTCCAAATCAGGGATGAAATCGAACCCCGGCAGCCGATCCATGGGGCCGGCGGGGATCCGGCCCAGCATCCGCTCGATGTGGGGGCGGACGTCATCCGGAAGCTTGCCCAGATCGTCTTCGGTCAGTTCCCACCGCTCATCGCCCCGCTCGACCACGATTTTGGCCGGCTTGTCGCCCTGCTTGGTGATGTTGACGCTCATGTTGCCCGGCAGCGGCGGCTGGAGTTTGGCGCCGGGCGGCAGAATGGTGCCCGGGTGGAAGAACCGCAGGCGGAACGGCCCCTTGGTCATCCCGCCTGGCTGCATCCGCTCCAAGAGCTTCTGTATCTGTTCCGGACCGCCCTTGGGATCCACCGAACCACTGCCTTCCACGCGTACCTGCTCGGGGCGCTTGCCCGGCGTAACCGTGACCTGCTGCGGCTTGCCGCCTCGAATGATCTCAAGCTGCAACTCCTTCTCGCCGGCCGACTCGACCGCGTCGATCAGGTTCTGGAGCTGTTTCAATTCCGTCTCGCCAGCCTTCAGCAGGACGTCGTGCGGCTTCAGGCCGGCCGCGGCCGCCGGGCTCTCGGGCATGACCTCTTTGACGACCAGCCCTTGATCCTCGGGCAGACTCAGTTGGACGCGCAACGTGGCGTCGGCCGGATTGCACTGCAGCCCCACCCAATAGTCGCCCAGCTTGACCAGGGTCGGTGTGAACTCGCCGGCCTGGGCTCGCAACTCTGCGCCCGTTTTAGGGTCGAACAGAAACACTCCGTCGTCCGAATGCAGTTGCATCCGCACGGTCTTCTGCGGCTGGCCGGTCGAATCCACTTGCATCTCGACGCGCGCCGTCGCCTGGACCGTCCCGGACTCTTCCTGCGGCTCTTGTGCCGTGACGACCGTGGCCGAGCACAGCAGCGCAAGACCGCCAATCCAAACGCTTTTCGACATGACCTTCTCCTTCACTCGGGAAACGGGGACAAAGTGATTTTCTTCCAGGGACTCGCAGAGCAACACGTTGGGCATCTGTGGGTCCTAGAGCGACGGGCGGCCCACGTACTGGACCTCATACTTATCGACCGGCACGACCAACTGCGAGCCGTCTTGCATCCGGTAGGGGACCAGCTCGCGGCGGCGCTCGATCCGGTGACCGTTTTCGATGAACTGCTGCAGCACCTCCGGCGGCACGGGAGCGGGAAGGGCTTCCAGCCACTGCGAATCGATCCGGTCGCGCTGTCTGGCCGGCAACCGGAAGGCCTCCGAGTCGCCCAACGCCCCCCCGGGGGCGCCCAGCGTCACCACTTGCCACGGACTGGACGGCTCGTCGGCCGGCTGGCCGAGCGGGCTCGCGTCGCCCGGGCCCAGGGGCTGCTCCGTAACGGCTGGGCCTGCGGCCGTCGGGCCGCCGGCCACTTCCGTCGGCAACAGTCCGGCCGGTCCGGGCGACTGCCGGAACTTTTCCCACTGCAATCCCAGCAACAACGCCACCAGAAAGCTGGCCGCCATGGCCGCCAGCGTGGTGCCGCGACCGCCGAACCTCCAGCGCCGAACGAGCGGCTCGGCCGTCTGTCGCTTCGGCGACTCCTGCAGAATCGAACCGAATTCGTGCTTCCAGGCCTGGGCCTCCAGGAAGGCCAACGCGCAGCGCCGCCAGCCGCTCGGCTCGTCATCCAGGCCGGCCAGCAGCTCCCGCCGATCGGCCTCGCCCAACTCGCCGTCGACCAACAGGTCGAAGCGACGGTCGTCGAGATTCGGCTTGGGTTGTTCAGTCGGATTCATGTCGATGCCTCCACGACGTCCAAGGCCGCCAACTCGGTTCGCAGCCGCTTGCGGGCCCGATGCAGCCGGGCCTCCACGGCGCTGGGGCTGATTCCCAGGTGTTCGGCCAGATCGCGATAGCTCCAGTCTTCGGTGTACTTCAACAACAGCATTTCGGCGTCGCGCCGGGGCAATCGGCGAATTGCCCGGCGAACCTGCCCCCGCCGCTCCTCGGCCAACAGCCAGGCCAGCGGATCCGCCTCGCGGGAGTCTTCCTCGCTGGGTTGGAAACGCCGGGCGTAGCGATCGGTCAGCTTCCTCCGCCGGCCCATCTTGCGGCGGTACAGCAACGACTGCGTCACCGCCAGCCGGTACAGCCACGGAGCCACCTTGCTCGGATCGCTCAGCGGTGATCGCTGCTGGACCGCCGCCAGCGACACCTCCTGCATCACCTCATCCACCGCTTGCGGCTCGCCCAACCGGGCACCCACCACGGTGCGCAGCCACCGATCGTGCTCGGCCAAAACGGCCGGCCAATCGATCTTGCCCGAGGCGGCGTCCCGGTCGGGCTCACGGCAAGAGTTGGGGGGTGTCATGGCCACAAGTATAGTTTCCGCACCGGGCTGGATCTTTCGCCGACGGGAAGAGAAATCGCCTCGGCGTGGCGAGGCACGCATTTCCCTTCCTCCCCGAAGTGATTATTCTCAAACCACTTGCGCCGGACAACGACCGTTGACGAACCGACGCCCGGAAACCTAAAATCGGTAACACTTCAGCTCCACGGTGGCTGAGGTCGCCAGAGTTCAGACTTGGGACACTTGATCGCCACGGCAACCATGAGAAGCTCTACGCACCAACCGCTGGCTTGGATCGACGGCGAGCTGGCCGCTCTGGAGGAACAAGGCCTCCGCCGCCGGTTGGCGACCCGCATCGGCCGTCAAACGGCCCGCATCGTGCTGGACGGCCGCAAGCTGGTCAATTTCGGTTCGAACGACTATCTGGCCATCGCGGGCGATCCGCGCCTGGCGGCGGCGGCGATCGAGGCCGCGGGCCGCGAGGGCTGGGGCAGCGGCGCCAGCCCCCTGATTACCGGACACGTCAAGGGACACCGCCGGTTGGAGCGGCGGCTGGCCGAATTCGAGGGCACCGAGGCGGCGCTGCTGTTCTCTTCCGGATTTGCCGCTAACGCCGGAGCGATTGCCGCCCTGGCCGGCCCCGGCGACGTCGTCTTTGCCGATCGCAAGAACCACGCCAGCCTGCTGGACGGTTGCCGGCTTTCGCGGGCCGACGTGCGGGTGTATCCGCACGGCGATTGGCGGCGGCTCGACGCGCTGATGACCCGGGCCGGCCGGTACCGCCGCCGGCTGATCGCCACCGACAGCCTCTTCAGCATGGACGGCGACCTGGCCCCGTTGGGTGAGTTGGCCGAGGTAGCCGAGCGCCACGACGCAATGCTGCTGGTCGACGAGGCGCACGCGACAGGCGTTTTCGGCCCCAACGGCCGAGGAGTGGCCGAGCTGCTCGGCGTGGAAGACTGCATCGACGTCCGCATCGGCACGCTGAGCAAGGCCTTGGGCTCAGCGGGTGGATTCGTCGTCGGCAGCCGGTCGCTGATCGAGTGGTTGATCAACCGCGCCCGGCCCTACGTCTTTTCGACCGCCATGCCGGCGCCGGTGGCCGCCGCGGCCATGGCGGCCTTGGACATTGTCCGCGAAAGACCGAAACGCCGCCAGGGCCTGTTGGCCCGAGCCGAATGGCTGGCCAACGAACTGGTCGGCCGAGGCTGGAACATCGGCAACACGGCGAGCCAGATCATTCCGCTGATCGTGGGCGAGCCGGCCGAGGCAGTCGGGCTCGCGGTTGCCTTGCGCGAGCGAGGCATCCTCGTCCCGGCCATCCGCCCACCGACGGTTCCCGACGGCGAAGCCTCTCTACGCATCAGCCTCACGGCCGGCCATACCAAGCAGATGATTGCCGCGTTGCTCGAAGCGCTGGGCGAGTTGGGTCCCGTCCGTTGATGCTTGCATCGCAAACAAACCAGGACGACCAACGGGGGGCCGGACGCATCGGGCTCCCGCTGGTCGCCCCCGCGCATCGACTGTGCAAACGTCGCTAGCGGCTCGGCGGGCGGCGCCGAACGGACGGCTTGCCGCGAGACTACTTCTTCACGCGGATCTGCTCGGATGCAGATTCTCCGCAGACGGTGAGGGTGACGATCGCCGTCGTCCACTTCCCGGAGAAGTCCCCAATGGCGTCCTTCGCGGCTTCCTTGCTGCATTGGGCCACGAGGTTGCCCAAAGAGTCGGCAAAGGTGTGGGCCGTGACCTCCTGGTCGTTGACTACCAGCGTGACGGGCAGACCGGGTTCAAAGTCGACGTCCGTGTGGACCGTAAGATTCCCACCGGGCGACGAAAGCACCAAGGTCGCGGGCGCCACCCGGATCTCGAGTGCCAGGGCGTTGCTGGCGGCAAACACGGCCACCGCGAGCAGGCAGAATACGACGCAGATCTTCCTCATGACATACACCTCCTGGCGAACGAAGCTTCGCAACAGCGGCCAGATCTCGGGGGCAGTCCACAACGGCCTCGCCCACCCGGTAGGCCTTCCTGAGCATATCTACCCGGCTTCCGAGGCGATCCTGCGCATACAATAGAGAAATAGGCTCCCTATTGTGGGGGGGCTTGGTTGGCGAGTGCTCGGCGCTGTTCGGCATTCGGCCCGGGTGAATTCTCACTCGGATCGCATCTTCGCGGCCAGCTTCGCCAGACGTTCTCCCAGGCGGGCGGCCGCGTCGAGCTCGGCGGCGCTAATGCCCGGGTCCAGCGGTCCGGTCATGGCGGCGGCGCCCGCCTCGGCCCAGATGTCTTCGCCTTCGGCGTCCTGATAGAGCGGTCCGGCGACGACCATGCGATTGTTGATCATGAACATCAGCAGGGAGATCACGGTGAATTCCTTGCCGCCGACCTGGCCCGCGCCCGTGGTGAACGCGCCGCCCACCTTGTCGGTGAAGTTGACCTTCCACTTCCAGTTCCAGTCGTCGATGACGATCTTCATCTTGCCGGGAATGTTGCCGAAGTAGGTGGGACACCCCAGCGCAATCGCATCGGCCGACTGGAGGCTCTCCTTGGTCACTTCTTCCACGCGCTGGACCGTTGCCACCGCGTGCGGCACGCGCCCCACGCCCCGGGCCACCCCGCGGGCAAGTTGCTCCGTATTGCCGGTCCGCGAGTAGTAGGTAATCAGCACGCGGACCGTCGGAGGCTCGGAGGCTTTGGGCGGTGTTGTCCGGTCCTGCGCGGCGGCCGTGGCCAGACCGCAGGGAAGCAGCAGCAGAGCCAGCATCCATCGAAAGGCCCGTGTCGATAAGGCATCGTGTGTCATGAGAGTTCTCCTCGGTCGGGGCAGTGGGAGGGACGGCCATCACGTATAGCGCGCTCGGGCACCCACTGTCAAGAGCCGACCCGCGGCGCCCGCTCGCCGCGGGGGCTATCCGCCGGTCCGGCCGGCCGATACAATGGGCGCCATGGCACGTGTTTCCGCACGGCTGAAGCACGGCGTTCCGCGCACCCGAAACCTGAGGCAATCATGGTCCGCGATCTGAAAATCACCGTGTTGGCGGAGAACACCGCTCGGCGGGCCGATCTGCTGGCCGAGCACGGGCTGGCGTTCTGGATCGAGGCCGACGGGCACCGTATTCTGTTCGACACGGGCCAAGGCAAGGTGTTGCGCCACAACGCCGACTGCCTGCAAGTCCCGCTCGAGACGGTCGAGTGTGTCGCGATCAGTCACGGCCATTTCGACCATACGGGCGGCTTGAAGGACGTGCTGGACGCCGGCGGCCAAATGGATCTCTACCTGCACCCGGCCGCGCTGGGAGAAAAGTACCACCAAGAGAAGTCGCCGCCGCACCGCAGCATCGGCATCGCCGACCTCGACGAGTCGGCGCTACGCCGGCGGACTCGGAATCTGGTGTGCACGGACCAGCCGGTGGAATTGACCGACGGGGTTCACCTGACCGGAGAGATCCCCCGTCGAAACGACTTCGAGGATACCGGCGGCCCGTTCTATCGCGATGCGTCGTGTACCGAGCCGGATCCACTGCTGGACGACCAGGCGCTCTACGTCGAGACGCCGGCCGGGCTGGTGGTGGTGCTCGGTTGCGCCCATGCGGGCGTGGTCAATACACTCGATCACGTCGCGCGGTTGACCGGCCGGCGGCAAGTCCACGCGGTGCTCGGCGGAATGCACCTGGTGCGGGCGGCCATGCCCCGGTTGGATGCGACCGTCGCTGCGATGAAGCGATACAACGTGGAGAAGATCGGCACCGCACACTGCACGGGCATGCGGGCCTCGGTCTATCTTTGGTCCCAGTTGCCCGAGCAGTGCTTCGAGTGCCCGGTGGGATCGGTGTTTCACTGGCAGCTTTGATCGTTTTGCGTTTCGTTCGCCCCAGGAGTCTCGAAGATGAAGATCCACTTTCGGATCGTATGGATAGGATTGGCGTGCTTCTGAACGGGGTGGCTGGCCTGCCTGGCCTATCAATGGCTGGCAAGCCGGTAGACGGCCAGTTGGCCGCACGTCTGGGTGCTCTATTGGTTCGACCGCAACGACACGCCGGTGCCGGATTTGAGGAACCGAACGGGCTTGTCGTTTGACAAGCTCGGAAATCGAGCTAGATTTAAGATGCGGTGCGGACCGCCTCATCTACGCCTGTCAAATGCTCTTCGCTAACGGCACGGCCGCACTCGCGGAATGTGGGCATGATAGACCGAGTGTTTTGCTCTCCGGTTGGCGCTGTTCTTGCCGGCGCCGGTTCTGTTTTGCGGGCCTACCTCGGGCGAAGGTCAGCCAATCTGCGCTCTTGCCGTGTTGTTTGCTAGAAGCTGGAAGGACATTACGTATGCGCGAAGTCGCTCAACACTTCGGTCGTTTTTGGTGGTCGGTGCGGAAGCGGTGTCAGTCGGTCGTGGAGGCGTTTCGGTGTTGTCGGGAATGTGGAAGGAGGGTCGCGTTCTTCGAGGATATTTGTCCCGGGTGCGGCGCTGCCGAGCCCATCACGCTGCCCGTCTCACCGCCGCTGGTTATCTCGACCGTCGGAGCGCTGGCCGTGTTCATCTTGCTGGCCCTGACGTAGAAGGGATCCGGATTGCTGCGCGTCCTGCCTCTTCCATGTATACCCAACTTGTTCTTTCACGAGTCCTGAGCCGGACCGCCGCCGCGCGACGCGGCAAGAGGGGGACCGGCACGTCGAACGGTTCGCAGAGAACAGAACATGTCGTACCACACCGCGCTTCTTCCGCCGGATGGCCTCGCGAAAGGCTCGTCAGCCCGGCAAGATCGGCGTGTGTCGAAGGCCTGTCGCCCCGACCATCGTCGGGGCTGGTGTTTTTCTCGAGTTCGGGAACCGGAGGGTGTGACGCAGGCCGACGCCGGTCGAGGTACCGGCGCAGCACCCGAAGGACCGCAACCCACGTGTGTTCCAGAACGGTCGTTGCTGGCGAGGACTAACACTGGAATTGAGGAACCCTTATGATTTCGCTTGCTCAAAAAGTGCATCGTTTCCTCGCTTCCGAGGATGGGCCCACCGCAGTCGAGTATGCCGTTATGCTGGCCCTGATCGTCATGGTCTGCCTGGCGGCGATCAGTTCGATCGGCACACAGGCCAGCACGACGTTCAACAACGTGCAGGCCTCGCTGGCCAGCTAGCCCGAACAGCGCGCCCTTCGCCGGCTCGCCTTGCCCGCGTCGAATCGTCGACGCGGGCTTTTTTTGTGCACTGAACCAAGTATCAGCATATCTGAGCCGGGCAGGACACCGGTCGGAGGCGGCCTTGTTGCATTTGGCGGTGGCCTCGATCAGAATAGTTGCTTCGAGATGCTATGGTTTCGCAGACACCCACCGGCTGAAAGGACTATCATGGCAACACGCACGCGACGCTTCGAGTGGATCCAGCAGGGCCTCTACGTCGGCGCCCTGCTGCTGGTCTTGGCTCCCGGCCCGGCGTACGCCGACGGCTCCGATTCGCAAGCCGACCTCCAGCCCGCCGATGTCGACCTGACGCTTCAGGGCGAGTTCGTCGGCACGGTCGAGCGCGCACCGTCGAAGTTTCGACAGATCGCCCTGCAAATCCGGGCGACCGGCGGCGGCACGTTCGAGGCGATCCAGTACCTCGACGGACTTCCCACCAGGCCCGCCCGACGCCGGCCGGCCGTCTCGCTGATCGGCAAGCGCCACGACGACTTCCTGGTCCTCTCCGGCGGTCCGTGGGCCGTGCTGGCACAGGCCGACCATTGTCTGCTGACCGACCGCAACGGCAAACGCGTGGGCCGGCTGGATCGCGTCCACCGCCAAAGCCCCACGCTGGGGGCCAGGCCGCCGAAGCACGCCGTCGTCCTCTTCGACGGTAGCGGCACCGACCAGTTCCTCCAGGCCCGCATGACCGAAGACGGCCTGTTGATGGAAGGCGCCGATCTGAAACCGATGTTCCAGGATTTCAATCTGCATCTGGAGTTCAAGCTCCCGCACATGCCGGCGGCAAGGGACCAGGGGCGGGCGAACAGCGGCGTCTATCTGCAAAGCCGCTATGAGGTCCAGGTGCTGGATTCGTTCGCCATGGAGCCGGTCAACAACGGCTGTGGGGGGCTATACCGGTTCCGGGCCCCGGATGTGAACATGTGCCTGCCGCCGCTGGTCTGGCAAACGTACGATATCATCTTCACGGCGCCCCGCTGGGCCGCCGACGGCGAGAAGCTGAAGAACGCACGGATCACGGTGTGGCACAACGGCGTGAAGGTCCACAACGACGTCGAACTGCCCAACAAGACGGGCGCGGGCAAGCCCGAGGAGCCGACCTTGCTGCCCATCCGCTTGCAGGATCACGGCAATCCGGTTCGCTTCCGAAACTTCTGGCTGATCGACCGGGGAGCCGGGCCGGTGGGTAGGTTCCCGATCATGGCCGACGCCCAGACCGACGAGCCTGCGGAACAGAAGGACCAGCAAACCGAAGAGAAAGCCGACAAGCCCGCGGAGGAGCATGGCGAGCAAGCCGAAGAGAAGGCCGACCAGCCCGCGGAGGAAAAGAGCGAGCAAGCCGAAGAGGAAGGCAGCCGGCAAGAACCGGTAACGGACGGTGAACCGACCGAGACCGAGGTCGACAGCTAGACAGAGGGGCGCGAGGGGCCGGGCGTCGCGGGCTGGGCCGTCTTCTGCATGCACGGCAGGGCGAAACAGAAGGTCGAGCCTTTGCCCAACCCCTCCGATTCCACCCAGATCCGTCCTCGGTGCACTTCGACAATCCGCTGCACCAGAGCCAGGCCGATCCCCGTTCCCTCGCTCTGTTTGTCCAACTGATTGAACAGACCGAAGATCTTCGCCTGGTCGTGTGGGTCGATGCCCACCCCATTGTCTCGCACACGACAGGTGACTTCCTCGTCGCCCCGGAGGGCGTCGATTTCGATCCGCGGCTCCGGTTGGTCACCCATGTACTTGACGGCGTTTTCGACGAGGTTCTGCAAGGCTTCGCGCAGCCGGACGCGATCGCCGTAGACCACGGGCAGGTCGGCGGAGACCTCCGTCTGCACGCGGTGTTCCCGCAGAGGTCCCTCGACCAACTCCAGGACCTCCTGCACGAGGTCCGCCAGGGCGATCTCCTCGGGCGGACTCATCTGCCGCCCGACGCGGGACAGCTCGAGCAGATCGTGCAGCAATTCGGCCATCTTGTCGGCCGCGCCGCCGATGCGCGCCATGGCGTCGGCCACCTGTTCGGCCTTCCCCGCGGCGAGATCCTCTGCCAGGATGCCCAGATAGCCCTTGATCGTGATCAACGGGCTCTTCAGATCGTGGGAAACCGTGTACGTGAATCGCGCCAGCTCCGCGTTGCGGGCCTCCAGCTCGGACTGCGCTTTGGCCAGGTTCTCGGTCATTTGATGGAACGTTCGCGTCAGCACGTCGACCTCATCTCCGGCGGCGGCCTCCTCGAGCTCGGTGGTCTGGTTCGCCTTGGCGATCTCGGCGGCGGTCGCCGTGAGCCTGCCGATTCGCCCCGAGACGGACCGGGCAAAGACCACCCCGCCGAAGACGGCAAGTGCCATCGCCACAAGCGATGCCAACAGCAGGGAGCGTTTCGCCCTGCGCACGTGCTGGAGCACTTCCTCGGCGTCGAACTCCGCAATCAACATCCAGCCCAGGTCATACGTCTGCGGGTGTTTCGGCAGCGGCCGGAACCGGCTGAACACGGCCAAGGTCTCACGGCCGTCGTCGGTGATCATGATGTGACCACTGTCCTTGCCGGAATCCATCGCCTGGGCAACGGCGTTGGCGGCAGAAAGGTCCTGGCCGAACTCAGGCAGTCTGAGGTCGCGTCCGCCCTTCTGGGGAAGGGCAGCCGGGCTGCTGAGTATGGCTCGGCCGTCCCGATCCACCAGATAGGCCCGGAAGCTCCGGTAGCGAGAACGCGTTTCCAGGTACTGCACGAGCCTGGCGACGTATTCGATATTCAGCACTCCCTTGACCGCGCCCGAGAAGTTGCCGTCGTCGTCGGTCAGCGCCACCGCAACGGCTATAGCAAGCGAGTCGGAACTGGCGTCGTACCGCACGTCGCCGAGTTGTTTTCCATCCGTTAGACAAGCCTGATACCACTTCTCGTCGTCCTGGATGTAATCGGTGGTTCTGCCCGACGCCCCGATAAGCGTGCCGTACCTGTTGGCGACAAGTATCTCCGTGAACAGGGCGTAGCCCTGCTCCTTACCGAGACGGTCCACGTGGCTCTTGAGTATTCCGGACAGCCCGTTGCCGAGAATCTCTTCGATCAGCGGGGTCTGCCTGCCCGCAATCCAGTCGCCTTCGGTGGATTCGCGGAGGGCCTCTCGCTGCTGCTTCGACATCCGGCTGAATTCCTCGTTGGACAGCTCGGCATAGCGAGACAGCGACGCAGCCTGGTCAAACCAGTGCAATGCTTCCAGCCGGTTGGTGATGTTCTCTCGAACCGTCTCCATGGCCAGGGCGATCTCGTCGTCGAGGTTGTCGCCGATCGCGTCCAGCGAAGCGTCTTGCAGCACGTCGAGTGAGAGATGCCCGGCCGCCCAGACCGCCACGCCGACCAGGAGAAAGCCCAGCGTCAGCTTCGTGCCGATCCTCAGACGCATGGCAACCCTTCCGATTTGCCACAATGGGAGCAAACAGAGGCACAGACAAGAATAGAACATTCGGGGGCCCTGCCGTCTAGTTGCCTCTTTGCGGCTTGGCGGCAATAATGGGGGGTGCAACGAATCCCCTTGCGAATAGGCGTTGGAAGAAGAACGGACCGGAGAGCCGGGTGTAGTCACCTCATGAATTCCGCCAACGACGGCGAAGTCTTTATCGAGACGCGAAAACTCACGCGCCAATACCAGGTAGGGTCGGCCAAAGTGCAGGCCTTGGACGGGATCGATCTGAACGTGAGACGACGCGAGTTTCTGGCCGTCCTGGGTGTCAGCGGGTCCGGAAAATCGACCTTGCTGCACCTCCTGGGTGGGTTGGATACCCCAACCTCTGGAAGCGTTTGCGTGGACGGCCGGGACCTGGCCTCGCTAAACGCTTACCAGCGGACCCTCTATCGGCGGACGGGCGTCGGGTTCGTGTTCCAGTCGTACTACCTCGTACCCAGCTTGACCGCCGAGGAGAACATCTCGCTGGCCCTGACCTTTCAAGGCACATTCGGCCAGCAGCGGCGGCGACAGGCGGCCGAGGCGATCCGCCGCGTCGGGCTGACCCACCGCGCCGGCCACCGCCCCAGCCAACTCAGCGGCGGCGAACAACAGCGAGTCGCCCTGGCCCGGGCCATCGTCCACGCGCCCGCGCTGCTGCTGGCCGACGAGCCCACCGGCAACCTCGACGAGGCCACCGCCGCCGAAGTGATCGCCCTGTTGTCGCGAACGCACCGCGACCTGGGGACCACCGTGGTCATGGTCACGCACAACCGCGAGATGGCCGCCCGGGTGGCCGATCGCATCGTCCGTTTGCGAGACGGCCGTCTGGTCGACGAGGAGGCCGCTGCGCCATGAGGATACTCAGGATCGTGCAACTGGCGTTGGAGGGTCTTCGCCGCACGCCGCTGCGCGTGGCCTTGACCTGGCTGGGAGTAACGATCGCCAGCGGCGCACTGGTCTCGATGGTCGCTTTCGCGCTGGGGATCCAGAGAAGTGCGGAAACGCCCTTTCGGGCGCTGGGCCTGGTCAACCATATCCAGGTAAAGCCCGAAGAGAAAGACGAGGGTAAAAACCCCGATGCCGCGGTGCTCGACGACGACGCGCTGCGGCGGATCGAAGCCCTGCCCGGCGTCGTGGTGGCCTATCCCGATTTCCGCGTCAGCGATGTCAAATTGACCTGCGGCCAACAGACCAAGAAGGTCATGGCACTGGGCCTGCCACGGCAGATCTCGCTGTTCGAGATGGCCCAGGAAGCCGACCTGGTCGGCGATTATTTCACCCCCGGCGAAGCCCCCGAGGCCATCCTCAGCAAGCGGCTGGCCGCAGAGCTCGGCTTCGAGTCGCCCGACGACGCGGTCGGGGCGAAGGTCGCCCTGGAGGCGTCCGGCTTGTCGCCCGAGCAGGAAGCGACCTTCGCCTTCCAGCGCAAACGGTTCACGGTGACCGTCGTGGGGATCTACAGCATTCCGCACCCCATGCCGGGGCCGATCAGCCGGGCCGTCCTGCTGCCGGTCGATCTGATGAAGCAAATCCCCGGTATCCGTCTCGCGCCGGCCCTGGAGCGCCTGAAAGCCGGCGGAAGCGCGACCGCCGCCGGCTACGAAAAAGCCACCGTCCGCGTGGAACACTACCGCGATCTGCAGCGCGTCGAAAAGGCCGTCAAGGAGATGGGATTCCGCACCCGCACGGTGCTGAGCCGGCTGGACAAGATGCGGGCGTTCTTCGTGTTCATCGACGTGCTGTTGGCCGCCGTGGGGACCGTCGCCCTGGTCGTGGCCGGGCTGGGGATCATCAACACGCTGCTGATGTCGGTGCTCGAACGTTACCAGGAAATCGGCATCTACAAGGCCATCGGCGCCTCCGACGGCGACCTGGCCGTGCTCTTCCTGACCGAGGCCGGCGTGATCGGTCTGCTGGGAGGACTGGGCGGGCTGGCCCTGGGGCGCTCCGTCTCCTGGCTGTTGGAGATCGGTGTGAACACCTACGCCCGCAGCCAAGGCGTCGCCACCGATCTGCAAGTCTTCGCCTTCCCGCTCTGGTTGCTGGTCGCCGCCGTCGCGTTCTCCGCGGTCATCAGCGTGCTGGCCGGTGTCTATCCGGCGATCCGCGCGGCGCGGGTCGATCCGATCCGGGCGCTCCGGCGGGAATAGGGGCCCGGCAACGCGAGGGACTTGCGAAGCAAATGCCGGCGGAGCATAATGGGGACGCTTGGAACCGCGAATGGGAGACGTCGCCGAATCCGCGAGAATTTGGCCAGCAAGAACGCAGCTGGATTCGCAAGAATTCGGACGGCCGTGATGCTGAAGGGCCCCCAAGCGGAAGTCTTGCGACGACAGCTACCTTCGGACGGAAGTAGTACGAAGGTGTTCTGAAACCCAACTCAGGTCCCTGCCATGAACACTCGAGAGCAACACGACCCCCCCGTTTCGTCGCGGCGTGATTTCCTGAAGCGATCGGGCCAGGTCCTGGCCGGCACGGCGCTGGCCGGCGCCGTCGTGCCCCGATGCCACGCGGCCGAGGACAACACGATCAAAGTGGCGCTGATCGGCTGCGGCGGGCGGGGTACCGGCGCGGCCGCCAACGCCCTGTCGACCAGCGGCCCCACGAAGCTGTGGGCTATGGCCGACGCCTTCGACGATCGCCTGGACGCCAGCCTGAAGAACCTCTCGCCGCAGTTCGAGAAGCAGATTGACGTGCCGGAGGACCGCCGCTTCGTCGGGCTGGACGCCTACCGGAAGGCCATCGACGCGCTGGACCCCGGCGACGTCGTCTTGCTGGCCACGCCGCCGGCGTTCCGCCCGATCCACCTGGAATACGCCGTCGAGCGGGGACGCCACGTGTTCATGGAGAAGTCGTTTGCCGTCGACGCGCCGGGCGTACGGCGCGTGCTCCGCGCCGGCGAGGCGGCCGGGCAAAAAAACCTGAAGATCGCCTCCGGCCTGATGTGGCGCCACGACAAGCCGCGAGAAGAAGTGATCCGCCGGCTGCACGACGGCGAGATCGGCGAGATCCATACGCTGCGCACGTACCGGATGCACGGGCCCGTCGGCTCGTTCCCCAAGCCGGCGGACATGAGCGAGCTGGCCTACCAGATCCGCAACTACTGCAACTTCACCTGGACCAATGCCAGCTTCTTCGTCGACTGGCTGATCCACAACATCGACGTCTGCTGCTGGGCGAAGGACGCCTGGCCGGTCGCCGCCCAAGGACACGGCGGCCGGCAAGTGCGGACGTCGCCCGACCAGATGTTCGACCACTACTGCGTGGAATACACGTTTGCCGACGGTGCCCACCTCTATGCCCAGGCACGCCACATGGACAAGTGCTGGGGCATCTTCAGCGACTTCGCCCACGGCGCCTGCGGCTCGGCCGTGATCATGGAGAACCTGGGCGCGCCGAAGCCGCGGATCTACAAGAATCAGAACCAGATCGCGGCCAACGAGGTCTGGCGCTACGACGGCCCGCAGCCCAACGCCTACCAGGTCGAACACGATCTGTTGTTTGACGCCATCCGCCAGGACACACCCTACAACGAGGCCCAACGGGCGGCCTACGCCGCGATGGCCTCGATTCTCGGGCGGATGGCGGCCTTCTCCGGCCAGATGGTTACCTGGGACGAAGCGATGGCCTCCGACCTCGAATTGGCCCCGGGGCTGGAGGACTACACTTGGGACTCCGAAGCGCCGGTCGTGCCGGACGAGGGGGGCCAATATCCGGTCGCCATGCCGGGCGTATCGAAGGCCTTTTGACCCGAGCCAACTGAAACACGATTATTGTGAACCGAGGGAAAGAACCATGACCAGCAAGAACCCCAATCGAACCGAACGCGAACCGAATCGCCGCGAGTTTCTGCGTACCGCCGGCGCGGCTGCCGGCCTGGCGGCGTATGCCGCGCCGCGAGTGACCGTTTTGGCCCAGGAAGCCCAGGGGGCCAACGAGCGGATCGGCGTCGGGTTCGTGGGGGTCGGCAGCCGCTGCCAGGCCCATATCGACATCGTCAACGCCCTGAAGCAGGAGAACCTGGCCGAGCCGGTGGCCGTCTGCGACGTTTACCGGCCGCGTCTGGAAGCCGCCGCGCAGAAGTGTGGCGGCGTGCAGACGTATCGTGCCCACGAGGAGCTGCTCGAGGACCCGAACGTCGACGTGGTTTGCATCGCCACGCCCGACCGCCATCATGCCCCGCAGGCGATCGACGCCGTGAAGGCCGGCAAGGACGTCTATTGCGAGAAGCCGCTGACGCACTGGTCGCAGTTCGAGCTGGCCAAGAAGCTCGAGGAGGCGGCCACGGCCGGCGGCCGGATCGTCCAGGTGGGCACGCAGTACATGGCCGACGAGAACTACGCCAAGGTGTCGAAGATGGTCAAGGACGGCGTGATCGGCAAGCCGGTCCATGCCCAACTCGGCTACTTCCGCCGCGGCGACTGGGGTGAACGCATGGAGATTCTCGACGCCCAGGCGAAACCGGGCCCCGATCTCGATTGGAAGCGCTTTCTCGGCGACGCGCCCCAGGTGGATTACACGGTATCGCGTTTCTTCCAGTGGCGGCTTTACTGGGATTACGCCGGCGGCCCGGCCACCGACTTGCTGGTCCACACGTTCACGCCCGTCTTCTGCCTGTTGGAGCTGGACTATCCCGAGCGGGTGTTCGGCGGGGGCGGCGGCTTCCAGTACGACCGCGAAGTGCCCGACCAGTGCAACATCATCGCCGACTACAAGGACGGCCCCAGCGTGGTGATGATGAACTCGCTGTCGAACTACACGGGCATCGAGACCAAGATTCGCGGCACCAACGGGATCATCATCCTGACCAACGCCGGAATCCGCATCGTGCCGATCGATCCGGCGACCAACAAGGAGACCGACGAGATCGTGCTGCAGTGGAATGGGATGGGCGACACGTCGAAGCTCTGGCGCAACCTGTTGGACTGCGTGAAGAGCCGCCAGCAGCCGTTCAGCCCCATCGCCGCGGCGGTCCGCGTCCAGGCGCCGTTAAGCGCCGGCATCATCGGCCACCGCGAGAACAAGGTCGTGCTGTTCGATGCAGAAACGGAGAAGCTGGTGCTCTCGTAGCGCGGAGCCGCTGCGCGTCCTCGATCTCTCGCGTCGGCGCCGCTGGCGTCTTGACAAGCCTTCAGGGCAGCGGCAGCCAACGGGGCGTGCTCTTGGCTGGCAGGCGATCCAGGCGATCGGTCCAATAGTCGGTCAATGCCGCGTGCACCGCCCTGCAGAGTTCGTCGCTGCTCTCGGGAGCGTCGACCGTGTCGGCCACCATCCGCGGGATGTCGATCTCGGTGTCTTCCATGGCCCAGCAGAAAAACGTCTTGCGACCCAGCCAGACGTGCGTCCTCTCGGACCAGAGTGCTTTGGAGGCGCTAGCGCAATGCGTGAAACGAAACAACGCATCGGCGGCCAGACGAACGGCGGCCTTGAAGGGCAATCGGCTGGCACGGTATCGAACGAACCGTTGACGAGCCGAGAGAGGGCTCGACAGCGGATAGATCCGCCGGGTGTTCATGGTCAACTCCTCCTGCAACGGCGTCTGCGGCAACCGCGGGACAAGCGGGCCGCGGCTGGGAGTGCGTCAATACTCCGTGGCATCCGAGTTCTCGACGACGTCCGGCTCGGTGACTCGGTCCCCCTCTTCTTTTCTCCTCTGGCGGCGGGCCCTCTTCTCCTCGGCCTTTCGCTTCTTCTCCATCTCTCGGGACCGTTTCAGGTACGTGTTCTGATTTCTGGCCACGCGTTCCCTTTCTGACTGGGCTTCGGAAAAACGACGAGTCCGAAGCGAGTGAATGAGAACGGCTGCGTAGCAGGCGTGCTCGTTCATGTGCGCCGTCGTGCCAACGTAGCGTACTGAGGACGCCAAGCGTTTCGGCGTTGGCGCCCTCAGTAGCGCAATGGCCGGCGGAACTAGGCGACGGTCACGGTCTCCGCGCGAGGCCCTTTCGGCCCGCGACCTTCCGTGTAGGTCACCGCTTGCCCTTCGCGAAGGGACTCAAACGGCGTGCCTTCGACCGAGGAATGGTGGAAGAATATCTCTCCCCGCTCACCCTCGATGAATCCAAAACCCCTCTCAGACACCAATTTCTTGATCGTACCTTGTGCCATACTGACAACAACTCCTTGAAACAAAACGAGAAACATAAGTGGACCGGCGTGGCGCAGCCGCCGAATGCCTTGCGGAAATTTGGCACGAAGGTCACGCAGGCGGGGGCAAGCACGTCAACCGCGATCGAAGACACGCCTGCGGCAGTTCGCCGTGAAGCGACCTGGAGAGGAAGAATCTCGAAAGAAGCTGAAGGGGCCCTACTTCTACACGCCCCCACAACAGGTACTATAGCACTTGAACCTGCCTGGGGAAAGGGGGCTCGGCGGAATATTCTCCTTCGTGCCGGCCTGGTGCCCCTCGTGTGAGGATTGCCAGAGTGGGTTGTTCTGGGAAAGGCAGGTGGTTTGGGGGAGAAACGTTCCGTCAATTCCCCTCCGATGACTTCGCCTTCTGGCGCCGGTCCAGAATCTCCTCGATTTGATCCATCACCCGGTTCATCACGGCCATAGTGCGGTCGAACGGCGCGCTGGTCATCATGTCGACGCCGGCGCGCTTCAAGATGGCGACCGGGTAGTCCGAGCCTCCGGCCGAGAGGAACTCCATGGTCCGCTCGACCGCTCCCTGTTCACCGCCGAGGATCTTCTCCGACAGCGCCGTGGAAGCCGTGAACGAGGTCGAGTACTGGTAGACGTAGAAATTCATGTAGAAGTGCGGAACGTACGCCCACTCGACGCAGAATTTCTCGTCGATATGGCAGATGCCCTCGGCGTCGCCGTAGTACTTCCTGAGGATCCGGCCGTAGAGCTCGGTGAGCACGTCGCCGGTCAGCGGCTCGCCGCGCTCGACCGTTTGGTGAATGGCCAGCTCGAACTCGGCGAATTGGGTCTGCCGGAAGACGGTACCCTTCACGCCGTCGAGGTAGTTCATCAGCAGCGACAGCCTGACGTTGTCGTCTTCGATTGTCTCGAGCATCTTGTGGATCAGCAGGGCCTCGTTGAGCGTCGAGGCCACCTCGGCCACGAAGGTGGCGTAATCGGCGGTGGGATACGGTTGGCTCTTGTTGCTGTAGTAGCTGTGCATGGCGTGGCCCAGTTCGTGGGCGGCCGTGCTGACGTCGTCGTATTGGCCGTTGTAGTTCAACAGCATGTAGGGATGCACGTCGTAGCAGCCGCCGTTGGAGTACGCCCCCGAACGCTTGCCCGGCGTGGGATACACGTCGATCCACCGCTTGTCGGCCGACTGCTTCACCACGCCGACGTAGTCGGGCCCCAACGGCTTCAGGGCGTCGAGGATCAGCTTGATGCCCTCGTCGTACGAGTACTTCAGATCGACTTCCTCGACGACCGGTGCATAGACGTCGTAGTACTCGAGCTGATCGACGCCCAGCATCCGCTGCTTCAAGGCCAGGTAGCGGTGGAAGGAAACGAGGTTCTTGTTGACGTTCTCGATCAGGGCGTGGTAGACCTCGACGGGAATGTTGTTTTCGTCCAGCGCCCGGTGCAGGCACGACTCGTAGCCCCGGGCCCGCGTGTAGAACAGGTCCTTGTTGACTTGGGCGGAGAGCTGCGTGCCGATGGTTTGCTTGAACCGGTCGAAGGCGCCGAAGAAGGCCTCGAAGACGACTTGGCGGTCGGCCCGGTTGGGCGAGCCGCGATACTTGCCGTAGCCGGCCTGGTTGAGCGTCGCCTTCGTACCGTCGGAGAGGGTGATCTCGGGAAAGGGCAACTCGGCGTTGGCGAAGATCGAGTAGATCGACGTCGGCGCGCTGGCCATCAGCCCCGATTCGGCAAGGATCTTCTCTTCCTTGGCCGAAAGCCGATGGGCCTTGGTGCGTTGGATGTCGTCGAGGTACATCCGGTAGACTTTCAGACCCGGCTCCCGCTCGATGAACGCATCGACCTCCGGCTGCTCCAGCGAGGCGATCTCGGGAGCGATGAACGAGGCCTTCGAGTTGTAGTCGGTGATCAATTGCCGGAGCGTTTGCTTCATGCCCTGGTACTTCGACTGGCGCGTGTCCAGATCCGACTTCATCGAGGCGTAGCAGAAGAGCCGGGAGAGCTCCTTGTCGATCCGCGAGTTCAGTTGCAGGCATTGAAGCAGCTTGTCGGGCGATCTGGCCAGCTTGCCCTGGAACACGAGCACCTCGTCGAACTGCCCGGCCACCTCCTCCTTGGCCGCCGCCCAGGCGTCGTCCGACGGATAGATGTCTTCCAGCTTCCACGTGTACCTTTCGGGCACGTCTGCCCGATCCCGCGTCTGGGCCGGCACGCGGCCCGGAAACGGCGCCACGAGAATCAACAACACCAGCGCAACGAGGCTTCGTTTCATGGGAACTCTCCAAGGGATAGGCTGTCAGACAATCTTAGCCCTGGTTGCGGGCCGTGGCAAGGCGTGAACGGATCGCGGCCCGTCGGGCACGAGCCATCCGTCGGGCACAAACGATCCGCCCGCCCAAAGCGTATCTCGCCGCTTCCGGACGCGCTTGGGACTCGCAGAAGAACAAGTTGGACATTCTGATGGTTGGAAAGGCGGCGCAGACGCCTTTCCAGCCATCATGATCTTGCGAGTCCTCAGCCGATTTTCGGCAACTCGAACTCCTTGCGGCGGGGCCGGTCGAGGAGCTTGTTCGCCTCGTCGCAGTTGGTGAAGCGTTCGGCGACCGGGTCCCAGCGGAGCGTTTGGCCGACCAGGCCGACGTCGCGCACGATGTTGACCAGGTAGCAGAGCGTGGTGGCCCGCAGGCCGATTTCGATGTCGGCGTTGCAGGGCTTGCGGCTCTTGATGCAGTCGATCCAGTTCTCGATGTGATAGGCCGTTTCCGCCCGGCGGTTGGGACCGGGGTTGTCGGGCGAGCGGACCAGCTCCTTGGGGTTGCTGGCGAGCTTGTTGCGGTTGATCTCGATCTTGCCCTTCTCGCCGACGAAGATGGCGCCCAGGCCCGGGCCGCGATCGCCGTCCATGTGGAGCCGCAGCTCCGTGCCGCCGGCGAACTTCATCCGCACTTTCGCCCGCGGGCCGGTAAGCTTCGCCATGCCGTGGTAGTCGGTGCCCGTGTCGACATCGCCCGTGTCGCCCACCACGACGCCGCCGACGGTTTCCCGGGGCATGAACTTGCCCGTCTCGCGGTCGGCCATGGGCTCTTCGAGAATCACCTCGGCCGGTCCGGTGTCGTCGGTGCCCAGTGCGCGGTTGATCTGGTCATAGGAGTGAGTACCCCATCCGGTCACGCCGAAGCACAGTCCGCCGCCGTCGTAGTCCCACCAGCGGGCCCAGCCGCGGTGCAGCGCCGGGTCGTACGGCCGCAGCTCGGCCTGGTTCGTCCAGGTGTTCCACCAGGCGTCGACCGGTTCCTTGACGTCGGCCGAAGAGGTCTTGGTCCAGCGGAACGGGCCGACGAAGTTCGGAGCGACCACGGTGCGGATCTTGCCCAGCGCCCCGTTCTTGACCAGGTCGCTCGCCCAGTTGTTGATCGGCATGGACCGTTGCTGCGTGCCGACCTGGGTCACGCGGTCGTAGGCCCGGGCGGCCTTGACCATCACGCGGCCCTCGGCGATCGTCAGGCACATCGGCTTCTCGATGTAGACGTCCATGCCCATCTGCATGGCGGTGATGGTGATCCAGGCGCGGGCGTGGGTGGTGGTTTCGACCATCACGGCGTCGAGCTTCTCGGTTTCGATCATCTTGCGGAAGTCGTCGTAGGCGCCCCACTTGGCGCCGCCGGAGAGCTCCTTGACATAAGCTTCGGCCCGGGGAAACTCGCAATCGCTGGCGGCCACCACGCGGAAGGCCGGCACGTCGGCCGCCTCGCGAATCAGCCGAGACCGTCCGCCGCAGCCGATCACGCCCACACGCACGGCTTCGCTGGCGGGGGTTTCGTTGTCGAGTCCCAAAACGTGCCCCGGCACCAGGGTCGGCAGCGTCACGGCCGCCGCACCCGCCTTGAGCATTTCGCGTCGCGTCCAATGGCTTCCAGACATATCACAGTCCTCTCAGGGTGGATGGTTGGTAGTCGCCCGATAACGGCTCCACGTTCAACGGTTCTTCTCGCAACATTTCAGCTACAAGCGGCCCAGCCGCCACCTGGCTGAAGTAGCAGTTATTTTCTACCGCAGCCGCCGGCGCTTGTCAATCACCCGACAAGCACCACGTCCCACGAGTCCATTGGCGATCTCCCGAGCAACGTTCAAAACGGATTCGACGGCATCATCTCCCAGGCTTGCACGCGGGAGAACACGGCGTCGCCGCCGCCGGCGAACAGGACCACGCCCAGGCTGTCGTCGCGGCCCGGGTAGACCCGGCGGCAGATTGCCTGACGATCGTTCGCGTAGACTTCGACGACCGACTTGTCGACGAACACGCGCAGCTTCAGGGGCTCGCCGTCGCTCAGCGCGAAGGGGGCTCGCTCCAGCCGGCGGCGGCCGTCGATCCCGCTACCCGAGGCGTCGAACACGAGGCTCTTCGTCTCGGCGTCGTAATAGAGCAGCGTCTGCTCCTCGCCGCCGGGCGACGCCCGCACTTTCACGCCGCACTGCCGCGCGGTCTTCGGATCGATGGTGAGCTCCAGCTCGCACGAATCGCCGACGACGCCGTCAAGCGTTCGCGTCTGGCCGTCGGCCAGCGCGAGGTCGCCGTGCGTCTGTCCACGGCAGCGAAGCATCTCCAACTCGGCGACCGGTCGCATCCGCAGAGTCCCGTCCTCGCCGAGCCAGAGCGACCGCGGCAGGCCGTAGACGCCGGACCATCCCTTTTCGGGCTCGCCCTCGGGGTTGTCGGTCAGCCACGCCCACATGATTTGACGGCCGTGCTCGTCGACCAGCGCCTCGGGGGCGAAGTAGGTGTTGTCGCCCCAGGTCATCCGGCCATGCCCGGTCGCGAGAAACCGGTCGTCTGGCCTGTCGTAGTCGCCGACGTAGTACTGGCAGCCCTTGTTGTGGCTGATAAACAGCAGCAGATGCTTCCCGCTCGGCGGGCCGCCGTCGGGACTTGACGGCAGCGGGAGAAAGCTCGGACACATGTTGTCCTCGCTGCGGTCGGTCCACCGCTCGTCGCGTTGGTAGAAGACGCCGCGGTACCGCCAGTGCTCGAGGTCCGCCGACTCGAACACGTAGAGCCGGTCGCCCTGGTGTTCCGGCGGGGCGTCCGCCTGGCGACCGTACTTGTTCAACACCAGCAGGTTGCCGGTAAGGATGTAATACTTACCGTCTTTTTTCCAGATGTTCGCCGGATCGGCCGAGCCGTACACCAGCGGATTGCCGTCGTGGTCCCGCGTTTCCGTGATCCCCCACTCGGTCGACTTGATGACCGGATTGGCTTCGAGCTTCCGCCAGGACTCGTAGTGGCGGTCGGTGCTCCTGGCCAGCCCGATCCCCTTGTTGCCCCAGAGCATCCAGTAGGACAGATAGGCCGTGCCGTCGTCGTCGACGAACGCCCCGCCGCTGAAGCAGCCTTCGTCGCCGTCGCCGGGCCCGATGCTGTCGGGGTGGTGGCGCCAATGGACGAGATCCTTGCTCGAGACGTGGCCCCAGCAGAAGCCCACGCCGTTGCGGTTGTAGAGATACATCAGGTGATAGCGCCCGGCGGCGTAGAAGCAGCCGTTCGGGTCGCCCGGCCGACCCATGTCTTCGGGCACGCAGAAGTGATAGCCCGGCCGGTAGGGATCGGCGAGCAGGCGTTCACGCAGCAGGCGCGTCGATTGGACGACCGCCGGGGGCACGGGATCGCTTGCCGACCAGGCTTTCGGGAGGGCCGCGACCTGCGACGCGCCGTCCGGGCCGTGTGCGGCGATCATGGTCGCCCGGTCCGCGCCGAGCACCAGACATCCGTCTGCGATGGTCGCGTCGCCGCTGAGCTTGATCTCGTTGAAGCGACCGGTCCGCTCGTAGGTTCCGGTGGTGGCAAAGTCCCACCACGCCCACGGCGCGAGCCCCAAGATCGGCTCGCCCGGCCGCATGGCGGCGATGGTCGCCCGATCGAGCGGCTCGTCGTAGACGCGGGCATCTTTGATGCGCCCGACGAAACAGTCGTTGAGATTGTGCAGGTGGCGCGGTCCGAACATCACGACCGACTGCGGGCCGAACGGATACGGCTCTCCGGCCATGGTGTATTTCGCGTACGGCTCGCCGTTGCGATAGACGGCCACCGACCGGCCTTGATAGACGACGGCCATCTGCACGAACTCGTCGGGCCCGGCGGTTTCTCGCGGCCAGTCGGCCTGCTGCTGCTCGGTGCGGCTGTAGTGGTTGCTGCCCGGCATCCAGACGCTCGGCTGGAGCTCCCCGAACACGACGCCGTCGAACCGGTCGATGCCGTTGGCGTCGACGGTCAGCGCCGTTCCGCCGCGCTGATCGAGATTTGCCGGCGACACCCAAACCACCAGCGTTTTGTCGATCAGGGGTTTCTGTTCAGGCGCGGCACGGGTCTCTCCGGCGCAGCGCGCCGAGACGATCGCCACCAGTAGCAGTCCAAGGGCTTTTCTCATTTCGCGTTGTCTCCGGGCGGTTCGAGCCCATGCCTGTTCAGCCGTGGCCTCTTCCATCCCATAGCATAGCCTAATCTCCGGAAGCGGCCGCAACAAGTCTGGGTGGAATTCGGGGAGCGGCAGGTGCCGCAACTCGACAACGGGCCGACAAGGCGGTACGATGGCCTTCCTGGGAACGCTACGGCCCTCGATACCCAAACGTTACCGCCCCCAATACTGTAGGAGATGACTGCCATGAAACCAGCCAACCACACGACAGAAAGGCACGCCGCGTTGAGTCGTCGCCGTTTTCTTGCGGCCGGAGCCGCCTCGGTGGCGGGCGGCACGGCGATCGGCGCCGGCGCTATGGCCGCCCAAGACACCGACGCGAACTCCGTCGTGCGGCCTTCGCGGGACAAGCGCATCCTGCTTTCCTGTAAGCTGGGGATGATCGCCCGGGAGGTCGACGGCAAATCGCTGTCGCTGGCCGAGCGGTTGCGCCTGGCGGCCGAGGCGGGATTCGACGGCGTCGACTTGGACGAGGCCGGGCAGGTTGCGCCGGAAGAGGCCCGCGATGCGGTACGCAGCGCCCGCGTGTTCGTCCACAACGCCATCAATCACGCCCACTGGCAACAGCGTTTGACCAGCGCCGACGAGGAGGAGCGGGCGCGGGGCCGCGCCAACATCGAGCACTGCCTGCGAGTCGCCCACGCGGCCGGCGGCTGCGGCGTGCTGATCGTCTTGGGACACGCCAAGGACGGGCCGCCCGACGTGGTCGAGAATCGCTGCCGGCAGGAGATCGAACGACTGTTGCCGCTGGCCGCGGCACTCGGGCAGCCGATTCTGATCGAGAACGTCTGGAACCAGATGTTCTACAATCATGACGCCCCGCCCGAGCAGACGCCCGAACAATTCGTGAAGTTCATCGACGGCTTCAACAGCCCCTGGGTGGGCATGTATTACGACATCGGCAACCACTGGAAATACGGCCAGCCGGGCGACTGGATTCGGGCGTTCGGCCGTCGGTGCGTGAAGCTCGACGTCAAAGGCTTCAGCCGCGCGCAGGACAAGTTCACCGACATCGGCGACGGCGACCTGCCCTGGGACCAGGTCCGCAAGGCCCTGGCGGAAATCGGCTTCGCCGGCTGGGCCACGGCCGAGGTGGGCGGCGGCGGCCTCGAGCGCTTGACCCAGGTCCGCCGGCAAATGCAGAAGGTGTTCGGGCTGTAGCCGCCCAGCAGTAAGTAACGTCGCGCTGTGGGACTAGTCCCATTTTCCGCACCCTGAGATTCTTGCGAAACCCCTATTGCGCCATGCCCCTATATTGCGCATCTTATGGGTATGGCGA
>JAFGRD010000010.1 GCA_016935315.1 Pirellulales bacterium
AAAGACAACAGAGAATCGCCGCGAATACGCCCATCGGGCATGGACAGCATTGAGTTTACAGAGCGTCCCGCAGCTTCACCAGCGGCTCGTCGACCAGCTGCTCAAGAGCCGTCTCGAAATCCGCGCGATCTTCGAACGGGCCCGACGGTTGGATCGCCCGCTGGAGCACCGTCCTTCCAGCGTGGGCAGCCATCCAGGGCTCATCATGCCCGGCCGTGAAGTTTGCCAGGGTGACAACCTCCACCATGCCATGCACTCGCTCCAGATCAATCCGTTCGGCACGCTGATCCAATCGTAACATAACAGCATCGACGGCGCGGCCACGCTGGAACGGTTGAGCAGGACCGGGCAACTGGAATTGCGGGAGGTTCAGCCAGGGAGTAGTGCCGCTTGTCGTCGTGGGCACCGGAAGCGGCAGCGACCACGTTGCGATGTCGGCGGGTCCGTACCACGATGCCCGATCGTCCGCGATTGCCTCCGGTGTGGCGACCCGAGTGGGCAACCTTCCGCCCTGCGGTTCCGATCGTTCACCCCGTTGCCGGATGCCGTTTGTCCCGGAGCCGTTCGACGAGTTGATTGGCACAGGTTGGCCGGTGCTACTCGACAAGCTCGAACCATTCAGACCGACCGCAGAGCCGCTGCGTGCCCGAGTAGTCGGCGGGTGCGCGGAATCAGCCGATCCGTCGTCGACGGTGCGAGTCGGTGAGCTGCTCGACTGGCCTGAGTCGACGCTACCGGAAGCCAGTGCCGCGCTCCCGCCTGATCCAGATGCCGTGCCGCTGCCAAAGTTCAGCTGCCAGTTCAGGAAATCGTTGCCGTCGACGTCCCCATCGGCATCGGCGTCGCCGTCTGGCAGATTGGCGCCACTCTCGGTGCCGAATCCGCTTTCCCAAAGGGCAAGGTCGTCGCCGTCAACATCGCCATCGGTATCGAAGTCACCCGTTGCCGCGACGAACGTGACGGTACCTGGCGTTGGCGTGGCCGCCTGCCAGCTTGCGGCCTCGTCTCCAAACGCCTCGGCACCAATGCGCGCTAGTGACAGGCCCGTCCCATCGGGCTCGGCCGGCCACGGCGACACGTCGTCGTAAATGACTCGGTCGACCAGGTAGTGGACCGGATTCGTTTGGCTGGCTGGCGGGGCGGTCGGTGCCAAGAGTCGCACCGTTTCGCCGGCGTTACTCAGTTGACCGTCATAGGGCCCGATCAGCGTCACGTTCGGACCGATCCCGTGAATCGACCGAAATTCGCTGGCAAGGTCAGTCAGGCTCGGATCGAAGGACACGACGACGAGTGCGGCGCCGGCTGTGAGGGTGGTCCCGGCCGGCAGTGTGTCGAAGTCGAAATCGACCCCCCCTCGAAGCCGCCAATCGCCGAGAACGCTGTCGTGCAGGACCACGTCGGCGTCCGAACGGTTGTAGATTTCGACGAATTCAAGTTGCTGTTCGCTGATCGTACTGCCGGCCGGTGGGTCGGCCGGATGGTAGTGCACTTCGCTCATCACAAGCCCGCCGGGCAGGTGCGGGCCGTTCTCCGCCTCAAGCGATTCGGCGGCCAGCGGGAATAGGTCAAACGTCGCGGTGCCGTTGGGGACGCGGCCAAGCGTCACGTTGTTCAGCGTCGCGTCAAACGCGACCGCGTCGGCAAACCGAATCGGCCGACCCGTTCCGTCCGTCTCCAGAAGCCAGATGTCGTCACCGGCCGATCCGAGCGCGAAGGGGACTGGATTAGCCGGGCCGCCGGAATTGAAGTTGGACTCGTCCAACAACACGTACGTACCTGACGCGATTGTTGTGCCTGCGGGGAACTGGTACTTGAAGTAGTCGTTTGACGAATCGGAAAGCCACCATCCGCTAAGGTCCACCATGATGCCGGACGTGTTGTAAAGTTCAATTGCATCGACGGCGGGCAGATCGGTATGGGCAAGCACCTCGTTGACGATCACATCGACCGCGTCGTTACCGGCCGCGCCCGGTGTGCCACCGAACATCCGACTCGCCCGCCAATTCATTGCGGCATCGTAGTCTCCTGCCGTGTCAATGACTTCGATCGAGCTCCCCAACCCGTCCGCCCGATCCGGCCAATCACCGTTCGTATCGTACGTGAACTCAGTGATCGTGACACCGGTTCCATCCGCGAGACGAATCGTTTCACCGTTGTTTGACAGGCCAGTGTCGTTTTGGAAGATGCCGGCGATGTCACTTCCGGTCCCGTAACGGGACTCAAATGCCGCGACGTTCCGCACCACGACAATCTGTTCGCCGCTGCCCAGATTCACGTCGCCGAACGTGAAATCGACACCCGCTGTAAAGGTCACGCCCAGTAGACTGATCGTCTCGCTGCCGACGTTCGTCACTTCAATGAACTCGAACTGATCGTCGTCAACATTAGCTTCACCGAACTGCGTCAGGGCGGCGTGCGGTTTGAAGTGGATTTCACTCACCGCCAAGTTGGTTGCATCCGCCGCCGGGTGGACCATGAATGTCGCTTCGGTCAACGCCGACCATTCGCTCCCCTGTTTCACCCGGGCCATGACGTGCGTCGTTGCGGTGATCGGAATGACGCCGCCCGACTGGACGTTGCCGATCAGCTCCAAATCGAAGCTCAGGTCACTGCTGTCGAGGGTCGCCTGGTGCATCTCGACGGCGATCACGTTTTCGCCCTCGACCAACGCGGCGGGATCAAGTGTGTATTCGAAGTAGGTCGTTTCATTGCTGTCGGAGACCGTGCTGCTGGCCAACGTTGTGTACGTAATTGGCGTCGACGGCATATTCGATCTGCGGACCTCAGCGCCGTTCAGGTAGACGACTGCGCCATCGTCCCGTAGGAGCCTCATTGTCAGGTCGGTCAAGTCCGCCACGCCGGACGTCTGAAACGTGTGACGGAAATACGTTGTGATATATTTGTTGCTGGCGTTCGGCCCATAGCTGACAACGGTCTGCTCGTCCCCCTCCCCGTAGCCCAGTTGGGCGTTGCCGGAATCCCAGGCCGCGTCGTCAAAGCCAGGCTGATACCAATCCGTTCCCTGATTGCTCCCGTCGTCCAAGTAACGCCATTCGGCGCCTGACTCGACCAAGGACGTATTTGTTCCCGGATTGTCGAACACCGACGCGTTCGGATTAACGGCTCCGCCGAGGAGGCGCGGATCGGTCCCGTCGACGGTGTAGTAGATGGGTCCCAACACGGCCGATACGGCCAATGCATAGCCATTCGGTACCGTACCACCATGCTGGCTGAACGAAGGGGCATCGAAGGTCGGGAAGAGCCCGGCGGCCCGCATCTGGCCGATCACGATGTCGGTCCGGGTGGGGGCGTTGACGTTCACGATCCAGTCGACATATCTCTGAAAGTCATCGGGAGTGTAGGGAACCGGTACGTCGTCCGCCCATCGGGCAGTCTCGGGGATGATGGTGCGGGAGATGCTCTGTGCGAGTTCGGTGAAGTCGGCCTGGACCCGCTCCGGGGTGAGCATCCCGCCGTTGAAGAAGTGCTTCTGGGCCCGGTCGGCCATCCGGATCCTGAATTCGAGGTGATCATCCAGCTTACTAAGCATGTCTCCCGGGCCGCCATTGTCGACGGTGTTGGCGGTGGACCCGGTAGTAGAATTGCCCCCGCACCGGTAGAGGAAGTCGTTGTCCCACATGAAGAACTGGAACTTCGCCCCCGCCTCGCGCTTCCGGCCTGCGACCCAGTTGTGGCTCGGGTACCAATCGTGGTCATTCCCGCCGTAGAAGTTCAGCAGCATGTAGTCGATGTAGTTGTCGACATCCATGTAAGCCTGGACGATCTCCCAGTTGTGGGTGTTGGCGACGAGATAATTCCAGGCCTGGCTGTTTCCCTGAATCGCGTAGATATAGTCGCGCCCCTTCATGATGTCGTAATCCTCCTCCTCGCCGCCCTGGTAGGTGGCCATGAAGTCGGCGGTGGGCCGCTCCATGAGGTGGTAGTGACCGTAATACTCACCATTCAGATAGACGTGCACGAACGTGCCGCGCATCGAGAGGTGCCCCGCCTCAAGCTGCCGGTCGAAAGAATAGCGGTTACGGATGTAGGTGCCGCGCGAGTGGGAATAGTGATCATCGAAGATCGAGTCATGGCTGCCGTTGCGGAGGAGAACCTGGTCGAAGCTGTCGACGGCGGTGTCGCCGCCGTAGGGGGTGTCGCTGAACAGATCGAAGTTGAGCCGCTTCGGCCCGTAGATCTCCTTGAAGCTCACGCGCAGCGCGTGTTTCGGGTAGAGCGTGTACTGGCGGCCGAAACGTTCGATAGCTACGTCGGCCTGCCAGCCGTCACTGCCGTCGGGGAAGAACATCTCGATCGAAGCCCCGATCTCCGGCGGATTCAAGATCGGCTCGGTGGGGACTTCCTCCTGGGTGACCAGCGAGATGCTGGGAATCTCGAGGAGGGCGTCGCGCATCTGCGGGCCCCAAACGGGATCCTCCGTGATGGACTCGTCCATGTTCGGGTGTGCGATGACCTGGTCGAGAAACAGGTAGGTCTGGGTGTCGATGTTGGTGCTCACGTAGTCCGGTTTCGCGGCGTAGGCCCGGACGATGGTGGTGGTGGTGATGTTCAGGGACAGGACTGGGGGGGTGTCCGAGTCGGGCGCATCGACATGCGCGCTCGAGGCATCGGGAGTCGAACCGTCGGTGGTATAGTAGATGGTAGCCCCGGGAGTGGCGGTGGTGACATCGAGCTGGAACGTCGCCTCGTAGAATCCGCGATCGTGGCTGAAGGTGGTGTCCTGGACAAAGCCCTGAACCGAGCTGCTGTTGAGATCCTCCGGCGTGGGAGTCGTAAAATACCCGTAGGTCAACCCGCCGGGGAGCAATCCATAGGAAACGTCTCTGTACTGCTCCGGGTAGGTCGGGGAGAACTCCTGCTCAACCGTCCCGTCAGGCTGAACTAGGCCAAGATACTCGCCGCTGCTGTCGAGTTTGAAATTGGTGTGCAGGTTGCCGTCGCCGTCGACGTAATCGTCGACATCCTGACCGGATGCGAACAGGACAAAGTACTCGTTTGCGGCGAGGATCTTGGCGGGAAAAGTCCACTTCGTCAGTTCGCCGGCGTCGTCGGTCAGGTGCCAGCCGGACAGGTTGATCGACTGGTCCCCGGCGTTATGGATTTCGATCCAGTCCGACGAGTTGCCGTCCCCGTCGAGAAGGGTATCGTCGTTGCTCGCCATGAACTCGTTGAGCACCGGTGTGCCGTCGAGCATCACACGGGGTTCAAGTCTCTCCAGACACAGACGCATTCCACGGTGTGGGGCGGTTTTTTGTCGCAAGCCTCTTCTGAACATAGATTTACACCTATCCAAGTCCGTGCATTTATCGTTACAAAGAGCCCTGTCGGCAAAGAAGAGCTCTTCACATTTCCCTATACTTATTAGAACCAAATTCTTACAACAAAAGAAAGAAAAAAGGGCTTTTTAAAGGCCTTATTTGGTTAAATTGATGGTGAAATTGACTTTAATCCTAGCATACGTGATTGTACCAAGCTCGATTGGCCGTGCCAGTGATCGTCGTTTTTGGGTCACTGCAGTCCATCAGGCCGCAATTGACTGTCAAATTCCTCGGCTTATACGCTCCATTTCCATGCCAACGGTATCGGTAACTTAGAAGGTCGCCAGAAACGTATCGATGTCAACGTACGTCAGTTCCGGCGTCTGGTCTACAAGATCGGAGTCCAGGTCGTGGCCCATATCATTCGGATCGGGTGGTCCCCTCGGTGCCGACGCTTGCCACAATCGGTCGACCAACGCTGCGCGTCGGTGCCCGCGCAGAATCATCTCGATCACATCCGCTTGCTGGGGTTCGAGGAAGGCCACCACCGCCATCTGGCCACCGCACTACGGGCAACCTCAAACGTCCGCCTTCTTCCACCGCGAACCATCCGGATGCTTGCAGCCCCATCGGCGGGTCTCTTGGTAGCGGGCAAGATTGATCAGGGCGCGGTGACCGCAGAACTGGAAGGCACCGTCCCGCAAAACCGTTGGTTTCTTGCATCGCGCTCGCCGCAACTCAAATCATACCAACACATCCGAGTCTGGTGTCCCAAATACCCGTCAATTGAAAACAACGTAAAACGGGTGATCACCCCTATTTTTGACACAACCTGAGATGGACAATGGGTCTTGGTGTTGGACCACTCCAGCTGCCTTCGACGTCGGGTTGATTGGGGCGAGCCATACCTCACAGGGCGGTCGAATAAGGAATGTTACGTGCCGGCCGAAACGGTCGGGTGTCTCCTCACATGCAGGAGCAGGATCCACGAAGAGATGTTTTGGGGTGCAATCGGAAGAATCAGAAGAACGCTTGCCATCGAACCCGAGAAAGAACCGCAATCAATCCACTCAGCAACGCGTGTCATCAAGCGACCATTGGGCCCGGCCGGTCGACACACAACCTCCGCTCGGGCTCGACAGAGGGGCCCACCGGAGCCCTTTGATGAAAACCACCAAGAAAAATCGCAGGTTCGCCTGCGAACGGACGAGGTGTGCGCGGACGTCGAAAGAAACCAGGAAGAAACCTACTTGACACTTCAGCCTCTTTCAGAGACGCACGAGACAATCGCCCGT